>NZ_JBXARK010000005.1:0-29398 GCF_058808175.1 Flavobacterium sp. GW821-FHT11G01 | reverse complement strand
CGAGTCCTAGTAGACCAACATAAAAGCCTCTCAATCGAGAGGCTTTTTTTATGCAATAAATTTAAATGAGTTTTGAGATAAAAATCGGATTTAAATTTTTAAAGTGATAACGGGTCTAACGGCATGATTTACCAATCCTTCGCTAATGCTACCGTTGAAAAAGTGTGCAAAACCGGTTCTTCCGTGAGTACACATTCCGATAATATCTGCATTTATACTATTTGCAAAATTGATAATTCCTTTTTCAATATTAGTGTCGTTGTAAATTTGAGTGGTGTAATTAGTGATGTTGAATTCTGTTACGAAATCCTTCATTGCTTTTTCAATAACATATGTTGGTTTGAAGCTGTTTGGTGTGCAGATTGTAACCAAATGTATTTTTGATTCAAAGAATTTGGTGAAGTTTAGTAATTTTTCGAATGGTTTTTTTGTTTCTGCAGAAAAATCAGAGGCAAAAACAATGTTGCTTACGTTAAAATTGGAATTATCTTTTTTAATAACTAAAACCGGGATTTCTGAATTCCGTACAACTTTTTCAGTGTTTGAACCAATTAGTAATTCTTCGATGCCAGAAGAGCCATGTGATCCCATGATAATTAAATCCACATCATAATCCTTGCTTACTTGTGTGATTCCGTGAATTGGTTTATCCATTTTCACTATTTCTGTCACAGGAATTCCGTCCAGATAAGGTCTTGATGAGATTTCGTCAAGCATTTCGTTTGCTTTTTTCATGAAAAGCATAGTTTCTGGAATACTTGCACCGCCTAATATGGCATCATTCATTTGATGTGGCAGTTCGAGCATATGTAAAACGATGATTTCTGAATCGTTTTTTTTAGCAATTTGAGCAGCAACTTTTAGGGCGTCTTCTGCATGTTCTGAGAAGTCAGTAGGGACTAAAATTCGTTTCATAATTTTTTGAGGTTAAATTATTTGAATAATCCGTTATTTTAATGCTCCCATAAAGATAAGAAATATTTTTAGAGCAATCAATTTATTTTGATTTATAAAAAAAACACTATATTTGCACCGTTATTTATTAAAATCTAAATAATGAGGGGACTAAGTGTCCCCTCTTTTTATAAAATTATGACATTTAAAGAAAAAGTAAACGGATTAATTACAGAAGCACTTCTGGAAAAGCCTTCAATCTTTTTGATTGATCTGTCTATTTCGGATTCTTTCAAAATTAGTGTTGGTTTAGACGGGGATAATGGAGTAGCGCTACAGGATTGTATTGATGTTAGTCGTGCAATCGAGAATAATCTGGATCGTGAAGAGCAGGATTTTTCGCTTGAAGTAGCATCGGTTGGAGTAGGATCGCCTTTGAAATTTACGAGACAATACATTAAAAATATTGGTAGAACATTGATTGTTACTACAAATACTGAAAAAATTGAAGCAGAATTAGTGGAAGCTAACGATGTTTTTATAATTTTGTCTTGGGAAGCAAGAGAACCGAAAAAAGTAGGAAAAGGAAAAGAAACAGTTCAAAAAGAGCAACAAATACCTTATACAGAAATTAAAGAGGCAATTGTTACAGTAACATTTTAATTAAAGAATTCGCATGGAAAATTTAGCATTAATCGATTCATTCTCAGAGTTTAAAGATAATAAACTTATTGATCGTGTAACGCTTATGGCAATTTTAGAGGACGTGTTTAGAAATGCATTAAAGAAAAAATACGGTTCTGATGATAACTTCGACATCATTATAAATCCTGATAAAGGTGATATGGAGATTTGGAGAAGAAGAGTAATCGTTGCTGACGAAGATCTTGATTTTGAAAATGAAGAAATTACTTTGACTGAAGCAAGAATGATTGAAGCGGATTTTGAAATTGGTGAAGAAGTTTCAGAAGAAGTTAAATTGATCGATTTAGGAAGAAGAGCTATTTTGGCTTTGCGTCAAAACTTAATATCTAAAATTCACGAACACGATAATACAAATCTTTACAAGCAATTTAAAGATATTATCGGTGATATTTATACTGCTGAAGTGCATCACGTACGTCCTAGAGTAGTTATCTTAGTTGATGATGAAGGAAACGAAATTGTGCTTCCAAAGGAAAAACAAATTCCATCTGACTTTTTCCGTAAAGGAGATAACGTTCGTGGAATCATTGAAAGCGTTGAATTAAAGGGAAACAAACCTCAAATTATCATGTCTAGAACTTCTGAGAAGTTTTTAGAAAAATTGTTTGAACAAGAAATTCCTGAAGTATTCGATGGTTTGATTACAGTTAAAAATGTAGTGCGTATTCCTGGTGAAAAAGCAAAAGTAGCGGTAGATTCTTATGATGATAGAATTGATCCTGTTGGAGCTTGTGTTGGTATGAAAGGATCTCGTATTCACGGAATTGTTCGTGAATTAGGAAACGAAAATATCGACGTAATCAATTATACAAGCAATATTCAATTGTTTATTACAAGAGCATTAAGCCCTGCTAAAGTTTCTTCTATCAAAATTGACGAAGAAAACAAAAGAGCTGAAGTTTTCTTAAAATTAGAAGAAGTTTCTAAAGCAATTGGTAGAGGAGGTCACAATATTAAATTAGCGGGTCAGCTAACAGGTTATGAATTAGATGTTATTCGTGAGGGAGATGTTGCAGGTGCAACTGCTGATGAAGACGATGTTGAATTAACAGAGTTCTCAGATGAAATCGAAGACTGGGTAATTGAAGAATTTGCTAAAATAGGTTTAGATACTGCAAAAAGTATCTTAAAACAAGAAGTAGAAGATTTAGTAAGAAGAACGGATTTAGAAGAGGAAACTATTCTTGACGTTATGAAAATACTAAAAGAAGAGTTTGATAACTAATTATCTGCTCTAACAACACAACGAAAAAGGTAATAATAAAAAGGTTATATGTCTGAAGAGAGAGTAATAAGAATAAACAAGGTTTTAAGGGAATTAAATATTTCGTTAGAAAGAGCTGTTGATTATCTAAAAGATAAGGGAATTGCTATTGACGCAAATCCGAATGCTAAAATTTCTGATAGCGAATTTAATATCCTACAAAGCCAATTTGCGGGCGATAAGGGGAATAAGGAAGCTTCTAAAGAGGTAGGAGAAGAGAAAAGAAAAGAAAAAGAAGCTTTACGTGTTGAGCGTGAAAAAGAAATTGAGGACAAACGCAGACAAGACGAAGAACGCCAAAAACAGCAAGAGATTATAAAAGCGAGAGCTGTTGTAACCGGACCTGTTCAAGTTGGTAAAATTGATTTAAATCCAAAGAAACCTGCAATTGTTTCTACTCCTGCTGAGGAACCTGCTAAAGCAGAAGAACCAAAAGCAGTTGTTACTCCAGCTCAACCAGAAAAACCTGTTCAAAAAGAAATTGTACAGCCTGAGCCAGTTGTTGCTCCTGTGGTTTCTGAAGAGAAAAAGGTAGAAAAACCTATTATTACAGAGAAAAAAGAAGTAAAAGTGGAAGCTCCAAAAGTAGTACCGCAAGAGCCTGTTGTTTCAACAGATCCGTCAACTGCTGAAGAGACTATCACTACTCAATATCAAAAATTATCAGGAACTACTCTTACTGGACAAACAATTGATTTATCTCAATTTAATAAGCCGAAGAAAAAGAAAGAAGATCCAAAAATCACTCCTAATAAACCAGGAGCTCCAGGTGCAAACAATAACGCTAATAAAAATAAGCGTAAAAGAATTGCTCCAAAACCAGGAGCACCAGGGGCGCCAAAACCTGCTACAGGTAATGCGCCGGGAACACCTAATCCTAATAAAATTACACCTAATACTGGTGGTGGAGGTTTTAATGCTAACAGAAGTGCAAGACCTGGTTTTGTAAAAGGAAACCGTCCTGCAATTGTTGCAAAAGTTGAGCCTACTGAAGAGGAAGTAAAAAACCAAATTAGAGAGACTCTTGAAAAACTTCAAGGTAAGGGTGGAAAATCTAAAGCTGCTAAATACAGAAGAGATAAAAGAGATACGCACCGTCAGAAATCTGATGAGGAGCAAAGAGCACTTGATGAAGGAAGTAAAACTATTAAAGTTACGGAATTCGTTACTGTAGGTGAAATTGCAATCATGATGGATGTGCCGATTACTAAAGTAATTGGAACTTGTATGTCTCTTGGAATCATGGTTACCATGAACCAGCGTTTAGATGCTGAAACTTTAACTATTGTAGCTGACGAGTTTGGTTATGAAGTTGAATTCATCACTGTTGATATCGAAGAAGCTATTGAGGTAGTTGAAGATAAAGAAGAAGATTTAGTTGTAAGAGCACCGATTGTAACTGTAATGGGTCACGTCGATCACGGTAAAACATCTTTACTGGATTATATCCGTAAAGAAAATGTTATCGCTGGCGAGTCTGGAGGTATTACACAACACATTGGAGCATACGGAGTAACTTTAGATAACGGTCAAAAAATCGCATTCTTAGATACACCAGGTCACGAGGCGTTTACCGCGATGCGTGCACGTGGAGCTCAAGTTACCGATATCGCTATTATTGTTGTAGCGGCGGATGATGATATCATGCCACAAACAAAAGAAGCAATTTCTCACGCACAAGCTGCGGGAGTGCCAATTATATTTGCAATCAATAAAATTGATAAACCAAATGCTAATGTTGAGAAAATCAAAGAGCGTTTGGCTAGTATGAATTTACTTGTTGAAGATTGGGGTGGAAAAATTCAGTCACATGATATTTCTGCAAAAGTTGGAACTGGAGTAAAAGAATTATTAGAAAAAGTTTTATTAGAAGCTGAAATCTTAGATTTAAAATCTAACCCAAATAAAGCGGCGCAGGGAACTGTAGTTGAGGCTTTCCTAGATAAAGGAAAAGGATATGTTTCTACAATTTTAGTTCAGCATGGAACTTTAAAAGTTGGAGATTATATGTTAGCGGGTAAACATCATGGTAAAATTAAAGCTATGCATGATGAGCGAGGACATGTTGTAAAAGAAGCAGGTCCATCAACTCCGGTATCTGTTTTAGGTCTTGATGGTGCTGCAACTGCGGGTGATAAATTCAACGTATTTGAAGACGAAAAAGAGGCAAAACAAATTGCATCTAAACGTTCTCAATTAATGCGTGAACAATCTGTACGTACACAGCGTCATATTACACTTGATGAAATTGGACGTCGTATCGCTCTTGGTCAGTTTAAAGAATTGAACGTAATCCTTAAAGGAGACGTTGATGGATCTGTTGAAGCATTGTCAGATTCGTTCTCTAAACTTTCTACTGAAGAAATTCAAATTAATATTATACATAAAGGTGTTGGAGCAATTACTGAAACTGACGTTATGTTGGCTTCTGCTTCTGATGCAATCATTATCGGATTTAACGTTCGTCCTGCAGGAAATGCTAGACAACTTGCAGATAAAGAAGAAATCGATATCCGTTATTACTCTATTATCTACGCAGCTATCGATGACTTGAAAGATGCGATGGAAGGAATGTTAGCTCCTGAGATGAAAGAAGAAATTTTAGGAACTGCTGAAATTCGTGAGATTTTCAAAATTTCTAAAGTTGGTTCAATTGCAGGATGTATGGTGATGGATGGTAAGATCATGAGAACTTCTAAAATTAGAGTTATTAGAGATGGAGTAGTAGTGCATACAGGTGAACTTGTGGCATTGAAACGTTTCAAAGACGATGTTAGAGAAGTTTCTAAAGGTTACGATTGTGGTATCCAGATTAAAGGTTACAACGACATCGAAGAAAGAGATGTTATTGAAGCATACCATGAAGTTGCAATTAAAAAGAAATTGAAATAATATTCAATAATTATATTTTAAAGCTCCAATGAAAATTGGGGCTTTTTTTATTTTAAATTTTAGTGTTATTTTTGGTGAAATTATTTGATTATGAAACTAGTACTATGTTCAATCTTGTTATGTTTTTCTATGCTCTCTTTTTCGCAGGAAGCAGTGGAAAAAAAATCTCCTCCAGCGGGTAATGCTGTAATAGGGGACTACTATGGTGCTGATGTTTCTAAGATTTCTGAAAGTAAAGCTATTTTAGTAGGAAAATTAGAAAATGAATTAAAAGACACAAAAAAAGTAGAAAATATTGCTGTAAAAGGATTGGTAACAGATGTTTGTGAGAAAAGAGGATGTTGGTTAACCATTAAAACAGAAGATAGTTCTTCCTTTTTTGTAAAAATGAAAGATTATGCATTTTTCGTTCCTACCGCATTAAAAGGGAAAAATGTTGTTTTGGAAGGAACTGCAGAAAAAATGATCACATCTGTGGAAGAGTTAAAACATTATGCTAAAGATGCTAAAAAAACAAAAGCAGAAATTGACGCTATTACTATGCCCAAAGAGGAAATACGATTTTTGGCTACTGGAATTAAGGTAGTAGAATAACAGATTGTTGAGTTTTCATATATTCCAGATTAATCGAAAAGATATTTATGCAATCATCATATTCAAAACAAAAGGCCTCTTTGAAAATTGAGGCCTTTTGTTTTGAATATAATTCTGATTTTCTGTAATATTTGACTTTAAGATTGATTAAAAAATTTCATTTATTTTATTTTCCAGAATGTAGTTTGAGGGAGTTTTACCTAGATTTTTTTTGAACATAAAAATAAAAGCGCTGGTTGTTTCGTATCCTAAATCAAAAGCAATTTCTTTTATTGATTGTTTTTCTCCTAATCTTTTTATAGCCTCTAAAAGTTTTAATCTTATTCGCCAATCACTAAAATTCATACCTAGTTCTTTAATGAATAGCCGGGATAAGGTTCTGGTGCTCATAAACGATAGCTCTGCATAATGATCTATGGTGTATTTGTTAGCGATGTCATTCATCAAAAGTGAAATGATGTTTTGAAGTTTTACATGATTACTTGTGGGTAAAAAGGTAGAACTTGGTTCAATTAATGCTAGTTCATCTAAAAATACATCCATAATTTTCTTTTGCGAAAGTGTCGGATTTTCATTGTTTTCAAATGAGATGATTTTAAACATTAGTTGTTTTAAGAATACTGAAATGTCAAAAGAGAAACTTGTTGAAGGAAGATTATATGTAAATGAAGGATCAACAAAAACACTATATAGTTTTACATTCTTCTGAAAAGATACCTGATGTTCGATTCCACCGGGAATCCATAGACCTTGTAATGGATTCACTACCCAAATCTGATTTTTTACAACTACATTCATAACGCCACTTGTAGCATAAAGAAGTTGCGCCCTGGGATGGGAATGTGATGCGCAAACAGCGTCTGTGATTTTTTCGGTATAACCTAAAACTGGTAATGAGGGATTTATTTGAAATCCATAGTCAACTACAAGGTATGTCTGATATTCGTTATTCATTGTCCAAATGTAGTAATTATGACATTGAAATTAATTGGCATCTTTGTTAAAATAAATTATTATTTATTTAGTAGCATTTAAAAATACAAATAAGAACTTATGACAAATGTTAAGACACAGCCGGAAGCGGTTCAGAAAACAATTTATTCCATTCTTTTTATTATTAGTTTTTCTCACTTTATAAACGATTTATTGCAAGCGGTAATACCTTCAGTTTATCCATTATTTAAAGAAAAATTTAATTTAAGTTTTACGCAAATAGGTATGATAACTTTTACTTATCAGCTTACTGCCTCAATTCTTCAGCCTTTTGTAGGGATGTATACAGACAAAAAATCTAAGCCATATTCATTAGTTTTTGGAATGACTTTCACTTTAGTGGGATTGTTTTTTGTATCTATTGCAGATAGTTTTTCCTATTTATTGATTGCGGTTAGTTTGATCGGAATTGGATCTTCTGTTTTTCATCCTGAATCATCACGAGTGGCTCATTTAGCTTCAGGCGGAAAAAAAGGATTGGCACAGTCTATTTTTCAATTAGGAGGTAATGCTGGTAGTGCGGTAGGGCCATTATTGGCTGCGTTAATTGTTATACCTAATGGGCAGTCCTATATCGTTTGGTTTTGTGTTATAGCTTTGATAGGAATTTTTGCTTTGTATAGAATTGCGATTTGGTATACTGATCATTTAGAAGTAAAACGTAGAAATAAAACGGCTTCGCAAGAAACTAATGTTCGTCAGCTTTCTAAAAGAAGAGTTTGGTTATCGCTAGTTATTTTATTAGTTTTAATTTTTTCCAAATATTTTTATATGGCTAGTATTACCAGCTATTATACTTTTTTCTTAATAGATAAATTTCATTTGTCTATTCAGCAATCTCAAATTTATCTGTTTGTGTTTTTGGGCTCGGTTGCTGTAGGAACACTTATGGGGGGTCCAATAGGTGATAAATTCGGTAGAAAATATGTAATATGGATCTCAATTTTGGGAGTAGCACCTTTTACATTGCTACTGCCTTATGTTTCTTTATTTTGGATTGGTATTTTGTCTGTATTAATAGGATTGATACTTTCTTCTGCATTCTCTGCAATTTTAGTATATGCAACAGAATTATTGCCAGGAAAAGTTGGCTTGGTAGCAGGATTATTTTTTGGATTTGCTTTTGGAATGGGAGGCTTGGGATCTGCAATTTTAGGTAAGCTTGCCGATTTGACAAGTATTGAATATGTTTTTAAGATTTGCGCTTTTTTACCATTAATAGGTGTAATTGCTGGTTTTCTGCCTAATATTGAAAGCAAGAAAGTTTAGTAAGATATATGATCATAACAAAAAAGCAACTCAATCGAGTTGCTTTTTTGTTATGATATAAGTGATAATTATTTGCTGGGTTTAATTAAAAATACAAGTTTGTATCTTTTTTTGATTTCTGCCAAATTTCGCTCTGCTTCAATTCTTGTTTTAAAATTTCCAACAATTACTTTATAATTTGGTGTGTTGAAAATGATGGTGCCATCGATGTTACTATTTTCTCTTTTAAAATCTGATAAGGTTTTTTTAGCTTCGTCACTTTTCCCGCTAAAAATTTGAATTTTGTAAGTATCGTTTGTGCTTATTGACGTGTTAATTTTGCGTTTATCATTCAATAACTGCTCAAATTTAGGATCCTGATTTACTGTTAAATTTTGGTCTTGAGCATTAATGTTATAGGCTAATGTTAACATTGTTAATGTTAAGAAAACTCTTTTTGAAGGGGTTAAAATTCTCATAATGTGATGGTTTTTATGCAAAAATAGTATTTAAAGTTTGTATGGAAAATTTTAATATTATTTAGAATTGATATAAATTGATATTTAAGACTATTTTAAGGTTTTGAGAATAGTTCATAAGTCGTATTTTTGTGCAAGTTTTAAAAGAGGGTATTCGTTTTTTATTGTTTACTACAGTAAAAATCATACCAAAAAATTAGTAGATAATTATTATACTATATGAAAAAGGTGGGTAACCATAATTCGATCTCAAGAAAATTACTGCTTAGCTTATCGCTAACGCTGATTTTCTCCCTAACTTCATTTGCTCAAGATGCTGCTGCTGCTCCGGCGGCGCCTGAAGCTGCTGCTCCGGCTGCAACTGCAGGTGGTGATCCAGTAAAAGGGAAAGAACTTTTTAATGCAAATTGCGCTGCATGTCACAAATTAGATGCTAAATCAACAGGTCCTGCTTTAAGAGGAGTTGCTGCTAAGCATGAAATGGCTTGGATCTACAAATGGGTTCACAACAGTTCTGAAGTAATTAAATCAGGTGATCCTGTTGCTGTTAAACTTTTTGAAGAAAATAACAAGTCAGTAATGACTGCTTTTCCTCAATTATCTGAAGGTGATATTGATAATATTATCGCTTATACTTCTGAAGTAAAAGCTGAGCCTGCTGCTGGTGCACCTGGTTCTGCTGCTCCTCCGGGAACAAAAGTTGAAGAAGGCGGAATTTCTAATAATATTATTTTAGGCGCTCTTGCTCTTGTAATGGCTATTTTAGTTGTTATGTTAGTAATGGTTAATAAGGTATTAACAAAAGTTGCTAGCAAAAATGGTATTGAGATTCCTTCTAGAGAAGCTCGAACTCCAATTTGGAAAGCTTTTGCTAAAAATCAATTTTTAGTATTGGTTACTTCTATATTCTTATTATTGGCAAGTGGGTATTTTGTTTATGCTTTCTTAATGCAAGTTGGTGTAGATCAGAATTACGAGCCAATTCAGCCAATTCACTATTCTCATAAAATTCACGCAGGAGATAACGAGATCAATTGTAAATATTGTCACTCTGCGGCTCGTGTAAGTAAAAATGCTGGTATTCCTTCTTTGAATGTTTGTATGAACTGTCATAAAAACATTTCTGAGGTTGCTGAATCTACTGCTACTCCAGAGTACAGCAAAGCATTTTATGATGCTCAAATTCAAAAATTATATGATGCTGTTGGATGGGATAAGACTAAGCAAGCTTATACCGGAAAAACGCAGCCTGTTAAATGGGTTCGTATTCATAATTTACCTGATTTCGTATATTTCAATCACTCTCAACACGTAAATGTTGCTGGAGTTGAATGTCAAACATGCCACGGTCCGGTACAGGAATTTGAAATCATGAAGCAATATTCTAAATTAACAATGGGATGGTGTGTTGATTGCCATAGAAAAACTGATGTTAAAATGGAAGGAAATGCCTACTATGATAAAATTCATGCTGAACTTTCTAAAAAATACGGTGTAGAGAAATTGACTGCAGCGCAAATGGGAGGTTTAGAATGCGGTAAATGCCACTATTAATCGAATTATTAAGATTTTAATATTTATATACAATGTCATCAAACAAAAAATACTGGAAAAGTGTTGAAGAACTAGAGAATAGTTCTATTGTTGAGGCGCTTAGAAATAACGAATTCGTTGAAGAGATTCCTACAGAAGAATTCTTAGGGAATGCAGATGCTTTAGCTCAATCTGGAACTTCACGTCGTGACTTTTTAAAGTACGTAGGGTTTAGTACTGCAGCTGTTACACTTGCTGCTTGCGAAGGTCCTGTTCACAAGTCTATCCCTTATGTGTTACAACCGGAACAAATCATTCCTGGTGTTGCAGATTATTATGCAACTACTGTTTTTGATGGTTTTGATTTTGCTAACTTATTAGTGAAAACTCGTGAGGGTCGTCCAATTAAAATTGATAACAATACTATTTCTGGAGCTAAATTTTCAGCTAATGCTAGAATTCATGCGTCTATCTTATCATTATATGATAGTATGCGTTTGAAAGAGCCTAAATTAGATGGAAAAAATAGTAGCTGGTCTGCTGTTGATTTAAAAATTAAATCAAGTCTTGCTGATGCGAAAGCAAAAGGCGGACAAGTGGTATTGTTGACAAATACTTTAGCAAGTCCATCTACTGAAAAGTTAATTGGTGAATTTATCGCTAAAAATCCAAATGCAAAACATGTTGTTTATGATGCAGTTTCTTCATCTGACGCATTAGATGCATTTGAGACAGTTTATGGAGAAAGAGCTTTAGTTGATTATGATTTTTCAAAAGCTTCTTTAATCGTTTCTGTTGGTGCTGATTTCTTAGGAGACTGGCAAGGTGGTGGATACGATTCTGGATATGCAAAAGGACGTATTCCTCAAAACGGAAAAATGTCTCGTCATTTTCAGTTCGAATCAAATATGGCATTATCTGGAGCTGCTGCTGATAAGCGTGTTCCAATGACTATTGCTAATCAAAAGCAAGCATTAGTTCAAATATATAATATAGTTGCAGGTGCTTCTGTTGCTGTTTCTTTAGATGGTAATTTTAAAGCAGAAGTTGTTAAAGCTGCCCAACAGTTAAAAGCTGCTGGTTCTAAAGGAGTTTTAGTATCTGGAATTGAAGATAAAAATGCACAATTATTAGTTTTAGCTATCAATCAGGTGTTGGCTAGTGAAGCTTTTAATACAGCAGGTACAAGACAAATTAGAAAAGGTTCTAATGCGGTTGTGTCTCAATTAATAAAAGATATGAATGCTGGTAGTGTTCATACTTTAATCATGAGTGGTATTAATCCGGTTTACACATTAGCTGATTCAGCTTCTTTTGTTTCTGGATTGAAAAAAGTAAAAACTTCAGTTGCGTTTTCTTTAAAGGAAGATGAAACTGCATCGATTACTACAATCGCTGCTCCTGCTCCTCATTACTTAGAATCATGGGGTGATGTTGTGCTTACAAAAGGAACTTATAGTTTGACTCAGCCAACTATTCGTCCTATATTCAATACAAAACAATTTCAAGACGTTTTATTATCATTAAATGGTGTTCCTGGAAACTTCTATGATTATCTTAAAGCTAGTTCAGCTGGAATTATTGCAGGTTCTTCTTGGAATAAAGTTTTACATGATGGTGTTTTTGTAATTGGTTCTACTGCTTTATCTGCTGGTTCTTTTGATTATACTGCTGCTGCAAGTGCAGTTTCAAAATCAAGATCAGCTGGAGATTTTGAATTAGTATTGTATACTAAAACCGGTATGGGAGATGGACAACAAGCAAACAATCCTTGGTTGCAAGAGTTTCCAGATCCAATCACAAGAGTTTCTTGGGATAATTATGTAACTATTTCTAATGCTGATGCTAAAAAGCTTGGTTTAACAAATGAAATTGTTGCTAACGGTGGTTTGAATGGTAGTTATGCTACAATTACTACTGCTGATGGCGCTAAATTAGAAAATGTTCCGGTAATTGTTCAACCTGGACAAGCTATTGGTACAGTTGGTTTAGCTGTAGGTTACGGTCGTAAAGCGGCTTTAAAAGACGAAATGCAGGTAGGTTTAAACGCCTATGCGTTATATAAAAACTTCAATAGTGTTCAATCTGTTTCTATTGCGAAAGCAAATGGAGTTCACGAGTTTGCTTGTGTTCAGGGACAGAAAACATTAATGGGTAGAGGAGATATTATTAAAGAAACTACTCTTGAAATCTTTAATACCAAAGATGCTGAACATTGGAATGAAAAACCAATGGTATCTTTAGATCACCAGGAAGTTGAAGCTACAACAGTCGATTTATGGGAATCATTTGATCGTTCTACAGGACATCACTTTAATCTTTCAATTGACTTAAACGCTTGTACTGGTTGTGGAGCATGTGTTATTGCTTGTCACGCTGAGAACAACGTTCCTGTTGTAGGTAAAGCTGAAGTAAGAAGAAGTCGTGATATGCACTGGTTGCGTATTGATAGATATTATTCTTCTGAAAGTACTTTTGAAGGTGATAATGAAAGAAAAGAAAATATTGCTGGTTTATCTAGTTCATTATCTACATTTAATGAAATGGAAAAAGCTGGAGATAATCCACAAGTTTCATTCCAACCAGTTATGTGTCAACACTGTAATCACGCACCATGTGAGACAGTTTGTCCAGTAGCTGCTACATCTCATGGTCGTGAAGGTCAAAACCACATGGCATACAACAGATGTGTTGGTACTCGTTACTGTGCAAACAACTGTCCATATAAAGTACGTCGTTTCAACTGGTTCTTGTATAACAAAAACACAGAATTCGATTACCATATGAATGACGATTTAGGACGTATGGTGTTAAATCCAGACGTAAACGTTCGTTCTCGTGGGGTTATGGAAAAATGTTCTATGTGTATTCAAATGACACAAGCAACTAAGTTAAAAGCTAAAAATGAAGGTCGCCCAGTTGCTGATGGTGAATTCCAAACAGCTTGTTCTAATGCTTGTTCTTCTGGAGCAATGATATTTGGTGATGTTAATGATACTGAAAGTAAAGTAGCTAAATTAGCAGCTGATGAAAGATCATATCACTTGTTAGAGCATGTAGGAACAAAACCTAATGTGGTTTACCGTGTTAAAGTTAGAAATACTTAGTAAAATTATTAATTAGAAACAATATAAAGGATTATGTCGTCTCACTACGAAGCACCCATTAGAAAACCTTTAGTTATAGGTGATAAATCTTATCACGATGTAACAGTAGATGTAGCTGCACCTGTTGAGGGGCCTGCAAACAAACAATGGTGGATTGTATTTTCAATCGCATTAATAGCCTTCCTTTGGGGGTTAGGTTGTATCATTTACACCGTATCTACCGGTATCGGAACATGGGGATTAAATAAAACAGTTGGTTGGGCTTGGGATATCACGAACTTCGTTTGGTGGGTTGGTATTGGTCACGCTGGAACATTAATTTCTGCGGTATTATTACTTTTCCGTCAACGTTGGAGAATGGCTATTAACCGTTCTGCAGAAGCAATGACTATCTTCTCAGTAGTTCAAGCAGGTCTATTTCCAATTATTCACATGGGACGTCCATGGTTAGCATATTGGGTTTTACCTATTCCAAATCAATTTGGATCGTTATGGGTAAACTTTAACTCACCATTGCTTTGGGATGTATTCGCAATTTCAACTTATCTTTCAGTATCATTAGTATTCTGGTGGACTGGTTTATTGCCTGATTTTGCAATGCTACGTGATAGAGCGGTAACTCCTTTTACAAAAAGAGTTTATTCTATCCTAAGTTTCGGATGGAGTGGAAGAGCTAAAGATTGGCAACGTTTTGAAGAAGTATCTTTAGTATTAGCTGGTTTAGCTACTCCTCTTGTACTTTCTGTACACACGATTGTATCGATGGACTTTGCTACTTCTGTAATTCCAGGATGGCATACAACAATTTTTCCTCCATACTTCGTTGCTGGAGCGGTTTTCTCTGGATTTGCAATGGTAAATACATTGTTGATTGTTATGAGAAAAGTTTCTAATCTTGAAGCATATATTACATTACAACATATCGAATTAATGAATATCATTATCATGATTACAGGTTCTATTGTTGGTGTAGCTTATATTACTGAGTTATTTGTAGCTTGGTATTCAGGAGTAGAATATGAGCAGTATGCATTCTTAAACAGAGCTACCGGGCCTTACTGGTGGGCATATTGGTCAATGATGACTTGTAACGTTTTCTCTCCACAATTTATGTGGTTTAAAAAATTGAGAACAAGTATCATGTTTTCATTTATTATTTCGATTGTGGTTAACATCGGAATGTGGTTTGAAAGATTCGTAATTATTGTTACTTCTTTACATAGAGATTACCTTCCATCTTCTTGGACAATGTTCTCACCAACATTTGTTGATATTGGAATTTTCATTGGAACAATTGGTTTCTTCTTTGTATTGTTTTTATTATACTCTAGAACATTCCCTGTAATTGCTCAGGCAGAGGTTAAAACAATTTTGAAAGGAACAGGAGATAATTACATTAGAGAAAGAGCAAATAAAGATTCACATCATGAGTAATAAAGTAATATACGCCATTTATAATGACGATGATATTTTGATGGATGCAGTAAAGAAAACCAGAGCTGCTCATCATCATATTGAAGAGGTTTTTACTCCATTCCCAGTTCACGGATTGGATAAAGCTATGGGTTTAGCACCAACAAGATTAGCAATTTGTGCTTTTTTATATGGATGTGTTGGTATTTCTGTTGCAACAACTATGATGAGTTATATCATGATTCATGACTGGCCACAGGATATTGGTGGAAAACCAAGTTTTAGTTTCATTCAGAATATGCCATCTTTTGTGCCAATTATGTTTGAGATGACTGTATTTTTTGCTGCCCACTTAATGGTAATCACTTTTTATATGAGAAGTAGATTATGGCCATTCAAGCAAGCTGAGAATCCTGATGTAAGAACAACAGATGACCATTTCTTAATGGAAGTTGCTGTAAACGATAACGAAGCAGAACTTGTTTCTTTTTTCGAAGGTACAGGAGCTGTTGAAGTTAAAGTAATTGAAAAGAATTAATTGTAGCTATGAAAAGGATATATAAAATAACACTTTTAGTTGGTATAACTATTTTAGTTTCATCTTGCCACAATAATTCGGCACCAAACTATCAGTACTTCCCTAATATGTATGAGTCTGTAGGTTATGAAACTTACTCAGAAGCAAAGATATTTAAAGGTGGAAAAGAAGGACAGCTTCCTGTAAAAGGAACTATTAATAGAGGTTTTGAGCCTTATGAGTATGAAAATTCAACTGCTGGTTACGAATTGGCTAAAGCTAATTTAAAATCACCTTTAAGTGAAGCAGATAGAAATTCTGGAAAAGGAAAAGAACTTTTCGAAATTTACTGTATTAGTTGTCATGGTGCAGCTGGAAACGGTAAAGGTAAATTGGTTGAAAGAGAAAAATTTCTTGGAGTACCTAGCTATAAAGACAGAGTAATTACTGAAGGAAGTATCTTTCACGTTGAAACTTATGGTTTAAATGCAATGGGTTCACATGCAAATCAATTAAGTGCCCACGAACGTTGGTTAGTTGCTGACTATGTTCTAAAACTAAAAAGCCAATTATAATTGTTGAACAAACTGATCGTAATAGATATGTATACATTTTCAAGTAAATTAAAAACTTTTTCTATCATCCTAATGGCTCTTGGTATATTAGGAATTGGATATGGTTTTTTAACTGCTCCTAAAAATATTGAAGAGGTAGAAACTCTTCTGGCAAAAGAAGCATCAGAACACGGTGGAGGACATGGTGAGGCCGCTGTAGCACATCATGAAGAAAAAGCTGAAGCAACGCAACATGTAGAAACAGTTGAAGCAGTTCATCATGAAGAAGCTAAAGATGCTAATGTTGAAGAGGCTGTAAGTAAAGATTCTCTTGTTGCTAAAGAAGAAATTACTCATGAAGTAAAAGCTGAAGAAGCGACTGCAACTACAACTAAAGTTGCACATGAAGTAAAAGCGGATAAACATTCAGAAGCTTCTCATGAGCATGATCCTAAAGCACATGCAGAACACGTTTTACATCAATTACAAAATAAACCTTGGTCTGCTTTATATGTAGCCTGTATTTTCTTTTTATTGCTTTCTATGGGAGTTTTAGCATTCTATGCTATTCAACAAGTTGCTCAGGCTGGTTGGTCTCCGGTATTGTTTAGAGTTATGCAAGGAATTACAGCTTACTTACCTGTAGCTTCTGTAATTTTCTTTATCATTTTAGTTTTATGTGGATTGCATTTTAATCACATTTTTGTATGGCTAGGTGAGGGTGTTACGGATCCTAAGAGTCCTAATTATGATGCGATCATAGCTGGTAAAGCTGGTTATTTAAACTTTCCTTTCTGGATTGTTAGAGCAGGAATATTTTTATTAGGATGGAACTTATATCGCCACTACTCAAGAAAAAATTGTTTAGCTCAGGACGAAGCTAATGATGATTTAAACTACAAAAAGAACTTTAAGTTATCTGCTGGATTCTTAGTATTCTTTATCGTATCTGAGTCTATTATGTCTTGGGATTGGATTATGTCATTTGATCCACATTGGTTCAGTACTTTATTTGGATGGTATGTTTTTGCTTCTTTCTTTGTAAGCGGTATTACTGCTATTGCATTAGTTACAATATATTTAAAATCTAAAGGATATTTAGAATATGTAAATACAAGCCACATTCACGACTTAGCTAAATTTATGTTTGGTATTAGTGTTTTCTGGACTTATTTATGGTTCTCTCAATTCATGTTGATCTGGTATGCTAACATTCCGGAAGAGGTTACTTATTTCGTAACAAGAATTCAACTATACAATTTACCATTCTTTGGTGCTGTAGTTATGAACTTTGTGTTTCCATTATTAATATTAATCAATACTGACTTTAAGCGTCTTAGCTGGGTTATTGTAATGGCAGGTACAGTTATTTTATTGGGTCATTATGTTGATTTCTTTAATATGATTATGCCTGGTACAGTTGGAGATAGATGGTTTATTGGAGTTCCTGAAATTGCGTCTATTCTTTTCTTCTTAGGTTTATTTATTTTTGTTGTATTTACTGCATTAACGAAAGCGCCTCTGTTAGCAAAAAGAAATCCTTTCATCGAAGAAAGTAAACATTTTCATTATTAATATTTAAAGAAGTAAACAGATGACAAGTTTGTTGGTAATTATAGTTTTAGTTTTATTAGCAGTTGCATTATGGCAATTGACCAAGATATTTGATCTTACTCAAGTAGGATCATCTTCGGACGATTCTCAGGTTGCATCAGATAATGATAATAATATTCAGGGATATATTATGTTTGGCTTTTTAGCTTTCATTTATATCTTCACGATTTACGGTTTACTGAAATGGGGTGGTTTAGCACTTCATACTCCTGCCTCTGAGCATGGACTTTTAGTAGATAATTTAATGGATATTACTTGGGTTTTAATTTTTGTAGTTCAATTTATTACCCAAGGTTTATTATACTGGTTTTCTTTTAAAAATAGAGGAAATAAAGATAAGAAAGCATTATTCTTTGCTGATAGCAATAAATTAGAGGCAATTTGGAGTATTATTCCATCTGTAGTTTTAGCTTGTTTAATTCTTTACGGATTGTATGCATGGAACAACATTATGTTTGTTGACAAAGATGAAGATGTAATTGAAATTGAGTTATATGCTCAACAATTTAAATGGACTGCCAGATATGCAGGACAGGATAATGTTTTAGGAAAAGCTAATGTTCGTTTAATCGAAGGTGTGAATACTTTAGGTGTTGATATGTCTGACCCTAATTCTCAGGATGATATTGTTGTTTCAGAATTACATATCCCTAAAGGCAAAAAAATACATTTCAAAATGCGTTCTCAAGACGTATTACACTCAGCTTATATGCCTCACTTTAGAGCCCAGATGAACTGTGTTCCTGGAATGGTTACTGAATTTGCTTTTATTCCAACTTACACAACTTCTGAATACAGAGAGTTACCATTTATGGTTGAAAAAGTGGCAAATATCAACAAACTAAGAGCTGAAAAAAGCGCTGAGTTAGTTGCTAAAGGTGGTACAGCTTTAGATCCTTATACATTTGATTATTTATTATTATGTAATAAAATTTGTGGAGCTTCTCACTATAACATGCAAATGAAGGTGGTTGTTGATACTCCGGAAGATTATAAAAAATGGTTAAGTGAAAAAACAAGTTTAGCTCAGGATATTAAAGCGGCAGCAGCTGCTGAAAAACCAGCTGAAGGAGTTGAGCCTACTACAGATAGTACTGCTAAAGATACTGTTAAAGCAGTTATTGATACTGTAAAAGCGGTTGTAGCTAAAGTTGCTATGAGATAATATTTATTAAGAAAATTTAAAGTACACATATATGTCAGCAGAAGCGCACGGTCACGATCACGGACAC
Organism: Flavobacterium sp. GW821-FHT11G01; assembly: GCF_058808175.1. NCBI lineage: Bacteria > Pseudomonadati > Bacteroidota > Flavobacteriia > Flavobacteriales > Flavobacteriaceae > Flavobacterium > Flavobacterium sp. GW821-FHT11G01. Next base: position 10,359 of record NZ_JBXARK010000005.1, on the reverse strand, counting down.
GATCACGAGCACGAACATCATCATAAAGACACGTTCATTACTAAATATATCTTTAGTATTGATCACAAAATGATTGCTAAGCAATATTTAATTACCGGTATTATTATGGGTATAATTGGTATTGCAATGTCTTTGCTTTTCAGAATGCAATTAGCATGGCCAGAAGAGTCTTTCAAAATATTTAATGTTTTATTAGGGGATAAATTTGCACCTGATGGTGTAATGGCAAATGATATTTATTTAGCTTTAGTTACAATTCACGGTACCATAATGGTATTCTTTGTACTGACTGCGGGTTTAAGTGGTACCTTTAGTAATTTACTTATTCCGCTTCAAATTGGTGCTCGAGATATGGCTTCTGGATTTATGAATATGATTTCATACTGGTTGTTTTTCTTATCTGCTGTAATAATGTTAAGTTCATTATTTGTTGAGGCTGGACCAGCTTCTGCAGGATGGACAATTTATCCACCATTAAGTGCATTGCCACAGGCAATTCCAGGATCTGGAACAGGTATGACCTTATGGTTAGTTTCAATGGCTATCTTTATTGCATCTTCTTTAATGGGATCTTTAAATTACATCGTTACTGTAATTAACTTAAGAACTAAAGGAATGTCTATGACAAGACTTCCACTTACAATCTGGACATTTTTTGTAACGGCTATAATTGGTGTTATTTCGTTTCCAGTATTATTATCAGCTGCGTTATTATTGATTTTTGATAGAAGTTTTGGTACTTCATTCTTCTTATCTGATATCTATATTGCAGGAGAGGTTTTACACTACCAAGGTGGTTCTCCAGTATTGTTTGAACACTTATTCTGGTTCTTAGGGCACCCTGAGGTTTATATTGTAATCTTACCAGCAATGGGTCTTGTTTCTGAAATTATGGCTACGAACTCTCGTAAACCAATCTTCGGATATAGAGCGATGATTATGTCAGTTCTTGCAATTGCATTTTTGTCAACTATTGTATGGGGGCACCATATGTTTATCTCTGGGATGAATCCTTTCTTAGGATCAGTATTTACTTTTACAACTTTATTGATTGCAATTCCATCTGCGGTAAAAGCGTTTAACTGGATTACAACTTTATGGAAAGGTAACTTACAATTTAACCCTGCAATGTTATTTTCAATTGGAATGGTTTCTACTTTCATCACTGGAGGTTTAACTGGAATTATTTTAGGAGATAGTACTTTAGATATTAATGTTCACGATACTTATTTTGTAATTGCTCACTTTCACTTAGTAATGGGTATCTCTGCACTTTACGGAATGTTTGCTGGTATCTACCACTGGTTCCCTAAAATGTATGGAAGAATGTTGAATAAAAATTTAGGCTATATTCACTTTTGGGTAACGGCAGTTTGTGCTTATGGGGTATTCTTCCCAATGCACTTTATTGGACTAGCTGGTTTACCAAGACGTTATTATACAAATACAAACTTTCCATTATTTGATGATTTGCAAAATGTGAATGTTTTAATTACAACATTTGCTCTTGTAGGTGGTGCGTTTCAATTAGTATTTTTATACAATTTCTTTAGTAGTATTTTCTACGGTAAGAAAGCTGTTCAAAATCCATGGAAATCTACAACATTAGAGTGGACAACTCCAGTAGAACATATTCACGGTAACTGGCCAGGTGAAATTCCTCATGTATATCGTTGGCCGTATGACTATAGTAACCCAAATCATGATGTAGATTTTGTTCCTCAAAATGTACCGATGAAAGAAGGTGAAGAAGTTTTACACCACTAAAAATATTTAAAAAGACTGTCTTAAATGACAGTCTTTTTTTTTGCTTTGATAAAAAAGGAAGCAATGATAATTTTTTATATTTATAAATCTGATATTCTTCAGTAATTGTAATTAGAATTTTTTATTTAGAATTTATGTATTTTACAAACTGATTTCTTTGCATATCTTTGTAAAATGAATGAAAACCTAGATCCTACCACAAAAGGATACAACCCAGAAGAGTTAGATCTTGAAAAGAGATTACGTCCGCTGTCATTTGATGATTTTGCCGGACAAGACCAAGTTTTAGAAAATTTAAAAGTCTTTGTTGCAGCAGCCAATCAACGTGGTGAAGCGCTTGATCATACACTTTTTCATGGCCCTCCTGGTTTAGGAAAGACCACTTTGGCTAATATTCTGGCAAATGAACTTGAAGTTGGTATTAAAATTACTTCCGGGCCAGTTTTAGACAAACCTGGTGATTTGGCTGGATTGCTTACAAATCTTGATGAAAGAGATGTTTTGTTCATTGACGAAATTCATCGTCTAAGTCCGATCGTGGAAGAATATCTATATTCGGCAATGGAAGATTTCAAAATTGATATCATGATCGAGTCTGGACCAAATGCCAGAACTGTTCAAATTAATTTGAATCCTTTTACCTTAATTGGTGCTACTACGCGTTCTGGTTTGTTAACGGCTCCTATGCGTGCTCGTTTTGGAATTTCATCTCGCTTACAATATTATACTACGGAACTTTTGACAACAATTGTTGAAAGAAGTTCATCAATATTAAAAATGCCAATTGATCTTGAAGCTGCAATTGAGATTGCTGGAAGAAGTCGTGGTACGCCACGTATTGCAAATGCTTTATTGCGTAGGGTTAGAGATTTTGCCCAAATTAAAGGGAATGGTACTATTGATATTGAGATAGCGAAGTATGCGTTGAATGCTCTTCATGTTGACGCACATGGACTTGATGAGATGGATAATAAGATTCTGCTAACCATTATAAACAAATTTAAGGGTGGCCCTGTTGGACTTTCAACATTGGCTACAGCAGTTTCTGAGAGTAGTGAAACGATTGAGGAAGTGTATGAACCTTTTTTAATTCAGGAAGGATTTATTATGCGTACTCCTCGTGGACGTGAAGTTACAGATAAAGCTTATAAACATTTAGGAAAAATAAATACCAATATTCAGGGCGGATTATTTTAATATTTTTTCCATGTCTGAAAATAAAAAATATAATTATCCGAACAAACTTTCCATTTTTAGATTCTTTTTGGATGCAGAGGGAGTGCGTAGAAATCCGATTCCTTTTCATAAAAAGTACTTTGATAAATTTGGAGATTCTTTTTCTCTTAAAATAGGGGTGTCAAAGCATTTGATTTTGTCCAGAGATAATGAAATTGTCCAACATATTTTACAAAAAAACCAGAAAAATTATCATAAATCGAAGTTCCAGTCTGTTTATCTTTCTAAGTATTTAGGAAAAGGTCTTTTAACTGTTGATGGTGATTTTTGGTTGAAGCAAAGAAGACTTATTCAGCCTGCATTTCATAAGCAAAAGATGAATCAGTTGGTTGAAAATATGGATCAGACAATAATTTCAGAATTAGATGTTTTAGTAGAAGACAAAGCAATTGATCTTTTTCCAGTAATGAGTCAGTTAGCTTTTAATGTTGTCGCAAAATCTTTATTTGAACTTTCTATTTCTGAAGAAAAGTTAAATCGTATAAAAGTTATTATAGAAGAAGTTCAGAATTTTTTAATTAAAGAAATAAGACTTCCTCATAAAGCATGGTGGTTCTCTGTTAGTGGACAAGTGAAAAAACATCTTGAATTAGCGGGAGAGAATAATTCTATTATTAGGGAAATTATTGAAGATAGAATTTCTTCAAAGGAAGAAATCAACGATTTGCTTAATATGCTTTTAGAAACACGTTATGAAGATACAGGTGAAGGAATGTCTGTGAAGCAATTAATAGATGAAATTAAAGTTCTTTTTATTGCCGGCCATGAGACAACTGCAAATGCATTAACTTTTACGATTTATCTCTTAGGTAGAAACCCGGAAATACAACAGAAGGTTTTTGATGAGATTATTGAAATTGAATCACAAACTGAAAATGTAGTTGAGCAACTGCAAAGAATGACTTATACAAATGCAGTTTTAAATGAAGCTATGCGTTTGTATCCTCCAGCATGGATTACTGACAGACAAAACGTCGAAGATGATACTATTGGCTCATACAATTTAAAAAAAGGAACTTTAATTGGAGTTTCTTTTTATGAATTGCATAGAAATCCTAAATATTGGGAAAATCCAAATGAATTTATACCTGAAAGATTTTTGGGAGAACAGAAGAAACAGTCAATGCAGTATTTTTATCCTTTTGGAGCGGGACCGAGGATGTGTATTGGAGCTGGATTTGCTATTTATGAGATGTGTTTGACCATTTCTCATGTTGTAAAAAAATATACAATTAAATCTGTTAATTTGGATATTAAACTCAATCCTTTAATAACATTGAAACCTGTGGGAGTTGAAGTTTTATTCTCAAAAAGATGATAATTAATTCTAAAGAAACATATTCAAAATTTATAAAATCTGAAGCGAAACGACTTGGTTTTCTTTCTTGTGGTATATCCAAAGCTGGATTTCTTGAGCTAGAAGCGCCCAGACTTGAAAAATGGCTAAAAAATAATCAAAATGGCCAAATGACTTATATGGAAAACCATTTTGATAAGAGATTAGATCCTACATTATTGGTTGATGATGCCAAAAGTGTCGTTTCACTTTTATTAAACTACTATCCTTCAGAAACTCAAAATAATGAAAGTTTCAAAATTTCTAAATATGCCTATGGTCAGGATTATCATTTTGTCATAAAAGAGAAATTAAAAGAGTTTCTACATTCAATTCAGGAAAATATAGGTGATGTTTCAGGTCGTGCTTTTGTTGATTCTGCACCGGTTTTAGATAAAGCTTGGGCTGCGAAAAGTGGATTAGGATGGATTGGTAAAAACAGTAATCTGCTAACTCAAAAAGTAGGCTCATTTTATTTTATTGCAGAACTTATTCTTGATTTAGATTTAGAATATGATCATGCCACTACTGATCACTGCGGCTCCTGTACTGCTTGTATTGATGCTTGTCCAACTGAGGCAATAGTCTCTCCCTATGTTGTAGATGGAAGCAAATGTATTTCCTATTATACAATTGAACTAAAAGAGAATATTCCTTACGAAATGAAAGGAAAATTTGATGAATGGATGTTTGGTTGCGATACTTGTCAGGATGTTTGTCCATGGAATCGTTTTTCAAAGCCACATTCAGAACCATTATTTAATCCTAATCCCGAATTACTTTCTTTTTCAAAAAAAGATTGGATTGAAATAACGGAAGAAACTTTTAAAAAAGTCTTTAAAAATTCTCCAATCAAACGCACAAAGTTTGATGGCCTGAAAAGAAATATTACCTTTTTAGAATAAATAGTAAGGATATAGTTTAAAATTTGAACTAATTATTGCCTTATTTTATTTTTAAAATTTCTCTAAAAACAAGATACATTTTTTGTAAGAACCTCTATTTTAGTTTGATACGTGTGCTTTTTTCTAACTGTAAGAAATAAAATACACTTGAAGCAGTTTGTCGATAATAATTATCGACCAATGACACATTAGATCATGATTTGTTTCATATTGTATTTTAAATTTAATTTTCAAGTTATTATTAGCAATAAATTTATTATAAAGCTTCTCTTATAGAAATGCCCACAATATTTGTCTCAATTTTCTATAAATAAAATATGATTTCAAATTTTCTGTAAAAATTTATTGATTTGTAATAGTATTAGTTTTTACTTTAAATTATTGATAATCAGTAATTTTTGTTTTTTTTTGAAATATATCTAACAATAGAATAAGTTAAGAAATACAACATTTTTCTTCCTTGATAAAAATGGCTTAAAGTAAAATATTATATTGTAAAATAGATTTGTAAAAAGTAAAATCAATGTGATTCGAAGAATAAAAAAAGCAAACAAATGTTAAAAACTTCGATACAATTTTACATTGTTTATTTTGTAAGATATTTTGATGTTTTTCTTTTAAATCTTTGTAAATTATGAGTTATTGGTAATAATTTAAGAAAATTCATCTGTTTTATTGTTAAATGATTAATTTTGTTGACTCTTAAAGTTAAATTTAGTCGAATAAAAGTGTTATTCAACGTTTTTATAGGTAGTTTATCGACTAATGTAGCTAGTTATTAGGTGTTTATATACTTTCGCGACACCAAAAACTACCTAATAACCTATGAGACAATTTTTATGTCTTGAACCTGTTAAGGTTCAAACGTATTTTAATTTTAATGAAAATCTGAAAAAAGATTTTCTTTTTTATTTAAAATCCAATCCCTACATTTTTTCGTATCTGTCCAATATGCTGAAAACCAAGTCTGATTTTCTAGCTTATAATATTTGTATTCCTCAAATCCCGCTTGCGTATGCGTAACTTTACTTTTAATTGGTCTAATTTTTTTAGGCTAAACTTTCTTATTGCATTTTTATTTCTGGGAACTTACAATGCTTCGGCTCAGTTCTATACGAAACATTATATAGCACCGGCACCATGGCAGTATTTTAGCAAATCAAATGAAATTGTTATTGCAACAAATTCAGTAACACCAGTTACTATTACGCTAGCAAAAAGTAATGGTGTTGTAGAGACAACTTTAACAGCGGTAAAAGGAACTCCAGCAATTTACAGATTTACACTCTTAGCAAGAGATCTCCCTATGTATGCATTAAACACGGTACTTAGTGGGGCGGGATTGATTGTTACAAGTACTGGACCTACGTCTGTAAACATGCGAAATGTTGCCTCTGATGATAATTCAGGAGAAAATAATGATGCCTATCTTAAGGGAAATGCCGCATTGACAAGTTTTGGTGATGCTGGCCTTGGCGTACGATTTAGAGTAGGTTATTACAGAGATGGCTCTTTAGGGAATTTTGGTGGATTTGGTGAGCAAAGCCCGATTTACAGTATCATGGCTACAGTTGATAATACTACAATAAAAATAAATAATGCAGTTAGGACTACTTTAAATGCCGGTCAAAGTTATTTGTTTAAGGCGGCAATTGGAACTTTAGTAGAGTCTTCGAGTCTCGCTGTAATGAATACATCTGCAGCGATTGATACGCCTGATGGCTGTGGTGATAGTGCTTATAATCAAATTCCTCCAGAATCAGTTTTAGGTACTGAGTATTTTATTGAAAGAGGAAAGGGAAATGATACTGCAGAGAAAACCACAGTAGTTGCAACAAAAGATAATACCAATTTAGTAATAAATACTTATTCAACCACCGGTGCTTTGACAGGAACAGCAAATGTACTATTAGCAACTGCAGGAAGTTTTCATACTTTTAATAATGGTATTTTAGCGACACCTTTTTCTGCATCACGAGTTTCTGCAGATAAAAAAATTGTGGTATATTCAGGAACAGCGCAGTCTTGTGAAGTTGATATATCTACAATTGCTCCAGTGTCTGAATGTGGAGGATCTAATTTTATAGAAACTGCAAAATTTAGAAATTATGGTACTGGAACATTGCCTTACTTCGGATATATTCTTTTAAGAAGCGCTACTGATGCGGTAATGGTTAATGGGACAAATATTGAAACGGTGAGTGGTATTGCAGCTCGTCATCAATTAGGAACAACAGGCTGGTATTTAATAAATTTTGAAGATACTCAAATAGGAAGTCCAAATGTTCTTTCTATTTCAAGTGATACTAAAATGACGGTATCAATTGTACAGCAAGGAGGAGGATTTTCAATGGCAGGATTTTTCTCGAATTTTGCTGCTCAACCAGAAGATCCAACTTTAACGTATATTTCTGGCGGAGGATGTACTAACAATACAGCAGAACTTACAACTCCTGCAAATTTTGCTCCATATCAATGGTATTTTAATGGAACAGCTATTAGTGGAGCAAATTCTTCAACTTATACAGCAACTAAAACAGGTAATTATTCGGTATCATCAACTTTGGCGTGTGGAGCTCAAACTCAATCAAAACCAGTTAGTGTTACTTTATGTACAGATCTTGGAATTACAAAAACAGTTGATAATGCTTCGCCTTGTATAGGATCTAACGTAGAATTTACTGTTAAGGTCAGCAACTTAGGAGGTAATAATGTATCTGGAGTTTCAGTAAATGATTTACTCCCTTCCGGATATACGTATGTAAGCTCAACACCATCAATTGGTATTTATGATTCTTCAGCAGGAACTTGGAGTATTGGTGATGTAGATGCTCAAACATCAGTAACATTAAAAATTACTGCAACTGTAAAATCATCTGGAAATTATACAAATACGGCGTCATTGCCAGCTTCGATAGATATAAATACGGCAAATAATTCGGCTAGTGCAGCGGTAAATCCAAAGTCTTCAAATCTTGTTGTTACAAATCCTGCTGCAGTTTGTTCACCTTCTACGGTTGATTTAACAGCTTCGGCTGTTACAGCAGGAAGCACTACAAATTTGACTCTTTCATATTGGACAAATGCGGCAGCAACCGCATCTTACGCGACACCAACTACTGCAGGTGCAGGAACGTATTATATAAAAGCACTTTCAGCTGATGGATGCGAGTTTATTAAACCAGTTGTGGTAACAGTTAATGCACAACCTAATACACCAACAATTTATATTAGTGCAGGGACGTCAGCAACATGTACAAGTGCGGGAGGTATAAATTTAAGAGCGACTGAAAATTCAGCTTTTTATAATGGTAATAGCTATTTATGGTCAACAGGGCAAACTACCAGAACTATTACAATTAATAGTGAAGGTACTTATTCTCTTAAAATTGTAAACAGTTCAGGTTGCGCAAGCAATAGTTCTGCATCAATAACGGTAACCTTTGCTCCGGCAACACCAACCGCTTCTAATCAGACATTTTGTTCTTCTGAGAATAAAAAAGTTGGTGATTTAGTGGCTATTGGAAGTAGTATAAAGTGGTATAGTGCAAATACTGGAGGTACGGCTCTTTCGACCAATCAAAATTTACCAACTACAGCTGGAAACTATAATTATTATGCAAGTCAGACAGCAGCAAATAATTGTGAAAGTGGGAGAACTCCAATAGTAGTAACTATAAATAGTACATCATCAGCACCAACAGCTTCAGCTCAAGCATTTTGTGCTGCTGATAATAAAAAAGTAAGTGATTTATCTCCGTCAGGATCAACCATAAAATGGTATGCTAATTCTTCAGGAGGTACAGCTCTTCCAAGCAATCAAGCCTTAACCAACACAACTTATTATGTGAGCCAAACTGTAAATAGTTGTGGAGAGAGTGCAAGAACTTCAGTAGCGGTTACCATAAATAATGTGCCTGGAGCACCAACTGCTTCATCTCAGACATTTTGCATCAATGATGCCAAAACAGTTAATGACTTAGCAGTTACATTAAATGCAGGTTCTACTAAAAAATGGTATAATAACGGAACAGGCGGTACAGCATATACCGGAACTGAATTATTGGCAACTGGAACTTATTATGTAAGCCAATCAAATGCTTGCGGCGAGAGTACAAGAACTGCAGTTGCAGTAACAGTAAATACCACTTCTGCGCCAACATCTTCAGCTCAGACATTTTGTGCGATTGATAATAAAACAGTTAATAATCTGGCGGTTACTTTAATCTCAGGAGCAACTAAAAAGTGGTATAATGCCAGTGCAGGGGGAACAGCATATGCTGGAACCGAGATATTATCTTCAGGAACTTATTATGTTAGCCAAATTTTAAATAGTTGCGAAAGTGAAAGAACAGCTGTAACGGTTACGGTAAACAATACAGCAGCTCCAACATCTTCAGCTCAGACATTTTGTGCGATTGATAATAAAACAATTAATGATCTGGCGGTTACTTTAATTTCAGGTGCAACTAAAAAATGGTATAATGCAAGTTCAGGCGGAACGCTTTTTAACGGAAACGAAACTTTATCATCAGGAAACTATTATGTAAGTCAGACACTTAATAATTGTGAGAGCGGAAGAACCCTGGTTGCAGTGACAGTAAATCCTACACCTGCGACACCAAGTATTTCTGCTGGAGGTTCAACAACATTCTGTACAGGTGGAAATGTAGTTTTAACTTCAACCAGCGCAATAGGATATTTATGGTCGAATGGAGCAACAACTCAATCCATTACAGTTTCAAATTCAGGAAACTATAGTGTTCAGGTAACAAACGCTTCTGGTTGTTTAAGTGCATCTTCAGCGCCTACTACAATAACTGTAAATACCATACCTTCAGCACCGACTGTAAGTGTTACAAACAACTGTGACGGCACATCAACCTTATCAACCTCTGCTGCAGGAACCCTGTTGTGGAGCACGGGAGAAACAACTTCATCCATTACGGTTTCAACACCGGGAGCTTATACCGTTACCCAGAGCGTAAACGGTTGTACAAGTACTTCTGGATCCGGAACCGCTGCGCCTAAAACGGCCCCATCGGCACCGACTGTAAGTGTTACAAACAACTGTGACGGCACATCAACCTTATCAACCTCTGCTGCAGGAACCCT
>NZ_JBXARK010000004.1:0-425447 GCF_058808175.1 Flavobacterium sp. GW821-FHT11G01 | reverse complement strand
GGATAGGGTTTTTTGTTTTAAACCCGTTTGTGTTTTAAAATTGGGATTTCTTTTCAATGTGAAACTTCTTGTTTACCTGAAACTGCGTTAGGGATCGCAGCGATATCCTTTTATGATATCTTGAGCTTCTTACCCAAACCAAATTCCAATCGCAAAAAATGTAACGGGCACTCCGGCCCAACAGGAAACGCACAGATCGTCTATGTGAAATAGCTTCTCTAGGACATTTTATCTTAAATTTTATATATTTGTCTAAATACTATTGCTCAAAATTTCAATAATACAAAAAATGAAAAATATTTTTCGTACAGAGGATTGTAATGAATTTGTAAACAGAATTAATCAGCTAACACCGGAGTCAGGGGCGCTTTGGGGTAAAATGAAAGTTGCACAAATGCTGGCTCACTGTAATGTTGCTTATGAAATGGCTTACGAAGATATTCATCCTAAACCGAATGCTTTCGTAAAGATGATTTTAAGATTATTAGTAATGAACTCAGTAGTAAGCGAAAGACCTTATTCTAAAAATAATCATACCGCGCCTCAATTTATTATTAAAGATGAACGAAATTTTGACATCGAAAGGAATAGATTAATTGCTTATCTTAATAAAACGCATGAATTGGGTGAAAGTTATTTTGAAGGAAAAGAATCTCTTTCTTTTGGAAAATTAAGCGCAGTGGAGTGGAATAATATGTTTTCAAAACATTTAGAGCATCACTTAAATCAATTTGGTGTCTAAATTTTTTAATTTAAAAGGATTGATTATGAGGAGTATAATTGTATTGTTTTTTCTGTTGTTCGGACTATGTTCTAATGCACAGAAACAAGAAGTTCAGAAAACCATAGAATACTTTTTTGAAGGATTTCATCAAAAGGATACGACAAAAATAAAGTCGGTTTGTGCTGACAATGTCATTCTTCAGTCGATAAGTGAAAGTGTTTCTAAGGGTAATAAATTATCTGATGAAAGTGCAAAAGAATTTTACAAATCGATTGCTTCAATTCCATCAAGCATGAAATTTCAAGAGAAAATTTTGAGTTATGCTATTCAAATTGATGGAGCAATGGCGCATGTTTGGGCGCCTTATGAATTTTATTTAAATAATAAATTAAGTCATTCCGGTGTCAATACTTTCACTTTATTTAAGGAAAAAGATTCCTGGAAAATTATCTATTTGATTGACACTAGAAGGAAATAATCTTTTTACGCGACGTAAGTTGCATAATAAAGGCAAATATCTGCCAATAAACATTCTTCGCATTTTGGTTTTGGCCTGCAGGTTTCTCTTCCTAAAAAAGAAATCGCCATTCCAATTTCGGACCAAATTGATTTTGGAAGTGCTTGCATAAGATCTTTTTCGACTTTATTTCCATCCTTACTTTCTTTTATGATTCCAATCCTTGGAGCTACTCTAATAACATGAAGATCAGCTATAATACCTTCTGCTGGTTGATTAATTTCTCTTAAAATAACATTAGCAGATTTTCTACCAATTCCTTTTAGACTCGTTAATTCCTTCATATTTAAAGGGATATTTTTATCTTCTTTAAGGGTTTTCGCAATTTCTAAAATCCATTGGGCTTTTGTGGGATAATTTCGAACTTTGCTGATATAAGGTATTAAAGTTTCAGAATCTGTCTGAGATAAACTTTTTAGTGTGGGAAATTTTTCAAATAAAGAAGGAGAAATTTTATTAATATTTGCATCTGAATCTTGTGCAGATAAAATCACCATTACCATCAATTGATATGTGTTTTGATATTCAAGAGGATGTTTCTTTCCTTTATACTTCGCCAAAATGGGTTGTAATTTCGCTTCCCAATCTGATGTTTCTCCAAATAAATTCATTTTTATATTTCTTTAGATTTAAATAAAAAGCGTATAACTATCACAAAATTAGCTACTTTTAATGAAACTAATAATTTTATTTATGACATTTTGATTTCCCAGAATTTTTCTATGACCTAAACCATCAGTTAAAAATAATAATCCGTTTTCTAAATTTTTATGAATGTGAATTCCCGCTTTTACAGGAACTTCCGGATCATCATTATCATGTATTACTAATACTGGAAGCTTTACTTTTTGAGCTGCTTTATAAGCTGAAAAATCATCCATTTTAACCTCGTATTTATGTTCAAAATGATCAAGCAGTTTTGTGCTCATTTCTGGTTTTAAACCTAATTTTGAAGTAAATTCATCCAGGATATCCTGAACAATATCGCCACTTCCAATTATAATTGCTTTATTTACTTTTAGTCCATCTTTAATAGCATTTAAGACTGACATTCCTCCTAAAGAATGGCCAATTGCAATTTCAAAAGGACCAAATTGTTTTTCAATTTCCAATATAGAATGAATAAATTCAGACATTATAGTTGTACTTCCTTGGGACTTTCCGTGCGCCGGTGCATCAAAACTAATGGTAGAATATCCCATTTTTAGTAATGCATCAGCGATCTTGAATAATTGTGTACCTCTGCCAGACCAACCATGAACTAACAAGATTTTATTATCACTTGTTCCATATTCATACGTGATTATATTTTTGTTAATAGCAGGAATATTGATTGTCTTTTTGGTACTTTTTAAATCCATCTCAAGCTCTCGTTTGGGAACTTTATGTTTTATTGGTGTTGTAAATAGTTTTGCAGCATAGGTTGTAGCCAATTTAGTAGATATAAAAGCACATAATTTAGCAGATAAAATTATAAACTGCGGAATTTTTAATGATTTAGTAGGATGAGTTTCCTTTTTTGCCATATTAATAAATTTTTTATGAGGGCTAAATGTTGTTTATTTTTTCCTAAATTTAGGAAACATAAATGTAGTACAATAAATAGATGTTTATAAATTTCTAAAATGGAAATATTTCATATCAGTGCAGAATGTTATCCAATGGCAAAAGTAGGTGGTTTAGCCGATGTTGTTGGAGCATTACCAAAATATCAGACAAATGCTGGCCATCAGGTTCGAGTTGTAGTTCCTTGTTATGACACAAAATTTAAAAAAGAAAATGATTTTGAATGTGTTCACTGGGGAAATGTTACGCTAGGAAATTTTGATTTTCCTTTTAGTGTTCTAAAAGAAACGTCTGATAAACTGGGTTATGAACTCTATTTGATAGAAATAAAAGAATTATTTGACAGGCCAAATGTGTACGGATATGAAGATGATATAGAACGCTTTTTATCTTTTCAGATCGCAACTTTAGATTGGATTACAACGCGTCAAAGTATTCCAAATGTGATTAATTGTCACGATCATCATACCGGATTAATTCCATTTTTGTTGAAATATGGATATAAATATGAGAGTTTACGAAGTGTAAGAACAGTAATCACGATTCACAATGGTTTATACCAAGGATGGTTTGGATTTGACAAATTACATTATTTGCCTGAATTCGACTTGATTCATGTTGGATTTTTAGAATGGAATCATTCTATTAATTCGTTAGCTGTGGGGATAAAATGTGCACATGCAGTTACAACAGTTTCTCCTAGTTATTTGAATGAAATAAATATTGCAGCAAATGGTTTAGAGGATTTGTTTAAATCTGTTAGAAGTAAATCAAAAGGTATTTTAAACGGTATTGATTTTGAAGTTTGGGATCCTTTAAAAGATAAAATGATTACCGAAAATTATTCAATCGAGACTTTTGAAAACGGAAAACAAAAGAACAAAGATAAATTGTGCGAGCAGTTTGAATTAGATCCTTCAAAACCTTTATTTAGTTTTATCGGACGCTTGTTTGATGAGAAAGGTGGCGATTTATTACCTCAGGCATCAGCTTTGGCTTTGTCTGAAAATTTTGAAAATATTAATATTTTGATTCTTGGGTCTGGAAACCCAGTTATTGAAGAGCAGTTGGTGCAATTACGAACGGATTACAATGGGAATTACAATGTTTTTATAGGTTATAATGAAGAATTAGCCCATTTAATATATGCAGGTTCAGATTATATTCTGATGCCTTCAAGAGTTGAACCTTGCGGTTTAAACCAGATGTATGCTTTGCGTTATGGGACGGTACCGATTGTTAGAAGAACCGGAGGATTACGTGATACGGTAATTGATTTTGGAGATAATGGAAATGGAATTTGTCATGATCAGGCTTCAGTAGGTGATATTTGTTATTCTATAAATAGAGCAATAAAATTATATGCTGATAAATCTAATTTCAATAAAATAGTAGAAAAAGGAATGGCTGCTGATCATTCCTGGGAAAGAGTTTGTCAAGAATATATAGAGATATACAACCTAATAATTGAGAAAAATGAAATTTAAAAAGAAAAATGTAGTTGCTATTATTTTAGGAGGAGGACAAGGATCACGTTTGTTTCCATTAACAGAAACAAGATCTAAACCAGCAGTGCCAATTGGTGGAAAATACCGATTAGTTGATATTCCTATTTCAAATTGTATTAATTCTGATATTTTTAAAATATTCGTTTTGACACAATTTAATTCTGCATCATTGAATGCACATATCAAAAACACTTTCAATTTTAGTATTTTCAGTCAATCATTTGTTGATATTTTAGCTGCAGAACAAACTCCGGACAATCCAACATGGTTTCAGGGAACCGCAGATGCTGTTCGTCAATGTATGTCCCATTTTCTTAAACATGAATTTGATCATGCTTTAATTTTATCTGGTGATCAATTGTATCAAATGGATTTTAACGAAATGTTAGAAGCCCATATTGCGGCAGACGCTGAAATTTCTATAGCTACTTTACCTGTAAATGCTAAAGATGCACCCGAATTCGGAATTCTGAAAACAAATCATGAAAGTTGTATCGAAGCGTTTATAGAGAAACCAGATGCTTCTTTATTGCCTCAGTGGGAATCTGATGTAAGTGAGCAAATGCAGGAGAAAGGAAAAAAATATTTAGCCTCAATGGGTATTTATATTTTTAACCGACAATTATTGGAAGATTTAATGGCTGATCCGCACACGAAAGATTTTGGAAAAGAAATCATTCCACAGGCTGTAGGAAAACATAAAATTTTGAGTTATCAGTATGAAGGATATTGGACGGATATTGGAAATATTGAATCCTTCTTTGAAGCAAATATTGGTTTAACTGCCGATATTCCAGAGTTTAATTTGTTTGATAATGATAATAAAATTTTTACCAGACCAAGATTACTTCCTCCATCAAAATTCAGAAATTCAATTATTAATCAGTCTTTAATTTCAGAAGGATGTATTATCAATGCCAAAGAAATAAAGAGATCTGTAATTGGTATTCGTTCCAGAATTGGAGAAGGTACTGTTCTTGAAAATTGTTATGTAATGGGGAATGATTTTTATCAGGATCTTGATGAACTAAATCATGAAGCAAATATCAATAAAATTCATGTTGGAATTGGAGAAAACTGTTTTATTCAAAATGCTTTGGTAGACAAAAATGTGCGCATTGGGAACAATGTTCATATTAGCGGTGGAAAGCATTTAGATAATTTTACTAACGAATTGTACAGTATAAAAGATGGTATCGTCGTTATTAAAAAAGGAGCGATTCTCTCTGATAATTTCAGAATTGAATAAAAAACATAAAAATTAATTTTTGCCATAAAAACCAAATATGAATAAAGTAATCACGCATTCTCTATTTACTGATTTTGATATAGACTTATTCAAAGCAGGGAAACACTTCAAATTATATGAAAAGTTAGGAGCGCATTTAGTTGAAGTTGATGGAGTAAAAGGTGTTTATTTTGCCGTTTGGGCGCCAACTGCACAATCTGTTTCTGTTGTGGGTGATTTTAATTATTGGACAGGTAATGAACATCAATTACAGGTTCGTTGGGATTCTTCGGGAATTTGGGAAGGCTTTATTCCGGAAATTACGAAAGGAGCACTGTATAAATATAAAATTCAATCCAATATTAATGGAATTGTTACTGAAAAAGCAGACCCTTTTGCTCTATATTGTGAAAAACCGCCTCATACCGCTTCTGTTGTATGGAATTTAGATTATAAATGGAAGGATGAAAATTGGATGCAATCCCGCCAAAATCACAATGCATTAGACAAACCTCATTCTGTTTATGAAGTCCATTTAGGTTCCTGGAAACGTGGTGATCATAACAGGTTTTTAACTTATTTGGAACTGGCAGATGATTTAGTTGCTTATGTAACAGAAACCGGTTTTACTCATGTTGAATTTATGCCGATTATGGAATACCCTTATGATCCTTCATGGGGTTATCAATTGACAGGATATTTTGCACCAACTTCCCGTTTTGGAAAACCACAAGATTTTATGGTTCTGGTTGATAAATTACATCAGGCAGGTATCGGTGTTATTTTAGATTGGGTCCCATCACATTTCCCGGATGATGCACATGGCCTCGGCTTTTTTGATGGATCTCATTTATATGAGCATCCAGATCGACGAAAAGGGTATCATCCTGATTGGAAAAGTTTGGTTTTTAATTATGGACGAAATGAAGTTCGTGCTTTTCTAATAAGCAATGCTGTTTTTTGGTTGCAACATTATCATGCAGATAGCTTGCGGGTTGATGCTGTAGCTTCAATGCTTTATCTTGATTATTCAAGAGAAGAAGGCGGCTGGGAACCGAATATTTATGGAGGAAGAGAAAATCTTGATACCATAAGTTTTCTTAAAGAATTCAATGAAGTAATCTATGCTAATTTTGATGGAGTACAGACTATTGCGGAAGAAAGTACTTCTTTTCCAATGGTTTCAAGGCCAACTTTTACTGGTGGTTTAGGTTTCGGAATGAAATGGATGATGGGGTGGATGCACGATACTTTAAAATATTTTCAAAAAGAAACGGTTTATCGAAAATACCATCAAAATGATTTGACTTTTTCAATGACGTACGCTTTTACTGAAAATTTTATGCTTCCGTTTTCGCATGATGAAGTAGTATACGGTAAAAAATCTATTGCTAATAAAATGCCGGGAGATGAATGGCAAAAATTTGCTAATTTAAGATTGTTATATGGTTATATGTTCACACATCCAGGAACAAAATTATTGTTTATGGGTTCTGAATTTGGTCAAAGTGATGAATGGAATTTTGAAAAAAGTTTAGATTGGCATTTACTTCAATATGACTATCATTCCGGAATTAAAAAAATAATTACCGATTTGAATCAGCTTTACAAATCTCAACCTGCATTATATGAAAAACAATTTACTGGTGAAGGTTTTGAATGGATCAATTACTCGGATCATCAAAATGCTGTTTTATCTTATATCCGAAAGGGAAATAATCCTAAAGAGAATTTAGTGATAGTTGGGAATTTCACGCAGGTTGTTCGTGAAAATTATAGAATTGGGATTTCACAAAAAGGTAAATTAATTGAAATTTTTAATACCGATGCTACTATATATGGAGGAAGCGGACTTGAAAATTCTGGTTCACTAAAAATTGAATCATCACCTTATGATGGCAGAGATTATTCTGTAGAATTAACTTTACCTCCATTGAGTGTGACTGTTTATTCTTTTGGATAAAATTACTGTATTAATTTTTAGAATATCATTTTGTCATTTTTTGATTCTAATATTACCGAATTGTTGATTTTTTGAGATGTAATTTGTTACTCATACAGAAAAAACGTTTTCGTGAATAAACCTCATATTCATAGGGGTTTATATACTTTTTTTGTATGTTTGAAATAGCGATATGTTAGATTAATTAATTCAATAGCGATATGATTACAAATACATCATTAGAATATAAAGGCGATTTATATCCATCAAAAATAGTTTCATATGAACATGAGGGTGATTCTATTTTTTTCAATACAGATAACAAAGTAATCTTAAAAGTCACTATTCTTCGAGACAGCTTAATCCGATTTCGTTTTACTACAAAGGGATATTTTAGCAATGATTTTTCGTATGCTATTGATAAAACGCAACTTCATGGTTATAATTTTCTGGAACTTACCGAAGAAGGAAATTATTTCCAGATTAGAACAAGTAAAGTAAAATGCAAAATTCAGAAAGCAGATCTTCGTTTATCCATTTACGATTTAAATGATCTTCTTATACTTGAAGATGAACTTGGTTTTCATTGGGAAGAAAGCTACGAATATGGTGGAAATATCGTAAAAATGAGTAAATCTTCTAAAGATGGAGAATGTTTTTACGGTCTTGGAGATAAAGCCACACAAATGAATCTAAAAGGCAAAAGACTTGAAAATTTTGCCACTGATCAATATGCATATCAAAAAGATCAGGAACCTTTATATAAAGTAGTTCCATTTTATATTGGTTTACATAACAAACAATCTTACGGTATTTTCTTTGATAATACTTTTAGAACCTTTTTTGACTTTTGTCAGGAAAGAAGAAATGTAGCCAGTTTTTGGGCTGAAGGTGGTGAAATGAATTATTATTTCATTTACGGTCCTCAAATGCAGGATGTTGTTACTACTTATACTGATTTAACTGGCAAGCCTGAATTACCACCACTTTGGGTTTTAGGGTATCATCAATGTAAATGGAGTTATTATCCTGAGAGTAAAGTAAAAGAAATCACTTCGAAATTTAGAGAACTTAAAATTCCATGTGACGCGATTTATCTCGACATTGATTATATGGAAGGTTTTCGATGTTTTACCTGGAATAAGGAATATTTTCCTGATCCAAAAAAAATGGTGGCAGAATTAGCAGAAGATGGTTTTAAAACGGTTGTAATCATAGATCCGGGAATTAAAATTGATAAAGATTATTGGGTATACCAAGAAGGCTTAGAAAAAGATTATTTTTGTAAAAGAGCAGATGGACCTTATATGAAAGGGAAAGTTTGGCCTGGTGAATGTAATTTTCCGGATTATACAAATCCCGTAGTTAGAGAATGGTGGGCAGGATTATTTAAAGAATTGGTTTCAGATATCGGAGTAAAAGGAGTGTGGAATGATATGAACGAACCAGCAGTTATGGAGGTTCCAAATAAAACTTTTCCGATGGATGTTCGTCATTCTTATGACGGAAATCCTTGTAGTCATAGAAAAGCGCATAACATTTATGGTACACAAATGGCAAGAGCAACCTATCATGGCGTAAAACGCTTTGCATATCCTAAACGTCCTTTTGTGATTACAAGATCAGCTTATTCAGGCGCACAACGTTACACTTCGTCGTGGACCGGAGATAACGTTGCAACTTGGGAACATTTATGGATAGCTAATATTCAGGTTCAGAGAATGTGTATTTCGGGAATGGGATTCACTGGCTCTGATATTGGAGGTTTTGCTGAACAACCAACGGGCGAATTATATGCACGTTGGATTCAACTAGGTGTTTTTCATCCATTTTGCAGAACACATTCTTCCGGAGATCATGGAAATCAGGAACCTTGGGCTTTTGATGAAGAAGTGATCAATATTACCCGAAAGTTTGTCAGTCTTCGTTATCAATTGTTACCTTATTTATATACTATGTTCTGGCAATATATTGAAGAAGGTGTTCCGATGTTAAAACCATTGGTTTATTATGATCAGGATGATACACAGACACATTATCGTAATGATGAATTTATCTTTGGAAATCAAATATTAGTTTGCCCAATTCTTGAACCTAATGCTGTAGGTAGACGCATGTATATCCCAAGAGGAGAATGGTATAACTACTGGACAAATGAATTTGCAATAGGAGGAAGAGAAGTTTGGATTGATACTAAATTTGATGAAATTCCGGTTTTTGTAAAAGCAGGCGCTATTATTCCAAAATATCCGGTTCAACAATATGTTGGCGAAATTGAATTTGATGAATTGACACTAGATTTATATTTCAAGATCGGAAAAGAACAATCATTTGTGTATGAAGATGCACAAGATGGTTATGATTATAAAAAAGGGCGTTACAGCTACTTATCTTTTAGAACGATTGGAAAAGAAAAAGAATTGATTATCCAGTTGCATAAAGAAGGAAAATATGATACACCATACAGCAAATACAAAATAAACTTAATTGGTTTACCTTTTAAAGTTACTGAAATTGAAATTGACAATGAAAAAGTAGCATTTGATCAGGTTTCTTTTGATTCAAATCATTTCTTAATCGTTGATAAAGAGTTTAATGAACTTCATATTAGTGGCGAATAAGTAAATTCTGATATGTTTGCAAAAAATTATATAAAATAAAAAGTTAATATTAATTGTATTTTTGTGTAGTAAAATATCAAAAATCATGAAAAAACATCTAATATTAGGGATTTGTGTAGCTGTTTTAATTGGCTGTGCAACCAATCCAATTACAGGAAAACAAAATTTGAATTTTGTTTCAAATAGTGAATTATTTCCAACTTCTTTTCAGCAATATAATGCATTTATCTCTGAAAATAAGGTTATAACAGGAACTGCTGATGCCAAAAGAGTTGAAACAGTGGGGCTAAGAATTAAGACTGCTGCCGAAAAATATTTAACTTACTTAGGACAAACGCAATATTTAAAAGATTATCGTTGGGAATATAAACTTGTGGATAATAAAGAAGTAAATGCATGGTGTATGCCTGGTGGAAAAATCGTAGTGTATTCAGGAATTTTACCTGTAACACAAGATGAAGCAGGATTAGCAACAGTTATGGGACATGAAGTTTCTCACGCATTGGCTAATCATGGTGCACAAAGAATGTCTGCAGCACAATTACAGCAAATAGGAGGTGTAGCATTAGATGCAGCAACAAGTAACAAGTCTGAGTCTACAAGACAAATATTTTCACAAGCTTACGGAGTTGGCTCAGAAGTAGGAGTAATGCTTCCATTCAGCAGAAGCAATGAAAGTGAAGCAGATAAAATTGGTTTAACATTAATGGCAATTGCGGGCTACAATCCAGATGATGCTATTGCTTTCTGGAGCAGAATGTCTGCTAAATCAGGTGCAGCAGGAACTCCGGAATTTATGAGTACACACCCTTCTGATGCAACAAGAATTGCGAATCTGAAAAAATTAATTCCAGAAGCAAAAGCTACTGCACTTAAAGTAGGTACAATAAGATAATTCAATTTTCAAAATATATTCAAAAGCCATTCTTTTAGAGTGGTTTTTTTTTTGTCGTAAATTTTAAATTGTTCATAATTTATTAATACACGAATTAGACAAAAAATTATTTGATTATCATAAAAATTAGATAAATTCGTAGCGCATTAACAAAACCATTTCTATGAAAAACCTACAAAAAGGAGATAAGAAATTATTAAATGCCTGGGCATTTTATGATTGGGCAAATTCAGTTTATACACTTACTATTGCTTCTGCAGTTTTTCCCATTTTTTATGAAGCTTTATTTTCAAAAGACAATCATTATATTGATGTTTTTGGGATGCACTTAAAGAATTCTGCTTTAATTAGTTTTACAACTGCTTTTGCTTTTTTGGTAGTTTCTTTTATTTCGCCGCTATTATCTGGAATTGCAGATTATGCGGGGAATAAAAAGTCATTCATGAAATTTTTCTGTTATTTGGGAGCTTTGTCTTGTATGGGATTATATTGGTTCGATCTTGATAACATTTATATCGGACTAGCATTTTATTTTCTGGGATTGATTGGATATTGGGGAAGTTTGGTTTTTTATAATTCTTATCTGCCAGATATTGCATTTGAAGAACAACAAGATAAAATAAGTGCAAAGGGATATTCTTTAGGATATATAGGAAGTGTAATTTTATTGATCATCAACTTAGCCATGATCATGAAACCAAAACTTTTTGGAATCACAGGAACAGATGGTGAAGCAGCAATGAAAGCGATGCGTTATTCTTTTATAATGGTTGGTGTTTGGTGGATATTATTTAGCCAGTACACTTACCACTATTTACCAAAAGGGAGTAAAGAAAATGGTCAAAAATTAAGTAATGATGTAATATTTAACGGTTTCAAGGAATTAAAAAAAGTTTGGAATTTATTAAAAGAGAATATTCCTTTAAGAAGATATTTAGGTGGATTTTTTGTTTCTAGTATGGCAGTTCAGACGGTTATGCTTGTGGCAACTTATTTTGGAGCTCAGGAAATTCAATGGTCATCAAAAGAAGAAGGAACAATTGGTTTAATCACTTGTATTTTGATTATACAATTAGTAGCGGTTGTTGGAGCGATATTAACCTCAAGAGCCTCAGCTAAATTTGGTAATATTCCAACTTTAATTGCAATAAATAGTATCTGGGCTGTTTCCTGTGGACTTGCTTTTTTTATTACAATGCCAATTCATTTTTATGTTATGGCGACGGTAGCAGGATTTGTAATGGGAGGAATACAAGCCTTGTCACGTTCGACTTATTCAAAATTATTGCCTGAAACAGAAGATACAGCATCATTTTTTAGTTTTTATGATGTTGCAGAAAAAATCGGAATTGTAATAGGAATGTGTTTTTACGGAATTATAGATCAATTAACTGGAAGACCGCGTATTGCCTTTACCATTTTAGGAATTTTCTTTGTTACAGCAATTTTTCTGTTGAAAAGAGTACATAAAAAAGGCGCTGTGAATTAATCAAGCGCCTTTAATAGATTTATTTTGAGTGATTTATTTGATTGATGACTTTTTCATTAGTGATTACACTTTTGAAATGCTTCCTGAACCAGAAACTTTTACATCACGTTTTTCTGGGTTTCCTGTATATTTAATATCTCCTGAACCAGAAACTCTGGCAGTTAAACTTTCGTTGCAGTTTACTTTAACATCTCCAGAACCAGAAACTGTGATATTGGCATTTTTAGATTTCAAATTTGCAGCTTCAATATCGCCAGAACCAGATAGTTTAATGGCTATACTGTCTGAATTTCCTTTTAGTTTAATATCTCCTGAGCCGCTCAAACTGAAATCAAAAGAATTTGTTGCAACATCTAAATCGATATCACCTGATCCTGATAATTTTGCGGTGAATTTATCATTTTTAATTGGAGATTTAGTTGTAATGTCGCCTGAACCAGAAAGGCTAAGCTCAGATATTTTCTCAAACGGAACTGTAATCTCTACTTTTTTTCCTATGCTCGGACGTAAATTCATCCCTTTTTTTACCTGAATTTTTAAAGCATTATCTTCAACTTCAACAATAATCGCAGACAGAATATTTTGTTCTCCTTTAATTGTAATTTTCCCTTCTTTTCCAGCTACTAAATCGACATCAAAAAAACCTGATATTTTAATGGCATCATATTCAGATGTTGTTCTTGTTTCAGTTACAACATTCCCGTTTCCGTTAATTTTTTCTTGTGCATTAGCTGTTAAGCCAATTAAAAATGCACCATAAACTGCTAATTGAATTATTTTTTTCATTGGTCTTTTTTTTTAATTATTGTTTTTTGATTAGTGTTACGTTTCCGTAATTAGAATTAATTAATACTTTATTTTGTCCTTTTTTCTTATTAAAGCCACTGATTTTTTTGCTTGAATTTTTGCTTTCAGTAACAGAAACCTCTAAAGAATTATCGTTTTTTATATTTCCATATTTAGTATTAATGTCAAAATCAAAAGCATAATTTGTATCGTATCCTAAAGAAACATCAGTATAATCAGTATTAATATTTACATTATTTGCTTTACTTGTTATAGTCGAAATATTTATTTTGCTATAAGTAGCGTCTAAATTTATATTGTTTGAAATTTCAGCGATAGAAATGGTAAGATAATTTCCGGATCCTGAAAAAGAACTTATTTTCTGAAATTTTAAGGTTCCGTAATTACAGTCATATTTAATATTTTGTCCGTCAGCAACAACTAAATCACTATAGTTAGTGTCAAGATTCAAATTACCTGAATCATTTATTTTTAATACTGAATAACGAGCTTCAACAGTTCCGTTTTTAATGTAATCAATAGTTGAATTTTGACAATATTCGATTTGAAATCTATTAGTTGTATTATTTAATTTTCCAACGGTAACTTTTCCATATTTACAGGTAATATCCGAAGCTCCTTCCAAAGTAACAATGTTAATGTTACCGTATTTATTTATCAATTTTACGGTTCCGTTTTTCGGGATTTTTATCACATAATTTATCTCAAAACTATTGTTGCTTCCTTTACTTTTCATTGAAGAATTGCCAAGTTTTGTTACGGCGGTTATCATAGATTTTAATGCTGTAATATCTACATCAATACTATTTAGCCTTTCATTTACCCAGTTTTCATTTGGTCCGTTAACCTTTATGGTAATATCAAAATCGATTTTATCTTCATCCCATGTTGATACTGAGATATTTCCATATTTATTATCAATATCAATTCCGGCATTCGAATTGACGATATAGGTTTTTTTAATGCTTTTTTGTTTTGAAATAAAAGTATCATCATTTGAAAATCCCAAAAAAGGAATCAAAAGGAGTAGAATAAGTATTTTATAATGTTTTTTCATCTGTGATGTTTTTTAGATTTTCGTTTTCTTCAATTCTTTTTAAAACAGTTTGCAAAAATGATATCCTGGTTTGCAAATTGCTGATCATGGCATAAATGATTTGTTTGTTTTCGCCATTCTTTTGTAATTCGTTAATAATTTTTTGATAATCGGCATCAAAAACTTTCATTTGTTTCAATGCATCATTAATGATTTGTTCGTTTTCAGGCGAACTTTTTTCTTTTAGTTTTACAAGTTCATTATCGATTAAGATGCTAAAAATTGAATCTGTGCGCTGTGTTTCTTTAGAGGCAAATTTGAATTCTTTTGGTTTTTCATTTTTATAAAATAATGATATTCCTAACATTAAAACAATCGAAGCCGCAATAGCTGTTACAAACCAGTAATTTCTCTTTGACTGTTTTTTATTTAGTTTATTTAAAAAATCTACCTGATGATCAGAATTCATTTCCTGAACGTCCCATTGATTTTCAAACTTGTTAAATAATTCATCTAAATTGTCATTTTCCTTTTTCATATATCCAAATTTTATTTTTTAGAGGTGATATATGGTATCGCCTTTTTGTTAATTTGTTTTTGTTGCCACAAAATTGTTTTAAGTGGCGATTTCATATGTCCTCTAATTTTTTTCGTAAACTTTCTTTTGCTCTGCTCAATGTTGTTCGGCAATTGGCATAACTAATATTCAAAATTTCGCATATCTCTTCCTGATCGTAACCTTCAATATAAAAGAGCGTCAATACCATTCGATAATTATCTTTTAGGCCTGCAATGGTATCTAAAACCTGTTTTACTTTAAGCGAATTCAAATCAATATTCTCAGAAAAAAAACTGTCATTTTCTTCGATTTTATAAAGTGTCTTGCTTAGATCTTCGATCTGAAAAGCATTATTCTTTTTGTAAAAATCAATACTATAATTGATGACAATTTTTTTCAGCCACGCTCCAAAAGCGACTTCCTGCTTGTAATCGTTTATTTTTGTAAAAGCTTTCAAGAAACCTTCCTGCATGACGTCTTGTGCAAAATGCTCGTCTTTTACAATCCTGTAAGCCACGTTATACATAGCCTTACTGTAACGATTATAAATTTCAAACTGTGCCTTCTGATTGTTGTTTTTACAAAGCGCGATTAATTCTTCGATATTTTGATTGGTTATACTCAAGTAATGGTTGCTAGTTTTTTATAAGGACTTTACTTTTTTTAATATGTTACACTTTTCATAAAATTAATTTTATTTTTTTTGAAATAATTAGATTTGTCACTTAAAAATTGAATTTCAAAACTGACTCTTTGCATTTGGCATAATGATTGTCTATTTTTACCGCCTATGTTGTAAAGGAATCACTTATTATAGTTTTATTAAAAACGAGAGTATTTGAGATTAAATTTACAACTTGGATTCAACTTTTAATGACAAAACGACTTATATACTATTATGTCAAATCATAAAATACTTACTATTGACAATCTGTCACTTCAAGAATTTGATTCAGAAGCAGAATTAATTCCATTATTAACTCCAGAAGACGAAGAGGAAATGAATAACGAAGAGCTTCCGCTTTCGTTACCTATTTTGCCTTTACGTAATACTGTTTTATTTCCGGGAGTTGTTATTCCAATTTCTGCCGGACGGGATAAATCTATTAAACTAATAAATGATGCCAATGCAGGCGGAAAAATTATTGGTGTAGTTTCTCAAATTAACGAAGAAGACGAAGATCCGTCTAAAGATGATATTCATAAAATTGGTACAGTAGCCAGAATTCTTCGTGTTTTAAAAATGCCTGACGGAAATGTAACGGTTATTTTACAAGGGAAGAAGCGTTTTGAAATTGATGAAGTAGTTTCAGAAGAGCCTTATATTACAGCAACTATTAAAGAAGTAGAAGAGAAGCGCCCTGAAGAAAATGACAGCGAGTTTACTGCAATTTTAGATTCTGTAAAAGAATTAGCTATTCAGATTATAAAAGAAAGTCCAAACATTCCTTCAGAAGCTACTTTTGCGATTAAAAACATTGAAAGCCAGTCGTTTTTAATCAATTTTGTTTCTTCTAATATGAATCTGTCGGTAAAAGAAAAACAAGACTTATTATCGATAAATGGATTAAAAGAACGCGCTTTGGAAACATTGCGTTATATGAATGTCGAGCTTCAAAAATTAGAATTAAAGAATGACATTCAGTCAAAAGTTCGTTTTGATTTAGATCAGCAACAACGTGAATATTTCTTGCACCAGCAAATGAAAACCATTCAGGAAGAATTGGGTGGCGTTTCGCAGGAAGAAGAAATGGACGAAATGGGACAGAAAGCGAAAACCAAAAAATGGGACGAAAAAACGCAGAAACATTTCGAAAAAGAATTATCTAAAATGCGTAGAATGAATCCGCAATCACCAGATTTTGGAATTCAGCGTAACTATTTGGAGTTATTTTTAGAATTGCCTTGGGGCGAATATTCTAAAGATAAATTCGATTTAAAATATGCTCAGAAAATATTAGATAAAGATCATTTTGGACTTGAAGAAGTTAAGAAAAGAATGGTTGAACATTTGGCTGTATTGAAACTTCGTAATGATATGAAATCGCCAATTATTTGTTTGACAGGACCTCCGGGAGTTGGAAAAACATCTATTGGTCGTTCGGTTGCCGAAGCTTTAGGACGTGAATATGTGCGTATTTCTTTAGGAGGTTTGCGTGATGAAGCAGAAATTCGCGGACATAGAAAAACTTATATTGGTGCAATGCCAGGTCGAATTATTCAAAGTTTAAAGAAAGCCGGAACTTCAAATCCTGTTTTTATTTTAGATGAAATCGATAAATTATCAAGCGGAAACAGCGGTGATCCGTCTTCAGCTTTATTAGAAGTTTTAGATCCGGAGCAAAACAGTTCATTTTATGATAATTTCCTTGAAATGGGTTATGATTTATCTAAAGTAATGTTTATCGCTACGTCAAATAATATGGCGGCAATTCAGCCTGCCTTGCGTGACAGAATGGAAGTAATCAAAATGTCAGGTTATACTATTGAAGAAAAAGTAGAAATAGCGAAACGACACCTTTTTCCAAAACAATTAGAAGCGCACGGATTAACATCTAAAGATTTAACCATTGGAAAAAAACAATTGGAGAAAATCGTAGAAGGTTATACACGTGAATCTGGTGTTCGTAATTTAGAAACTAAAATTGCTCAGGTAATTCGTAATGCGGCAAAAGCGGTTGCGATGGAAGAGGAGTACAATAAAAAAGTTACAGATGAAGATATCGTTACTGTTCTAGGTGTGCCAAGATTAGAGCGTGATAAATATGAAAATAATGATGTTGCCGGAGTTGTTACAGGTTTAGCCTGGACAAGTGTAGGTGGTGATATTTTATTTATAGAATCTTTAATTTCTGAAGGAAAAGGTTCATTGAGTATTACAGGAAATTTAGGTACTGTAATGAAGGAATCTGCTACGATTGCTTTAGAATATATTAAAGCCAATGCAAAAAAGTTAGGTTTAAATACAGAGTTGTTCCAAAAGTATAATATTCACTTACACGTTCCGGAAGGAGCAACACCAAAAGACGGACCAAGCGCCGGTATTGCAATGCTAACGTCTTTAGTTTCTTTGTTAACTCAAAAGAAAGTGAAAAAAAGCCTGGCAATGACGGGAGAAATTACACTTCGTGGAAAAGTTTTACCAGTTGGTGGAATTAAAGAGAAAATACTTGCTGCTAAAAGAGCTGGTATTAAAGAAATTATTTTGTGCCATGAAAACAAAAGTGATATTGATGAAATTAAAGGTGAATACTTAGAAGGTCTGACATTTCATTATGTGAAAGAAATGAGCGAAGTACTTGCTTTAGCGTTAACTGATCAGAATGCAAAAAACGCAAAAACACTGAAATAAGCGTCAATAAAAAGTTTACTATTTTTAAAATTCCAAATTCCAAACTGTAATTAATCAGAGTGGAGTTTGGGATTTTTTTATTGAAATTTATTTAAGCTTTAATTTTATTTTTGCTGTTATATAATTTTATATTTGTATTTGCGTTATTCCCATATAGGAATCGCCCCAAAAGCATGTTAAAACGATTTGTTTTACTTTTTTTTATCTTGATTTGTTCGATTTCCTACGGGCAAATTGGAGGGCGCTACACCTATCAGTTTCTTAATCTGACCTCGTCACCAAGGCAGGCAGCGTTAGGAGGAGAAAACATAACAATTTATGATGAAGATGTTAATCAGGCAATGTCAAACCCTGCAGCTTTAAATGAAGATATGGACAATCATTTAGCAATGAATTATGGGAGTTATTACGGAGAAGCTTCTTACGGAACGGCCTCGTATGCTTATACTTATGATCGACATGTTCAAACTTTTTATGCAGGTGTAAGTTATGTTAATTACGGAACGTTTGAAGGTTATGACGAAAATGGTCAGGCAACTTCAGATTTTTCAGGAAGCGAAGGCGCGCTTTCTCTGGGTTACGCCTATAATATTCCCTTTACAGATGTTCATATTGGAGCAAATGCAAAGTTAATAACTTCGACTCTAGAAAGTTATAATTCTATTGGTGGAGCAATTGATGTGGGAATTATGTATCAAATTCAAAAAAATAATGTAAATTTGGCTCTAGTATTTCGAAATATTGGTACACAGTTCACTACTTATTCAGGAATACAGGAGAATTTACCGTTTGAAATCATTGCTGGTGTTTCGCAAGAATTAGAACATGTTCCGCTTCGTTGGCATCTTTCGTTAGAAAATTTACAACAATGGAATATCTCTTTTTCGAATCCTGTTCGGGGAGAAACCAATATTGATGGAACAACAAGTGAGGAAAAAGTTTCCTTTGTAAATAATGCTTTGCGACATGTTGTTTTTGGTGTGGAACTTTTCCCTCAAAAAGCAGTCAATTTAAGGTTAGGTTACAATTTTAGAAGGGCAGAAGAATTGAGAATAGATGAACAACGTAATTTCTCAGGGATTTCTTTAGGATTTGGTTTGAAAATGAATCGTTTAAAATTTAATTATTCATATTCAAGATATACTTTGGCAGCAAACACGAGTCTTTTTGGGCTAATTTTAAACTTTCAATAGGTAATATTTATGAAACTATTTTATCTAATTCTATTTTTTACAACAGGTCTTTTTAACACCTCAAAGCTTAATTTTAAAGATGAATCCCTTTCGGAGATTGAAATCGAAAGAATTAATTATCATGTAAACACTGTAAGAGAAATGGTTTACGCCGGTCCTCAATACAATACTAAAATTGCTTTTTTAGTAGATATGAGAATAAAATCCGGAAAAAACAGATTCTTTGTTTATGATCTGGAAAACAACAAAATTTTAGATGAGGGACTTGTAGCTCACGGATCAGGTTCTGAAACCGGAATTAGAGGAGAACTTAAATTTAGCAATACACCAAATTCTAATTGCACAGCATTAGGCAGATATTCAATCGAGAAATGCTACAAAGGAATATTTGGAAAAGCCTACCGTTTAAATGGATTAGATGAAAGTAATAATAACGCTTTAAAAAGAGCTATAGTGCTTCATCATTATTCTGCAGTTCCTCTTGATGAGCAGGAATATTATATTTCAAACAGTCACGGTTGCCCAATGGTTAACGAAGAATTCTTTAAAAGAATTGAAAAAATAATTGATAGTTCTAAATCGAAAATTATCCTGGATATCTATTATTAGGCAGACGCTTTCATTTAGTTTAATATTTTAAAATAATAACCAAGTATCATATGAAGAAGATCTTAATCGTTTTTCTTATGATACTTTTTGTTTTTATAGGCTATATTTTTTTTTATAAAAGCAATAAACATTTTTCATCTGCTAGCGTAACAATTGATGTTAAGCGTATAAATGAAGTTAAAAAACTGATAGAAGGTAATAAAAAATACAATAAAAGAATTGCATTTTTTATTGATATGAAAATACCGTCAGGCAAGAATCGTTTTTTTGTTTATGATTTAAAGACTAATAAAATTATTGATAAAGGTTTGGTTGCTCATGGTTCAGGCTCAGAAACCAAAGTTAAAGGGAAATTGAAATTTAGTAACGTTCCAAATTCATTAAGTACTTCATTGGGTAAATATTATATTGGAAACCCTTACTATGGAAAGTTTGGGAAAGCTTATAAACTGTACGGATTAGATGAAACTAATAGTAATGCATTTCATAGAGATATTGTTTTTCATTACTATTTTGAGGTTCCATATCAAGAGCAAAAAGGATATATTTGCAACAGTTTTGGTTGTCCAATGGTCAATAAAAAATATTTTGAAAGAACTGCTAAAATAATTGATGGTTCTGAGTCAAATATTGTTATGAGTATTTATTACTAGCGGAACGATCAAACGACTTAAAATTAAATTTAAAATTGAAAAAATTGAAAAAAATTACGATTGCAATCGACGGATTTTCGTCAACAGGAAAAAGCACTTTGGCAAAACAATTGGCAAAAGAACTGGAGTATGTTTATGTAGATACCGGAGCAATGTATCGTGCAGTAGCTTTGTTTGCAATGCAGAATAATTTTATTGGAACTGATTTTTTTAATAAAGAATCATTGATTGAAACTTTATCGAAAATTCAATTAGAATTTAAATTTAATGCTGATTTAGGTTTTGCTGAAATGTATCTAAACGACGAAAATGTAGAGAAACAAATCAGAACTATTGAAGTGTCTAATTATGTTAGTAAAGTAGCTGAAGTTTCTGAAGTACGTTCTAAATTAGTAGAACAACAACAGGAAATGGGAAAAAACAAAGCAATCGTAATGGATGGAAGAGATATAGGAACTGTTGTTTTTCCAGATGCAGAATTAAAAATCTTTATGACCGCAAGCGCCGAAACCCGTGCACAAAGACGTTTTGACGAACTACAACAAAAAGGCGATGATGTGTCTTATGAAGATGTTTTAAAGAATGTTGTAGAAAGAGATTATATAGATACCCATCGCGAAGATTCTCCTTTAATCATCGCTGACGATGCAATTGAAATAGATAATTCTTACTTAACCAGAGAAGAACAATTTGCAGCTGTTTTAGAATTGATAGATGATGTTGTTAAAACGGCTTAATTTTTTGCAGATATCATTTTTAATGGTAGTTTTACCGCTTCATTTTATTTAAAAGACAATTTCATCATATGGGAATTAAAAACAGATTGATCGTAATGAGTTTTCTTCAATTTTTTGTTTGGGGAGCGTGGCTTATTACAATTGGAAATTATTGGTTTGGAACTAAAAATTGGGAAGGAACTCAATTTGGTCTTGTTTTCGGAACCATGGGAATTGCTTCTTTATTCATGCCTACTTTAACAGGAATTATTGCGGATCGTTGGGTTAATGCCGAAAAATTATATGGTTTTCTACATATTGCTTATGCATTAGTTTTATTTGGAATTGCACAGGTTACAACACCCGATACTTTTATTGCCGTAATGTTGGTTGCAATGTGCTGTTATATGCCAACAATTGCTTTGAGTAACTCTATTTCTTATACTTCGCTGAAACTTAATGATAAGAATATTGTAAAGGATTTTCCGCCAATTCGTGTTTGGGGTACAATAGGTTTTATTGTCGCCATGTGGATTACAAATTTAAGTGGAAGTAAAGCAACTGAATACCAGTTTTACATTGCTGGAATAGGAGCTTTAATTCTTGGAGTTTACGCGTTTACATTGCCAAAATGCGAACCACAGCGTTTAACTAAAGAAAATGCTTCGCTAACGGAGACTTTAGGATTAGAAGCTTTCAAGCTTTTTGGAAATTATAAAATGGCTTTGTTTTTTGTATTCTCTATGTTTTTAGGAGGTGCTTTGCAATTGACAAATGCTTACGGAGATGTTTTTCTAGATGAATTTAAACATTTTCCAAAATATGCTGATTCTTTCGTAATCAAATATTCGACTATCATCATGTCAATTTCTCAGGTTTCTGAAACCTTATTTATATTGGCGATTCCGTTTTTCTTAAGACGATTTGGAATCAAACAAGTAATGTTGATTTCTATGTTGGCTTGGGTATTGCGTTTTGGATTATTTGCTTTTGGAGACCCTGTAAGCGGATTATGGATGATTATTTTGTCTTGTATCGTTTACGGAATGGCATTTGACTTCTTTAATATTTCAGGTTCATTATTTGTTGAAAGTAATACTGATTCTAAAATTCGTTCTTCTGCACAAGGTTTATTTATGATGATGACCAATGGAGTAGGAGCTGTTTTAGGAAGTTTAACTTCAGGTTGGGCAATTGATCGTTTCTTTACTAAATCTTTCAGTAATACAATTGAATTATCAGGATTTTTGCAAACGGAAACTACAAATCCTAAAATGTTAGAATTTGTAAAAAGTCAGGGAAATTCAGTTTCTCCGGAAGGAATTTTCAGCAATCCAATTTTAATGAAAGACTGGCACACAATCTGGTTGTCATTTGCGGCTTATGCTTTGGTTATTGCAATTGCTTTTGCCGTTTTATTTAAACATAAACATGATCCAAAAGAATTGGAGAATTTGAGTCATTAAGAAAAAGTTTTTTTTCAAGACTTTTGTTTTGAAAATTAGAATAAAAAATAAATAAAAATACCACAATGATTTCCGCATAGAAATCATTGTGGTATTTTTTTATTAAATGAATTATATAATCGAATGTTATGGCAAAGACAAAAATAAAATTATATTCTCTTTCTGAAGTGAAAGACAAGTGTATCGGAAAAATTGAAACTAAAGAAAGAGATAAATACGAGAAAAGACTTCTCAAACATATTTCTAAATTGAAATAATATCTCAAGTAAGTCTTTGTCAAAGATAATTGCACATATTAAACCCGACAGGTTTTTAAAACCTGTCGGGTTTGTTGTTTTTAAAAAGTAACTTTTAAAAGATTAAGATTCTATTAAAAAACTTAAATTTGATTTTGTAATTAAAAGTTGTTCGATTATGATTAGACAAATTTTAGGAGTTATTATCGGTTATGCATTATTTGTAATTAGCTCTATATTTCTTTTTAAATTTTCAGAAGTGAATCCGCATGAGGAGGCTTCTAAGTTATTTATGGCTTGGACATTTGTTTACGGAACCGTTTTTTCGTTTATCAGCGGGCTTGTGACTCAATTGATTGCAAAGACAAGAAATATGAAAGTCAATTATGTGCTTTTTATTATCATGGCTGGTTTTGCGACTTTTTCACTTTTTAAGTCGAGTGGTAGTTCCTGGACGCAATTGTTGGCGATTTTTATTTTTGCACCGGTTTCTGTTTTGGGAGGGTTATTTTGGATTAAAAGAAGTAGAATATAATCTTTGTAAAAGATAGGTGTACATAGTAAATATCAGAATTTAAGATTCTTAAAACTACAAAACTTTCTTATCTAGCCCCGATAGAAGTGAAAATCCTTTTGTACCGGGGTTCGGTACAAAAGATTGTAACGTATAGCGGGACTGAACGTCTTAAAATAGCCTAAATCGTCTGCTCCTGACCAATTGACTGATAATCATTTAGAATTGTTTTGCTATTACAAATATTTGTAGTAATTTTGCAAACCTTTTGGCAAAGAAGAGTTTCCTTTAGGTATCAACTATTTATGTAAAACAACTTCTGTTTTTTCTACTGCTTTATGAAACTCGAGGAAAACAGAATACAAATTTTTATCAGAGCATGTCTGAACAATTAAAATCACAAGAAGAGTTTTTAGCAAATTTTAACTGGCATAACTTCCAAGAAGGAATTGATGCAGTAGATGAGAAAAACTTACAAGAATTCGAAGAACTAGTTTCAAAAACTTTCATCGCTACAGATCAAGAAGAAGTAGTTGAAGGTGTAGTTGTTAGAATTACAGATAGAGACGTTATCGTTGATATCAACGCAAAATCGGAAGGTGTTATTTCTTTAAACGAATTCCGTTACAACCCAAACTTAAAAGTTGGTGACAAAGTAGAAGTATTAATCGACATCCGTGAGGATAAAACAGGTCAATTAGTATTATCTCACAGAAAAGCACGTACTATTAAATCATGGGATAGAGTTATTTCTGCAAATGAAACAGGAGAAATCGTTAATGGTTTTGTAAAATGCAGAACTAAAGGTGGTATGATCGTTGACGTTTTCGGAATTGAAGCTTTCTTACCTGGTTCTCAAATTGATGTTAAGCCAATTAGAGACTACGATGTATATGTAAACAAAATGATGGAATTCAAAGTGGTAAAAATTAACCACGAATTCAAAAACGTTGTTGTATCTCATAAAGCGCTTATCGAAGCTGATATCGAAGTACAGAAAAAAGAAATCATCGGTCAATTACAAAAAGGACAAGTATTAGAAGGTGTTGTTAAAAACATTACTTCTTATGGTGTGTTCATTGACTTAGGTGGTGTTGATGGATTAATTCACATTACTGACCTTTCTTGGAGTAGAATCAACCACCCAAGTGAAGTTCTTGAATTAGACCAAAAATTAAACGTTGTAATCCTTGATTTCGATGATGAGAAAACAAGAATTCAATTAGGATTGAAACAATTAAACGCTCACCCATGGGATGCTTTAGATGCTAATTTAACTATTGGTGATAAAGTAAAAGGTAAAGTAGTTGTAATCGCTGATTACGGTGCATTTATCGAAGTTGCTGAAGGTGTTGAAGGTTTAATCCACGTTTCTGAAATGTCATGGTCAACTCATTTACGTTCTGCTCAGGATTTCGTAAAAGTTGGAGATGTTGTTGAGGCTGTTATCTTAACTTTAGATAGAGATGACCGTAAAATGTCATTAGGTATCAAACAATTGACTCAAGATCCATGGACTGACATTACTTCTAAATACCCAGTAGGTTCTAAACATACAGGTATCGTTAGAAACTTTACAAACTTTGGTATTTTCGTAGAATTAGAAGAAGGAATTGATGGATTAATCTACATTTCTGACCTTTCTTGGACTAAGAAAATCAAACACCCATCTGAATTTGTAAATGTTGGTGAAAAACTTGATGTAGTTGTATTAGAATTAGATGTTGAAGGACGTAAATTATCTTTAGGTCACAAACAAACTACTGCTAATCCTTGGGATCAATACGAAGATTCTTTCGCTGTAGGAACTATCCACAATGGTGAAATTTCTGAAATCGTTGACAAAGGAGCTACTGTAGAATTCGGAGATGATATCGTTGCTTTCATTCCTACTCGTCACCTTGAAAAAGAAGACGGAAAGAAATTGAAAAAAGGTGATACTGCTGATTTCAAAGTAATTGAATTCAACAAAGAATTCAAAAGAGTAGTTGCTTCTCACACTGCTATCTTCCGTGAAGAAGAAGAGAAAAACGTGAAAGCTGCAACTGAAAATACTTCATCTGCATCTTCTACAAATGCACCAGCTGCAACTTTAGGAGATAACAATGATGTATTAGCTGCATTAAAAGCTAAAATGGAGAAAACTGAGAAAAAATAATTCTTAGCTTTTTTATAAATAGAAAGTCCCACAGCAATGTGGGACT
This sequence comes from Flavobacterium sp. GW821-FHT11G01, assembly GCF_058808175.1. Lineage (NCBI taxonomy): Bacteria > Pseudomonadati > Bacteroidota > Flavobacteriia > Flavobacteriales > Flavobacteriaceae > Flavobacterium > Flavobacterium sp. GW821-FHT11G01. The sequence goes on along the minus strand of NZ_JBXARK010000004.1, from coordinate 399,612 downwards.
TTTTTTATGCTTTTTTGTTTGCTTCGCCAATTCGGCTAAAGCCTTGTATCAGGTTTTCTTTGTTTCAGGTCGTTGTGCTAAGTTTTTTTGAATCTATTTAAAATATAGCCCCCGGTTTCAACCGTGGGAGACGTATTGTGATATTCTTTGCGCTCCAATGTTGAAATCATTGGCTATGTTTGTATTATGTTGTGGCAGAAGTGCATAGCAATGAGTCTTTTACCTGGCATTTAATCCCGAAGCCTCGGGCTAAAGAATTGGCATTTTATTTTGAAGCTAATAATTTTGATTCTTCCGCAGTATATTCATCTACAATTGCGTAAGTATCGATTTTTGCAATTTTCATTTCATCCAAAATTTCAACCAAATTTTTAAAATTGCTTTTTGGGCTTGGTTTTATGATTACAATTGCACCATTTTTTGGCTTTCCAAGTGCTGTCAAATATTCTATAATTTTACTGTTTTTTTCAAATAACTCTTTACGAATTCCTTTTTTGCTATAATCTAATTTTTTTGGATTTTCTCTTGTCACAGATAAAAGACCTGAGTACGTAATTATTTTATTATTTTCATCTAATAAAATTGTAATAATACGACTTGGATCGCCCCCACAACTAATAACACAGGTAAATTCTTTGTCGGAATATCTTTCAGGCAAACTCAAATCCATAAGTTTAGGTTTGGATAATTCACCAACAACCATAAAAAATATAATTAACAAAAAAGATACGCTCACCATTGCGGTTAAATCAACTCTTGTGCTTAACTTTTTACTTCTTACTTTTTTAGTTAGGTTTTCCATAGTTTGACTTTTTTTATTTTGAAGCTAGTAATTTTGATTCTTCCGCAGTAAATTCATCTACAATTGCATAAGTATCTATTTTTGCAATTTTCATTTCATCTAAAATATCTACCAAATTTTTTAAAATTGCTTTTAGGGCTTGGTTTTATAATTACGATTACACCGTTTTTTGGCTTTCCAAGTGATATCATATAATCACTTACTTCTTTCTTTTTTCGATATACTTCCTTATGAATTCCATCCTTTCCAAATTCAATTTTTTTTGCTGTATCCAGATAAAATTCTAGTATTCCTGAATAAGTTATAATTTTATCATTTTCGTCCAATAAAATTGTATATAAACGATTTCCACGTACACAGCCACCGTATCCACCACGCTCTTTATCTGGTAGTGCTAAATCAAAGCTTTTTGGCTTCGCTAACTCAATCGTCACCATAAAAAATATAATCAGCAAAAAAGATACGCTGACCATTGCGGTTAAATCAACTCTTGTACTTAACTTTTTACTTCTTACTTTTTTAGGTAGATTTTCCATAAATGAATCTATTTGTTACGAAAGTTAGTAATAAAATTAACACAATAACGATCGAAGTTTTAAAAATAATTGAAAATAAATTTTAGTATTAATACCTTGTATTACAGTTGTTTTTGAAGATATTTTAATGTTTTTAAATCTTTTTTAGATTTTTCGCAAAACCAAAACAAATATATCACCGTAAATGAGCTTATAACTTAAAATATTAATTATGAAAACTAGAAAATTTTTAGCCGCAGCAATTTTAGCCTTGACATTCGGATTTACATCATTTGCACAAAAATCAGTTATGGTTGGTGGAGCAGCAATGTATCCTAATAAAAATATTGTTGAAAATGCAGTAAACTCAAAAGATCATACAACATTGGTAGCTGCGGTAAAAGCTGCCGGATTAGTAGAAACATTACAAAGCAAAGGACCATTCACTGTATTTGCTCCAACAAATGCAGCATTTGATAAATTACCAGCAGGAACTGTTGAAACTTTATTAAAACCAGAAAATCTTAAAATGTTACAAACGATCTTGACCTATCATGTTGTTGCAGGAAAAATGAATTCTTCTGATATTGCTAAAGCAATTAAAATGGGTAAAGGAAAAGCTACGCTTAAAACTGTTAGTGGTGGAACTCTAACCGCCTGGATGGATGGAAAAGATTTATACATAAGCGATGAAAGCGGTAACAAATCTAAAGTAACAATTGCAGATGTGAATCAATCAAATGGTGTGATTCATGTAGTTGATACTGTTTTATTACCAAAAATGTAATATTTACTTAATTCCAAATAATAAAAATTCCAAATCCCAATTTTAAAACTGGAATTTGGAATTTTTAAATTTATTGAGATTTTATAGTTTTATCGCTTTGCAGTTAAAGTTGACCCAGCGGAAGCCACAACAACACAAACCACAGCCAGAATTTCATAAAAACTTAAATTTTCCTGCAAGAAAATAAAAGCGCAAATAGCTGCAGCGGCAGGCTCTAAACTCATTAAAATACTAAAAGTACGTGGTGGAAGCTGTCCTAAAGCTTTCATTTCTAAAGTAAACGGAATAGCACTAGACAAAAGAGCAAGTGCAACTCCCATCCCGAAAAACTTTGGAGTAAGATTAGCTAATCCATTCTCGAAAAGTCCGAAAGGAAGAATTAAAATAGCAGCAAACAACATTCCGGTAGAAACTGCCTGACCACTATTCATAATCTTAGAAATTTTTCCACCCAAAACAATATAGGCAGCCCAAAGTGCACCCGCCAAAAGTGCAAATAGTACACCTAGTGAATCGATTCTGTCATTTGACCAGGGGGCTATTAACACAATTCCGGCTGCTGCAAGCAAAACCCAACAATAATCGATCATTCTCTTAGATCCAAAGATGGCGACTAATAAAGGGCCGATAAACTCTAAAGTTACAGCCAGACCAATCGGAATTCTTTCTATAGCGAAATAAAAAATTAAATTCATTGCACCCAAAGATAAACCGTACGGAACTACAATTTTCCATTGTTCACGTGTAATTGCTTTTAGGTTAGGTCTGTAAGCCAGTAATAAAATTAGCGCCGAAATACCAATTCGGATAGACGCAGTTCCTGCCGCTCCAATTGCCGGGAACAGCGTTTTAGCAATTGCAGCACCGCATTGTACACTAATAATAGCCAAAAGTACTGCGGGAACAGGCGGAATGTTGAATTCTTTATTTTTCATGAAAAATTGTAGTGATGACAAAACCTCAAATACGTTTTGTCAGATGTATTTTCTAACTTATTGAATAGAAAATTGAGATAAAAAATAATTTTTTACAAACTATTCTAAAGCACGTTTTGTAACATAAGCGCGATAGCCAATAATAGCCATCTGCCACTTTTTTGTTTTTGAAATGTCTAATCCTTGCTTAGTAAAACTTGGTAAAAGGATTTTATTGATTTTGGCTAAAATTTTAAACATAGTAGGTTTGTTTTTTCAAAGATATAAAAAAAGACTTTGCAGTTGAGCAAAGTCTTTTTTGTGGTTTAAAATAGTTTGGTTTTATAATTTTTCAGACAATAGTTTATCAATTTTTTCCAGCATTTCTTTAGTATTATTGTTTTCTGGCATCAATTCTAAAGATTTTTTATAATTATCATGAGAAATTTTCAGTTGATTGTTATTAAAATAACTTTCAGCTAAACTATTAAAAGCATTACCTGATTTTGGATTTTCTTTTGTATTTAATTCAAAAACTTTAATGGCGTCATTTAATCTTCCGTAATTCATTAATGTATAACCAATAGCATTTAAGCGATATTCAAAATTCCAATCAGGATGATTCTTTTTGATATTCAAATAATTTTGTTCTGATGCTGAAATGTCGAGTTTCAAAAAATCCTGATTAATTTTTTCTCCAGCTAAAAGATAGTCGTCCATTAGGGTTTTATCTACAATTGCAGCTACATGATTTATAACCTGACTTTGCACATATAAATTAGAGTATTTATGCCCATTTGATAAAAAGATGATTGTTAAATCGTTATCTGTAAATTTTCTAAAAGCTGTTTCATTTCCTCCAGTAAAGCCATACGAAGGTTTTTTGTTTACTGAAACAATTTCCCATCCGTACGCAAAATGATCTGTATTGTTTGCAAACGGAAAAGGTTTCCATATGTCATGTTTGGTTTCTTTTTTTAAATAAATGTTGTTGTCCAAATTTTGATTCCAATTGATAAATTCAGAGAGGGTAATATTTAAGCCATTAGCTGAATGTGAATCTGGACCGCTATTGTAGTTGTTTTTCTCATATTTTTTATTTTCTAAATTATAATTATAGCGAACTGCACCTTTTCGAGTAATTTGTCCAAAATCAGATAAAAAGAAAACGTCAGATTTTGCTTCCGGAAACTGATTTTTTAAAATATATTCTTCAAAAGTTAAACCTGTTATTTTTTCAATGATTTTAGCTAAAAACAAATAATTTGTCTGATTATAACGGTATTGATTTCCAACAACAAATTGCATTGATTTTTTTGATAACAAAGAAATTTTTTCAGAATACGGCAATGAAAATGGAATATCTTGAAATTGAACAATATCAGGAAGACCAGACGAATGTGTCAGTAAATTTTTGACTTTTATTTCCTGCCATTCTTTTGGCAGGTTATCTAAGTATTTAGAAATGGGATCTTCTAAAGATAACTTTCCAGTTTCTATAAGTTGAAAAACACCAACACTTGTGATTAATTTGGTTGTGGAAAAAATTTTAAAAGCAGTGTTTTTATCCACTGCTTTATTTTCTTCTAAGTTGGCTTTACCAAAATAGTTTTCATAAATTACTTTTCCATCTTTTATAACAGCCAAGGCCACTCCCGGAATTTCGTTTATATCAATTACATTTTTAATGTAATGATCAATTTCGTCTTTTGTAGATTTACTTTCGTTATTTTGACCAAACGAGAGATTTAAAACAAAAAGAAAGGTGATGAAAAGAGATTTTTTCATTTATGAAATTTAGAATTAAATAATTTTAAGTTAAGATTTTTTATAATCTTTCTCGTGTTTCTTCATTTCCTTTTCATAGGCTTTCATGTCCTTTTCATACTCTTTCATGTTTTTTTCATACTCCTTCATATCTTTTCCAACTGTTTCTTCGATGTGTTTGGCATACTTTTCCATATCAACATTGAATTTTTCCATGGCAATTTCATACTTTTCCATATCCTTGCCGTACAATGCTTCATGTTTAGACATGATTTCATCAACTTGTTTTTCGTACGCAGATAATTCTGGTTCAAAAGCTTCCATTTTTTTCTCAAATTCGGCCATATCTTTTTCAAATTTAGCCATTGCTACTTTATCTCTTGGGTTTGCCGGTGGCGCTGGAGCTTTAGGCATTTTGGACATATCAATAGCTGGCAATTTAGGCATAGATCCTCCAGGGAAAGCAGGCGCTATTGGCGGAGCTGGAGGTGCAATATTACCTATTCTGGCAGGAGGAGCTGGGGGTGCAGGAGGTACAATATTCTTAACATCCGGACTGTTTGCTTCTTCAACATCTGCAACGCGATCCTGAAGCATCATGGAGTTATTTGTATCACCATCTGTAACAACGCCAATTTTTTTGATATTATTATCTTCAGTTGATACCACCAAACCAAAGCTTTTTATTGCCTCATCTCCATCAATTTGAATGGTTTGAACTTCTTGAGCTCCTTTTTTGATGTTCATTTTAATGGCTGTCAATTCCTTATTTGTGTTTCTTTTTACATTGGATATAGCAACATCAAAATCGTGTTTTTGTTTTATTTTTTCAGAGATTACTTTTAATTCCTGATCTGTTGTTGTCTTTTCGATTTTGTAAACATCATCTGAAGTGGTTTTAGTAACTTCATGAGCTTCTTTTTTCTCCTGAGCAATAGTTTCTATTTGAAATAAAAACACAAATGCCGCCAGTGCTGGAATTATGGTGCAATACTTCCAGTAATTTGTTTTTTTTGATTGATTTTTGTTTAACATGACAATTCGTTTTTTGATTAATGATTGATAAAAATGATTGGTGATGGCAACACACGTTTCATGCGTTGTTATTTTTAAAAGCGTGTATTGATACGCTTTTTTGTCTGATATTTTTTTTGCTGCTTCATAATCGGCAATGAATTCAAGATTTTGAAGAATTGCTTTTTTGTACAACCAAATAATTGGATTGAACCAAAACAGCACACAGAATATTCTTGAAATAATGACATCTACAGTATGATTTTGATCGCTATGTACTTTTTCGTGCTCCAAAATACTTTCTAATTCTGATGCGCTGTACAGTGATGAGTTGTATACGATATAATCAAAATAAGAAAATGGCGCAATGTTTTCCTCAATATCTATAAATTTAAAATCGGCTTCCTGCTGTATTTTTTTTCCTTTTAAAACAGAATTTAAACTGTAAAAATCAGTTGCAAATTTTATGATAAGAGCCAAAAATCCAATTCCATAAATTGCAATTACAACATAATTCCAATTAATTTCAAATGATGCTTCCGGAATGGCATTAGTTTGCGGAATATAAACAGGAGAATAATTCATAGCAGGCATTGGAGTAGGGTCAACCCAGACAATTTTAGTATAAACCAAAAACGGCAATACTACAGAAGTGATCAATCCAGCCAAAAGAAACCATCTGTTGCTATTAAAGAAAGTTTCCTTGCGAAGTAGAAAAAAGTAAGCGAAGTAAAACAGAATTAATAATCCGCTAGATTTTGCGATAAAAATAAAAAGTGCTTCCATAATGCTTATTTATCTTCGTTTGGTTTTTCGATCATAGCTAAAATTTCACGTAATTCTGCCGCAGAGATTTTTTCTTCTTTGGCAAAAAATGAAACCATACTTTTATAAGAACTGTTGAAATAGTTATCAATAGCAGTGCTCATAAATCCTTTACGATAATCTTCAATACTTACAATTGGGTAATATTGATGTGTATTTCCAAAGGCATTATGGCTTACATATCCTTTTTCTTCCAGATTACGAACAATGGTGGAGAGCGTATTATAATGCGGTTGATCTTCCGTAATTTCAGCCTGAATTTCTTTTACAAAAGCCTTTTTAAGCTTCCATAAAATGTGCATTATTTCTTCTTCTTTATTGGTTAGTTTTAACATGGTTTTGGTTGGTTAAAAAATCAAAAAATATTATTCGGTTTCAATTTCGATTACGCTATTTTTATTTTGATCTCCATCTTTAGTTGTTGTTTTTGAACTCTTATATACACGAACTGTTTTACTGTTTTCAGGATCCCAATCTTTAATGTTTCCACTATACACAACTTCTCCGTCAACAATAATTATTTGGTTTGATTGCGTATTAGTATTATTTCCATTTCTTACCATATTTATGCTTGTTTGCATTTTTGGTTCAGAAACTACATTTGTACTAAAACCAATTTTTACATTTGTGTTTGTATGCACGTTTACATTAGTGTCACTATTTGCACTATTGCTTGTACTAATGCTTGTATGAGTATTATCAGTATTTTTAACATTACAGTTAATTTTAGCGTTTTTTACTTTTTTTACTTCAACTTTACTTTCTTTATCAATGATTTTAACTTCGTCAATTTGATTATCCGTTTTTAAACCTATTTTTTTAGAACCGTCGTTTTCAGTCTCAATAACGATTTCACAATCTTTTATTGCTTTATTTCCTTTAATTCGATAAGACTGTGATTGTTCAGCACCTCTTTTCAGATCAAATCTGATAGCTATTAATTCATTCTCTGAATTTCTTTCAACATCAGAAATCTTTGCATCAACATCATGATTTAGCTTCATTTTTTCAGCCATCTCTTTCAATTGCTGATCAGTTGTGTTTTTGTTGATTTTATACACATCAACAGTACCCTCTTTTTCTTTAGCTTCCTTTTTTGCAATTTCTCTTTTCTCTTTTGCAATTACTTCAATTTGAAATAATAACACAAAAGCGACGAGTGCCGGAATCACGACATAGAGTTTCCAGGAGCTCCTTTTTTTTGATTGATTTTTGTTTAACATGACAATTCGTTTTTTGATTAATGATTGATAAAAATGATTGGTGATTGATAGACAACTTTCATGAGTTGTAATTTTTAATAGCGTGTATTGATACGCTTTTTTGTCTGCTATTTTTTGAGCAGCTTCCTTATCTGCAATAAATTCAAGATTTTGAGTTATGGCTTTTTTATAAAACCAAATAACAGGATTAAACCAAAATAATATGGAAAAAGCTCTTGCAATTAAAACATCAATAGTGTGGTTTTGATCGCTGTGTACTTTTTCATGCTCGAGAATACTTTCTAATTCAGAAGCCGTGTACATTGATGAGTTGTACACTATATATTCAAAATAAGAAAAAGGAGCTATGTTTTCGTTTATATCAACAAATTTAAAATCAGCTTGTTGTTTTATTTGTTTTCCCTTTAGAACGGAATTTAAACTATAAAAATCAAAAGCAAATTTGATCACTAAGCCTAAAAATCCAATACTATAAACAGCTATTAAGACTAAATTCCAGTCAATTGTAAGTACATCTTTTTCTATCTGAGCCGAAACCAAAGAGGAATAATTTACATTCGAAAGTGGAGTAGGATTAACCCAAATTACTTTAGTATAAACTATAAAAGGAAGTATTGCAGAAGTAATTAAACCAGTCAACAAAAACCATCTGTTACTATTGAAGAAAGTTTCTTTGCGCAACAAAAAATAATAAGCGCAATAAAATAATATAACCAATCCAGATGATTTTGCGATATAAATGAAAAGTGCTTCCATAAAAAATAGTGTTATTTGTCTTCTTTTGGAGTTTCGATCATAGCAAGAATTTCGCGTAATTCTGCCGCCGAGATTTTCTCTTCTTTAGCAAAAAACGAAACCATGTTTTTATAAGAACTATTGAAATAGTTATCAATAGCCGTTTTCATATACTTTTTACTATAGGCTTCTAAAGTAATAATAGGGTAATATTGATGTGTATTACCAAATGCATTATGCGCCACAAAACCTTTCTCCTCAAGATTACGAACAATAGTCGAAAGTGTGTTGTAATGCGGTTGATCTTCAGTGATTTCAGCCTGAACCTCTTTTACAAAAGCTTTTTTAAGCTTCCATAAAATGTGCATGATTTCTTCTTCCTTGTTGGTTAACTTTTGCATGTTTTATAATTTTAATTCAAACCTACAACTATTTTTCTAGTTACGCAACTATAAAAATAGTTATTTAACTAAAAATTAAGTTTGTTTTGAGATAAAAGCACAGAAAATCTATTCAAATTTAAAAGTAATAAATTGAATTTGAGTAATTTAAGAGTTAAAATTGTTTAATGATTTTTTTCGAGAAGTAATGCTTTTTTAATCCAAAAACAACAAAGAGTAGCCACAACTCCAATGGAAGCCATGAAAAACCAATTGATTTGATATCCTAATCGGGTAATGATTTCAAAACCAACTTTTGAACTAATAATATGGGCTAAACTAAAACTCATGGTATAAAGTGCCATATAACGACCTTCCTGACCGCGTGGTGCACGGCTTAAAGCAAAAGCATTCGAAAATGGAAAGGTCAGAATTTCTCCAATCGAAATACAAATCATACTAATAACCAGAATTCCGGCCCAAATATTTATCAGAAGTAAAAAGAAACTTGAAGCCATAATAAAGGAACCCAGAATAATGATTTTAATTTTCGGAAAACCTTTGCGCTCCATAAAACCAACAGTTGGCATTTCTAAAGCAAAAATCAGAAGTCCGTTTAAAGTCATTAATAATCCGGTTTGAAATTCACTTAAACCGAATTTCTCATTATGATATAAAGGCAGTGTTGTGAAAAGCTGAAAGAAAATCATAGCCGTTACAAAACTCACAAATAAGAAAACCCAAAAGATTCGATCATGAAAAACTGACTTTTTATCTCCAGCACTTTCAATTTTATCATCATGAGCTACTTTTTTCTTCTCTTTAACTAATAAAGCAAAAATCGAAATTGAAATAATACAGGAAGCTCCGTCAACCCAAAATAAACCGGAATAACCAATTCCCATAATAATCAGTCCGCCTAAAGCTGGTCCGGCTGCGAAACCTAAATTTACGGCTAAACGCACTAAAGTTAGGGCACGAGTTCTGTTTTCGGGTTTGGCATAAGCACCTAAGGAAACAAACATTGCCGGTCTGAACATGTCTGCAATGACCATTAAAATAAACATTGCAATGCATAATCCCCAGAACGTCGTTATATATTGAACGAAGAAAAGCGAAACTCCACTGGTAAATAAACTAAAAATCATGATTTTATAAAACCCGATTTTATCTGAAAGTTTTCCGCCCAGCCAGGATCCTAACATAGATCCTAAACCAAATGAAACCATAATCCAACCTACCTGATTATAAGAGAAGTGTAAATCTTCTTTTAAGTATTTTGACAAAAAAGGAAGCACCATTGTACCGGCACGATTGATAAAAGTGACCAATGTAAGTATCCAAATTTCTCTTGAAAATCCTTTAAAATTGTTGATGTAGTGATTGGCTGCAGTTTTGAGCATTATAAAATATGTTATTTGCAACAAAGTTAGGAAACTTTGTCATGTATCGCGGTTGCTGCTTTGTTACTTTTAAACTATTTTTGTTGAAAATTTCCAAGATGAAAAAAAATGCATTTCTTGCTTTATTATTAATGTTTAATTTCGGCTTCAGCCAAAAGAAATTTGATAAAAAAGAAACAGAGAAATTTCAGAAGACTATAAATTCAGAATATGCTGATCCTAAGACAAGTCCGTTAATGGAAGAAGATTTAAAAGTTTTTAAAACTTTAGATTTTTATCCTGTTAATGCCAAATATTTTGTTAATGCAAAGTTTGTAAAAGCCAAAAATGAAAAGGTTTTCGAAATGAAAACTACAGGAACAAGAACACCAAAATATATAAAATACGGAACGTTGTATTTTACTTTGGATGGCACAAACCTAAAATTGAATGTATACAGAAGTATTGATCTTTCTAAAACTGAAGAATACAAAGATCATTTATTTCTCCCTTTTTCAGATTTAACTTCAGGAAAGGAAAGTTATATTGGAGGAAGATATATTGATTTAAAAATTCCAAAAGGAAATACTATTGCCATTGATTTTAATCAGGCTTACAATCCTTATTGTGCTTATAACCACAAGTATTCTTGTCCGCTTGTTCCGTTGGAAAATGATCTAAACGTTGAAATTAAAGCAGGGGTTAAAACTTTTCACTAATGGAATTCTTTAATTTTCATACCCATCAGTTTACGAACCAATCTAATGTTTTGGAATTGGTAAATCAATATCCAAATGAATTTGATGCTTTGATTCCGTTTTATTCAATCGGAATTCATCCATGGTATATTGTAGAAGATAGAATTGATGCCGATCTGAAAATTATCGAAGAAAAGTTACAAACTGAAAATTGTCTGGCTTTGGGAGAATGTGGTTTAGATAAAAGAGTTGAAATCCCGCTGGAACAACAGATTATAGTTTTTGAAAAACAATTGGCTTTAGCCGAAAAATATAAAAAACCAGTCGTTATTCATTGCGTAGCGGCTTTTCAGGAAGTGATTGAAATCAAGAAGAAAATGAAAATTTCAGTTCCAATGATTATTCACGGATTTTCGAAAAACAGTCAGCTTGCCAATCAGCTTATTGCAGCAGGATTTTATATTTCTTTTGGAAAATATTTACTCAGAAATCCCGAATTAAAAGCAGTTTTTCTGCAAATTCCAAACGATAGTTTTTTATTGGAGACCGATACGATTGAAGAAAACATTCAACAAGTTTACGATTTAGCATCAGAATATAAAAATATAACAATTAAGGACTTGCAAGGAATTATCTCAAGTAATTTTGAAGCTATATTTCGAAAGAATAAAGAATAAAGAATAAAGAATAAAGAATAAAGAATAAAGAATAAAGAATAAAGAATAAAGAATGTTGATAGAAATCTTTACTGGAGCTGAAGGCCGATGTGGAAAGAAACTTGAAACAAAATAAACAAAAAAATAAACAAAAGATTTTATGGCAGAGTGGACAGAAAGAGCCGAGCTTTTATTTACAAAAGAAGGATTAGAAAATTTAAAAAACTCCAATGTTTTGGTAGTTGGTTTAGGAGGAGTTGGATCATTTGCAGCTGAGTTTTTGGCGAGAGCGGGAGTTGGAAGTATGACAATTGTTGATGGCGATGTTGTTGATATTACGAATATTAACAGGCAATTACCAGCATTGCATTCTACAGTTGGACAGCCAAAAATTACTATTGTTGGAGATCGTTTGATGGATATTAATCCGGAATTGAAATTAACAAGAGTTCAGGAATTTTTATCTCCAGAAAGAGCTTTTGAAATTGTTTCTCCAGAATTTGATTATGTTTTGGACTGCATTGACAGTATTACTCCAAAACTGAATTTAATTATTGCAGCAAAACGTAAAAGAGTAAAAATATTAAGCAGTATGGGAGCTGGCGGAAAAATGTTAGCTTCAAAAGTAAAAGTTACTGATATTTCAAAAACCATAAACTGCTACTTTTCTAAAACCATCCGTAAACGTTTAAAAGCAGAAAAAATCAATAAATTGAAAGTGGTTTTTTCTTCTGAAATTCAGGATGAAAAAAGCTTAAAACTAACGGACGGAAAAAATTTTAAAAAATCGTTCTACGGAACAAACAGTTATATGCCAGGATTATTTGGCCTTCATGCTGCTGAAACCGTGATTCGTCATTTACTAAAAAAAGATTAATTTCAGGTTTCAGATTTGCTTATGTAATTTAACCGCAAAGTTCACGAAGCGCTACGCAATGATCGCAAAGTTATATTCAAAGACAAACAATTGAACCGTTAAAAAAACCTTTGAACCTTTGTTCCTCAGAACCTTTGAACCTTAAAAAAAAATGATAAAAACAGTAATTTTTGATATGGATGGTGTAATCGTTGATACAGAACCCGTACACCGTTATGCCTATTACAAGCAATTTTCAGAATTAAATATTGAGGTAAGTGAAGAAATGTATACTTCGTTTACCGGATTTTCTACCCGAAATACTTTTCAGAGTTTAAAAGGATTTTTTCCGGTAATTGAACATGAGGTTGAAGATTTGATTCAGAGAAAAAGAAACATTTTTAATGATGCTTTTGACACTAAAGAAGATCTATTGTTGTTAGAAGGTGTTGAAGATTTGATTAAAGATTTATATGCAAGTGGAATCCAGTTAATTTTGGCCTCTTCCGCATCAAAAGTTACGATTGAACGTGTTTTTACAAGATTCAGTCTGCATCAGTATTTTTCTCATATTGTAAGTGGCGAAGATTTTCCACAGTCAAAACCAAATCCGGCAATTTTTTTGCATGCAGCTTCATTGTCGATTGCACCAAAGGAAAATTGTATTATAATTGAAGATAGTACAAATGGTATAAAAGCAGCAAAAGCAGCAGGAATTTATTGTGTAGGGTATAACAGTCACCATTCGAAATTACAAGATTTATCAGATGCCAATTTAATTATCAATCATTTTAATGAATTGAATGCTGAAAAAATATCACAATTAGATGCTTGAATTAAGTTAAATTTAACATTTGTTACCTAATTGAATTTGTAAATTTGAACAAAACAAATAAAACCTAACAATGAAAAAACTACTTATTGCATTAGCTATCATAATAGCGCCTTTTGCTACAGAAGCACAAATAAAAACACCACAGGCAAGTCCTAAAGCTTATATCAAACAAACTGTTGGTTTGACAGATGTTGAAGTTACGTATTCAAGACCAGGCGCGAGAGGTAGAGCTGTATTCGGAAATTTAGTTCCGTTTGGTAAATTATGGAGAACTGGAGCGAATGAAAACACAATCATTAATTTTAGTGATGATGTTGTTATTGATGGTAAAACATTAAAAAAAGGAAAATATGCAATTTATACTATTCCTAAAATCGAAAGCTGGGAAGTGATTTTCTACCTTTCTACAGATAACTGGGGATTGCCGGAAAACTGGAGTGATGCTTATGTTGCCTTGAGAACTACGGTTAAAGAAAATGCGTTGCCAACGCCTGTTGAAACGTTTACAATTGGTATCAACGGTTTAGATCCTAATTTTGCTTATTTAGAAATGGCTTGGGAAAATTCTCATGTAGCTTTGAAATTTGAAGTTCCGACAGCAAAAACAGCTACTGCAAGTATCGATAAAGTTTTGGCTGGACCATCTGCAAATGATTATTTTGCTGCATCACAATATTTGTTCCAATCAAATGGAAACATTGAAATTGCAAGAACATACGTTGATAAATCTTTAGATATGAGTGCTGAAAAACCATATTTTATCTTAAGATTGAAATCGTTGATCCAGGCAAAACAAGGTGATAAAAAAGGTGCAATAGAAACTGCAAAAGCATCATTAGCAGCTGCTGAAACTGCTAAAAATCAGGATTACGTAAAAATGAATAAAGATAGTATTGCGGAATGGAGCAGATAATGCTTTAAACTTCAAAATCTCAAAAATCCAAATTCCAAAGCTTCTACAATCTTTGGAATTTGGATTTTTTTTTGCATATTTTATAAATAGACAGACTTGTCTGTTTCATTAAGTAAAAGTTATATCTTTGTCATTCATAAATTAAATTCGAATGTCACCAAAAGAACGAATTTTAGAAAAAACATTTACTTTATTTCATCAACAAGGTTATAATGCAACTGGTATTAATCAGATTATTGATGAAGCTAAAGTAGCAAAGGCCAGTTTTTATCAGCATTTTAAATCAAAAGAAGATTTATGTGTTGCTTTTTTAAATGAACGCCATTCTTTTTGGTTTAATCAATTAGAACAATTTACTTCTAATGAAAAAGAGGTTAAATCAAAAGTAATAGCTTCGTTTGATTTTTTAATCTTAATGAATAAAAATGAAAACTTCAGAGGTTGTAGTTTTTTAAATATACTTTCTGAAATTCCGTCAGGTAATGTTAAGATTTTAAATGTACTCCAAAGTCACAAATTTGATTTAAGAGCTTATTTCCAGAATATTATAAATAACGAACTACTGTCAGATCATATTTATTTATTGTATGAGAGTTGTATAATCGAAAGTCAATTATTCAAATCAAACCAACTTATTGAGCAATCTAAAAAAATCATTCAAACTTTAATTTCATAAAAATGGAACAAAAATTCCCCTTGCCACCTTTTACTTTAGAAAAGGCAAAAGAAAAAATTCAGTTAACAGAAGATGCATGGAACAGTCAGGATCCGGAACGAGTTTCAAAAGCTTATACGATTGATAGTGAATGGCGAAACAGGGATCAATTTGTAAACGGGAGAGAAGAGATTATTCGTTTTTTAACTCAAAAATGGAAAAAAGAAACCCATTATAAATTAAAAAAAGAATATTGGGCGCATACAGAAAATAGAATTGCAGTTCGATTTGAATACGAATATCAGGATCTTGAAGGAAACTGGTTTAGAGCGTATGGAAATGAGAATTGGGAATTTAATTCGAACGGTTTAATGCAAAAAAGATTTGCCAGCATAAATGATCTTGCAATTAAAGAAGAAGATCGAAAATTGAAGTAAATTAATTCAAACTCGGTGGTTCCGGAATCTTGATGTTTCTTTTGATCTTTTTTACAATCAGAAGATAGAAAGTGATTCCACCTAAAATAATTAACAATGCAATCTGTAGTTGCCCTAAGCTATTATTGTCGTTATACATTTTGTTGGCACTGGCTAATTTTGCCTTGCCTTCTTTTACCTGAATTTGAGACAGTGATTCTAATGTTTTAAGGGCTTCTCCACTGGAAAAAGCGATTTTATTCCAGTTTTTATTTTCAACCTGATTGTTTATTTCTTTGCAAGAAGCCAAAAAAGCGTCAAAATGCTCTTTTTCTTTATTGGTTAAAACTGTTTTGGCATACAAATCATCAATGTTGTGAACGATTTTTAAAGTATGAATAATTTCATCTTTCTTAATATTATCACTCAAATCTAGTTTTTCGGCTTCACTTTTTATAAAATGAAGTTCTTTAGCATATTGAAAAATATAGTGGGAAACCATCAAACGATCATTATAAATGGCATTGATGTTTTCGTTTACTTTTTTGGAATTACGTAATGTATTGAAATTACTCAATAAGATTATCAACATCACAATTAGTAAAATAAAAGCTGCTTTTGTTTTATTGCTATATTTTTTTAAATCCTTCATAATAAAGACGTTGTATTTTCAAAGATAAAAATTTTAAATTACACAAAAAGAAGCATTTATTAAATTCTGTTTATAAATACGATTTATTAAAAGCAAGTTGCAATAATAATGAAATAGGTAAAAGTAATATTATATTTAAAACCATAAATGCCATTTGAGGATTTCCACATCTAAAACCGGAGGTAGGCGGATCGATCAAATCTTTTATCCAGAAGAACAAAATAGGATAAATAAACATTATTAATCCTGTTATAAGATAAGTTAGTTTTTTTGATTCAAAATTAAATTGTTTAAAAAGGAATGTTACTATAAAAGGAACTAAGATATACGGTGCAAGAATAAGTAGCATATTGAAATTTCATATTTGTTTGGCATTGTAAATCTACTGAATGAAATTCAAAATATACTTCAAAGTTTCTGATTGTTGTTTTTCACGAGAAATTCGAGCCGAATTATCGCCAAATTGAAAGCCATAATAGCCAAACTGAGCATGATTGGCACCTTCAATTTTTACAAATTGTGCAGTTGTTGGGAGTTTTGATTTATTCTGAAGAATGGTTCTTTCATCAGCGACACCATCATCTGAGCCGTAAATTTTTAGAATTGGAATTGCACTTTCTGCAAGCGAAATATCTCGCGGATGTGTGGTGCCAATTAAAATTAACTTGTCAATTAAATCTGGGTTTTCTTTGACAAATATAGCTGCCATTTTTCCGCCTTGTGAATGACCGGCCAAAATATAGGTTTTGGTTGTATCAGCAAATAAATTAAGTTGTTTTGGAATTTCATATCCTTTAGAAGCTAATCTCCAGGGCATTTTAATCAAATAAACTTTAATCCTATTTCTGAAATCTTTCTGCATAAAGGTATATAAGCTTTTGGATCGACCATTGCACCTGGATAGAAAATAAAGACTTTATTAAATTTTTGCTTTGTTTCAAAAAGAAAATAATTGTCGTTTTCTTTTACTGAAATTTTAGCACTGTCTTTTAAAAGCGAATCTGAAATGCCTTTTGCCTGATAAGAATACACCAACCAAATTGTAAATGACATGGCAATTATAAACCATATTCGTTTTACTATTTTTAGAATTGGGTATTTCTTTTTCATTGCTTTTGACAACTTTTCACTTAATTAAATACTTCTGATTTTATAAAGAAAGAGATTAAAATTCCAAGCATATGAATTCCTAAAATATAATATTTCCAATTCGGTTTGTTGAACCAGATATAACCATAAACAGGAATTTGGATCAAAGCTATAAATAATGCAAAAAATCCAATTTCAAGCTGCAGTTTTGCAATTATCATAGTGTAGGGATAAATTATCTGGGCTGGCAGATAAGTTCCATGACCACCACCAGAAAATAGAATTGCAAAAAATAAAAGAAAAATTGTTATGGTAAGAGTTTTTGCTGTTTTCATGTACAAAAATAATTACTCCAAAACTATTTCCTCAACATCTGGCTTCCCTTTGAAAAATAAAACCTGCATCACTAAAGCCAATACTATCGTCAAAATTGCTCCAATAAAATTCAACCATAAATAACCTAGTTTCTCCTGAGTATAAATCATGAAATAATAGATAATAAAAATGGTAATTTGACTAATAATTGCACTATAAAACATTGGCTTTGCCTGAACCCGACGAAGATAAAATCCGACTAAAAAGATTCCTAAAACCGTTCCGTAGAAAATGGAACCAATAATATTTACCAATTGAATCAAATTCTCAAATAAGGTTCCCACACAAGCAAAAAGTATCGCTACAACTCCCCAAAACAAAGTGAAGAATTTGGTTGCATTCAGATAATGTTTCTCTGATTTTTCGGTTTTCAGATTACGTTTGTAAATGTCAATTGCCGTTGTAGAAGCCAAAGCATTTAATCCTGAAGCCGTTGACGACATTGCCGCAGATAAAATTACGGCTAACAATAAACCAATTAAACCTTTTGGTAAATAATGCAGAATGAAATGGAAAAAAACATAATCTTTATCATTGGTTTCACTGTTGCTGTCCGCTTTTGAAATGATTTCTTTGGCGCGGTCGCGAAGGTCTTTTTCTTTGTTGGATAAAGCGACTAATTCTTTACGCAAAATTGGATTATCATAATCCTGATTTAACTGATCGATGTACAATAAATTGATCACTTTTTTATCTTCTGAAAGCGTAATCAGTTTTTTCTCTAAAGCATGATATTCTTCTTTAAAAGCGGATTTTTCAATAACAATTTTGTTATTTGGATTAAAATTTAAAGGAACAGGATTGAATTGAAAAAAGACAAAAACCATAACACCGGTTAGCAAAATAAAGAACTGCATCGGAACTTTTAAAAGCCCGTTCATAATCAATCCCATTTGGCTTTCGCGAACCGATTTTCCAGATAAATAACGACCAACCTGAGACTGATCTGTTCCAAAATAGGCGAGAGCCAGGAAAAAACCTCCTGTGATTCCGCTCCAAAAAGTATATTTTTCTTCCGGATCAAAAGAGAAATCAACAATATTCATTTTATCATTCGCGCCTGCAATATGCATTGCACTTGTAAATGTCATGTCGTTTGGCAAGTAATGTAAGATCAGAAAAAAGGTGATAAACATTCCGGACATAATCACAAACATTTGCTGTTTCTGCGTTACGTTTACCGCTTTTGTTCCTCCTGAAAAAGTATAAATGATTACCATCAGTCCGATGATGATATTCATGATAGTTAAATTCCAACCTAAAAGAGCCGACAAAATAATGGCCGGAGCATAAATTGTAAGTCCGGTTCCTAAACCTCTTTGTACCAAAAAAAGAATTGCTGCCAGAGAACGTGTTTTAACATCAAAACGTTTCTCTAGAAATTCATAAGCGGTATAAACTTTATTTTTATGATATAACGGAATAAAAGTCACACAAATCACAATCATGGCAATTGGCAATCCAAAATAGAATTGTACAAACCCCATTCCATCATGATACGCCTGGCCAGGTGTAGATAAAAATGTAATCGCGCTGGCCTGAGTTGCCATTACCGAAAGTCCAACTGTATACCAAGGCGTTTCGTTGTTTCCTAAAATAAAATCTTCAACGTTTTTACTTCCTTTAGTCTTCCAGGAACCATATCCAACAATGAATAAAAGGGTAACAATCAGTACGATCCAATCAAATAGTTGCATAGGTTATGAGTATAATTGCATGATTAAGAAAAAAATCAGAATATAAATGGCATTGGCCACCAAAACGTAGGTGTAGCTTTTTTTCCATTTTTTTTGTTTTTTGGCTTCCATTTTTGTGATTTTTATTTCTTTAATTCTTGTTTAGGAGCTTCTATGGGTTGTTTTAGCGAAATGATATTCGAAAGCAATCTGTATGCACCCGCAACACCTTCCGGCAGTTCTCTAAAAAAGCTTAAACCGGTGTAAATATAATATCCTTTTCCATATGGTGCGACTAATAAAGCACCATCTTTAGCAGATTCACCTTTATCGTGTGATGAAATAATAGGAGTAAAGGCAGCATCATATTGGTCTGGATAATACAGCCCTTGTTCTTGTGTCCACCCTTGAAAATCTTTTTCAGTGATTTTATTAGGTACATTTAAAACAGGGTGATTTGGTGCTAAGAAAGTAATTTTAGCATTTTCTTCCGTTACACGATCGTTTGAAACTTTTAAAGGATAAGGCGCAATTTGGTCAGTAACCATTCTACCATAAGTATTGTATTGTACAATCATGTTTTTACCGCCTTTTACAAAATCAAAAAGTATTTTTTGTTTGTTGGCCAAAGCATTTACGGTATTGTAAGCGCGAACTCCGGTTATAACGGTACTGAAAGAATCTAATCTTTCAGGTGTAATTTCTTCGGGTTTTAAAATGGTAACTTTATATCCCATTTGGGTCAAACTTTCCGGAACCTCGTCACCAGCACCCATGATATAAGCAATGGCATCTCCCGAATTTTTTAAATCAATTCGGATGCATTTTGATTCAGCCGGTTTTAAAACCATTTGTTTGGTAATATGACTGTAATCAATAATTGTTTCGTCTTTATCAAAATGCTTATTGTCAACTATAGCAATTGCTTTTGCTACAGTTTCTTCCTGATTTACCGGAGGCGTAACTTCAAAATAAAACGTTTGTTCATTTCCTTTTTTATTTAAAGAAAACGGAATTTGTTTTGGTGAAACCACCCAACTTTTTGGCAATTCTAATTGTAAATTTCCTGTAATAGCATCTTTTCCGGCACGAACTTTTACCGGAATCATTTTGCTTTTGGTATCTTTAAAAATCAAGACTCTTTCTGAAATTGAAGTTGTAACTTCCGGAACAATATCAAGGAAATTGTACATTTCGCCTTTTACACCGTCATTGTATTTGTAAACAACAGTGCGCTCAAACGGAATTTCAATACCATTAATTTTTACATTAAAAACAACTTTTACCTCTCTGATAATATCCGGAATTCCAATGTTTTCCTGATTCGAAACTGTATACATTCCAACACTAGCTTTTTCTTTAAGCCAATAGGGTTGTGTGTATTCTAAGTTTTCGGGAAGTTGTATTTGAAGAATACTTTTCTGATCGTTATTGTTTTTTAAGATGCTGTTTTGAACCGTTGTTTTGTTATCTGGCAAAGAAGTTACACTTGTCAATTGCATTTCAATCGGACTTCTATTAATAACTTCAAGATTTAGTTTTATAGTACTACCAGGCGTTGCTTCCTGTTCGCTGGCAACTGCTTCTAGATATAAACCAGCACAAGAGGCAATAATATTTTTTATTGCGGCAGCTTTTAGGGGTTTCCAATGATCATCATCTAAAGCTTCGATCATTGTATAAGCTTTTACCAATTCTGCTATACTCGCAGATGGGTTACTGAAATTGTAATTAGCAATAATTTTAGAAATTAATTCACCAATTGGTTTTCCGTTTTTAACACGGTTCCATGAAGTATCAATTCCATCAAATAAATTATCTCTCTCTGTTGGAGTTTCACCATTAATAAGTTCCAGATATTCTGTTTCTTCACCACGGGCGCCAGTACTTCCAAAACCTTGAGACTGGTGACGGCTTCGGCTTAAAGCGGCAATTTCCTGATTTGATTTTCCGATTCCGGTATAATAAACGCCGGTTTCTAATCGGGTAAACTTTGATTTATTAG
Organism: Flavobacterium sp. GW821-FHT11G01; assembly: GCF_058808175.1. Taxonomy (NCBI): domain Bacteria; kingdom Pseudomonadati; phylum Bacteroidota; class Flavobacteriia; order Flavobacteriales; family Flavobacteriaceae; genus Flavobacterium; species Flavobacterium sp. GW821-FHT11G01. The sequence goes on along the minus strand of NZ_JBXARK010000004.1, from coordinate 378,442 downwards.
CAGCATCAAATTTTTCCTGGCTTCCATAAAACCACCATGACGGATTAAAAAATTGTCGTTTAACCTGCCACGGTTTTACATATTTTAATTGTTCAGGATATATTTTAGAATCATTGGTCAATTTAAAACTTTCAACACTCAACATCGCCGACGAAGTATGATGTCCGTGTGTAGTACCTGGGGAACGGTGATCAAATCGATTAATGATAACATCCGGCTGAAATTTTCTAATAGTCCAAACTACATCAGCAAGGACTTTATCTTTATCCCAGATTTGTAAAGTTTCATCTGGAGTTTTTGAAAAACCAAAATCATTGGCACGTGAAAAAAACTGTTCTCCACCATCAATTTTTCGGGCTTCAATTAATTCTTGTGTTCTGATTACACCAAGTAATTCACGCAATTGTGGACCAATTAAATTCTGTCCTCCATCTCCGCGTGTCAATGACAAATAACCAGTTCTGGCGTTCATTTCGTTTGCCATATACGAAATAAGGCGCGTATTTTCGTCATCAGGATGGGCGGCAACATATAAAACGGAACCTAAAAAGTTAAGTTTTTTTATTTGATTATAAATCTCAACAGAACTTGGTTTTTGTGGTTGTTGTGCAAAAGAAATTGAAATTCCTGTGAAAAAAAAGAAAAGAATTTGTAACTGAATTTTTCGCATAGCGTATTGTGGTGTTTTTGAAAGAGGTTCAAAAATAGTAATTATATTGTTGAACACTATTTAAATGAAATGTTAATGTTTAGTTATCGATTCTCTTTCAACAAAAGTTATTCCAAAAAAAAAGCTGCCAGATAAAATCTAACAGCTTTAAGAGAATTGATCTAAAAATTTAAATCATGTGGTATTTCTTAGGATTACAGAAAATTATTTCAATTTGTTTTCTGTGTCTTTATAGTTTCCAGTGATTGTTACACCGCTATTTTTTGTTACTTTTCCGTAGATCGTAATCGAAGAATCATTTCCGATGAAATTAATTTTTGCACCGCTATTTAATCTTAAATCACCCCAGATTACTACAGAACCTTCAATTTGCAGTGTTGCATTGCTATTGATAATAAGTTCAGTTGGATTTTGTTGTTGGTATTTACCCTGAGCTAAAGTTCCTCTCATATTAAAAGTTCCTCCACTATTTAAAATCAAAGTATTTTGAACGCTTATTGAACCACAATGTGTCAAAATTCCACCTGAATTAATAATTATCGAACTAATTGCTGTTGATCCAGAGTATGATTTTACTTCGTTAGAATTTAAAATTAAATTCTGCCCCTGATTATAAGCTCCGTATTGTGAGCAGCTTGCAAATGTTGTATTTGGTTTTTCCATTTTAATAATCTTCAAACCACCTTTTCCACTTGCAACATATATATAATCACCACTAGATTTTACGTAGTTTGATGAACCTGTAATTCCTACAGTTCCAACTAAACTAAGCTGAGATCCTGATTTGTAAACATTTAATCCTGCTGCACCGTTTGCTACAAAAGTATAACCATCGTTTACAGAAACTGCATTCGTAACATTATCTTCTCCAGCTGTTGTTAAACCTATAGTTTGCAATTTAGAGCCACTATTGATGTCATAAACACCTAAACCATTATAACCTTCAGAAACTAATAATTTTGTGCCATCAAAATCCATTGTTCTTTTTGCTCCGCTAACATCTGTAGATGTTGAAAAGGTTTTTTGTAAAGCTAAACTAGATTCGTTGTAAATATTTACACCTTTAGTACCACTTAAAGTAACAATTTTGTCACCACTTACGGCTACAGTGCGTAAATCTGCTAATGCAACTTTTCCTGTAATTGCTTTAGATGAACTGTTGATTTTATATAAACTTCCGGTATCTCCGGTTACAGCAAAATACGATGATGAATTTGCCGCAACATCAGTAGTAACTTTTCCTTCAAGGTTGTTGATAGTATATTTATCTGTAAGCAAACCTGAACTCAACTGCATATTGATTACAATTGACGGGTTTGTTAAAGTAGCATCTTTATCTATATCTGTTGCACCTGCAATAATTAAGTTTCCGTTAGAATAGGTAAGAGATGTAATATCTGTGTTAGCAATTAATGCCGATGTAATTAATTTAGGTTTATAAGGATCAGAAACATCAATTACGTCTATCGCTCCAGAATATGCATCACCTCTCATTGTATAAGCTACATAGGCATAGTTTCCGTTTACAGCAACATGATTGGCTTGTAAAGTTCTTCCGTTACTATCAGTTGGCGGATTTACTTCGGCGATTTGTACTAAAGGAAGATCACTAGTTGATTGAGCGCTATTTAATAATTTTGATGTTGAAATATTACTAATCGTAAGTACTCCCGAATTTGTTAAGTCAAGTCTGTTGTTCAACGAGGTAAGATCGTTGTTGATTTCGATATTATTTTCTTTTGCCTGGTTATCAGTAGAAGTATCATCATTACTATCACAAAATGTAAAAAGTGACATTGCTAAAAACGAAAATAAATAAACGCTCTTTTTCATAATTCCAATTTTGGTTTTAAAATATTTTGCAAAGATACGGTAGAATTATAACATAATAAGACAATTGTTAAGGATATTTTAACTTAATAACCTGTACTTCATGTATTTATATCAAATTGACAAAAAATTAACAAAATTTCAATATACTATGCGTGCATAAAAAAAGAGTATCAAATTTTTGATACTCTTTTGTGTTGAATACTAACTATTTAGCAAGTATTTATCTTCTTCCATGTCCATGATTATCATGTTTGTCGTGTTTATCGTGGTGATCATGATGATCATCATGACGATCGTGTTTGTCATAATGTTTGTAATCTCTATGATTATCATGACGATCATTGTATCCGTAAACCGGTCTTGGTTTATAAGGTCTTTGAGGTGCACCATGATATCCTTTGTAATATCTTGTTCTGTGACGATCAAAGTATACATAAGGCGTTCTACCGTGGTAATCATTCAAGACTACTTTATATCCTCCATATAAATCGTAATTTCTGTATTGTCTTGGTAAATAAGTTGTTCTAACCCATCTTCCATCACCAAAATAAATAAATTGTGATGCTCTAACATCGTAATATGCTTCAATATCTGGTAAATAGTAATATTCCATTTCAGCATATCCTGAAGGACCCCAAGCTGGAGGTGTTCCGATATTAACATTAATTGATACTTGGGCTTGTGTGGCGTTTGCAACCAAAAGGAATAATCCGGCGATTGCTATTTTTATTGTTTTCATTTTTTTAAAGTTTTAATGTTACTCTTGTTTAGGGATATTCATATACTGTGCCAAAAATAAAAAACAAATGTATTTGGTCGGATAAAATTTGCACTTTATCGATCGATAAGAGGTTAAGTGTTTTGTAAATATTTGATTTATAAACTGTTTTGAAATACTTGAAAATAGAAATAAAATTGAAAAATATTTTATTTCTATTTGTAATCTACAATTCTTGGTTTTCCAAGTTCAAAACTTTGTAAACCATAATCTGTAGTTTCAAAAGTATTGGTTTTGAAAACATTATCTCCTTCAAAAGGAATAGTTGGGTAATATGACAGTGACAGTTGAAAGGAACTGAAAACTAAATAGTCATTACTGATTACTAAGCCAAGAGTCACTTTAGAATACGCTTTATTTCGACCCATTGCATTATTTGGGCTTCCTAAAACCGCAATTGAATAATTAAAAAACGGATTCATACGAAATCCCCAAAGGGCATGAGGAGAATAAGTTTGAGTCTGAAGAGACAAAATCATTTTATTTGTTCCGTATATGGCACTGTTGAAACCTGCTAAACCATTTTGTTCGTTTATATTTAACTGGTCTCCCATAATATCTTCGCGATTCACACCAATAACAATTCTCGGATTAACAAATTGTCTTAGTTTCCATTTCCCTATAGTATATAGTTTTGTAAAATAATTGCTCTCAATTGCAAATGCTGTTTCATAGGTTTTAGACTGATGAAAAAAAGTGCCTGCTTCAAAATTAGTACTAAAGAAACCCCATCTGTAATAATTTCCAAATGAAAATTGACCACCTATATAAGGCCGCCACATTGTATTTTTATATTGATAGCCGAGTGTAATTCCGTAAATTCGGCCAATGGGAACATCTTCTGTTTGTCCGTTTCTAAAAATATAACTGTCTTTGATAAACTTTCTGGTATTGAGCCCAATTCCGGATAAAATTAGTTTTTCATCCGAATAAAAATGTGTAGGATCGTATAAATCTGTCGGACTTTCAGTATAATCTAAATTTAAAAAACGTGCTGAAACTATCAAATTAGTTATACCTCCATTATCGGTTTCAAATACTTTAGATGCCTTACCTGCCCAAAAATCCTGAAAATTATACTTGAAAGGCTGGTATTCATATGTCATATCTGGCGCCTGCAAAGTATCTTTTCTAAAATTTTGCCCCACATATACGCCGCCAGCCCACTTTGTTAGAGGGGAATAAAACAGACGTTCAACATTTATTGTTTTAGAATAATTATTGTCAAGATCAATATTATAATGTAGTGTCGCCCCAATATAAGTATTCTTGATATTAGGTACGGTATATGTTACATCATTACCATTTCGGCCATCATCGAAACGATTTGTGAAACGGTATTCTAATTGTTGACCAGAGCCAAAAAAATCTTTTTCTTTGAATCCAACTGAAACCTGATTACTTGAGATTGAGAATCTCGGAATTGTACTCCAGGAATCTAAAACACGAATTGTGATGTCAATAGAGTCTGAAGCCACTACCTTACGCGTTATTCGAACTGCAGTTACATATTTTTGCGCACGAATCAAACGCTCCGATTCCTGTACTTTATAACTATCATAAACAGAATTTCTTTTAAATAGCAATAAGTTCGTGATGGCAATTCTTTTTGTTTTTAGATGTAATCTGTTTCCTGTTCTTTCACCCCAATTTCGCGGTACCTGGGTCGTATCAGTAATAGAATGTCCAAACGGATCTAATGTTACAATATTTATTTTTCGGATAATTTTTCCAGTATAATCTGCAGTGTCTTGATGCACAATAAGTTCTTCTTTTTTTCGAGATTTTTTACTTCTAAAAAGAAGTTTATGAAGTGTTTGCGTGAATTTATTTTTCTTCGAATAATTTCGAATTTTATTGTAAATCTCGGTACTATCTTTTTTGCCTGACGTGTCTGTTTTTTTATCTACTTGTGCGTAAGACCCTTGCAGGCAAAAGAACAGTAAAATCAAAACTACTATTTTTTTCTTTAGAGACATTCAGGTATTTTTTTTGACTATAGGATAGATGATTTTTTTATGAATATAATGAAAATTGGTGTTATTTCCTCTTAATTCGTTTAGTTAGATTCAATTTTAGCTTTTCGAACGCGCCAGGTAAATTTCCTCGGCATATGATTGCCCATCAAATAACCCCATGGTTCTAAGGATTCGATTCTTTCAAAAATAATTTTTAAAATTGCCAACAACGGAATTGCCAGGAACATACCTGAAATTCCAGCCGCTGCTCCACCAACAATAATTCCCAAAATAGAGACAAAGGCATTAATTTCAACTTTAGAATTAATTATTAAAGGAACCAGTATATTATTATCGATTAATTGAACAATAACATTTACAATCAAAATACTTAAAATCATGGACATTTCCGGAGTTCCCGTTAATGAAGCTAAAAGCGATATAACGCCGGCTATTGCTATCCCAATATATGGTATTAAATTTAAGATACCTGTTATTAATCCTAATAGAATGAAGTATTTTACACCAACAATCCAAAGACCTAAACCCGTTAAGACAGAAACAACAATCATCTCCAATAATAAACTAACAATGTAATTGTTTATTGAAATCTTTATTTGGGATAGAATATCTTTTAAGGCAGCATGGTCTTCCTTATTAACTAATTTTGCCAGAAAAAGTATAAAATGATCTTTATAAAGTAAAAACAAAAAAGTGTAAATAGGGATGATAGTACAATCTAAAAGAAGATCAGTAATAGATAATATCGCAGAACCTACAGTAACAGCTCCTCCGTTCTTAACAGAATCTTTTGTTACAGTGTCAAGATATTTTTTTTGTTCGCCAATGCTTATATGAAAATTATCCTTTATAAATTTATGTACTTCAGTAATAAAATAATTGGTGTTTTTCTTTATGGCTTCAAAATCGTTGGCAATATCTTTGACCTGATAGGATATAAAAACTAATATTCCGACAATAAATGCGGCAAATATAAGGACACAAATTATCGCTGCAAGATGCCGAGGAAACTTAAACCTAACGTTTAATAATGTGAAAATTGGAAGTAATAAAACGGCGAATAGAAAGGCCATTAATACAGGTGTAATAATGTCTTTTCCTAAGCAGAAGATTACAGCAAAACAAATTAAACTTACAAGTATAAGGGAAAGTTTAGCATAAAATGGCAATTTTATTGAACGGATCATTTTGACAGGAAAAATTAGGTTTAGAAATCTGAATTAGATCTAAACAAAATTCCTGTTTTTTTTAAGAAATACCGTTCCACGTTTCCATAGTAACGTTACAAAATTCCCATTCAGCTAATCGAAAAACTCTTTGTCTTCGTATTGTGCTGGCATTATCGAAATTCCTTTTTGAAGTAAAAGGTTGTTTGGAAAAATGATTCTTTCGCCTTCTTTGGTTTTTAAATTGACATGAAAAGCGCTAATATCTTCGATTTCGGCTTCAATTGGAAAATCCTTATCATGAATTTTAATGGTATCACCAATTCTGAAAGGAAACGAAAAAAACAAAATCATTCCCGAAGTAATATTGCTCAAAATAGACCATTGCGCAAACATAGCAACTCCTATAACGGTTGCAACTGAAGAAACTGTAATAAATATATCTTCTGTATTAACTCCCCAAATTATAATCAAACTTATTGCAACCAAAATATTTATTAAAATATGAATGTATTTGATTACTAAGTTTGTTCGATGTTCTAATAACTGGCTGCTGCTGGCGTAACGACGAATTAATTTTGCAATAATAACTCTTAAAGCCACCAGCGCTAAAAGAAGTATTATAGTTGTTGCTATTTCCTGACTATATTCTTTAAAAGAAAACATACCTTATTTTTTTACACTAAAGTACTCAAATATTCGTAAACTTTAGCTGTTGGCAAGCCCATAACATTGGTATAAGATCCTTCAACTTTTGCAACTGCCATAAAACCAAACCATTCCTGAATACCGTATGCACCGGCTTTGTCGTAAGGTTTATAATTTTCTATGTAATATAAAATAGCTTCATCTGATAAATCATTAAAAGTTACCTTGGTAATATCATGCAATAGAGTAGAAGTAGTATTGGTTTTAAAACACACAGATGTAATTACTTCATGAGTAGTATTCGACATTGATTTAATCATTTCAAAAGCTTCTTCGGCACTTTTAGGTTTTCCTAAAGCTTTATTCTGATGCCAAACAATTGTGTCGCTTGTAACCAATAGTTCATTTTCCTTAAGTTCTCTTTCAAAGGCACTTGCTTTTAATTCGGCTAAAAAATCAGTGATTTCAACCGCTTTTAATTCTGGAGGATAAATTTCTTCAATATCTTTCAGTCTGATTTCAAAATCCAGATCTAAATCCTTGAAAAATTGCTGTCTTCTCGGAGAACCCGAAGCCAGAATTATAGTATATTTTTTTAATTTTTCTTTAAGCATTGTACTTAATATTTAAGGTAATAACAAGAATTGATAAAATCCCAAAAAGCAAAATCAATTTTAAAACCGTACTCAAATGGTGGAATTGTTTTTGAGATTTTGCACTAAATATTTTTACGATAAAATATAAAAGTGGTGCTAAAACAAAAGCAAAAGCGTATAAAGTTACAATAAGAAGATCGTTTTCGACAAAGTATTTATTGATATATAGCAGTGATAATATAAACGGAATAATAGCAAATCCTAAAGCAATTTTTGCGGCGCGGCTTATTCCAATTGCAATTGGTAAAGTATTCATTCCTTGATTGTAATCGCCATTTACATCTTCAATATCTTTAACTATTTCACGAATAAAATTTATCATGAAAGCAAATAAAGCGTAATCAATTAAAATAGAAAAAAGACTCGCCATTTGCGCCTGATTATCAACATTCGTTGCCGGAAAAAGATCAAAAACACCAATGATTATAACACTTAATGCTAATAATAATGCCACGACAAAATTCCCTAAAATCATAATTTGTTTTAAGGTTGTAGAATAGAAATAAAGCAAAGAAGCAATCAGAATAAAAATAGTTGCAAAACCTGGTCGCATGATCACATTAGACAAATAGAATCCAATGGCAACCCCAGTAATATTTAATCCGAAATAAATATTATAAGCTCTGGTTTCAGAGATTCCTTTTCCAATAACAACATCGTTTGGTTTATTGATGGTGTCTGATGCAACATCAAAAATATTATTGATTACGTAACCCGCAGCTGCCAATAAAACAGTACTCAAAACCAATAACCCGTATTGCCAATCGGCTAAAGCTAATGGAATATCTTGTTGTTTTAAAAAGGAATAACGAAATAAAAGCTGCATAAAAGCAAGCATCAATAGATTTTGATATCGAATGAGTTTAAGGTATTTCATTTAGTTTAAGGTTCTGAGTGGCTAAGTTGCTAAGGTTCTAAGTTTTTTTTTTAAAGGGGCAAAGGTTCTAAGGTTTTGGCTAATTAATAATTTACAATTAACAATTCACAATTCACCATTATTAATCGTGTTTCCCACTAAAATGTTCCATCCATTTCCCCTGTACTTTCATTACTTGTTCGATAACATCTCTTGCAGCGCCTCTTCCGCCTTTTACATGTGAGATATAACGGCAAATATTCTTGATTTCAGGACTTGCGTCTTGCGGGCAAGTTGGTAATCCTACTAATTTCATTACATGATAATCCGGAATATCATCACCCATATACAAAACTTGTTCCGGTTTAATATTATAAATATCAGTATATTCTTTAAAGGTTTTCACTTTATCCGGAGTACCTAAATGAATATCTGTAATCCCTAAATTTTTTAGTCTAACGCGAACGCCTTCATTGCTTCCGCCAGAAATAACACAGACATTATAACCACTTTCTACAGCTGCTTTCATGGCGTAACCATCACGAATATTCATTGTGCGAAGAATTTCTCCTTCATTGGTTACAAAAACCGAACTGTCTGTAAGTACGCCATCAACATCAAAAACAAACGTTGTGATGTCATTCATTATTTCTTTATAACTTTTTGCCATTATGCTGTATAGATTGTGTTAGTATTTTATAAATATTTTTTTGATTTTCATTGGTTAGATATTCCAAATGCGCTTCAATAGTACTTGAATCATTGCGTATAGCAGGTCCCGTTTGGGCATCAATTGGATCTAAGATTTTTATTTTCTCAGCCGTTTCCTGAATCAGCGGTTTTAAAATTTCGAATGAAACCTGATTATCTTCACAAATTTCCTGCCCAATCTGATATAAATGATTCGTAAAATTATTCACAAAAACAGCAGCGACATGCAATGCTTTTCGTTGCCCTGAATTTATAGGAAAAACAGCATTTGAAATACTTTTTGCGACTGTTTCTAAAACACGAAAATCAAAGGTATTGTCAGCTTCCAAGCATATCGGAATTACTGAAAAATCAATCTCCTTATTCTTAGAAAAAGTTTGCAAAGGATAGAAAACGCCTTTACGATTTTTAACGTCAAGTGTTTCAATAGAAGCAGTTCCGGAAGTATGAACCACAAGTTGATTGTTAAATGGTAGTTGTTGTGAGACTTCTGAAATTGCATTATCTGAAACAGCAATAATATAGAGATCAGCTTCTTTTAAATCTTCAAAATCATTGATAATTCTGTCATAATCAATTAAAGATGCCAAAGTTTCTTTTTTTCTCGAAAATACTTGCACAATTTCAACAGCTTCACTTTTAGAGAAAGCTTTTATCAAATGCTGCGCAACATTTCCGGAACCAATTAACGTTATTCGAATCATATCGCAAAATTAACATTATTTTTTTTAAAGTTCATTGCTTTGGTTAAACATGGAGAATCATTTTTGTTTTTTTTCCAAATGATGTATATATTTTTGGAAAGAAAATATATTAATATTTATCTTATTAATATATTTTTACAAACTAAAAACTTAAATTAACTTTAATGAAAAAAATTACTGCAATAATTGCAATATTATTTATGCCAATGTTAGGATTTTCCCAACAAATTAGTGATGGTTATGCAACTGGAATAGATAATTATACTACTCCTCTTAAATCTGGAGTTTATAGTGGTACAAATGCAATCGGTGGAATTCCAGATGCAAGCCATAGTTGGAATCATGTATTTGTTATTAGACACGGGAATCCTAGTAATAATCATCAATTACAAATTGTATCTTCATTTTCTGAAAATGACAGATTGTTTTTTAGAAAAATTGCTAGTGATTTAACTCCTTCAAATCCCACATGGATGGAACTTGCAACCCGAGGAACAAATACATTTACAGGAAATCAAAACATTAATGGTAATTTAGGTATCGGTACATCAAATCCGTCTTCTTATGAACATGGTGGAACTAATAAAGTGATTGAAATAAATAATTCAAATACAACAACAAATTCTCAATCTCATGTTGTTTTATCTTCTGGAGCAAATGCACCTAATAGTTCTATAGGAACTATAACATGGGCTTTACCAAATACATCTTCAAGTTTTAAAGGTGCAGGTTTCATAGCTATGAGAACAGAGGCTACCTCGACAAGTTTAAGTCCATCTACAGCAATGATTTTTGCTACAAGAAGTGCATCTACTGGGGTTTGGAGTGAGCAAATGCAAATTAATGGTATTGGTAATGTAGGTATTGGCACATCGAACCCAAAAAACAAATTAGACGTAAACGGAACAATTCATTCCAAAGAAGTAAAAGTAGATATGCTTAATTGGTCTGATTTTGTTTTTAAAAAAGAATATAATTTGCCAACACTTGCAGAAGTTGAAAAACATATTAATGAAAAACGACATCTGGAAAATATTCCTAGTGAAGAAGAAGTGCTTAAGAATGGTATTAATTTGGGAGAAATGAATGCTAAGCTTTTGCAAAAGATTGAAGAATTAACACTTTATGTAATTGATCAAAATAAGAACATTCAAAGTTTGATGGAAGAAAATAAAAAACAAAATGAAGAGATAAAAGCTTTGAAAGAGAATGTATTATCTAAATAGGCCAAAATAAAAACCCGTTACTTAACTAATTATAAGTAACGGGTTTATTTTGAATTTTAGTGTGATTAAAGTTTTACCGCTCCTTTTGAAACAGCTTCGCTTATCGTTGTTTTTTTAGCATATTCAGTTTTTTTAGAAGAAATTAATTCTATTTTTTCGCTTGCAGGACCATCGATTGTTACGGCTTTTGGCGAAGTGGAATTGAACTCAACATCTTTCAAAATCATATTTTTGCCGTTGTAGATTTCGAATATTGTTGGGTTCTGAATGTCTAATTTCGCGTTTGTAATTTTAATTCCGTTCGCATCAATTATAGAAAACCCTTTTTCAGCAGTAATAATTAAATTAGAAAGTTCTATATTTTGAAGATTCATTTCTGGTAAACCTTGTAAAAACACAGCCTGTTGTGCACCTTTAATAGTAATATTTTTGATCGAAATATTTTTAAACTGTGGCGTTTCTTCATTTACGGGAACTACTTGAGTTTTAATTTTAGTATCTCCTTCAGCCAATGTTTCTTCTATAGATTTTCCGCCATAATAAAGATTGAAAGAAATAGCCTGAGATGGAATATCAGTCATAAAAATATCCGAAATAAAGATATTTTCAACAATTCCGCCACGTCCGCGATTACTTTTAAAACGAAGTCCAACATCAGTTCCCATAAAAGTACAGTTAGATACATGAAGGTTTTTTACACCGCCTGACATTTCGCTGCCTACAGTTACACCGCCATGTCCGTGATAAACGATATTATTTTTTACAATAATATTTTCGCAAGGAACACCTCTTTCACGACCATCTTTATCTTTTCCTGATTTGATACAAATTGCATCGTCACCAACATCAAAACTAGAATTTTCCACTAATACATTTTTGCAAGATTCTACATCAAGACCGTCTCCGTTTTGAGAATACCACGGATTTCTAACCGTCACATTACGAACGATTAAATCTTCAACCATTAAAGGATGAATGTTCCAGGCTGGAGAATTTTGAAAAACAGGTCCGTCAAAAAGTACTCTTTTACTATTTTGAATACTCACCATTACCGGACGAAGAAAATCATGAATAGCCTCGAAATCTTCTTTAGTTTTTAAATCAAGACGTACATTTTGATCTGCTCCAACAGAAGCTTTCATAAAAGTCTCAGATGGATACCAACTTTCTTTTTTATCATTCAAAACACCACCTGAAGCAATGACTTTTTTCCATTGACTTTCTGTTAGTTTACTCTTTTTAACTTGTCTCCAAACTTCTCCTGAACCATCCCAAACCCCATTTCCTGTGAAGGCAATGTTCTCTAGATTTTTGCCATAAATAGGAGAGATGCAACGCCATGTATTCAGTCCTTCAAAACTGGTTTGAATAATCGGGTATAAACTTTTATCGGTTGAAAATTTGATTAATGCCCCTGTTTCAGCATGTAATTCAATATTGCTTTTTAAGATAATTGGTCCTGTTAACCAGATCCCTGGCGGAATGATTATTTTTCCGCCGCCTTTCTTTGAAACAGCATCTATAGCATCGGCGAAAGCCTTAGTATTTAAAACATAACCACCATTTACAGCTCCAAAATCTTTTATGTTTACGGTGTTATTTGGAATTTTTGGTTCCTGAATTTTGGCCATTTTAAATTCAATATTTTCATAAGAATCATAGGGCTTTGAATTTTGAGCAACAGTATTAGTTGACCAGTTTGATAACAAAACTGTCAAAGCAATACAGAATAAGTTAATTGATTTAGTTTTCATGCTTTAATTATATGAGTTCGGTGGTTAGTAGATACAATTCTTATAAATGAGTTTATTTTTTATTGATATGAGAAAAAGTATCTCTTTTAAAAAACAGATTTATAATGTAATCGATTACACAAATCTAGTAAAAAATATTTAGTATCAAAAGAAAATATTGAACACTATTTGTTTCTGATTGTTAATGAAATTTAAAAATCAAACTAGTCTTTTTTGGTTTTTATTAACAAAAGACAAATATAGGAACTCAACATTTTTAAGTACTTTTGTGGCACTTTTATACAATGTAATTCCTCAGAAATGGATAAAAAAATATTCTCTTTTTTGTTTTCTACACGATTAATGGCCGTTCTTTTTTTAACATTCGCAATCTCAATGGGTGTTGGAACTTTTATCGAAAGTAAATATAATACTGATACTGCCAGAATTTTAATTTATAATACATGGTGGTTCGAGGCTATAATGGTCTTTTTCATGATTAATTTCTTCGGAAACATCAAACGTTACCAATTATTAAAAAAAGAAAAATGGGCAACTTTCTTATTACACATTGCCTTTATTTTTATTCTTTTAGGAGCTTTTATTACGCGTTATATCAGTTATGAAGGTATGATGCCAATTCGTGAAGGAGCCGCTGAAAATCAAATTTATTCTGATAAAACATTCCTGACTGTATTTGCAGACGGAGAATATAAAGGCGAAATGAAACGCAGGGTTTTCGAAAAAAATCTTTTGTTTTCGCCTGTTACTAATAATGATTTTACACTTTCAGGAAAATTCGATGAAACTCCTTTTGAAGTTACGTACGTAAACTACATTATGGGAGCTAAAGAAACGGTGAAACCGGATCCAAAAGGAAGTTTATATCTAAAATTGGTTGAAGCAGGAGCAGGAGGACGTGAAGAACATTACCTTAAAGAAGGTGAAGTTCAGAACATTCATAATGTTTTATTTGCTTTGAATAAGCAAACTGACGGAGCAATCAATATTACTACAACCGGAGAAAAATATACAATTCAAACGCCATTTGAAGGAGAATTTATGCGAATGGCAGATAAATTGAAAGGAGCTGTTACAAAAGATAATGTACAACCTTTGATGATGCGTTCTTTATACAGTATTGGTGATATCCGAATTGTTTTTCCGGATCCTGCTGTTAGAGGAGTTATCGATTATGAATCTAATAATGATTTCAAGGCAAAATCTCATCATGACGCTTTAATTGTAAAAGTAAAAGCTGATGGTGAAGAAAAAAAAGTTCGTCTTTTAGGTTCTAAAGGTTCAGTAGGAGAGCCACAAACGGTTAAAATTGGAAAAATTGAATATAGTTTATTTTACGGAAGTAAAGCGTATATATTGCCTTTTAAAGTAAAATTGAACGATTTTATTGCCACTAAATATCCGGGAACTGAAAAAAGTTATTCTGCTTTTGAAAGCAAAGTTACCGTTCAGGATTCGGCTGAAACTTTTGATGCGAGAATTTATATGAATCACGTTTTAGACCATAAAGGATATCGTTTTTTTCAATCTTCATTTGATCCGGACGAAAAAGGAACAGTACTTTCTGTAAACCATGATTTTTGGGGAACTTCAATTACTTATTTAGGATATTTTATGTTATTCTTCGGTTTAATGGCGATTATGTTCACTAAACATTCTCGTTTTGCTGATCTAAAACGAAAACTTGAAAAAGTAAAAGAGAAAAAAGAAAAGTTAATTACTATTTTGGTTTTAATGATTGGTTTGAGTGGTTTTGCTCAGGCACCACATATTCATACACCTGGTCATGATCACAATCATACAGCAGATCCAAACAATCATGCTAATCATGTTACAGCACCACCAAGCCAGAAACAATTAGATTCGTTATTGTCAATCTACAAAGCTCCGAAGGAACATGCTGCCAAATTTGGCCGTTTGATTATTCAGGATGCCGGAGGTAGAATGAAACCTATAAATACTTTCTCATCTGAATTATTGAGAAAAGTAAGTCATGATGATAATTATAACGGAATGAATTCTGATCAGGTATTTTTGTCTATGACACAATATGCTCAGGTTTGGATACAGATTCCGATTATTTATATCAAGCCTGAAAATGATAGTATTCGTAGAATTATCGGAATTGAAAAAGGAGCGAAATTTGCTCCCTTTGTGAAATTCTTTGATGAAAACGGAAATTATAAACTTTCACCTTATTTAGATGCAGCCTACAAAGCAGCAAATCCAAATAATTTTGAAAAAGATTTTATCGAAACAGATAAAAAGGTAAATTTAATGGAATCTGCATTAAGCGGAAGTATCCTGAAAATTTTCCCAATTCCGAATGATCCAAACAACAAATGGATTTCTTATTTAGAAATTGAGCATGCTGGATTAAAAGGAATGGATGCTACTTATGTGAAGCAAATTTTGCCTTTATATTTTAGTGCACTTAATAATGGATCAATTTCAAAAGATTTTAAAACTGCTGATCAATTAGTCGAAAGTATCAATGGTTTTCAAAAGAAATTCGGAAGTAAAGTTCGTCCGAGTGAAAAGAAAATTGATCTTGAAATTGCCTATAACGAATACAATATTTTACCAAAAATGTTTTATTGGTATTCGCTATCGGGAATCCTTATGCTGATCTTTACTTTGTTTAGCATTTTCTTTGATAAAAAGTTTTTACGCATTACGGTAAATGGTTTTCATATTCTAATTGGGTTAATATTTGCGCTTCACACTGTTGCATTAATTGCTCGTTGGTACATATCAGGCCACGCGCCATGGAGTAACGCTTATGAAGCAATTGTATATGTAGCGTGGGCAACCATGTTCTTTGGATTGGCTTTTGACAGAAAATCAAAACTTACTGTGGCATCTGCAGCGTTTGTAACGGCGATGATTTTCATGGCAGCAAACGCGAATTGGATTGATCCTGAAATTGCTAATTTACAACCCGTTTTGAATTCGTATTGGTTAATGATTCACGTTGCAGTTATTGTAGCAAGTTATGGACCTTTTGCACTGGGAATGATTTTAGGTTTTGTGGCTTTGATATTGATTTTCTTTACCAATGAGAAAAACAAAGCAAAAATGGAATTGAACATCAAAGAAATTACCTATATCAACGAAATGTCGCTAACAATTGGTTTGATTATGTTAACTATTGGTAACTTCTTAGGAGGGCAATGGGCTAATGAAAGCTGGGGACGTTACTGGGGATGGGATCCAAAAGAAACCTGGGCTTTAATTTCGATTATGGTTTATGCGTTTGTAATTCACGCTCGTTTTGTTCCGTCTTTGAGAGGGAAATGGTTCTTTAACTTAATGAGTATGTTTGCTTTTATTTCTATTTTGTTTACGTATTATGGTGTAAACTTTCACTTGGTTGGATTACACTCTTATGCAAGTGGAGAAGCACATTCATTAAGCTGGATTTGGTATTCGTTAGGAACAATTTCTTTAATTGGAATTGTTACATATCCAAAATACCGCAAATATTATAAAAGTAAAAAGGTCAAAAAATAGATAATTATTGGGGAATAATTATTAATTCATAAAAAAAGGTTCAACATTACGTTGAACCTTTTTTATTTAAAAATGTAAGCTTTATTGTTTGGTTATAATTTCAGAAAAAACATAAAATATTTCAGTCGCAATTTGCAAGCTTCGTTCCTGATACTTTTCAGTTTGCTGCGGGGTGTTATCAAAAGCTTTCGGATCCTCGAAAGTAATAGGAATACGTTTTTCTGTTCCTGCTATAAAAGGACAACCATCATCAGCCTGTGAGCAGGTCATAATAGCTGCAAAACCGCTTTCCGGATTAAAAATATCATTATATGTTTTCGAAAATCCGATAACTGGAGATGCTGCCGAAGTAAATTTTATTGCATAAACCGGATTATTTCCCTCAGAAAGCATTTTAATCATAAAACCAGATTCTTTCAGAGTTTCTGCAATTTTTGGAAATAATGCAGTTACTTCTGTTCCGCCAGAATAGCAAAAAACATTTTTTACATCAAAATAGAAAGCTGCCGTTTGCGCCCAAACCTGCAATAAATGACTCCGCCTTGAATTATGGGTACAAATAAAATTTAACCTGATTTCATTATTGTCGTTTAGTTTTAACTGAATAAAATCAATCAAAGGCTGTAATACTTCTTTTCGTTCCAATGTAATCTTTTCAAAATCAAATAACGAAACGACTTTATTCAATTCAGGAAATAAGGTATTTGAATCAGTCATTTTTCAAACTTAAATTAACAACATCCGCCACCTGGCGCACAAGAATTTTCACTATCAGCATTTAAGTGGGTCAGTTTAATTTTTGGCTTTTCTGATGGAATTCCACATTGCTCTTGTGCAAGGCAAGCTGTTTTTTTATTCAATAATTCGAAATCTTTCCCATTAAAACCTAAGTCATATTTACCAATTGTAGTATCCTGATATTCAACTTCAATTTCAAAATCTTCTATCCCCAAAACTTTTTCAGAAAGTTCAATAATATGAATTAGTTTTTGTGGTTTTAAGCGATGTTCAAAATCATTGGCATCCCAAAGTTGGAAGTTTACAACTGTTTCTTTTCTAACTGTTCCTCCACAATCAATAAAGTTTTTAGTGATAAGGCCGACTTCAGTTACATGAAAATGCTCCGGAACAAAAGTTCCATTTGGCAATTGAAAATTTACTGTTTCAACTGTAGTTAATATTTTTTTAATTTCTGAAAGTTTCATAATAATTTGGTTTAATGATTAACAACATTCTTTTTTCTTTTTTTCGATATGAAGTGTGATGGTTTCGAAGAAACCTTTTATTTTTTCAAAACCTGCTTCATTAATACAATAACAAATGGCATTTCCGTCAATGTTTCCTTTTATCAGTCCCGCGTTCTTTAATTCTTTTAAATGCTGAGAAACTGTAGGCTGCGATAGCGGTAATTCATTTACGATATCGCCACAGATACAGGTGTTTACTTTTAATAGATATTCTATAATTGCAATTCTCGCAGGATGGCCAAGGGCTTTTGTTAAAATGGCCAATTCATTCTGATGATCTGTAAAGTGATCTGATTTAGATGCTCCCATTGTATTATATTTATATTGCAATATTACGATATAGTTGTCAAATTAAAAAATAATACCATTTTTATTTTTTAATACTTTCTGTTTAATTTATAGATTATAAGTTACTTTTAATGTAAACAACAAAACAAGAACAGTCATAAAACAAATTAAAAATATTATATGACTTAATGCCGTCAAAAAAAATGCCTTTAGTTTAGACATTTTATTAAAGAACTGAATATTAGTCCAAAAAATAAGAACAAGATCAATTGCATAAATAAGAGAGGTGATTTTTTGAATGTGAGGCGACCCATCAAAATAAAATATCAACGGAAATAAAATAAGATGGGCGACGAGTTTTTGAGATGCTTTGAAAGTATTTAGTACAAAATATTCAATAAAATTATATCCCTGATTTCTAAAACAAATATAAGTTCCTAAAGTAAAGATTGGTATTGTTGCTATGGTAATCCACGAAAAATGATGCGAGATCAAATCATTAATTTTTAAATAATCTACATTTGGATCTGTAGAAGTAACTTTGATTAAATTGATATCAAAATAATGATACAAAACGCCGTAAAGAGTTGCTAAAACTACAACCAAAGAAAGTGGTTTGAAATGTCTAACGCGCTTTCCTTCAATAAATTCTCTAATAGAATGTCCAGGTCTTGTATATAATTGCTTTATAGAATATAAAATTCCTTTGTCAAAATGTAGTAATCCATGTTGAATATCATGCCATAAAAAATGCCAGTTTATTTTATGAGTGTCGGCGGGCTGTCCGCAATTATTACAATAATGACCTTTGTAAATTTCATGGCAGTTTTTGCAAAGTATTTCCATCTTGTACTGTGTTTTATAATCTTATTCAGTTTTCTTCAAACCATTTGGATACATAATTGCCAAAAAAACGACAATCAATAAAAAGTTATATTCAACACCATTTCTTCCACCGCCAACAACAAACCAGCCTTCCTGAAAATGAACCATAATAATTCCCATCAACAAAACAAAAATGGTTACAAATCCAGCCAGTTTTAGGTATTTATTCAAAATTAAAAGTATCGCAGCAACTATATGAGATAATTTGATAGACCAGGCCAGAAAAACGCCAAAAGGAGCAAATCCAATCTGATTCAGATATAAATTTCCAAAATCATTAATACCATTATTAAATATTCCGAAAACGGAATGAGTAAGAAGAATAATAGCGACAGCAATTCTTAAAAGTAAAGTTCCGTTCATTTTGGTTTTTAGTTTGTTAGTTCAATTAAAAATAATAAAAAAACGCACATCAATTAAATTAATATGCGTTTTTAAGTTTTATGCTATGTTTATTTTTAAACTTTTCCTAAAGTATATAATTGTGTCATTGTTGGTGTTAAGCTTCCTCCGGCTGGTTCAAGCGTAATTCCAAAAGCCTCAGCTTCATTGGTACGATCTACAGCAAAGATTTTATTTGAATTTCCTTCAAAATCGCTCAATAAACCAATGCTTGTTGGCGTAAGAACCGGACTTAATTTTAAAGCCCAAACCTGGTAAACCATTCCTTTTGGAGGTTTTGGTAAACCTGCAGCATCAATATAAGTTGTTTTGGTGTCTTTGTTCCAATATACTTTTGCAAATGATGTTGGCGAAACAGCCTGACCACCAAGTGTTACTCCGGTATTTTTGATATCTCTAACGATAGTTAAGCTTTTTTCTGTTTCTTTATGTTGTTGGTCTAAATAAGCAAACTCTCTTTCGATTTTAGTTTTTTCATTGCCAACAGTTGCAATAGCATCTTTGGTTTTTGTCAATTCTAAAGTTTGATATCCAAGTCCTAATAGTAACAATACTGCAGCGGCCCAGCCCACATATTGTGACCATTTCGAAGCCGGTTTCATTTCGACTACTTTGCCATGCTTCAGTTCTAAACGAGCTTTTATTTTCTCGAAATTCGCTACAGAATGGAAAGGAGAGAAGCTTGATGATAAAGCTACAATAGCTTTTTCTATCAAAATAATTTCCTGATCCACTTCCGGACTTTTTTTAGCCATTTCGGCTATTTCTAAATTTTCAGTTTCGGTTAATAAACCATAAACGTATAATTCTAGAATTCCTGAGTCTATATATTCTTGTGCTTCCATTATATTTTTAAATAATTACGTAAATCGTTAATACAGTTTCTGTTTTGCGTTTTGATAGTTCCCAGTGGCAATGCCAATTCTTCTGAAGCTTCTTGTTGGGTATATCCTTTAAAAAATAACAAATCGATAATTTCAATACATTTTGGTTTCAGTTTTTTGACGAATTCCTGAATCCCAATCGTATCAATTTTATTAAGTAGTTTGTTACTGTCGTCTAACAGATTTACGAAATTATCTGATGAAAGGTTTTTTTGGCTGTTATTAAAATTTTTAGATCTTAATTTATCTATTGAGGTATTTCGGGCAATATTAAGGATCCACGTGTAAAAACGTCCTTTGCTTTCGTTATACGAATCGATATTTTTCCAGATTTTGACAAAAACTTCTTGCAAAACATCTTCAGATTCTTCCCGGTTTTTTATCAAAACGTGGATGACCGAATACAGACTTTTGGAATACATATCATACAAGTGGGTAAAAGCTCTTTCGTCTTTCTTGTAGATCAAAACTAATAATTCTTCTTGACTCATAGATTAAGGTTTTTAAAGTTTAAACAAAATTTATTGAACAATATGTGTTACTTGAGATAAAGATAATTTATTTTTTTATGAAAAATAGATTTTTTTTAATAGCTAAATCCCTAGTAAAATAAGGGATTTTAAAAAAAATATCATTTTTTTTTCATTTTTTTAAAACCAAAAACAATCCAATTACGTAAATGCTATTATAACATCAGAATTGTTAATCTGTCAAATAGCAAAATCTAAAAAAATGCAGGATAATAAGCTCTTTTAAGATTAGTCAGATCTATTCATTTTAACAGTTGTTTAAAGAATTTTTTAGGGTTTAATGAAGACAAAAAAGAATAAAACTATGAAAAATCTTAATAAATTAAAAATTTTAATTGTAGGTCTCACTGCGGTTTTGGCCTTGTCAAATTTTAACAATAAAAATATTCGAAAAGGAATTATCAAGCTTCATCATTCGGCTTTAAATGTTGCGGTTTGTCAAAGCAATTTTATTCAAATTAATAGTTGAAGATTTAATAGTTGATGTCCTCGGACTTCCAACCCGAAAATTATTTGCAAACTGTATTTTCCAAATTAAACGAATTAGAAATTTTCCTTATACACGCCGTTAAAAAGATCAGCTGGGGAATATGAATTAGAGTTTAAAATTAATTTTCACTATAACCGGGAGGCATCAACTATAATTTAAATATAAAGTAACTATAAGGTAAGAATTCAGGATAGCACCAATTTCTTATTTTATAATATAAAAGGAATATTAATTCATGGTTTGATTTGTTTGTATGGGGAGAAGCCTAACGAGTGATTAACGTTAGGCTTCGTTTTTTTATTTAACTTATGTTTAATAAAAATAAAGCAATCAAATTCTTTCTGTAAAACAGATTTTAACTAATTTTATAAAAAAATAAACGATGAATAAAATAGCATTTTTAGTTTGTAGTGCAGTCTTTTTAATAACAGCACAACTTCAGGCTCAAACAAGTATCAATAAATCTAAAACAGAAAAAGTTATGGGAAAACAAACCATCTATCAATTTAAAGTTGAAGATTTATCAGGAAACACTTTTGATTTTGCTTCTTTAAAAGGCAAAAAAGTCATGATTGTAAACACCGCTTCAAAATGCGGATTAACACCTCAATACAAAGATCTTGAAGCAGTTTACAAAGAATATAAAGACAAAGGTTTTGTTATTGTTGGTTTCCCTGCAAATAATTTTGCGTCTCAGGAACCAGGAACAAATGAAGAAATCCAAACATTTTGTCAACAAAATTATGGTGTAACTTTTCCAATGATGGATAAGGTTTCTGTAAAAGGAGATGATATGTGTGAGGTTTATAAATTCTTAACTCAAAAATCTAAAAACGGTTTACAGGATTCTGAAGTAGAATGGAATTTTCAAAAATACTTAATCAATGAAAAAGGAGAATTGGTAAAAGTTATCAAACCAAAAACCTTAGTTACAGAACCAGAAGTAATCAATTGGATTAAAAGTTAATCCAGAATGATCTAAACCAAAAAAATCCACAAATTTGAATTTAATTTCAGGTTTGTGGATTTTTTTTGAAGCTACTTCCTGCTGTCCACTGTATCTTTTATGGTGAACCCCACCACAAAAGGATGCCGTTCCCATCAGGGCTAGGGGCACTCGTTTTCAAAAATCAATCAATTCGTATTCTTATTTATAGCTAAAAATAGAAATCCGTTTAAATCAGCGTCATCCGTGTGCTATTTTTCATCTAAGTACCTTAGCGAACATTGCGTAAACCTTTGCGTTCTTAGCGGTTAAGCAAGAATCAATTGCATGAAAACCAAATCTAACCAATGATCAAATTTATAACCGACTTCACGAATTTTGCCTGTTACTACAAAGCCAAATTTTTCATGAAAAGCAATACTTCCTGCGTTATCAGCATCAATAGCGCCAATCATAACGTGGTAACCTTGTTCTTTCGCTAACCGAATTAGTTCGGTCAATAATTGAGATCCAATGCCTTTTCCTATTACATTATCAACTACATAAACTGAATGTTCTACTGTATATTGATAACCAATTTTTTCACGAAATTGTCCATAACTCCCAAAACCAACTACTTCACCATCTAAATCAGCCACAACAATAGGAAGATTTTTTGCAGTTTTATCTTCAAACCATTTTGTTTGTACTTCAAGTGTTTGAACATCATAACTATAATTAGCTGTGGTGTGTAGAATAGAATGGTTTACAATGTCCAGAATTTTTTCTAAATCATTTTTTGTCGCAGGTCTAAGAGTAAGGCTCATGGTTTTTATAGAATATTATTTTGTATTTAATTCAGCCAATAAAGTATCAACTTCTTTGGTGTTCGAAGTCATTTCGGTGCAAATAACTTTTGCATCATTGGCATATTGCAAAGCTGATTTTTTGTCTTTTATTTTATTATAGAGTCTTGCGACGAGCAAATTCCCCTCATAAGAATCATTTAATTCTAAAGAATGTTTTACCCAAAAAATAGATTTTTTAAGGCTTTCCGTATCCTGAATATGTTTTAAATAAGTTTGTCCAATATCTTTTAAAAAACTGGCATCGTTCCAAACTAATTTCTGGGTATCTGCAAGTGTTACTTTTTTATAAAACTGCCATTTTTCAGTTCTTTCGGCCAAAGTTAAATCAAATTTAAAAACTAAAGAATCTGTTTTTTGCAATCGTATTGATTTTGCAACTTCTCTTTGTTTATAATAATTAACAGTATCCAGATTATCAACCAACGGACGAAGTAATTCGGTTACAATACTTTCAATTTTGCGATCTACACGATTTTGCGAAGCTACAGCAGCAAACTCCTTTTGATGTTTTAAAACGTATTGAAATTCTCTCGAATTAATATCGGTAACGCCATTGGCAATGATTCTCCAATTGGTTTCGCTAATCAATTGTGCATCAGATTGGGTTTTAAGATATATATGAGTAGGAACAGATAAATCAGTTCTGTCTTTTCCTTTTTTTAAGGTGTTTAGGTAAGCAAAAAAGGTATTAGAATTACTCGGATCTGAAAGAAATTCTTTCTCCAAATAAGGCAATTGCATTCTCGAATTCAATGCATTTTTTACCTCGGTCATGAATTCGGCTGTTTTCATTTCACCTTTCAATACGTACAACAGTGTTTCATTGGAATCTAAAAACAAAAAAGTAGGGAGTGATTTTGTATTGTACTTATTTTTAAGTGCTAATCCTTCTTCTTTTTCGATATTTTTCCAAATGCAGACATAGTTTTCCTTTAAAAAATCCATCACGTTTGGATCGCTAAAAACTTCTTTTTTCATCTGATTACAATGAGGACACCATTCGGCATAAAGCATTATAAAAAGTGGTTTTCCTTCTGTTTTTGCCGTTTCTAAAGCTTTTTTATACGGAGTATCGTCAGGAACAAATTGATTTTGTGACTTTACGGCTTGTATTGAAATACAAAGTAAAAAAAGATAGATGAAACGCATATAAAGTTTTATTTTAATCAAAAAAATGCTTTTACAAATATATTTCCTTTTTCTAAAAACAGCCTTAATATCTTCCCAATTTATAAGTAAATCAAATGTGAAGTTTGTAACTTTGTGATATCAAAAAAAATCTTCAAGTTTAGATTTTCTTTAAAAATAATACGCCATAAGAATGATTTACCCCAAAATACCGCTTGCTCAAAGCATTATCGAAATTTGTTTAGCAAAAGGAATCACTAATATTATTATTTCTCCGGGATCAAGAAATGCACCTTTAACGATAGGTTTTGCACAAAATCCTAATTTTACCTGTTACAGCATTGCAGATGAACGTTGCGCAGCCTTTTTTGCATTAGGAATTGCACAGCAAACTAAAAAACCAACAGCAATTGTTTGTACTTCAGGTTCTGCATTATTAAATTATTATCCGGCTGTGGCCGAAGCATTTTACAGTCAGATTCCATTGATTGTAATTTCAGCAGATCGTCCTCAAAGTAAGATAGACATTGGTGATGGACAAACCATTCGTCAGGAAAATGTTTTTCAGAATCATTCGGTTTTCAATGCTAATTTAACCGAAGAAGCTTCTGATGAAAATGATTTAAAAATCAACAAAGCCATAGAGACGGCCATTCTTCAGAAAGGACCGGTTCATATTAATGCACCTTTTGAAGAGCCTTTATATGAAACTGTTTCAGCGCTTTCCGTTCAACCAAAAATCACAGATTCAGAAGAAATTATCGGAACAAAAACTATAGAAAATATAGCTGATTTTGTTTCAATTTGGAATTCAGCCAAACGTAAATTAATTATGGTTGGTGTTGATGATGCGAATAGTATTGATCAGGAAATTGTCGATAATTTTGCAAATGATCCGTCTGTTGTAGTACTGACAGAAACGACTTCAAACTTACATCACCCGGAATTTATTAATAGTATCGATACTTTAATTACGCCGTTTGATGATGTTGATTTTAAAGAACTTAATCCAGATGTTTTAATAACTTTTGGTGGTATGATTGTATCAAAACGTATAAAAGGATTTTTGCGCAAACATAAACCAAAAGAACATTGGCATATTGACACTTTGCGGGCTTACGATACATTTAGTGCTTTGACAAAACATTTTGTAATGCAGCCAAATGATTTTTTTACAGATTTATTATCCCAAACATCTTTTACGGAAAGTAAGTATGCGAAAAAAATTGCTAAAATTTACGATTTAAGAAAAGTAAGAAGAAAGGAATATCTAAATAAAATTCCTTTTTCAGATTTTAAAGTTTTCGAAAAAGTCATAGAATCGTTGCCTAAGAACAGTCAATTACAAATTAGTAATAGTTCGGCCATTCGATATGCACAATTAATTCATATTGATCCATCAATAGAAGTTTTTTGCAACCGCGGTACGAGCGGAATTGACGGCAGCACGTCAACTGCAATTGGTGCTTCGGTTGGAAGCGGAAAACCAAATGTTTTTATTACCGGAGATATTAGTTTCCTATACGATAGCAATGCTTTATGGAATTCCTACATCCCAAAAAACTTCAAAATTATTTTGATTAATAATGGAGGAGGGGGAATTTTCAGAATTTTGCCAGGACATGAAGAAAAACCTGTTTTTAATACCTATTTCGAAACCTCCCATCATTTAACCGCTGAGCATTTGGCTAAAATGTACCAGTTTGAGTATTTGACGGCTTCTGATAGTGCATCATTGGAAACCGGAATTCATAATTTATACGCTCAAAATGACAAACCTGTTATTTTAGAGATTTTTACGCCTACTACTGAAAATGATGTTATCTTGAAACAATACTTTAAAGAATTGATTTAATTTGTAAGTTAAATATTGTTAAAATTAATTAAAAAAAGTAAATTTAATTTTACATTTGGGTATATAATTATAACCAATATAAAATTATGAGCGCTAGAGAAGAATTAATTAAAAAGTATGCACTAGATCTTAAAGAAAAATGTGGAGTTACTCCAAATATGGATTTACTAACCAAGGTTACAATTGGTTGTGGGCCATCAATTTATAATGCTGATTCATCAACAGTTGCCGGATCGCAACAATCTGAATTAGATACAGTAAAAAAGAATTTTCTAATTAAGAAATTAGGATTAACTGACAGCCCCGCCTTAAATGCTGGAATTGCAACAGTTCTCGAGAAATATGGCAAATCTAATAAGCATAAATACAGAGTTGTTGTGTATTATTTACTGACTTTACACTTTAAAAAAGAAAGTGTTTACAAATAGAATATAAAGTAAAAAGCGCCTAACAAGGCGCTTTTTTTATTTATAGTAAAATCTTAACGAATCGGAATTGGAAATACCGGTATACTTGCATGACCTAGAGCATCAACTGTTTGTACGGCAAAGAAATAATTATCTTTAGAATACGGAATTTCAGCTTTAGTATCTTTTACAAAAAATGTTTTTTCCCAATGAGATGAAGATGTTTCTCTCATCAAAATCTGATAACCAAATTGCGGCTTATCTTCAGGAGCGCTCCAAATTAAAGTAGAGGAGTTAGAAAGGTTTTTAACTTCAATTCCAACATTTATCGGAGCTTTTGGAGACCACGCCAAGTTCGCTAAAACGGCTAAGTTGGCACAAGTATTTTTTCTTAAATAATCGAAATCCATAAATTCAGGAAGATCGCCATATTTTATGTTGTTCTCTGTTCTTAAATCCTGATGTTGATGGTCAAAATTTTCATTCATTTCACAAAAACGAACAGCTGTAAATCCGTTTTGGCTAAAAGGAGTATGATCTCCGCCACGTAAAAAACGATCGTTTCTATATACTAATTTCACAGAAAGCTGATCAACATATTGCTCTGTTGTTGTTTTAATATAACGTGCCAATAATCTCGAAGGACTATCATTATCGCGATTAATTGATTTACGCATTTTAGCCTCGTCTTCCGTTTCTAAATACGGAATAGTTTCACTAAAAACTCTGATTTGTGTATTATCTCTTAAATTAGTTCCACTAGATAAACTGTTGCCAATCATGTCATTATTAAGCATTGCGATAATATTCCAGTTTGATTCTTTAGCAAATTCAGCTAAATGACGAGCGCCGATAAGTCCTTGTTCTTCACCAACAACAGCAACAAAAATAATAGTAGCAGGAAAAGATCTTTTGCTCATTATTTTTGCCAATTCTATTACTGCCGCAACACCAGAGCCGTCATCATTAGCACCAGGAGCATCAGATTTTACATTCATTACATCTGAAACACGTGAGTCCAGATGTCCACTTATAATAAGTACACGATTATCATTAGGATCAGTTCCTTTTAAAGTGGCCATTACATTACCAAGCTGGCTATCTACTTTTACACGTTTTCCGTCTGCTTTAACGGTGAAATAATCTATTGCAGAAGTTAATCTTCCACCAGATTCTAAGGCATATTTATCAAACTCAGCCTTTACCCATTGTTGTGCAGCGCCAATACCTTTTGTTTTACTTTTGGTATCACTTAAAGTATGTCTGGTGCCAAAAGTTACTAATTTTCGAACAGTTGCTTCTAGATTTTCGGCTTTAACTTCTGAAATCATCTTTTTAATTTCCGGATCTTCAGTAACTTGAGAGATACTGATCTGAGAAAATAATAAAAAGGCACAAACGAAGTAAAAAGTAATTTTTTTCATTGATTTGGAGTTAATTTAGGTTCTCAAATTTAATTAAAAAGGATAAACGAAGATAGGATGTCTGTAGCTTTTTTTTAATCCAAAATATTTTTCGGTTTACCATTTTCAAACTTCGTACATTTGCAGCTGGAAACTTAGTCATTTATCGACTCAGAACTTAAGAATATGATTGAAATAGGAAAATACAATACACTTACCATATTACGCGATACCAAAGTTGGATTATTTTTAGGAAATCCTGAAAAAGATCCGGAAGGAATTCACGATATATTATTACCCAATAAATATGTTCCAAATGAATTTGAAATAGGCGAGGAGCTTATTGTTTTTGTTTATTTAGATCACGAACAACGTCCGGTGGCAACTACACTTGAACCTTATATTTTATTGAATGAATTTTCACTTTTAAGAGTAAATTACATCAATCAGGTTGGTGCTTTTATGGATTGGGGAATGGAAAAGGATATTCTGGTTCCGTTTAAAGAACAAGCGCGTCCAATGGAGAAAGGAAAGCGTTATCTGGTTTACCTTTATATGGATGAAAAAACCAATCGTTTGGTGGCTTCAAGTAAATTGAACCAATTTTTGTCAAACGATCAGCTTACAGTTGAAAAAGGAGAAGAAGTTGATTTGATTGTTTCACATATTACCGAATTAGGAATCAATGTGATTATCAATGAGAGACATAAAGGTTTGTTGTACAAAGATGAAGTTTATGATGACGCTATCAGAACTGGAGACAGAATGACGGGGTATATCAAGAATATTCGTCCTGATAATAAAATTGACGTAGCCTTGCAAGTGCAGGGTTATCAAAGTATTGAACCAAATGCAGAGAAAATTTTAGATGAATTACGCGCTAATCGTGGTTTTCTGAGATTAAATGATGCTTCACATCCTGAAGACATTAAAACAGTTTTGAAAATGAGTAAAAAGACCTTCAAAAAAGCAATTGGAGCTTTATATAAAGATAAACTCATCGAAATAAAAGAAGACGGAATTTATCTTGTAAAAGAGAATTAAAAATCACGTTTAAATATTGAAATTTATTCTAAAAGAATTTTTATAACAAGAAAGGCCGCTCATTACAAGCAGCCTTTCTCTTTTTATTCAGTTTTAAAAAAAATTGTAATTAAAAAAAAACAGAAATAAAATAATTCGAATCCATTAAAAGAATAACAACTTTATAAATTTTAGGAGTTACCCTCTCATCTGGTATGTCTTTAAACAATCAATACGTTCCTCTTAATAGCAAAAAATCAATTTCACGGCTAATCCATTTGGTTGATAAAATAACTTATAGAATGTTTTGGTTAGCATTTTTCCTCTTTTTCGTAATCAATCATATACTAATTACTTAAACAATTCTAACATTTAACCTTAGGTGTTACTGTCTCCTTTTTGAAGTTTTAACAAACGCATAAATCATTTGCTCATTAGTCAATGGTTTACTAATAAAAACCGTAAAAAAATGAGCGACAAAATTTTTAATTTTTCTCAAAAAAAGTCATTTTTTAGGTTAATAAATCAGTGAAAGAAAATCAATCATAAATCAATGAAATAAAATGTATCTCATTGATTTCTAGGGTGTAAAATTACTTAATTATTTTTGAAATCCAATGTTAAATAATGTTATTTTTTGTAAGTAAATACTATTTGCCGTATTCTTGAGAAATTTTAGTGCAGACTTAAGCCGATTTGAGTAGGTAAAAATGTAAAAATGCTTTATTTTTACACTATAATTATTAAAACTAAACAAATAGAAATGGATTGGATTACTGCCAGAGAATTTGAAGATATCACCTATAAAAAATGTAATGGAGTTGCAAGAATAGCGTTTAACAGACCTAATGTGAGAAACGCTTTCCGTCCAAAAACAACTTCAGAATTATACCAGGCTTTTTACGATGCACAAGAAGATACTTCAATAGGAGTAGTATTGCTTTCTGCCGAAGGTCCATCAACTAAAGATGGCGTTTATTCATTTTGCAGCGGTGGCGATCAAAATGCTCGTGGACATCAGGGTTATGTAGGCGAAGATGGTCAACATCGTTTAAATATTCTTGAAGTACAACGTTTAATTCGTTTTATGCCAAAAGTGGTTATTGCCGTTGTTCCAGGTTGGGCAGTTGGCGGTGGACACAGTTTGCATGTAGTTTGCGATATGACTTTGGCCAGTAAAGAACACGCTATTTTTAAACAAACAGATGCCGATGTAACTAGTTTTGACGGTGGTTACGGATCTGCTTATCTAGCTAAAATGGTGGGGCAGAAAAAAGCACGTGAAATTTTCTTTTTAGGAAGAAATTATTCAGCTCAGGAAGCAATGGATATGGGAATGGTAAATGCTGTTATTCCACACGATGAGCTTGAAGCTACTGCTTACGAATGGGCTCAGGAAATTCTTCAAAAATCGCCAACTTCTATAAAAATGCTAAAATTTGCCATGAATCTTACAGATGACGGAATGGTAGGTCAACAAGTTTTTGCAGGTGAAGCAACTCGTTTGGCTTACATGACTGAAGAAGCAAAAGAAGGAAGAAACGCATTCTTAGAAAAAAGAAAACCAAATTTCGGAGAAAATAAGTGGTTACCATAATAATTTTAGATTTAAGATTGCAGATTTTAGATTTATCTTAAAATCTGCAATTTAAATTCATAAATAACAATCTAAAATCTTAACTCTAAAATCTAAAATTAAAATAAATGAAACATTGGATTGAAGCCGCCAGATTGCGCACATTGCCTTTATCAGTTTCCGGAATTATAGTAGGAAGTATATACGCCTTATCAAACCCAACGGCAACCATCAATACACCAACTGAAGTTTTTAGTTGGAAAATTTTTGGTTTTGCACTTTTAACAACACTTGGTTTACAGGTTTTATCAAATTTTGCAAATGATTATGGAGATGGTGTAAAAGGTACAGACAATGAAGATCGTGTTGGTCCGCAACGTGCCATTCAAAGTGGAGTAATTACGCCACAGGCTATGAAAAAAGCAATCATAATTACGGCTGGATTAACTTTACTATCTGCTATCGTATTGATTTATTTTGCTTTTGGAGAAAGTAATTTCGGTTATTCTATCTTCTTTCTATTGTTAGGAGTTGCAGCAATTGTTTCGGCGATTCGTTATACAGTAGGAAATTCAGCTTACGGATACAAAGGTTTTGGAGACGTTTTTGTTTTCATTTTCTTCGGATTAGTAAGTACTTTGGGCGTTAACTTTTTATATTCAAAAGAAGTAGATCCACTTTTAATTTTACCTGCAATTTCTATCGGATTGTTAAGCGTTGGGGTTTTAAACCTGAACAACATGCGTGATGAAGAATCAGACAGAAAATCAGGAAAAAATACGATCGTAGTTCAAATTGGTGGTGCAAAAGCTAAAATTTATCATTTTACATTGATCATTACAGCAATGATTTTGGTTGTTGTTTTTGCTATTTTAAGCGATTATCGTTTCGACCAATATTTGTTTTTATTAGCTTATATTCCTTTAACTAAACATTTAATTACCGTTTATAAAAATCAAAACCCTAAGTTGTTAGATCCGGAATTAAAAAAAGTAGCGTTAAGTACTTTTTTACTTTCAATATTATTGACAGTATGTATGATTTCATTAATTTCAGACATCATTGTTAATCTCTTCTTAGGAGGAAGATAAAATAAAGTTCAATTTTAAATTGCTATAAAAATGAAAATTACATTCTACGGACACGCTTCTTTAGGCATCGAAGTTGGAGGAAAATATATTATTGTTGATCCTTTTATTACAGGAAATCCACAAGCTTCAGGAATCGATATAAATACATTAAAAGCCGATTATATTTTGCTTACACATGCGCATGGCGATCACGTTCTAGACGTTGAAGCTATTGCAAATCGTACTAATGCTGTAATTGTTTCTAATGCAGAAATAACCAGTTATTATGCAAAATTAGGTCATAATGCACATCCAATGAACCACGGTGGAAGCTGGAAATTCGATTTTGGAAAAGTGAAATATGTAAATGCCATTCACTCAAGTTCTTTTCCTGACGGAAGTTACGGAGGAAATCCTGGTGGTTTTGTAATCGAAGGCGAACATAAAAATATCTACATTGCGGGCGATACGGCTCTTACAATGGATATGAAACTGATTCCGATGCGTACTAAATTAGATTTGGCTATTCTTCCAATTGGAAATAATTTTACGATGGATGTTGAAGATGCTATTATTGCTTCTGATTTTGTAGAATGCGACAAAATCCTTGGTTATCATTTTGATACTTTTGGTTACATCGAAATCAATCACGAAGAATCAATTCGTAAATTTTTCGATAAAGGAAAAGATTTAATGCTTCTGGAAATCGGAGAATCTATTGAATTATAAATAGTTTCAGGAGCTAATCCCGCTATCCGCTATATCTTTTGTGTCTCGTTAAAGAAACGAGACACAAAAGGATATCGCTTCTATCGGGGCTAGGGCATTCGGTTTCATAAGAAACTACTTTGGCATAATTTATGTCGTTCTGAGATTAAAAGAAGATTAAAAAAACATTTTTATTTTGTCAAAAGATAATTTAATACAATTTGTAGCCAAAAAACTTATCCTAACATAAATATGAATTTAAAAAAAATTGCCCTATTTCTTTTAATTACAGTTTCATATAACTCTTTTGCTCAAAAAGATGGTTATTGGGACAAAGAGCGAGCAACAACTAAAGAAATTATTGTTTCTGCACGCGACCGAATTACTTTAAAAACAGAAGATCTTCCTGTTGGAACCACAGAAATTGTTTATCGAATTACACTTTTAGACGAAAACCAGCAAATGGCAAACAGTTTGGTTTCGGTCTTGAAAGCAATTCCAGACCCAACCGGAATCAGTCAGGGTTCTGCCGGAGCAGTTTTTCTAATGTCAAAAATCTCCGGAGATGATACATGTACGTATGCGCTTTTTACTTCAAATGAAAGTGCAAAAAAATACATTGAAGACGGAAAAACAGACAAAGCCTGCTATGCACAAGTAGATGAAGTAAGCAAAGACGCAAAAAGATTATCATTAGACAAGTCTTCTTGTTTAGGACAAGATATTAGTACAATTTGGTTTGGTTTTCACAGTAAAAACTGGCTTCTGAATCAAAAAATTGTTTTAGAAGTTGTGCCTTGGGTTGATACTAAATTAAACCGCGGTTGGAATCAGGATAACAAAAACGAAATTATCAGTTTATGCAAAACATCAACAATGGCACAGAAAATGGCCAATTCTGATGATTTTTGCGTTTGTATTTTAGACAAAATTATCAAGCAATATCGTTATACAGAGTTTCAAAAACTATTGCCAATCGAAAAAAACAAAGTCTACAAAGATTTTGGAAATGCTTGCTATAAAGATGCTGACATCTCTAAAAATGTATACGGCGATTTACGAACGCAAGCTGCTGCATTAATAAAATTGCAAAAATACAATGAAGCGATTCCAAAATTAAATACAATCATTAACGATGGAAAAGCCACAGCATTGGATTACAGTTCAATTGGTTATTGCTATATTATAACGAAACAATATGCCAAAGCAATTAAATTTCTCAAAGAAGGCGAGAAATTAGACGATACTGAATTATTAGTAAAACTAAATTTAGCCCATGTTTATTTGGTTAGTGATGATTATAGTGAAGCAAAAGTAATCTATAAAAAATACCAAACTCAAAACGTAACAGACAGCTTAAGTTGGAAAGACAAAACAAAAAAAGATTTTGAACTTTTTCAAAAAGCCGGATTACCTTCAAAAGACTTCGAAAAAGTTTTAAAGCTTTATAATTAAGTTGCTAAGACGCTGAGATACTAAGTTCTAAGTTCTTTTAGCTTCCGAATATCTCAGCATCTTAGCATCTTAGAAACTTAGTATCTAAAAAAATGAAAGCTTCTTACCACAAATATATGCTCGAGTTTAAACGTCCGTCTGGTACGTCACGAGGCATTATGACCGAAAAAGAAACCTGGTTTATTGTTCTTGAACAAAATGGTAAAAAAGGAATAGGCGAGTGCGGTATTTTGCGTGGTTTAAGTGCTGATGATCGTCATGATTATGAAGAAAAACTCAAATGGGCCTGCGAAAATATTCATCTTGGCGAAACTGCACTTTGGGAAGCTTTATTAGAATTTCCTTCGATTCAATTTGGCATAGAAATGGCATTTTTATCTCTTAAAAATGAAAATCCATATTTATTATTTCCTTCTGAATTTACGAATAATACGAAGTCAATTATAATAAATGGTTTGGTTTGGATGGGAGAAGCCTCCTTCATGAAACAACAAATTGAAGAAAAATTAGCTGACGGATTTAATTGTATCAAACTTAAAATTGGTGCCATTGATTTTCAGAAAGAATTAGAATTATTGCAATTTATAAGAAGCCATTTTTCTGCTGAACAAATTGAAATTCGTGTTGATGCAAATGGTGCTTTTGCTTTACACGAAGCTTTAGATAAACTAAATCAATTAAATCAATTCCAGCTTCATAGTATCGAACAGCCAATTAAAAAAGGAAATATAAAAGCTATGGCTGATTTATGTCTGGTAACACCATTTCCGATTGCTTTAGACGAAGAATTAATTGGTGTATTTTCTTTAGAAGAAAAAGAAAAATTATTACAAGAAATCAAACCTCAATATATTATTTTAAAGCCAAGTTTTGTTGGTGGCTTTAGAGGAACTCAGGAATGGATTACGTTAGCCGAAAAATACAATATTGACTGGTGGATTACCTCTGCATTAGAAAGTAATATCGGTCTTAATGCTATTGCGCAATGGACATTTACATTAAATTCAATAATGCCACAGGGCTTAGGAACCGGAGCACTTTATACCAATAATTTTGATTGCCCGTTAGAAGTCTCAAAAGGGCAATTATGGTACAATAAAACAAAAAAATGGGATTTATCATTTTTTGAAATAATATAAAACACACACTAAATTAAGTTACTAAAAAAGCCTTTGTCTCTTTATAACTCTGAATCTTTGAACCTCGATTTTCATTCTTTCCCTCCACGCAATCCGGCTTTCCAGGCTTTAAGCTCCTCCCATTTACCTTCATAAGATAATAAAGCCTGTCTTCCCCAGGTACTGGGATTATGTATAGCATAATTTTCTCCTCCGCCATCTAATATTGCTTGTAATTTTTCCGTTGGTGTTTCAGATAAATCTTTCCATGTTGTGATTCCGGCTGCATTTAATAAACTTTCTATTTTCGGGCCAATTCCTTCAACAATTTTTAGATCATTTTCTTTTATTTTTTTTCCAAAAACCGTCTTGGCTAGTTCTGCATCAAATAAAAATGTAGGTGTCGTATGAGTTACTGTAGATTGTTTTTTATTCGGTTTTGTCTTTTTTTCTGCTAAATCAGCTTCTAAAGACGAAATTCGGGTATTTAAACTTTTTGTGTGCGTTTTACAGGCATCTAAATCTGACTGTAATGCAGAGACAAGCGAATGATCTGTTTTTGATGATGCTTTCTTTCCTAAATAATAGCCTAAGATTCCAAAGACTACTCCCGTTAATAAGGGGATTAAGATACAAGAGATATCCATAGTAGTTATTTTTGATTGAACTTAAAATTATTGTTCGAAATGAAAATAAAGGTTTAATTCTCTATCAAAATTAACAAAAAAATAAATACATAATGTATTAACAACGCGTTAATATTGTGTTATTTATCTAGTATTTAAGGGGTTAGGTTTTTGATTCTTATTGACATTATGGAAACTCAATTTCAGAACTAAATTAAATTGAGTAACTTGCATTAAAAATTAATTGTGATACTAAAATGATAGAAATTGAAAGAAAGTTTCTTGTAAAATCGAATGATTTTAAGGAACAGGCTTTTACTCAAAATAAAATTGCTCAGGGATATTTAAGTTCATTGCCTGAAAGGACAGTTCGTGTTAGAATTAAAGGAGAAAGGGGCTTTTTAACGATTAAAGGAATTGGTCATCACGGTGGTATGTCACGTTTTGAATGGGAAAATGAAATTCCGCTTGATGAAGCACAGGAATTGCTAAAATTGTGCGAAAAGGGCAAAATAGAAAAAACGCGTTATGAAATAAAATCAGGAAAACATGTTTTTGAAGTAGATGAATTCTATGGCGATAACGAAGGCTTGGTAATGGCAGAAATTGAACTGGAATCTGAAACAGATACTTTTGAAAAACCAGAATGGCTAGGTGAGGAAGTAACTAATGATAAAAGATATTACAACGCCTATTTGAGTAAAAATCCTTTTAAAGATTGGGAAAAATAATTATGACAGAATATGATTTGATTATTGTTGGTGGCGGTCCAATTGGGTTTGCCTGCGCAATTGAAGCCCAAAAGAAAAATTTAAATTACCTAATTATAGAAAAAGGAGCAATTGTGAATAGCATTTTCAATTATCCTTTGTATATGACGTTTTTTTCGACTGCTGAAAGATTAGAAATAGGAAATATTCCGTTTAATTGCCTGGCACCAAAACCAGGTCGTCAGGAAGCTTTGGAATATTACAGAAATATTCATCGTTATTTTAATTTTTCGATTCATTTATTTGAAAAAGTTACTCAGGTTCAGAAATTAGAAAACATTTTTAAAATAACATCAGACAAGAATTTATACGAAGCCAAAAACGTAATTATCGCAACTGGTTTTTATGATATTCCGATTGAGATGAATATAAAAGGCGAAGAACTTCCTAAAGTTCGTCATTATTATAAAGAAGCTCATGAATATGCTTTTCGTAATATTTTAGTTGTTGGTGCTAATAATTCATCCGTCGATGCTGCTTTGGAATGCTGGCGAAAAGGCGCTAATGTTACAATGGTCATTCGTAAAAACGAAATAAATAACAGAGTAAAATATTGGGTTAAACCCGATATTGAAAATCGAATTGCAGAAGGAAGTATAAAAGCTTATTTTGAATCGAATATTACTGAAATAAGAGAAAATGAAGTCGAAATTGAAACTCCAAACGGAAAAGTTACAATAGAAAATGATTTCGTTTTAGCCTTAACAGGATATAAGCCAGATTTGACTTTTCTGGAAAAAATGGGAATTCAGCTTTCTGAAGATGAATTAAAAATTCCAACGTATAATCCGGAAACGATGGAAACTAATGTGGAAGGATTATTTTTGGCCGGAGTAGTTTGTGGCGGAATGCAAACGCATAAGTGGTTCATAGAAAACTCACGCGTTCACGCAAATATGATTCTTGATTACATAACTTCGAAGTAAAAAAGTTAGCCCCGAATTTCACGAATTTCCATGAATTAAAAATTAGTAGAATTCAACTTTCTACGCAATCTAATTCGTGGGAATTTGCGAAATTCGTGGCAAAAAACTTTTTAAGAACTACAAGAAAGCATTGAACAACCTACTTTAGAACGTGCCCAATCTGGTCGTTTTGCAAACCATTTTTCAAATCCCGGTTGTTCATCGTAAGGTTTTTGTAAAAGCAAATAAAATTCGTTTATTAAAGAATAATCGCCTTTGTCTGCGTCATCAATTGCCAATTGCGACATATAATTTCGCAATACATATTTAGGATTGATTTGATTCATTTTTTCAGCACGAACTTCATCTGAAAGCTCTTCAGTATTCAATCTTTGAAGATAAACAGTAAACCATTTCTTCCAGGATTCCAAAATATCTCCTTTTATTTCTTCAGGGAGATAAAAAGAATTCTGAATTTTTTCTATTGCATTTTCGACAGAATCTATCTTTGTTATCTTACTCAAATTTCTGAAAAAGATCGTCATATCTGTTTCTGATAATTGTAGAACAGCCTCTAAACCGGTAATTAATTTACTGTCAGTTACAGTTGAAGTAAATAAACCTAATTTACTTAAAAACATTGTTTTATAATCAGTTTCAAAATCAGATATAAATGATTCCAAAATCTTTTCTAAAGGTTCTGCTTCATTAATTAACGGATAAAGCGCATTGGCCAATTGATACAAATTCCATTGTGCAACCTGAGGCTGATTCCCAAAACGATATCTTCTGTTTTGTGAGTCTGTCGTGTTTGGGGTCCAATTTGGATCGTAGTTTTCCAGCCAGCCGTAAGGTCCGTAATCAATCGTAATTCCGTGAATTGACATATTATCTGTATTCATAACGCCATGTACAAAACCAACGCGTTGCCAATTAACAATCATTTCGCGGGTAGTATCAGCTACGGTTTTAAAGAACTGTAAATATTGGTTTTTTGGTTCTCCTTTAATTTCCGGAAAATAATGTTTGATAGTGTACTCTACAAACTCTTTTAGATTCTTTAGTTCGTTTCGTGCTGTAAGCATTTCAAAACTTCCAAAACGTATGAAAGATGGCGCAACACGACAAACAATTGCTCCTTTCTCATAAGCTGGGTTTCCATTGTATAAAACATCTCTTAATACCTGATCTCCAGATAACATTAGTGAAAGTGATCGGGTAGTAGGAACACCCAAATAATGCATGGCTTCGGCACATAAATATTCTCTTATTGAAGAACGTAAAACTGCTAAACCATCAGCGGTTCTTGAATAAGGTGTTTTTCCTGCGCCTTTTAACTGTAAAGTAAAAAACTCGTTATTATGTTCAACTTCTGTCAAATTAATAGCACGACCGTCGCCCAATTGTCCGGCCCAATTTCCAAATTGATGTCCGGCATAACACATTGCGTACGGACGAGTTTCAGGAAGAATTTCTTTTCCTGAAAAAGCATTCAAAAAGTCTTCGGACTGAATTTCATTCTTTGTAATTCCAACTAATTCTGCTACTTCTTGAGAAGAGTGAATTAAACTTGGATTTGAAGGTTTTGTCGGATTTACATAAGAAAATAACGTGTTTTTAACCTGACGAATTTCATTGGTTTCATCTGGATCTGCAGGTAATTCAGTTGTAAATCGATTATTTATTTTTAAATTTTTCATTGTGGTATTTTTTTTCGTCATAGATTAAAAAGATTTTATCTGCTTCTTTATAAATCTAAAAGAGATTTTGAAAAAATCATTTTAATCTTTATAATCTATAGCTAAATTTTTTTATAATCAATTCAATTTATCGGCATACATTTTTTTTAATTTCTGAACTTTCGGATCAATTACGATTTGACAATAACGTGCATCCTGATTGTTGTTGTAATAATTTTGATGATCTTCTTCTGCCTCATAAAACACTTCAAAAGCAGTCAATTCTGTCACAATCGGATCTTCATAAAAAGGTTTTACTTCTTCTAAAACCTGTTCTGCAATAGCTTTTTGTTCTTGATCATGATATAAAATAATGGAACGGTATTGCGTTCCAACATCTGCTCCTTGTCGGTTAAGCGTTGTTGGATCATGACTTGTCATAAAGATAAAAATTAAGTCATGATATGAAATTATGTCAGGATTGAAAGCGACTTGTATAACTTCAGCATGACCTGTTCTGCCAGTACAAACCTCACGATAGGGTGGGTTTTTAATAAAACCACCTGAATAACCTGATTTTAAAGATTCTACACCATTTAAACGCTGAATTACAGCTTCAATACACCAAAAACATCCTCCACCAAAAGTGGCTAGTGATAAATTTCCCATACAATAGTATTCTTAAATTTTATATGCCCTATTAATCCGATAGAATATTATGATAATTTGTTAAAAAAAACATATTTTAGTTAAATATACTAATCACTTATTGAATGTTTGAAGTTTACAATTGATAAATTCGCAATTTTGTAAAAAAGCAATTATATTTGCATCAAACTCAGGCACACTAATGGATAGCAAAAATAATACCATCACTTTAGAAACTTATTTTCAGGATTTTCGTAAAAATATTGTTGGAATTAATCAGGAATTTACGTCTCCGTACGGCAAAAAACAGATTATTTATACTGACTGGACTGCCAGCGGAAGGTTATATAGACCAATTGAAGAGAAACTTCTTAATGATTTCGGACCTTTTGTAGCCAATACACATACTGAAACCACTGTGTCAGGTACTGCCATGACAAAAGCTTATCATCATGCCAGAAATATTATTAAGCGTCATGCGAATGCAAATCAGGATGATGTTTTAATTACTGATGGAACCGGAATGACCGGTGTTATCAATAAGTTTCAACGTATTTTGGGTTTAAAAATTCCTGAAAACCTGAAAGACTTTACAACTGTTCCAGCAGAGAAAAAACCTGTAGTTTTTATTTCGCATATGGAACATCATTCGAATCAAACTTCATGGTTGGAAACAATTGCAGATGTTGAAATCATTCCGTCATGCGAAAAAGGGCTTTTTAGCCTTGAAAATTTGGCTGAATTATTAGAGAAATATAATAATAGAACAATAAAAATTGCCTCAATAACATCTTGTTCTAATGTAACAGGTTTGAAAACGCCTTTTCATGAAGCTGCAAAATTAATGCATCAGCATAACGGTGTTTGTTTTGTAGATTTTGCCTGTTCAGGACCGTATGTAGAAATTGATATGCATCCTTCTGATCCGGAAGCGTATTTGGATGCAGTTTTCTTTTCACCTCA
The DNA here is from genome assembly GCF_058808175.1 of Flavobacterium sp. GW821-FHT11G01. Lineage (NCBI taxonomy): Bacteria > Pseudomonadati > Bacteroidota > Flavobacteriia > Flavobacteriales > Flavobacteriaceae > Flavobacterium > Flavobacterium sp. GW821-FHT11G01. The sequence goes on along the minus strand of NZ_JBXARK010000004.1, from coordinate 338,094 downwards.
TAAATTTTTGGGAGGCCCAGGAACTTCTGGAGTTTTGATATTCAACAAAAAATTATACAATAATATGATTCCGGATTGCCCGGGAGGAGGAACAGTAAGCTGGACAAATCCTTGGGGAGAACATAAATATATTGATAATATTGAGGATCGCGAGGACGGAGGAACTCCTGGATTTTTGCAAGTTATTAAAACGGCGCTGGCAATTGAATTAAAAGAAGAAATGGGAATCGAGAACATTTTGCAACGTGAACATGAAATCGTTGATTATGTTTTTGATGCATTGGAACCTGTTGAAAATATAAAAATTCTTGCGGGACAACACAAAAATCGTTTGGGAGTGGTTTCTTTCTTTATTGAAAATCTGCATTTTAATTTAGGAGTGAAATTACTGAATGATAAATTCGGAATTCAGACCAGAGGAGGATGCAGCTGTGCCGGAACTTATGGTCACTTTTTATTGCATGTTGATCAGGAAACTTCGAATAAACTGGTTAACGAAATTACGATTGGCGATTTGATCAAAAAACCAGGATGGATAAGAATGTCTATTCACCCAACAACTACTGATGAAGAAATCGCTTATGTTTGTGATAGCATTAAAGATCTTGCTAAAAATCACGAAACCTGGGCTTTAGATTACTCTTATAATAATAAAACCAATGAATTTGTTCACAAGAATGCTACTTCATTTGAAGATGAATTAGTGGCTGGTTGGTTTAAATCTTAATATTAAAATGCTTTTTTAACCACAAAGAACGCTAAGGTTTTTTATATTGTAACTGCTTATAAACACAAAGTTCACGAAGCTGTTGTAGACTATAGATCTTATAAAATACAAACCTGATAAGTTTTAAGCTTAACGGGTTTTATGCTTCTTGAGAAAATTAAACTTCTAATCTAGCCCCGATAGAACTGGAAATCCTTTTGGGCCGGGGTTCGGCGCAAAAGATTGAAAGGGATAGCGGGACTGGTCGTCTTGAAAATCGGATACATTTGCTCCTAAAAAAATTAAACTACATAATTAAACGAACTCCGCCTAAATCTGAAACGCGGTAGGAGAATTTATTTCCCGGGGAAGCGATGAACATGAAGTTTTTTGGGATTTTCCATTTTTGAGAAAGTTCGTCGATAATCTCGGGTCCAAAAACGCCTTTTATTTCAAGAAATTCGATATCAATTTCATCGTACGCACGATCTAAAACTTCTAAATCTTTTTTTAGTGCTTCATTGTTTGCATCATCACTTTTTATATGAACGATTTTTAGTTTTTTGGTCGTTTCATTATTTTCAACATATTGCAGTACCTTGTTTAAGATCGCGATGTCATCGCCTTTGGTAAAAAAGACAAATTCCTGTGAATTAATTTCGATACTCATTTTTTGTAAATAGCGGTTGCTGATAATTACCATTCTTCGCAATGGCTGATAGAAATATTCTAATGCTTCAATTAAAAGTCGAATCAGCATGACACGGTTAAGCATGATTGCGATGAAAATTAACGACGGAATCATGTACTTTAAAAAAGTATAAAATGCATTGATGTTTAATTTCATGTTTCCTATAAAAGCGGCGATGATAAACGAAACAGCAATTACAACGGCGATACCTCGTGCACGCTCAGGTCTTGGCAATTTTCGACGTTTGAATTTCAGTAATAAATTCCCGATTCCAAATAACGCCATTACGGCCAAAAATGAGAAAGTATAAACGCCTGCCAACGATTCCAAATGTCCGCTTGTGGCGAAAAGTACTGATATACAAAGTACTAAAAAGCTAATTACGATTCTATAATGGGAGCCTCTTTTATTTTGTTTCAGGAAGAAATTTGGAAGAATACGATCTAAAGTCATTCGGTTTAATAATCCTGAAACACCAACAAATGAAGTTAAAACGGCACCACATAAAACTAAAACGGCATCTATAGAAATCAACCAGGCAAGCCAGGATCCGCCCGTAGTTTCACCGAGGTGTGCCAAAAGTGATTCTTTGTTCTCGCCAACTTCGGTAAGCGGAATTACACTTATTAATAGTATGGCAATTACGGGATTGAAAAAGCTGACAATTGCCCACATGTTTCGGAGTGTTTTTGGAAAAATGCCAGGTTCTTGTTCTTCAACAAAATTGGCAGAACTTTCAAAACCGGAAATCCCGAGCATCGCGGCAGAAAAACCAAGAAAAAGCGCTGTTTTTATATTTCCGGTTGCTATCGGCGTTTGCCAATTGATATGAAATGTTTCTAAACCATTATGTAACAAAAACCATAATGACGCTAAAACGAGCAGACTTAAGGTTGCAATGTGCGTTAGAAAAATAATTACGGCAACAAATGCAGATTCGCCAATTCCTAAAATGGCAAGTCCGGTAAACAATACTAAAACAATGACTGTAGCGATGGTGACATTCAATCCTTCAAAAATTCCGTGTAGGTAATGCATTCCTTCAGAGGCCGAAATTACAGCAGTTGCCATATAGGACAAAACGGTTAGTGTGGCTGCAAGAGAAGCAAGGCGTTTTGTTGAAGTGTTTAATAAAACATTGTAAGCACCACCGTTTAAAGGAATTGCGCCAACTACTTCGCCATAAATTCGTCTAAATAAGAATAAAACGACAGCAACAATTAATAAAGAAATCCAGGCATATTGGCCTGCATATAAAATAGTTAGTGCTGAAACATATAAACAGGAAGAACTAATATCGTTTCCGCAAATTGCTGTTGCCTGTAGTTGATTTAATTTTTTATGTATAACTTCTTTCATAAGTATTGAAAATTAAAAACGATTAATTCAATATTAAAAGCAACTAAAATAAAATCTTAAATAGGGCAGATATTTAGCTAAGGCGGAAATATATTTTGATTAATTCGAATTTTTGAACTTTCAATTTATGAAAATTATTCCGATTTCTGAAATTTTTTAAGCGATGATAAAGCTTGTTCTCTGATTTTGTTTTGAAAAAAACCTGTCCAGCCCAATAAATATCCTGTAACTCCAAAAGCTTGTTTTGACCATTTCCAGACATCAAAATTATCGGTATGTTTGATAATTAAGCCATCCTGAAACACAAATTCAGCTGAAATTTTGTTGATTACTTTTCGATTTGTTTTACTGAAATTATAAGTAGCAACCCATCTTGCAGAGCCCGTAAATTCATCTGCTTTAATATCTGAAAACTCAATTTTAATATTGCCTTTGCTTTTTAAAAGCAACATTTCCCACATTTTAGAAACCTGTTCTTCTTTTAATAAACCAAAAGCAGGATCAATAAAATGAACTTTCGGGTGATAACATTCACTCATTGTTTTAGCGTCGGCATTTGCAAAAGCAGTGTAGAATTTTGCAATTAAATTTTCGTTGGCGTTCATTTAAATAAAATTAGATTATAAATATAAGAGAAATTATATTAAATATTTTATTTATAATGCACTAATTGCTGCAGCTGTATCAAATGTTTTTTTTGATTTATCATATGGTGTAGAAAAATAAGCCATTTTATTTACTGCAGTAAAATATCCCGTTTGATTGCCAAAAGTTTTTGAGTTTCCTGTTATAATAAATCTAATTCCTTGAATGTCAGCTTTTTTTAGTTTGATCATTTCGGCAGGAGTGAAATAATAATATGAAGTTGTTTTACCTTCGACTGTTTCTTTTACATTTTTGTCTACACAAGGTACCACATCGCCATTAGCCAAATCAACATATACTCCTCCAGAAATTCTTGCTTCGCCATTGGCTGTTGCAATTGATAATTTTAAAATTCCACCTTTTTCTGTTTTGGCAATCTGAACATTTGTTTCTCCTGAAAAAGCATATTTCTCACAGATGAAATTATAATTTTGCGTTGCCGGATAAGGTTTTGAAGCTTTTACACTCATTGTTTCCTGAGCATTTGCAAATGTTGAAATTGACAGTAAGATTAAAAATGGTATTTTAAATTTCATAGTTTTAGTTTATTGTCCTTCTGTTTTAGAATCAAATTTTTCGTCCCAATCCATAGATTTTATTGCAGAAATTAAATTGTCTTCATTTACAAAAACTCTTAACTCTTTGTTTGCTACTTTTTTGCTGTATAACGCATGATAGCGGTAAATGACTTCTTGTTTCGTTTTGTAAACACCATCTAATTTCAAATCAATAAAACTTCCGTAATATTGTCTAAACCTCTGGCAGGTTTTTGTTAATCGTTCCTCCGTCGTATTTTCCATAACCGACTTTGTAACTTCTGTTTCGTTAAAAGGTTTAAATTTTGACGTGTTGCATGTTTCTAAAACACGCTTGCCTAAATCATAAGCTTTCTTTTGCTGATTTGCATTAACTTCGGCAGTTGGAACTGGTTTAATTTTTAAATCTTCGGTGTCCCGATTAACAGTTTTAGATTTACATCCAATTAACAACAACAAACATATAATCAATACTGCTTTCTTCATAACTATTTATGTTATTTTTAATAATAAGTTAGGGTCGGGGCAATTTTCAATGTAAAAATTCAAATCATTACTATTACAAACTCCGGGATAATCTCCCCAATAATCTTCAATATTTTGTATAATCTGAAAATGTACATGTGGTGCGTAATCTCCGTTAACGGCAGCGTTTCCAAGAGTTGCAATTTTTTCACCCTTTTTAAATTGCTTCCCAACACTTAGGTCTTTTATACTTTCTAACGATAAATGTCCGTATAAAGTATAAAATTTTTCATTTTCAACTTCATGTTCTAAAATGATGGTTGGTCCATAATCACCCAAGCCAATATTGTTTTTAAAACTATGAACTTTTCCATCAAGTGCCGCCAATACAGGTGTATCAACTTTTGTCCACAAATCAAGACCAATATGAATATTACGTTCCGGAATAGATTCGTTTTTAAAAATAGTACTTCTTTTGTATAACGTTCGACCTTCTATATAACCTCCAAAAGCTACTTCGGCGTTATTATTCTTTAAATAATTAGAAATAAAAATCTCAAATTCAGTAGCATTTTCTGGTTTGCTCTCCATTAATTCTTTATTCGTTATTGATAAATCTAAAGGAATGTATTTTGAAAAATCAATGCTGGAGTCGATAATTTTAGTAGGTGGAATGGCTTTTAAAATAGAAACTAGGGTTTTCATAAAAGGTAAAATTTAGGCAACTTTTTCAATTATTATTAATTCATTATGATCTTCAATTCGAGGTAACATTTTTGAAGAGAATAGTTCGGGATTTATTTCTGCAATATACTTCCGATTTCTGACATTATGTGCTTCATCCAGAATCATTGTGTTAAAAAGTACAAATCCCTGATCTTTTAAAAGAGAACAAACCCGTTCACTAAAAAAGCGTTCAAATAAAAAATTTGGCATTTTAGTATCTTCAAAAATGTCAATAATAATAAGGTTGTATTGGTGTTTTGTTTTTAAAACAAATTCAAAAGCATCATCAATTATAATTTCAAGTTGTTTGATCTGATTTAGATTAAAATAATCATTTGCAATCTGAATAATGTCTGAGTCAATTTCAACACCGGTAATTTTACCTTTGTATTCAATTTCATCAACCAGAGTTTTTACAACACTTCCGCCGGCAACCCCCAATAACAAAATATGATCCATATCAAGAATGGCTTTGTAACCAATATTCCGTAATCCGTACCTTAATATACGTTGCAAACTTCCGTACGAATAATTTGTGTTTTCAGAGTCTAAAACCAATTCACCATTTGCCCAGGTAACTTCGATCATTTTGCTTCTTGCCGATTTTTTCTTGAAAATTTTGATTGGAATGAGATAACTAAAAAATTTTTGAATCATTTGTAAAGCTTTTACTCAAAAATACCATTTTAAATCTTTTATTTTGCATGAAATAATAAATTTTAATGAAGAAACAGTTGTACAAATTCATCTTTTTTAAGCTAATGGGCTGGAAAATAAGAGGAATTGAAAATGCGGAAGTGAAAAAATGTGTGATGATGGTGATGCCACATACAAGTAATCATGATTTTTATTTAGGAATTTTTACCCGTGGAATTTCAGGATTAGAAATGAATTGGGTTGGAAAGAAAGAATTATTCCAATTTCCTTTTGGATATTATTTCAGAAGTGTAGGCGGTGAACCATTAGATCGTTCAGGCGGATTGAATAAAGTAGATTCGATTGCTGCCATTTTTGAGCGTAAAGAAGTTTTCCGTTTAGCAGTAGCTCCCGAAGGAACACGTAAAAAAGTAAAAGAAATTAAAAGCGGATTTTATTATATCGCGCTTAAAGCAAATGTTCCTATTATTCCTGTTGCTTTTGATTGGGGTAAAAAAGAAGTCAATTTAGGAAAGCCATTTTATCCGACGGGAGATTTTGAAGCTGATTTACAAATTTTAAAAAAGCATTATGACGGAGTTTTCGGTAAAATTCCTGAAGATGGATTTAAATTGTAAATTTTTGATTTTTTTTGAGATGCGTGAGAATCGCTTAAATGAAAAATAATTTCAAAAATTTTTAAATACGCGAAAATTTTAAATTACGGGACATATACCTTAAATGTCCCGTTTTTATAAAAAAATACAATTTTCTCAAGTTCGCCTTCTTCTGAAATAAAATTTGAGTTTTTTACTTCTACAGAATTTCTTGTTTCTGATTTTATTTCTTCCTTATAATTAATTTCAGAAAATAAATTTCCGGCTTCAAAATTTTCAGATGAAATAGGGACGAGCGGTTTTACAATTTCTGAAACTATCTGGTTACCTGAATTTACAACCTGATCTTCTGCTTTAGGAAAACTTCCTTTTCCATTTAATAGCCAGTATAAATCGACATCTGGAAAAACATCTAAAATTTTCATCACAAAATCCAAACTTGGTTTGTTTCTTCCTGAAAGTAGGTGAGACATACTAGAGCGCTGTACACCAATTTTATCAGCAAAAGAGGAGGCATTTAAACCATAATAATCTAGTATAATTTCAAGTCGTTTTACAAAATCATCTATGTTTACCATTGTAAATTATTATTTTTAAAAGTCATGTTTACAAATGTAATTAAAACAAAGTAATAAAGCAATTTTACAGATGTAAATCGTATATAAACGTTACAATATGGCTAATTATAACTTTAAATAAAGATATGTAACTGTTTGAAATATAGTATTAAAATGTTTCTATATGAAGTAATAACAAATGTTAACTGATAATGATAAAATCAAGGAATTAAAATACAAAACACTGTTTACAATTCTAAATTATCTCAATTTGTCACTGTTTACAATTGTAAAAATAAAGATGTTTACTTTTGTAAACTAATCAAAAGACAATGAATTTAGAAGAATTATTTTACCAGCACAAAGAACAATCTATAGAAGGGCGATACCTTACATTAGATCATATTCAACCTTTATTAGATAAATTAAATACGAATAATCAAGTACAGATTATTGGGAAATCGGTTTTGGATAAACCTATATATAGTTACCAAATTGGTACAGGAGAAACCCGTATTTATCTTTGGTCGCAAATGCATGGCAATGAAAGCACAACAACTAAGGCTCTTTTTGACTTTATTAATGTACTAAATAGTGATTCAGATTTTGCAAAAAAATTACTTAATACCTTTACTTTTTATGCTATTCCGATCCTTAATCCTGACGGGGCAGCACTTTATACACGTGAAAACGCTAACAAAATTGACTTAAATAGAGATTCACAAAACCTGACCCAGCCAGAAAGCAATGTTCTTAGAGAAGTTTTCGAAACATTTAAACCACATTATTGTTTTAACCTTCATGATCAGCGTACTATTTTTGGAGCTGGCAATACTGGTAAACCCGCAACAGTTTCTTTTTTAGCACCTTCTTATAATGAAGAAAGAGAAATAAATGAAAACAGACTAAAGGCTATAAATTTAATTGCAGGACTTAATGATGTATTGCAAAAATATATTCCGGGGCAGGTTGGTCGTTTTGATGATTCCTTCAATATCAACTGTATAGGAGATACGTTTCAATTTTTCGGCGTGCCTACAATCTTATTTGAAGCAGGTCATTTTCCGAATGATTATGAACGTGAAATCACTCGAAAGTTCATATTTTTCTCACTTATTTCGAGTTTTGAACTGCTTTGCGAAAACGATTTAGTTGATAACAGAATTAATGATTATTTGAATATTTCACAAAATAAAGTGGTTTTTTATGATTTTATGTATAAAAACATCAAAATAAATTATGATGGTATCGAAATTATTACGAATTTTGTCGCACAATACAAAGAAGAATTGATTGAAAATAAGATTCACTTTAATGCTTACATCACAGAAGTAGGCGAATTAGAAAATTATTTTGGACATTATGAATATGACGCTCACGGAGCAATTTATTCTGATAATCACAATAATTTTCCGAAAGTGAACGAAAAAGCAGATTTTTATTTAAATAAAAATGTTAAATTTGTTAACGGATTGATAAAAAGTTAATTTTTATGTGAATTTGTTGTTTTTTATATATATTTTTATACTTTGTAATAGCAATTAGTAATATTAATTAAAGAATTATGAGTAAATTTCGTTTAGATGAAGTAGATCACCAGATTTTAGATATGTTAATAGACAATACGAGAGTTCCGTTTACTGACATTGCAAAAAAACTATTGATATCTGCTGGAACAGTACATGTTAGAGTAAAAAAGATGGAAGACGCCGGTATAATAATGGGATCTTCACTAGCCTTAGATTACGACAAATTAGGGTATTCATTTATTGCTTATGTGGGTGTATTCCTTAATAATACATCTCAAACAAAATTTGTATTAGAGCGAATCAATCAAATTCCATTCGTAACAGTGGCTTCTGTAACGACAGGGAAATTTAATATCTTTTGCAAAATTAGAGCAAAAGACACTAAACACGCAAAAGAAGTAATCTTCATGATTGATGATATTGAAGGTGTTTACAGAACAGAAACTATGATTTCATTAGAAGAAAGTATTAACGATAAGAAGCGTTTGATGCATACTATTTTTAAAAATATGTAATATTTTCTTGAATGCTATATTAAAATATAACCTCAAGTTTATTCTTGGGGTTTTTTTATGACTAATTAACCAACCAACTACAACACGATTATGTACACGTTGCCAAAAATTGAACGTTTTAATCAAGATGTTCTCTCAAAATACCACATTTATAATAGTGTTTTTATAACGCTTCCCTTTGATTCTATTGATAATACAGGAGTTTTACTTCCTTTATTTACAGAAACATGCGAAACGGGATTTAGAAAACAAGAAACACCAAAAGAAATTTTCGATTTCTTTTCGAATAAATATTTAAACAACGCCTCTGAGAAAGAAAAAATCGATTTAATGTTTCGATTTATTCAATATATAGAACGTCAGATTGTATTGTTTGACGCCATTGAAGATGCTGCTTTTCCTGCTGTTAACAATATGGAAGGACGTGGATCTTTGCGCGATATCAAAGAAAAAACAGATGCTAAAGAGAAGAATGAAGAACTAATTGAGTTTCTTGAAAACTTTAATGTCAGAACTGTTTTAACGGCACATCCAACACAATTTTACCCTGGACCAGTTTTAGGAATTATAAATGATTTAACGGATGCTATTCGTTTAAATGATTTGTTGAAAATAAAACAATTATTAGCACAGTTAGGGAAAACACCTTTTATACAGAATGAAAAACCAAATCCATATGACGAGGCGGTAAGTTTGATTTGGTACTTAGAGAATGTATTCTACGCAACTTCAGGAGAAATTGTTCATTATTTACAGAAAAACATTCTTGACGGAAGTGCTATCAAAAATCAATTAATCAAACTTGGCTTTTGGCCAGGAGGTGACCGTGATGGAAATCCTTTTGTTACAACTGAAATTACATTGAAAGTAGCAGAACGTTTACGTACTTCTATTTTAAAGTGTTATTATGTTGAAATGAGAAATTTAAAAAGAAAGTTAACTTTCTCAGGTGTAGACACTTTGGTCTCTGAACTTGAACATAAACTTTACCGTTCTGTTTTCTATTCTAAAGGTGAAATTTACATCACATTAGAAGAATTACTAGCACAATTAAATAAAATCAGAACTATAATTATCGAAAAACACCAGTCGTTATATCTAGACGAATTGGAAGCTTTCCTGGTAAAAATTAACTTGTTCGGTTTTCATTTTGCAACTTTAGATATTCGTCAAAATAGCAAAATTCACGATGCCGTTTTTAAAGATGTTGTAAATCATTATTTAAATTCAGATTCAAAAATATTCCCGGAAAACTATTTCGAATTATCGGAAACAGAAAAATTAAATGTTTTATCAAAAGTTAAAGGAGATTTGAATCCTGCCGATTTTAATGATGAAATTACAAGATCAACTTTAGAATCAGTTCAGGCAATTAAAACTATTCAAAAGGCCAATGGTGAATTTGGTGCCAATCGTTATATCATTAGTAATAATGAAAGCGCTTTAAATGTAATGGAAACTTTCGCCATGATTCGTTTGAATAATTGGGAAAATCCTACTGTTGATATTATTCCACTTTTTGAATCAGTTGATGATTTGCAAAATGCACATGAAATTATGGAGCAGTTATACACTAATCCTGAATATTCTAAGCATTTGCAGGCTAGAGGAAACAAACAAACTATTATGCTTGGTTTCTCTGATGGAACGAAAGATGGTGGCTATTTAATGGCAAACTGGAGTATTTATCAGGCTAAAATTTCATTGACAGAAATCTCCAGAAAATATGGAATTCACGCTATTTTCTTTGATGGACGTGGTGGACCTCCGGCTCGTGGAGGTGGAAAAACACATAAATTTTATGCTTCTTTAGGGCCAAAAATTGAAAACAATGAAATTCAAATTACAGTTCAGGGACAAACGATCAGTTCGAATTTTGGAACTTTAGATTCTTGTCGTTATAACATCGAAAACTTATTAAGTGCTGGTGTTACTAATCAGGTTTTTAGTAAAGAAGATAATGAGCTAAATGCTGATGAAACTCAAATTTTGACACAATTGGCTGATTTAGGATACGATAAATACTTAAGTTTTAAGAATCATCCAAAATTCATTCCGTATTTAGAAAAGATGAGCACGTTGAAATACTATTCTAAAACAAATATTGGAAGCCGTCCATCAAAAAGAAGTAAATCAGAATCATTAGATTTTGCAGATTTAAGAGCAATTCCGTTTGTTGGTTCTTGGAGTCAGTTAAAACAAAATGTACCTGGATTTTTTGGAGTAGGAACTGCTTTAAAATATTTTGAAGAGAATGGACAATGGGATAAAGTACAAGATTTGTATCATAATTCTTTATTCTTTAAAACACTTTTGGAAAATAGTATGATGTCATTGGCAAAATCATTTTTACCATTAACAGCTTATATGAGAAAAGATCCTGAATTTGGCGAATTCTGGCAAATTATCTATGATGAATTCTCAGAAACTAAACGTCTTTTGCTTAAAATCGCCGGTCATAAAACCCTAATGGAAAATTATCCTGACGGTATAGCATCTATTCAAATAAGAGAGCGTATAGTGTTGCCATTGTTGACAATACAACAATATGCTTTATTGAAAATAAATGAATTGAATAAGGAAAATAATGGTAACGAAGAGTTAATCAAAGTTTATGAAAAAATCGTAACAAGATCTCTTTTCGGAAACACAAATGCAAGTAGAAACTCTGCCTAAAAATCGAATAAAATGAAATTACCTGAAACTGAATATTCCGGACCTTTTGCAAATTACATTCAGGAAGCCGGAGAAATTAATTTGATCGAAGAATTAGAAATTTCCCTTCATGATTTTATAAGATTTGTTCAAAACATTCCATTAGATAAATTTGATTATCGTTATGCAGAAGGCAAATGGACTATTAAAGATATTATTCAGCATTTAATTGATAGCGAGCGTGTTTTTGCATATCGTGCTCTGCGTTTTTCCAGAAATGATAAAACAGCCTTGCCTGGATTTGAAGAAAATGATTATGTTGATAATACAAATGCAAACGGAAGAAGTATTCAGGATTTATTAACGGAACTTTCTGCTGTAAGACATTCAAATTTATTATTTTACAAGAGTCTTTCTGAAGAACAACTTAAACGAATTGGAACTGCATCAACTCATCAACTTTCAGTTCGAGCTTTGGGATATGTTATTATCGGACATCAAAAACATCATCAGACTGTTTTTCAGGAAAGATATTTATAGCGCCCGAAATAATTAAAAACAAAAAATCCTGTGAATTTAGTTTCACAGGATTTTTTGTTTTTTGACAAGTTTGCCGTTGTAGAGAAAAAATCAATGTTAAAATATTTTTTGAACTATTTGTTCCTCTCAACAATCGCAAGACCTAATCTAATTTTATCATAAGATAAGTTTTCTTCAAAATGATCGTAATATGGTTTTAAAGCGGTTGGATATTCAAGTTCAATTTGGGCTTTGTGCAATTTTCTGACTTCTTCTTCAGAAACAAATTGGCCTAAGTCGATATCATTTCCGTCAATATATAATTTGGCTAAATGCGAAATAATAGTTGTCAATCCAAGCTTTCGTTGTTCAGCAATTTCTTGTACTGAAATCCCATTTTGAAATAATTCTAATGTTGTTTTGTATGTATTACCTTCTTTTTTAGCCTTGACTTTTGTGTTTTTTACTTTTTCATAGTAAACAATCGCATCTATAAACTCCTGGCCATATTTTTCAAGTTTGGCTTTACCAACTCCGTCAATAGCAAGGAATTCTTCATCGCTCATCGGGCGCAAAGTTTCCATTTGCCTCAGTACTGCATCACTAAAAATTACATAAGCAGGAACTTCTTCATCTTTTGCAATTTCGTAGCGTAATTTTCTAAGAATTTCAAAAAGAGAATTTTTAACTGTTTTAGGTTTTGCCTCTTTGATTTCGTTTTTATCAATTACTTTTTTAACAACTGTTGTCAATTTTACTTTTTCTCCTTCAAATAGAACTTTTTTTGCAAAAGAAGTCAGTAAAATTTTATTATGTTGATGAAAAGCAATTTCGCAATATCCTAAATTAATTAGCTGAATTAAATATTGATTCCAATCGTACCATGAAATGTCAGCGCCAATTCCGTACGTTTTTAAGCTTTGATAATTTTTTTCGTAGATATAAGCGTTTTTTGAGCCTCTTAAAAAATCTACAATTACAGCTAATGGTTCAGATTCCTGTAAACGGCTAATGGCTGACAATGCTTTTTGCGCGAGAATCGTACCATCGAAAAATTTTGGAGGATTTTTGCAAATATCGCAGTTACCGCAATTCTCTTTAACCAATTCACCAAAATAGGAGAGTAGAATTTTTCGGCGACAACTCAATGCATCGGCATATTGTTTCATTCGTTCTAGCTTTGCCAGCTGAACATCAGAATTCAAACCTTCAGAAGCAAATTTTTGTAATTGAATTACATCGGCATAACTTTCGAACAATACAGTTTCTGCCGGCAAACCATCACGCCCTGCACGACCAATTTCCTGATAATAGCCTTCAATATTTTTGGGCAAATTGTAATGAATTACCCAACGAACATTCGATTTATCAATTCCCATTCCGAAAGCAATTGTAGCACAAACTACCTGACAATCGTCATTTATAAATTCATCCTGCGTTTTGGCGCGAAGTTTATTATCCAAACCTGCATGATATGCTTTGGCAGTAATTCCCTGCTTTTGTAATTTATCAGCAAGTTCCTCAGTTGTTTTTCTGCTTAGACAATAAATTATCCCAGATTCGTTTGGTTTATTTTCTACGAAATCAATAATTTGTTTAACACGATCAAGCGCCGGGCGAACTTCTAAACTTAAATTCTTCCTGTCAAATGAAGCAATAAATGTTTTTGGGTTTTTTAATTTGAGTTGTTTTGTAATATCAGTACGTGTTGCTTTATCAGCTGTTGCGGTCAAAGCTAAAACTGGAGTAGAGGGGAAGCGACTTTTTAAATATCCCAAATTGGTATAAGCAGGTCTGAAATCATGTCCCCAGGATGAAATACAATGTGCTTCATCTATAGCAATTAAACTGATTGTTAGCTCATTAAAAATTACATCGAGATAAGATAAACTTTCCGGAGCAATATAAACGAGTTTAAAATTGTTCGATTTTAAATTGTCAATATAAAATTGTTGTTCTTCACTTGATTGACTACTATTAATGTAACAGGCATTAATTCCGTTAGTTTTTAAACTATCAACCTGATCTTTCATCAACGCGATTAAAGGTGAAATTACAATTGTGATTCCAGGTAAAACCAAAGCGGGCAATTGAAAACATATTGATTTCCCTCCTCCGGTAGGCATAATGGCTAATGTATCCTGACCAGAAAGTATTGTATTGATTATTGTTTCCTGATTTGGACGAAATTTTTCAAATCCAAAATTCTCTTTTAATTTGGCGTGTAGTAGTTCTGTATTCATCTGGCTGTTATTTTTTTAAACATTAAATTTAAAGAAATTTCTTATAAAATGTAAAAATATTAAATTTATTATTTAAAGAAAATATAAGTTATGCAAGGTTAATAAAAAAAGGAACCCGAGTAGAGTTCCTTTAATTTTATTTAGAAAGAGAAATTAATCTTCATCGTCTTCGTCATCATCTTCATCAGCGATATCATCCGGGTCTCTATCATCATCATCGTCATCACCACCGTCAACATCTGGCTTATCTTCTTTTTCGTCTTCTTCGTCATCATCAATATCGTCATCAAGATCAAGACCTTTTACTGGTTCGATTGTATCAACATCAACGTCGATATCATCATCTTCATCGTAATTTTCAATTCTATCAGCAAGTTTGGTACTAATTTTTACTAAATAAATAGTGTCTTCAGTACGAACTTCAACAGCTTCTACTAATTCGTTTTTAGCATTTCTAAAACGGATAACATCCGAATCATCATAACCATCAGGAAATTTTTCAACCAAAAGGTTCAAAATTTCATTGGTAAGTTTAGCGTAGTCTACTATAACTCTTTTCATAAAAATATACTATAAATCTAATAAATAAGCAAAAATTAATGGAGCAACAATTGTCGCATCCGACTCAATAATAAATTTTGGGGTTTTGATATCTAATTTACCCCAAGTGATTTTCTCATTTGGAACTGCCCCAGAGTAAGAACCATAACTGGTTGTTGAATCTGAAATTTGGCAGAAATAGCTCCAAAACGGAATATCATGCATTTCCATATCCTGGTACAACATTGGTACTACACAAATAGGGAAATCACCAGCAATACCACCACCAATTTGGAAGAATCCAATTCCGTTAGTGCTATTTTTTGGATACCAATCAGCAAGGAACGTCATATATTCAATTCCTGATTTCATGGTAGATGCTTTTAAATCCCCTTTAATTACGTATGATGCAAAGATATTCCCCATTGTACTATCTTCCCACCCCGGAACGATAATAGGCAAGTTTTTCTCAGCAGCAGCGTACATCCAGCTATCTTTTAAATCTATCTCGTAATATTCTTCTAATACACCAGATAACAACATTTTATACATGAATTCATGAGGAAAATAACGTTCTCCTTTATCATCAGCATCTTTCCAGATCTTGTAAATGTGTTTCTGTAAACGACGAAATGCTTCATGCTCAGGAATACAAGTGTCAGTAACACGATTTAATCCTCTTTCAAGCAAAGCCCATTCGTCTTCTGGTGTTAAATCACGATAATGTGGCACTCTTTCATAGTGAGAGTGTGCAACTAAATTCATGATGTCTTCTTCTAGATTGGCTCCAGTACAAGAAATAATCTGTACTTTATCTTGTCTAATTATTTCGGCAAAAATTTTACCAATTTCTGCTGTACTCATAGCGCCAGCCATACTTACCATCATTTTTGCACCGTTTGCAAGTTGTTGTTCGTATGCTTTTGCAGCATCAACTAAAGCAGCAGAGTTAAAGTGTAAATAATGTTTTTCAATAAACTGACTGATTGGTCCTTTCATTTTTTTTGTTTTTTTTTGAATTAAAAAGTTTAACCTTTTAGATGATACTGCAAATTAATAATTTTATAGATATTAACATTTAATTTGCAAGTTTTTTTTTATACTTTTTTTGTGTAGCCTAAAATCTTTAAAACATCGTCAGAAGTTTGTTGTTCTGAGAAAACTTCGGTTCCAATAATTCCGTTTTCATCACGATCTATTAAAATATGTTTTGGCTGTGGAATCAAACAGTGGTGTAAACCTCCATATCCTCCAATTGTTTCCTGATACGCTCCCGTATTAAAGAAACCAATATACAATGGCTTTTCTTTGTTGTATTTAGGCAAATAAATAGCGTTCATATTTTGTTCTGAATTGTAATAGTCGTCACTATCGCAAGTCAATCCACCTAATAAAACCCGCTCATAAGTATCATTCCAACGGTTAACCGCCAGCATAATAAAACGTTTATTTATAGCCCAAGTATCCGGCAAAGTAGTAATGAATGACGAGTCAATCATATTCCATTTCTCTCTATCATTTTGTTGTTTTTGATACAAAATCTGATAGATTGCGCCACCGCTTTCACCTACAGTAAACGATCCAAATTCTGTAAAAATATTTGGAACATCAACTTCAGCTTCATCGCATGCAATTTTAATCTGATTGATAATTTCATCAATCATATATTGATAATCATATTCAAAGGCAAGAGAGTTTTTAATCGGGAAACCACCTCCAATGTTCAATCCATCAAGAGTAGGGCATTCCTTTTTAAGCGCAATGTATACTTTAATACATTTTACCAACTCATTCCAGTAATATGCTGTATCGTTAATTCCGGTATTGATAAAAAAGTGAAGCATTTTAAGCTCTAATTTATCATTCTCCTGAATTTGTTTTTTATAAAATGAAACTATGTTTTTGTATCCGATACCTAATCTTGAGGTATAAAACTCAAATTTAGGCTCTTCCTCAGCTGCAATACGAATTCCTATTTTAAATTTACCTTTAATTTCAGCCTGAAGTAAATCTAATTCTTCATAATTATCAATAATCGGAATAGTGTTTTTATGTCCGTTATTGATTAGTCTTGCAATATTGGTAATATATTCGTCTCTTTTAAAACCATTACATATTACATACGTACTCTTGTTGATTTTACCATTCTCTAATAAATTCTCAACAATATTAATATCAAAAGCAGATGAAGTTTCAACATGAATATTATTTTTAAAAGCTTCATTCATAATATATTCAAAATGAGAGCTTTTCGTACAATAGCAATAGTAATACTTTGCTTCGTATTTATTTTTTTCCATTGATTTTCTGAACCAGGCTTTTGCCTTATTAATGTTTTCAGAAATCTGTGGTAAGTAGGTAAATTTTAGTGGGGTACCGTATTGTTCAACCAATTTCATCAAATCGATATTGTGAAACTGTAAATTGTCTTTGTTTAATTTAAATTCCTCTTGTGGAAAATAGTAAGTCTGATTAATTAGATCGGAATATTTTGTATTCATTTATTTTTCAATATTTTAAGTTGTAATTTTTAAATTTAGTAAACGGTGCTAAATCTAGAATTCAAACCCTAATATTGGCAAATACAATCTCCAGTTTTTCATGTTCTGCTTTCGAGTCTAAAAACACATCAAAACAAAACGGACTTTTACTATTATAAAAACGGTTCAACATTCTTAGTAAAGAACTATTGAGACGGTTTCTATAAGAACTAAAGTTTCTTTGTTTATTGTTTGTTTTCATCGTGGCAAATGTAAAAAATAATATATACCTAAAGCAATGCTTTTGATTAAAAAAAGTTTAAGATTTATAATCCTGAAACGCATCTAGAATCAATTTATTTTCAACGGATTGATTAATTTTAATTTTTCCGATTCCTTCAATCAGCGCAAATTGAATTAATCCGTACTCATTTTTTTTGTCATGAATAAGGAGTTCTAATATCGGATCGATATCATTTTCTTCAATTTGAACATCATCATAAATATTTTTTAGTGCAGTTTTAATTTCAGCATATTCTTCTGCAGAAATTAAGTTTTTATGCAATGAAATATAACTTTCCAAGATCATTCCTATAGCAATGGCTTCTCCATGTAATAATGTCTTTTTAGTTTCACTTTCCAAAAAGTAACTTTCGATGGCATGTCCTAAAGTATGTCCGAAATTTAAGGCTTTACGAATGTTTTTTTCTGTTGGGTCCTGAATTACGATATTATTTTTAATTTCAACTGAACGATAAATTAGTTCATCAAAATCAGCGTAATCTATAGATTTTAAATCTAAAAACTGTTTCCAGTAAGCAGAGTCATATATAAGTCCATGTTTTAGCATTTCAGCCAGTCCGGAACGCATTTCGCTTTGCGATAAAGTTTCAAGATATTGTGTATCAATCAAAACCATTTGAGGTACATTGATAACACCAATTTGATTTTTAAGATTTCCTAAGTCAACACCTGTTTTTCCTCCAACAGAAGCATCAACCATAGATAATAAAGTAGTTGGTATATTTATGAAGTTAACTCCGCGCTTGAAAGTTGAAGCTACAAATCCGCCTAAATCAGTCACAACGCCACCTCCAACATTGATAATAAGCGATTTTCTGTCTGCCCCAAGCTCTGTTAAAACATTCCAGATCTGAATACAGGTTTCAATGTTTTTATTTGCTTCTCCAGCTTCAAATTCAATGATTTCAATGTTTAAATCAGTTTCAAGTAAAGGTAAAAATTTAGGAAGGCAATGTTCATTTGTTTCATTATCAACTATAATAAACAAATTAGAATATTTATTTTCTTTTAAATGTGTATTTAAAGCTTCGTAGGCATTTTGGTTGAAATGCACGAGGTAGTTATTGGCTTGAATAGACTGCATATTTCTTTTTGGTTTATTGAAACCACAAAATACGGCATTTTTAAGGAAATAATATTCAAACTTTGAGTATAATTTGTTTCAAAAAGAGCTTAAATAAAATGGTATTAAATAAGGAAATTTTATTTTGTCGTAATTTTTTGTCATTTTAAAAATATTATTTTTGTTAAAGCTCACTTTGGCACTTTAACAGTATTGAATGCAAAATATGCCCTGTTTTACTAAATAATATTCAAAACTCTCTCTATATTTGCACAAAAAACAACCTAAATGGAAAAAATATTCGATAACACTCAAGTAGCATTCTCGCTTAAAAGTGATACTGAACTTGACAGAGCTTATTTTCTTTTTAAAATGATTGATAGCGAACCTTTGGTAAGAATTGGAACTGCCGTAACAAATTTTGCTATTAAGGCGCACCTTCCAGTTGAAGGATTGATTCGTGCAACGGTTTTTGATCATTTTTGTGGAGGAGTAAATGAAGATGATTGTATAACTGTAGTAGATAAAATGTTTACAAAAGGCGTTTCATCTGTTTTAGATTATTCAGTTGAAGGGAAAGAAGAAGAAGCTCAATTTGATGCAGCTTTAGAAATGACATTAAAAACGATTGAATTTGCCAAAGAACGTCTAGCAATTCCGTTTGCAGTTTTCAAACCAACAGGTTTAGGTCGTTTTGAATTATATGAGAAATTAGGCGAAAAGCAAACCTTAAATCCAGCAGAACAAGCAGAATGGGATAGAGTAGTAGCACGTTTTGAGAAAGTTTGTAGTGAAGCTCATAAAAAAGATGTTGCTTTATTGATTGATGGTGAAGAAAGCTGGATGCAGGATGCTGCTGATGATTTGGTTACCGATATGATGCGTAAATACAATAAAGAAAAAGCTATTGTTTTCAACACATTACAAATGTACCGTTGGGACCGTTTGGATTATTTGAAAAAGTTACACGAAATTGCTAAAGCAGAGGGATTTTTTATTGGAATGAAGTTAGTTCGTGGTGCTTACATGGAAAAAGAAAACAAAAGAGCGGAAGAGAAAAACTATGTTTCGCCAATTTGTGTCTCTAAGGAAGCAACTGATGTAAACTACGATGCCGCTGTTCATTATATGTTAGATCATTTAGAAACGATGTCCATTTTTGCGGGAACTCACAATGAATTGAGTTCTTATAAATTGATGGAAATGATGCAGGAAAGAGGAATTGCCAAAAATGATAATAGAATCTGGTTTGGACAATTATATGGAATGAGTGACAACATCAGTTATAATTTAGCTGAAAATGGCTATAATGTTGCTAAATACTTGCCTTTTGGGCCAGTAAAAGATGTTATGCCGTACTTAATTCGTCGTGCTGAAGAAAATACTTCTGTAGCCGGGCAAACAAGCCGCGAATTATCTATGATTAAAGCAGAAAGAAAGAGAAGAAAAGGGAAATAGTTTTCTGTTTCAGTTATAAACAAAAAGCTCCAATTTTAAATTGGAGCTTTTTTTGTCTTGTCT
Organism: Flavobacterium sp. GW821-FHT11G01; assembly: GCF_058808175.1. Classification (NCBI taxonomy): domain Bacteria; kingdom Pseudomonadati; phylum Bacteroidota; class Flavobacteriia; order Flavobacteriales; family Flavobacteriaceae; genus Flavobacterium; species Flavobacterium sp. GW821-FHT11G01. Next base: position 317,788 of record NZ_JBXARK010000004.1, on the reverse strand, counting down.
AAAAAGCTGATTTTCCTTAAATTTCCAGGGATTTGGATATGATTATGTAAACTGGACTAAAGTCCAGCTCTACAATATGATTCGTTCCTTTGGAACTTTAAAAAAACTCCATTTGATTTCACAAATGGAGTTTTTTTTATTGGAATATCTACATTAAGAATTGCTAAATTGCAGGTTACTTAGGTTTTTGTAAATACCATTTTCAAGATTTATTAATTCCTGATGTGTTCCTTCTTCAGTAATTTTTCCGTTATCTAAAACTAAAATTTTATCAGCATTTCTAATAGTCGAAAGTCGGTGTGCGATAATAATACTTGTTCTTCCTTCCATTAATACTTCTAAAGCTTCCTGAACTAATTTCTCACTTTCACTATCTAAAGATGATGTTGCCTCATCTAAAATTAAAATACTCGGGTTTTTAAGTAAAGCTCTTGCAATTGCAATACGCTGACGTTGTCCGCCAGATAATTTTACACCACGTTCTCCAACCAATGTTTCAAATTTTTCTGGGAAACCTTCTACAAAATTTAATGCATTTGCTTGTTTTGCAGCCAGCATAATTTCTTCATTAGTTGCGTCTGGTTTTCCGTAAGCGATGTTTTCCCTAATTGTTCCTCCAAATAAAATTACATCTTGTGGTACAATACTCATGTTTCCACGAAGATTTTCTAAATCATAATCGTAAATATTTTTTCCGTCCACTAAAATTTCTCCTGAAGTAATATCGTAAAAACGTAATAATAAAGATGAAATAGTAGATTTTCCGGCACCACTTGGCCCTACAATCGCTATTTTTTGGCCAAATTCAGCACTAAAATTTACATCTTTCAAAACTTCAACTTCCTTACGGGAAGGGTAACTAAAAGCAACATTTTTGAAAGAAACTGTACCTTTGATTTTTTCAATAGGTGATGTTCTTGGATTTGCATTGATTGCTTCCGGAGTTTCTTCTAATAATTCAAAAACACGCTCTGTTGCTCCAACTGCTTTTTGAATTTGGGCATACATTTCGGCAATTCCCCCAAAAGAAGCACCAATAAAGGTTGTATAAAGCACAAATGAGATTAAATCTCCAACACCTTCAACTTCTCCTTTTATTGTCAATGTGATTCCGTACCAAACAACGGCAACTACACATCCAAAAAGGCATAAAATAATAAACGAAGCAAAATAACCTCTGTATTGACCGCCTTTAATAGCGATTTTCACGATCTCTTTAATTTTATTTTTATAACGCTGAATTTCGTACCATTCATTTGCAAAAGCTTTTACATTGCTGATTCCTTGTAAGGTTTCTTCAACAATTACTTGGCTTTCTGCTACTTTATCTTGCGTTTTTTTTCCGTACTTACGAATAAATCTTCCAAAAATAACGGCTGCAACAGCAACAACCGGAACAATGGCCAACATCATTAAGGTCAGTTTTGGGCTAATATTTCCTAAAATGACAAAACCTCCAACAATTAATATAAACTGACGTAAAAATTCAGCAATTGTAGTAGTAAAAGTGTCCTGCAACTGTGAAATATCGGCACTAATACGGCTATTTAATTCTCCCACACGTTTTTGAGAATAAAATCCCATTGGTAATTTTACCAGGTTTTCATATAATGCAAAACGAATATTTGATAAGGAATTCTCAGTGAAATTTACAAATAATGAAATTCTGAAAAATGAAAAAACAGCTTGTAATGTTAGGATTACCATAAGTCCAACAGCAATTTCATTTGCCCTGCTTAGATCTTTATTAGTAACGCAATCAACTAACATTCCCATTAATTTAGGAAAGGCGAGGGCTGTGGCACTAGTTAGTAAGAGGAAAATCAAGCCTAGGAAAAATTTCCATTTGTGGCCTTTACCATATTTAAAAATTCGGATTGCTTTTTGAAGGGAATTAGAGTCTAATTTAGCTTTCGGTAAATCGTTTTCTTGAAATCTAGCCATTTGAGTATACAATTAAGGTATGCAAATGTAAGACTCTAACAAGTGAATACAAAAGAATATTCTCAATTACCTTTTCAGTTTTCTATTTTTAACTAAATAATAAGAAAAGTATAATTTTTATCTTCTTTTTAAAAAGCTGAAAAATAGCTTAGTAAAAAGAATACTTAAAAAATATTTCATTTTTTTTCTAAAAACACTTGCAAATACGAATTCTAGCTGTATATTTGCACTCGCTATCACAAACGATAGCAACCTAGTAAAATAGGGCGATTAGCTCAGCTGGTTCAGAGCACCTCGTTTACACCGAGGGGGTCGGGGGTTCGAACCCCTCATCGCCCACAAATTTCCAAAAACTCCAAAGTCATATGATTTTGGAGTTTTTTGCTTTATATACATTTTATGAGTTTTATCGTTTATATTTTATTTAGTGGAAATAAGAACAAATTCTATATTGGATTTACTTCAAATTTAGAAGAAAGACTTGTTCGACATAATCAAAAAAGCAAAGGTTTTACAGGCAATACAAATGACTGGAAAATTGTTTATAGTGAAAAATATGAAACTAAGGAATTAGCTCATAAAAGAGAATTACAGATTAAATCATGGAAAAGCAGAATTAAAATTCAGGAATTAATTAAAAATAAAGATTAACAAAACTTGTTCAGAGCATTCCGATTTTTCATCGGAAGTGGTCGGGGGTTCGAACCCCTCATCGCCCACAAATTTCTAGAAACTCCAAAGTCATTTGATTTTGGAGTTTTTTATTTTCTATAAGTTCCCGGATCTTTTCTGCTTAGTCCTGTTTTGAACTCTAATTCACAATTTAAAGAAGTTAGAACGCATAAAATGCTATAATGTTTTTTCACTATATTTGACCTAAGTATCTGCTTGTTTATTGAGTTTAATGTTTCGAATTTAGTAAACTAAATGATATTTATTCATCTTTTATTAAACCCAAATTTAAAAATGAAAAAAAAATTAACCTCTCTTTTATTCGTATTTACTGTTATAAATATGTTTGGGCAAATGCCAGACTCGTCAAAATCGGATAAAGCGAATTCTAACAATAAAGTTTTACCACCTAATGAGATAATCTCTAATAAAGCCATAAATCCGCTTAAAAAAGTTCCATTAGATGAAGCATTAGTGTTAATTTATGATTACGATGGTTCTCTTTTTTCATTTGATTTAGAATCGGAGCAAATTGCATGGACTGTAAAGGCTACTGATGCTTATACTGAAATGTGCGGAAATGCAGTAACGTTACAGGATGGAGTTATATACGTTCCGTTTATTAATGGTGAAATTTTTGCAGTCGATAACCAAACTGGTGCTATTTTTTGGAAATCAAGAATAGGTAATATTACAGATCAAATTGTACTAAAAGATCAAATTCCAGTTATAAATGGTGGAAAACTGTATATAACTTCTCAAAATGGCAACATCTACGCTCTTAATATCAAAGACGGTAGTTTACTATGGAATTACAAGCTAGATTCTCCAAATAATGATATTCCGGTTCTCTTTTTCGATAACAAAGTTTTTACCCAAAGTGGATCTAATTTCTATAGCCTTGATGCTAATACCGGAAAACTTATTTACCAAAAAAGCTTTGAGGAAACGCTGCACGGAAAACCTGTAACAGATGGTGAAAATGTTTTTATAGCCAATGAAAAAAATATTGTTTTTGCCTTAAGCCCTAATAAACCTGATATTTTATGGGAATTTAAATTTGATGAAAATCAACATAGTATTAAGGAACGAATATTTAGCAAAGACAAAAAAGTATATTTTGCAACACAAGGCCCTGAAATTTCTTCTATATATGCTGTGGATTCAAAAGCAGGAACTCAGATTTGGAGAAGAGATTTTCAAAATGATAATATCGACTATATCATTGAAGAAAGTGATAATATTTGGGGATATACTCATAAAGCAAAACTTTTTCAAATAGACATAACAAACGGTGAAATAGCATTCGAGGTAAAATTAACAACCAAACCTATTTCAAATCTTGAATTTCCGAATGATGATTCTTTGTTTTATTATTCTGACGCTGCTTTAATTCAATTTGAATTTAAAACAAAAGATGAAAATGAAGTTTATCTGCGAACCTCTATTAAGGATAACGTCTATAACGCTTATCTAAAAATAATTCGATAAAAAAAAGAAGCTGTCTTATTGGACAGCTTCTTTTTTATAAACTCCTTATACTATTTATTTAGCCAGCAATTTTCTTATTTCAGCTGCTATATTCTCTAAATTACCCGGAGCATTTCCTGTTGCTACAAATTTTATAACTCCATTTTTGTCTATTAAAAAGTTTTTAGGAATAGAAGCTGTTGCGTATTCATTCCATATTTTGCTATCAGAGTCAACGCCATAATTAAAATCAATTCCGTCTTTTCTTAATTTGGTAACTTTATTTAAAACTTTTTCTTTCGTTTCTCCACTAGAAATTGCTAAAAACACAAAATCATCTTTTTTAAACGGTTCGATTATTTTTGCTGGAATATCATAAAACTCCATTAAACAAGGCGCGCACCAGGTTGCCCAGAAATTCACCAAAACAACTTTCCCTTTTAAATCAGAAAGTTTTATTTCTTTTCCATCAATTAGTTTTAAAGTAAAATCTTTTGCCTTGTCGTTTACATTTAAAATATATTCTTTTTTATCAGCCTTAACTACACTTTTACTTTCTGCTGGTTGAGAATTGATGTTTTTATCTTTTTCAATTTTTTCCTGTTCCGTGTAAATCCCAACTAAAATTATAAATTCCTTATCTCCAATTTTATCTCCAAACTTATTAGCTAATTCATTTCTTTCCTTTTCTGAAACTCCTTTGGTCATTGATTTAACATAGCCATCGGCGCCATATTTTTCAACTGTTTCCATTGAGACAATCTCATTATTAACGATAATTACATATTCAGGCTTTTTGACAACTTTATCTTGTCCATAAAAGGAGTGAGTAATTATTATAAGGGCAAAAAGAAATAGTTTTTTCATGTTTAACTAGTTTTGAAACAGTTGTTTTTAATTCTGATAAATTTACTTTTGTGAATATAAGAAATATCTTTATTGAGGATAATTAATTCAACAGTATTAACTAAATCAATTTACTTTTTCCCTGAATTGAGCCGGAGAAATCCCTTCTTTATTTTTAAAAAATCTGCTGAAGCTTTGTAAATCTTCATAACCAAGATCGTAAGCAATTTCTTTTATGGACAATTGTGTATAAGCAATTTGCTTTCTTGCATGAATCATAATACGATCATGAATAATACTTAAAGGTGGCCTTTCAGAAAAAACAGCAAAAAGATTTGATAAGGTTTTTGGAGATTTATTGAGTTTTGAAGCATAAAAGGCAACATCATGATGTTTGGCAAAATGTCCTTCAACAAGGTAATTAAATTCTCTTATAATGTCGGCCTGACTATTTTCAAGTTTAACATAATTTGTTGTCAACATCAGGCTTCTTGCGCATAAAATCAGCACACGTTTTAGCATCGATTGTAACATGTCAATCTGTAAATTGTCTTTGGCATCCATTTCAGATAATAAAATATCCCAGGTCGTTTTGAAGCTTTGAAGATGGGCTTCTGAAATCGAAACTATCGGAATTCCCATTGCTCCATAAAATAAAAGTCCTTTGCTTCCAACTTCATTATCATTATTAATGATGCAATAAAAGTTTTGATTGAATCTTAACATTTTGGCACTTTCAACTTCTAAATTATCAATTTGATGGAATTCCGTCAAAAAAATAATTTCATTTTGAGATAATTGATATTTGACTTTATCAACAGAAATATTCATCTCAGAACCTGTATTCCAAAGCAATGTCAATTCAGTGTCTTTCGCTCCAAATACCAGATCTTTATTTTCAGCATTAATCTCTGTCAATAATAAAAATTGGTGCGAAGTTCCTTTATAAATCATGTGAAATCTGTAGTGGTTATAAGATGTAAATATAATTATTATAAGCTGTTGGCTATAAATAATTTTAATACATAATATCTATGGCATTATAGATTGAACAAGACTTTTAAAATTTACCAACAGCTTTATTATATTCAATTGTTATATTATTTATTTAGGAAAATTGCCAAACTTTCGGGAAAATGTGCCTATAACTGCCTTTGTAAATTGATTCAATTTTGCAATGTCAAAGAGACAAACAAAAGAGTAACAATTTATAAATCACAAAATGAAAACAATTTACAAAACAAGAAAAATCAACGGAGTTGAAATTTTTTACAGAGAGGCAGGAGATAGAAGCAAACCAACTTTAGTTCTTTTGCATGGTTATCCGAGCTCTTCTCATATGTACAGAAATCTTATTCAGGATCTGTCTGATCGTTATCATCTAATTGCTCCTGATTATCCTGGATACGGAAGAAGCGAGCAACCTCCAATGTCTGAATTTGAATATACTTTTGACAATTATGCAAAAATTGTTCATACACTTCTTGAAGAATTAGAAATCAATAAATTTAGTCTTTACTTAATGGATTATGGTGCTCCGGTTGGTTTTAGAATTGCAAGCCAAAATCCAACGAAAATTGACAGTCTTATTGTTCAAAACGGATGCGCATATGAAGAAGGACTTGAAGAATTCTGGACTCCGATTAGAGCTTACTGGAATAATATAAACGATAAAGAAGCAGAAAAAACACTTGCTACTTTTCATCAGCCAGAATTGCTTAAGTGGCAATACACACACGGAATTCCTGATCCAAGTGGAGTTTCACCTGATAACTGGGAAATTGATTTAAGACATTTAGAACGTCCTGAAAATAATGAAATTCAGTTAGCGATGTTTTACGATTATCAAAATAATGTAACCTTATATCCTAAATGGCAGGAATACTTTAGAACTTACAATCCGGAAATGTTGATCGTTTATGGCAAAAATGATTATATTTTTCCAGAATCAGGAGCAGAGGCTTTCAAAAAAGACATTAAAAATCTGGAATATCATCTTTTTGATGCAGGACATTTTGCATTGGAAAGTAACGGAAATGAAATTGCAGCAATTATTGGAGATTTCCTTTCGCGTAAAGTGAGCAAATAATTGTTCATTTAAAATTCTTAATTGTAAATCCTGCAAGCTGATTTTTTCAATTTGCAGGATTTAATTATTTTATAACAAAAACTAACTACTTTCCTGATTATTAAAGTTGTACATTTATAAAGCTTCCCAATTAGCATTAAAATGAGTTGATGTCTTTTTTCACATTAAGGAAAAATTGCCAATTCTTCGGGAAAATCTGTCAACCCCTAACGACAGAAATAATTTGAACTTTGTAATGTCTTATTATAATTAAAATCAAACAACATGAAAAAAATAGCAATTAATGGTTTTGGTAGAATTGGAAGATCATCACTAAAAATAATTTTGGATACTCCAGATTTAGAAGTGGTAGGAATTAATGATTTAATGACAATTGAAAATGCCGTTTACTTATTAAAATACGATAGTATTTACGGCAAGTACAACAAGAAAGTAAGTTTTGAAGGCGATTTTATATTGATTGATGATCGCAAAATAAAATATACCGCAATAAAAGATCCTGCAGAATTGCCTTGGAAAGAGTTGCAAGTTGATGTAGTAATAGAAAGTACAGGTTTTTTTACCAATAAAGCAGATGCAGAAAAACATTTGACCGCAGGGTCTAAATTTGTTGTTATATCCGGACCAACGAAAGATACACCAACAGTAGTTCATGGCGTAAACACCGAAGATGGCAAAGTTGCTGTTTTTTCATGCGCAAGCTGTACCACCAATAATATAAGTCCGATTATTGAAATTTTAGGACGACGAATCGGTATTAAAAAAGCCATCTTAAATACAACTCATGCTTACACAGCATCTCAGACATTGGTTGATGCGCCGTCTAAAAGAGAGCCAAGAATGGGCCGAACAGCAGGAATTAATTTAGCGCCAGCTGCAACGGGTGCCGCAATTGCAACAACAAAAGCTTTGCCTCAGTATTTAGGAAAATTTGATGGTGTTGCTGTAAGAGTTCCAGTTGCTGTTGGTTCAATATCTGACATTACTTTTGTGACCGAAAAACCAACAACTGTTGAAGAAATTAATTCGGTTTTGATAGAAGAAGCAAAAACAGAGCGTTATCATAAAGTAGTTGCCGTTACAGATGAACCTCTTGTTTCTACAGATATTATAAAAAGCCCTTTTGCTGCCACCGTCGATTTAGAAATGACCCGTGTTGTTGATGGCGATTTGGTAAAAGTAATGGCCTGGTATGATAATGAATGGGGTTTCACCAACCAAATGATCAGACAAATTCAGGAATTATAAGATTCAAAAAATCTTTAGAAGTAAGGTATAAAAATCCAAAATATCAATTATGAATTACGCGCAATTAGCATTTACGGATACCATAAAAAAAATGCAGGAAGAGGTGGGGAGCAGAAGTGCTTATGACCGAATGGAAAAAATGTCGGTTGTGGATGGATTGACAGAAAATGAAATTAGGTTCATTGGTGATAGGGATAGTTTTTATATGGCCAGTTTTGGAGAAAATGAATATCCTTACATTCAGCATCGTGGCGGACCGGCAGGATTTATAAAAGTATTAGATGATAAAACGATTGGCATTGTTGATTTTTCAGGCAACAGACAATACATATCCACGGGTAATATTACGAAAAATGAAAAGGTAGCTCTTATTATGGTTTCGTATCCGCAAAGAGCCAGATTAAAAATCTATGCAAAGGCAAAAATTGTAGAACTGAAAGACCACGAAGCCTTATACGATTCTTTAAAACCTGAAGATTATAAATTCCGTCCCGAACGAATGATGATTTTTGAAATTCAGGCTTACGACTGGAATTGCCCACAGCATATTACACCACGTTATACAACAGAGGAAATTGAAGAAGCTTTAGTACCTCAAAAAAAATACATCAATGATCTGGAAAATAAAGTAAAAGAACTCGAATTGAAATTATCAAATAATAAGTAAATATGAATATTGATATTTTGGCTTTTGGTGCACATCCTGATGATGTAGAGTGTGCAGTTTCAGGCATTATTTTAAGTGTAACAGCAAATGAAGGAAAAGTTGCAATTGTTGATTTGAGCAGGGGAGAACTTGGCACTTTTGGCGATGAACATTCACGAAAAAAAGAAGCAATGGCAGCTTCAAAAATACTCAAACTGTTTGATCGGATTCAATTAGATTTAAAAGATGGAAATATAGAAAACACCCACGAAAACCGTTTAAAAATAATTCATCTTATTAGAAAATACCGTCCAAAAATTGTTTTGGCAAATGCTGTCCGGGATCGTCATCCGGATCATCACAAAGCAGCAGCGTTAGTTTCAGAAGCTTCTTTTTTAGCTGGATTAAAGAAAATTGAAACTTTTGATGATGAAGGAAAATCTCAGGAAAAATGGCATCCGGAAGTTGTATATCACTATATTCAGGATCAATTTATTGAACCAAATGTTGTAGTTGATATTAGCGATTTTTTTGATCGAAAAACAGAAGTAATTAAGGCTTATAATTCTCAGTTTGTTACTGCCAATGATAATAAGGCAAATGGTATAATGAATTTACTAAAACAAATTGAAAGCACAAATCAAATTTTTGGCAGGGCAATTAACGTAAAATACGCTGAAGGACTTACGAGCGAACGTTATGTTGGGACACGTAATTTGCTTGATTTATTATAGTACAAAAACTCCATTCGCCGCGGCTAATGGAGTTTTTTTTTACAAATAAATTTTAATTATTTTTTACCAGGGGCTAACTCCGCTTTCATCTTCTATATCATTGCTGAAAAACATTCCTGTTGGTCCATTTTCATCTGTTACTGTATGTTTAATAATAAAAGTTGCAGCACTTTCGACTGTTCCGGGACCGTTGTGGTGATTAAAATCTGTTGCTGTATAACCAGGATCGATGGCATTTACTTTGAATGGCAAATTTCTCAATTCATGAGCCAATACAATGGTATAGGCATTTAAAGCTGCTTTTGAAGTTCCGTAACTAGCTGATTTAAAATCATAATATTTCCAGCTCGGGTCACTATGCAGCGTCAAAGAACCAAGACCAGAAGTAATATTGCTGATCCTTGGGCTTTCTGATTTTTTAAGCAATTCTAAAAATGCCTGAGTAACACTAATTACTCCAAAAAAGTTGGTATCAAACACCTGCTGAATAGCTGAAATTGATGTATTTGAAGCATTTTGAGGAAATTCTCCGCTGATTCCTGCATTGTTTATCAGAATGTCTAATTTTCTTTGTTCATTTTCAATTGTTTTACGTGCAGCTTCTATAGAAACAGGTTTTGTAACATCTATTTCAATTGCTTTGATATTATCAAATCCTTCTTTTTTTAATTCCTGCACAACTGTATTTCCTTTTTCAAGATTACGTGTTCCTAAATAAACGAATAATCCTTTTTTTGAAAGCTGTTTTGTTATTTCTAATCCAATGCTTCTATTAGCTCCGGTAATTAATACTATTTTCATTTTTTATTGTTTTAAATTGTTGAAGCAAAGTTGCTTCAATTAAAAATGAAATCATTTGCCATTTGGCAAAAAGCAATTTAGCGAATATTTTTTCTAATGCGGCTCAACGAAGATTGTGTAATTCCCAAATAAGAAGCGATATAAGAAAGTGGAATACGATTGACAACATTAGGATAAATCTTCAGAAACATCAAATAACGTGTCGTTGCATCTTCTGAAACCAACGGACTTCTTCTTTCTATTTTTTGTATCAATGCCCTTGAAGTGATTTTGTTTACAATGGCTTCCCACGGAATGATCGTATCTAATAGTTCTTTCCAGTCTTTCTTGGAAAAAACCAACATTTTGCAGTCTGTTATGGCTTGTACATAAGCATTTGAACAAATGTCATTGTTAAAACTTTCCAAATCAACTACCAGATTGTTTTCATCAATAAAATATTTGGTAATTTCTTCGCCTTTATTGTTGTAGTAACAAACTCTTATAATGCCTTCTAAAGTAAAACCAACTTCCTGGGCAATTTTTCCTGCTTCAGAAAAATATTCGTCTTTCAGAAGGATTTTTTCTGTTGCCTTTTTTGAAATTAAATCTAGTTGCTGTTGATTTAAGTTCCCAAATTGCAGTATATATTCTATAAATTCTTTCATACTGCAAGTTAATCAAAGTTATTTTTTGATTATTTGCCATTTGACAAATAATGACTTTTAATTTATAATGTTATTTTAGTTAACTCATTTTCAAGCCGATCAAAATTCTCTTCATTTTTATCTACCACATAGGGTCTAAGTTTCGCGCATTCTTCGGCAGTATTAAAAACCATTCTGAAAACGAGTTTTGTTTTATCATCTGCTATTTTTTCAAAAGTAGCAACTATGTTGAATAAGGGTTTAGAAATCCGAATCCAGGCAATTTCAGTTGGTTTTTCAATTTTCACAAATTCACATTCATTTTGAAAATTTCCTTTATCCGGAGCGTGCATTATAAATTTCCATCTACCGCCCGGCCTAAGATCAAACTCTTCAAAGGTGTTGGTAAATCCTTTTGGTCCCCACCATTTTTTAAGATGATTTGGATCTGTCCATGCCTTAAAAACAAGTTCCTGAGAAAAGTTTATAATTCTCGAACTAACAATTTCGCAGTCAGGAGTTGTTGGGAAAGTTACTGTTGCCATTTTACAGATCTTTTAAATTATTTATTAGAGATTTCAAAATCTCTTAACCGTATCATATTAATCATGTAAGGCCACATTTCATTTCCTGTAGCACCAGGATAAGCCCCCATATTTGATGTTTCTTTAAAATCGCCTTCTTCAACACGCTGAATTTCTGAAATGTATTTCAAAGAAAATTTTGTTCTGTTTTTAAAAGTCAATAGCACTTGCATGTTTTTATTTTTTTCCTTTTCACTTTCTCCATGAGTTCCTATGCAAAAATAAAAGTCGATTGTTCCTTCTTCACCATTCTTTTCAAATAAATCCTGGTTTTCAAAAGTATTAATTATCTCAGTAAAAGGTTCAAATTTAATGATGGAGTAGGTGATGTTTTTTGGATCTTCTGTATTTAATTTAATGGTAAATTTTGCGCCAATAGGAAATTCATAACCAGAGTTATAAGGGCTTGGTAATTCTTGTGCAAAACCATTCAGGCCTAAAAGCAGGATTAAAAAAGTTACTATCAGTTTCATATAATTTGTTTATTTATTATTAAAGAGAGTCCGAAAAAAAACTTGTCTTTCTATAATTCTATAGGTTTAATTCTAATTCCATTATCGGCATATATCTGTCTTTTATAGAAGTTTCAATTTGCCCTGTTTTCATGAATCCTAATTTAGCATAAAATTGCTCTGCATTTGGTTCTGAATGTAGTATAATTTTGTTAATGTTAGTTTTACTCAAAGAAAAGAGAAAGTGTTCCATTAATTTTCCACCAAATCCTTTTCCAATGAATTCTGGTAAAACAAATAAATTATCCAGTTTTACAGTCTTCTCATCTTGATTTAAGAAAGAATAATAGCCCACAATTTGATTTTCAACGGCTAATTTATAAACCGGATTTTTATCGATATAAACCGGAGTAACTGTTAAAAATTCTGACCAGATTTCGATTTGTTCAGCAGAATATCCCCAATAAGCCTTTGATTTTTTAGTGATTTCTGTCAAAATTTGATGATCGCTACTTAGCGCCTTTTCTATTACCATTCTCGATTTAAAACTATTATTTAAAAGAATAAAAATAGATAAAAAGTGCTTCTTAAAAAATTAAAGCTTTCTTAAATTGGTTTGAATACTTTTTTACTTATTGTAAATTAGCCATTTACGATAATTTTAAATATAAAAACCATGAAAAATAGAATCCTAATAGTCGTTTTATTACTAGGTTTTGTAATATCGGCGAAAGCACAAAAAAAGATTGAAACTACAGAATTACCTAAACCTGCACAAGAATTTCTGCAAAAATACTTTAGCAATACAACTGTTGACATTGCCAAGAAAGATGCTGAGCATGGTGAAAAAGGGTACGAAGTCATACTGAAAGACGGAACGGAAGTAGAGTTCTGGAAAGACGGCTCCTATCGCGAAGTAGACGGAGATGATAAACCAATTCCTACTGGATTCATTCCTGCATCTGTCAAAGATTATGTTTCAAAAAATTATCCAAATGAAAAAATAACCCATATCGATTATGGACATAAAGATCTCGACGTTGACTTAACAAATGATATTGACCTTGAATTTACTAAGGAAGGGAAAATTTTAAAAGATAAAAATAATAACGTCAAGTAATTTCTAAATGATAAGCCTCCAAAATCAATGAATTTGGAGGCTTTTTTTTTTGGAGTTTTTAGTATAAACTTTTCACAAGTGTATAATCTTTATACACTGCAATTTCAGCTTAAAATCTCTAATCAACTCATTGTCAATTTTAAATGATAATGGCATAAGGCTTGTAAAATGGGATATAGTCAATTTCTTCGAATAAATATTTTTTATCATTTTTTGACGATTAATTAATATTCAAAAGGAATGCCAATTTAATAAAAGCCATTAAGAAACAGCAATTGCCCATTATGAAAAGCGAAACAATTATTCAGGAACAATTTTACACTTCAAACAATATTAGCAATAAAAATGAACTTCCAATTAGCAGCTCCATTTTTAATATTAAGAACCAATCTTCACATAAAGATTTTAAGAAAAACGCAAATCCATTAAGTTTTATTGTGCTTATTGGCACTTTTGCATTAATGCTTGCAGGTTCTTTTTTAGTTTATAAGTTACAATCAGATTTTGATCAGTTTCACATAGACAGAATAAATTCTACATGGGGACTGCCTTTTTTAATTATAACAGGAGCTTTATTCTTTTTTCAAACTGGTTCATTTTTATATAATTTATACCTGTATTTTAAATATAAACCAATTGAATCTGTTGCAGATGATTTATTGCCAACCTGTACTGTAATTGTACCGGCATACAATGAAGGAAAATTGGTTTGGGAAACTTTATTAAGCTTAGCAGAAAGTGATTTTCCGGAGCAAAAACTACAAATTCTTGCTATTGATGATGGAAGTAAAGACGATACCTGGTACTGGATGCAACAAGCTAAAATTAGATTAGGAGATCGTTTATCAATATACCAACAACCAGAAAATAAAGGAAAACGTCATGCTTTACATCGCGGATTTGAACTTGGTACAGGAGAAATTTTTGTAACAGTTGATAGTGATTCAATTGTAAAAAAAGATACTTTAAGAAATCTTGTAAGTCCGTTTGTTGTTGATAAAAAATGTGGTGCAGTTGCAGGAAATGTTCACGTTTTGAATAATAAAAAAGCTTTATTGCCTAAAATGCTAAATGTGAGTTTCGTAATGAGTTTTGAATTCATGCGTTCTGCTGAAAGTATGTTAGGTTCAGTTCTTTGTACTCCTGGCGCTGCAGCGGCGTACAGACGTGATGCTGTCTTTAATTGTCTGTCAGAATGGATTGATCAGACTTTTATGGGACAACCTTCAGACATTGGTGAAGACCGCGCTATGACCAATATGATTTTGAAACAAGGATTGCATGTTTTGTTCCAAAGAAATGCTGTAGTACTTACAAATGTTCCGGAAGAATACGTTGGTTTGTATAAAATGTTCATCAGATGGGGAAGAAGTAATGTGCGTGAGAATATCATGATGGCGCAATATGTTTTTAAAGATTTTAGAAATGAATCTAAATTTGGTGCCCGTCTTTTATTTTTAAATCAATCGCTAAAGATTGTTATGGCCTATCCATTCTTGTTATTTATGCTGTTTTTTATAGCGATACATCCAATTTTATTTTTTAGTTCTACACTTTTAAGCATTTTAATTGTTTCGAGTTTCTCTGTACTATTTTATGCAAAAAGATATAGTTTATCTGAGGCTTTCTGGGCATATTCATATAGCATTTTTTACACTTTCAGTTTATTCTGGATTACGCCTTATGCTATCGTCACAGCCAATAAAAGAGGCTGGCTAACGAGAGGGTTGTCTGAAATAAAATAAATAATTAAAACGCCGCAGAAAACTAATTTTGCGGCGTTTTAATTATTTATTTAATGTCTTGACATTATTTTATATGGAGCACAAAAGAAAAATATTCACCGTGATCTGAGACACCTTTATCTACGGCAAGAAAACCTCTTTTTTTATAAAATTCAATAGCTCTGGTATTCTTTACCAAACATTTTAATGTGATAGGAGTTTTCATTATTTGAATAGCTTCTTCTAGTAAATTTGTTCCAATTTTATGTTGCTGATATTCAGCATCTATATAAAAATGATGAATAAAATTGCCCGGAAGCCATAACGAAATAAATCCGACAACTCTATCATTAAAAACAGCTACCAGAACAAATTCTCCCTCTGTTTCACGATCAAAATCACTAAGATTATAATGCTGAGTATCCAGCCAGTAAAATGTTTTTTGGCGCACTTCCAGAAATATTCTTTGTAAATCGGCTATGTGGTTTCTATTTTTTTCGACGATTTGAAGCATTTTTTCATTTAAACTGATTCCGCCCAAATTTACAATAAAATGAATGGTTTATAAACATAAAAAACTCCTAATAACTAAGTTTATCAGGAGTTAATTGTATTTTTATGGTATGTTATTTTAAATTGCTTTTGAATGAATTTATATTTTCTTAAGTGTAATTTTTACTTCTTTTAATTTTAATATCAGTTCATCATCTGTTATAGTGCTTTCGCTTGGAAACGGTGTACCAGTTTCGTCTTTAATAATTAAACTTTTCCCTCCTTTTGTCAATGCATAAGTACCATTTGTAATTGGCTGGAGCAAGAATCCCGTTACATGCCCATCTTCTGTGAACGTTAGGTTTCCAGATGTTAAAATAACATGTTTTGCTGAATCAGAAAGTGTTACTTTATTAGTTTCAACAGCTGTTATTTTCCAGGAATTTACCAATTTATTTCTTTTACTATGGCATGAAATCATTAATAATGTCAGCAATGCAATTCCGAAGATAAATAATTTAGATTTTTTCATGGTTTTGAGATTAAAAATTAAACATGAAAAGTTACAAAAAAAAAATATAATTAAAATATTTAGGATCAAGTATTTATAATTTTTTTCCTCCAAAAAATTAAAAAAGCTTGAAAATGCTGTTATCGGTAACGTATTGAAGATGAATAATCTATAAAAAATGAAATTTTATTAGATATTAAATAGTTTTCAATTTCTATATTTGAGATTCATTTTTTAAGTTATACTATGTCAGTTTCAAAAAAACACATTTTATTTTTGATTTCTTTTTTATTTTTAAGTTGTAGCTCTCAAAAAAATGTTTTGGAGCAGGTTTTAAGTTCAAATGATGCAAAAATAAAAGACGTCATGAAAAAACCTGAGCAATATGAACTACAAATTATATACACTAAAATAATAAGAGAAAACGGTAAAATTTCTTTTAAAGATTATATGTATCATGCAAATGCTTCAAATTATTATTATCCTGCCAGCACGATAAAATTACCTATTGCAATTCTGTCACTAGAAAAATTAAATACTATTGAAAATACATCAATTAATAGCACTTTTACAATCGAAGGCAGCGCTGAAAAATTAAAATTGGCAGACGAAATTACTAAAGTTTTTGCCGTAAGCGACAATGTTGCCAGTAGTAATTTATTTGAGTTTACCGGTTTTGATTATATCAATCAAAAGATGCAAGAGAAAGGATTAGAACCATTTAAAATTAATCATCGCCTTTCTGGTTCTGAACCTGCAAACCCTCTTGTAAAGTCTGTAACGCTTTATAAAAATGATGGAACCATTGAAGTTTTTCCGTCCAAATTAAACGAAAAAAGTCCTCCTTTAATTCTTAATAATCTTAAAAAAGGAATTGGTTTTATGAAAGATGGGAAGCTTATAGATGAGCCTTTTAATTTCGACAGAAAAAATTATTATCCATTAGAAACACTACATAATACGTTAAAAAGAATTGTATTTCCTGAAGCTTTTGATGTAAACCAACGTTTTAAAATTACGGATAAAGAGCGTGAATTTATTTTATTTTCTATGCAGAATTTACCTCGAAATGCAGGTTACGATTCTAAAGAATATTTTGATAGTTATTGTAAATTTTTCATGTTTGGAGATTCCAAAAATCAAATTCCGGATAATATAAAAATCTACAATAAAATTGGAGAAGCATACGGAACTATGACTGAAACAGCCTATATCAAGGATTCAGAAAATAATGTGGAGTTTCTGTTATCTGCTACCATGCTTGTCAATAAGGACGGTATTTTTAATGATAATGTTTATGAATACGAGACTATCTCGCTTCCTTTTTTTGCGGAATTAGGGAGGCAGTTATATGCAAAATCTAAAATGTGAATTTGTAAATTGTGAAATGTAAGATGATATTGATACAATTCTAATTTGATATTGTAATTAAACTAATTAAGAGTTAAAGCTCCCAGAATTTCTTCATATAAAAATGGGCCACCAGGATAAGTAGCGGTATAGTCCAGATTCATCCAAACCTGACCGCGATCATCAATATGATAATGAATTCTTTTACCGTAACTTTCTTTTACAAAAAGCACATTTTTGATAAGATAATTGACTTTTTCAAGATCAATTAAAGAACCAATCAGGATTTCAGGGTAAATATGCCCTTTTGTATGAATAAGTCGTGGAGTACCTCCAATAGAACGTATTGCAGCAGCCATTAAAATAGAATGATCATCACAATCTCCTGAAAAATATGCCAACGACTCGCTGGCAGTCGCAATATAATCTCCTTCTTTTGGATCGTTGACATAATTCCAACGCCCATTTATCTCTTTAAAGACAGCAAAACACTGAATTATAGTTCTGTAATCTGAATATCCTTTAACGCCTTTAAAATGCTTTGTTGTAGCCATGATAGCGAAATTGCGAACCTTTGGGTTTTGATATTCTATAGCATTAATAATCTTTGATTTATTGGGAAACGGAAGCAATTTTGCCGCAATAATATCCTGTGGATAAGGATTATCAGACATGGTATAAATCATCGAATTATAATCTTCAGAAATTTCATTGAATCCATAATTTCCAATAACGCTTCCGTAAAACAAAACCAATAAATACAAGGCAATGCATAGAATAATAATCGTTCGCAGCAACATCAGAAAAAAGAAAATTGCTGCAAAAACAAATATGAAAATAAAAACCCGATCTAAATTAAAAGGCCATTTTAGATCGATTAAATTTTGATGCAGAATGATAAAAACCGGAATAGTAATCAAAAGACTCAACAGCATAATAATAATCCTATCCCAAGGTGATTTCACCTGTAATTTGGATTTTAATTGCGGAAAGTTGATTTTAGGGAATTTCATCATAAGAATTAAAAGCAGTTTTTACAGCGCTTTTACCGTTTCAACAAAAGTACTTTTTTTATCAATAATTCCCAGATCAAATAATTGATTTTGAATTTTATCAAATGCTTTTTCGTTTAAATGTTTTTGTGACCATTGTGTTAACTTCAGCCATTCCTGAATATCTTCTGTTTTCTGATTAAAAAGATCGGCCAAAGTTTTATCAATATCCGGAATTTGAGCAAAATCATGAGTCGTTTTATTGATGATTTCAAGGATTTTTTCGACAACTTTTGGATTCTTTCTCAAAAATTCATCGCGAACTGTAATCACAAATGAAGGCCATGGAGTAGGGCAGTCGCCAACACGTCTAAAAATTCCCTGATCAACAAGAGGTTTTGTCATAAAACGCTCCCACATAAAATAATCGGCAGTTCCTTTTGTCAAAGCTTCGACAGCTCCATCAATTGTATTTATAATTTCAAATTGCAAATTATCTGTTTCCCAGCCTTGTTCATGTGCATTTACGTATGCCATTAGTTGAGAACCTGAACCTAATCTCGAAATCGCTACTTTTTTATTTGCAAGGTCTTTAACAGAATGAAAATCTGATTTTGCGGCAACGTGAATTCCCCAAATTAAGGGAGATTGCACATAAATCTGAACAATTTTACTCGGATTTCCTGCAACAATATCTTTTACAATTCCTTCTGTCAAAATAACGGCAATATCAGCTTCACCATCACGAAGCATCTGACACATTTTACCTGTACCTTCAGGAATATTTGTCCATTGCAAATCTATATTTTCTGCTTCAAATTCACCACTTTCAATGCATAGTTGCCATGGCAAATTGAAGTGTTCGGGAACACCTACAATTTTTACAGTTTTCATTAATTTAAGTTTAAGTTAAGTTGTTTGGTATGCGTATTTTAAGTTTGTTTAGTTTTTTAATAAATCTGCTCTGTGCTTTTCAGAAAGGCAAGGCTCTGCAAAATCTATTACAGAAAGTTCTACATATTCATTTAGCAGATTTTTCACAACAGAATAATCCACTTCCCGAGTTATTTCAACAGCAAAAAGAGTCTCGTTCATACCTTCAGATTCACAATTTAATTCTTTCAGTTTCTCCCTAATAATTTCCTTGTCAAAACTTTTTTCTAAAATGACAACCTGAACAATTGAGTTTCCTGAAATTTCAATAGTTTCTCTGTAAACCAATTTTTGTTCATCTTGATCAAATTCTGCAAAGAAAATATCATCTGTTGCGATTAAAGGTCCAAAAAACGGAATATTATCTAATCTAAAATATCCTTTTTCCAGATCGATAATTTCTGCCCACATCGTTTCTACAACCGTATCTTCTAATAGATCACTATAATATTTGAATAGGATTTTTTTATGCGTTTCTGCCATTATTTTATTTATACTTTTTAAGCACATCCTAATAAATAACTTTTAGCGATGGCTTATAATTATCTAATTTTCAAATTGACTAATTATCTAATCAATTTCACTAATTATTGCTTTTAACGGTGATATAACAATTCGATATCCGTCAGGATCCTGAAACATTTTGCCATTTTCATTCCAAAACGGGTTAATTGCAGCTATTATTGAAATATTGTTGCGTACGAGCTTATTTTCCAATTCATTGTAATCTGAAATTGTCTTCGGATAAAGTACAATAACATCTTCTTCATCAAAAGTATGTTTGGCTTTTGAGTCGGATTGGGTAAATTCAAAATGCCAGTCTAAACCTGATTTCCCAATAAAAATACCATCGTAATTATTGTGATTTTGAAAACCGCCTAATTTTTCGAAACCAAGAATATCAACATAAAAATTTTCAATTCTTGCCAAATCATTTGTGTGTCGGGCCACTCTTAAAAACATAATCTATGATCTAATTTGATTGATATGATGTTCTAAATGTTCAACGTAATCTGTCATAAGAAATCTCAAATCAATGACAGAATCATCATTTAAAATAATTTCATAATCTAAAGTTTTCTCATCAACTGATTTCATGATTCTTATGATTTGTTTGTTTAATGAAAACCACAACTGTGTCAATTCATTAATCTCTTTAGTCTGATACTGATTTAAATTTACTAAATCAATTTGATTATAAGGTCTGTGTCGATAAGGTTTTTCCAGATAATTGATTTCTGTAAAACGAACTAAATTGTGAATTGCAGAATCAATTAAATGTCCTAAAACTTCCTTTTTAGACCATTTTCCAGGCTTCCTTTCTTCTAATAAAGATGAGTCAATTGTCGGAAAATAATTGACATTTTCATCCAATAATTTCTCAAATTGAAGAATTGAATCTCTCATGAATTATCTAATTATCTAATTGATAAATTTTCTAATTAATTACCAGCCAGTTTATTCAATGTATAAGCAATAAGTGCGTCCACGGCTTTGTAAGGATCTTCACTAAAAGTTCCTGAAGCACGATTGGCAATAATTGCATTTAAAGATAACGCATTATGACCTAAAAGCGCAGAAAGTCCATAAATAGCTGCTGTTTCCATTTCTAAATTGGTAATTTTATGATCGTCAAAATCAAAACTATCCATTTTATTGTTTAACTCTTCATCCTGAATATTCAAACGCAATACACGCCCTTGTGGACCATAAAATCCACCTGCAGTTGCTGTAATTCCTTTAAATATTTTATCAGATTCAATAATTTTTTCTAATGTTTCAGAGCACGGAATAGCATACGGCCTTCCTTTTCGGATATCCCAATTGGTATGCATTATAAAAGCATCCTCAAGTGCATCCTGCGAAACATCATCAATCAAATAGGAGCGGAGCATATTGTCTAATCCAAGCCCAAATTTTGACATTACAAAACTGTCTACTGGAATATCAGCATGCAAAGAACCTGAAGTTCCAATTCTGATAATATTCAGGGAAGTCAAATTTTCTTTTGGCTGACGTGTTTCCAAATCAATGTTTACCAAAGCATCTAATTCATTCAGAACAATATCAATATTGTCTGGACCAATTCCGGTAGACATTACAGAAATTCGTTTTCCTTTATAAGTTCCGGTTTGCGTTTTAAACTCTCTTTTTTGTGTCGAAAATTCAATTTTATCAAAAAACTGAGTGATTTTTTCCACTCGATTCTGATCTCCCACAAAGATTATATCATTTGCAATATGTTCAGGACGAAGGTTTAAGTGGTAAACGCTTCCGTCTGGATTTAGTATTAATTCTGATTCTTTTATCATTTTTTTTGAGGTGCTAATGTTTGTAAAAGGTACAAAGTGGCAAAGATTCAAAGAGACAAAGGTTTTCTTTCACGGAGAACTTGAAACATGAAAATAAAAAACTTTATTTATCCTCCAACTCTTTTTGTTTTAAAGCCTTTTTCTTTTAAAATTGCCATGATTTTATCACGATAATCTCCCTGAATGATGATCGAATCATCTTTAAAAGTTCCGCCTACACTTAGTTTGGTTTTAATTTCTTTGGCCAGAATTTTAAAATCTTCATCAGATCCTTCATAACCTTCGATTATAGTGGTTGCTTTTCCTTTTCTTTTTTCAAATTTGCAGATCATTGGCTCTTTTTGAACATACAACACATGCTCTTGTTCCTGAACTTCTTCAGGCTCATTTGATTCAATGTGATCTGGAAATAAGTTTTTTAATTGATCTTGTAAGTCCATTATTCTATTATTAAAATTAAAAAGACATTAAGCGTAAACTCAATGTCTTTTTATACTTCTCGTAAAATTAAAGATTATTTCTTAATTAAACCTAAATCTACTAAACGTTCGTATAAATAATCACCTGCTGTGATGTCTTCAAATTTCTTAGGATTTTCAGCATCAATACAGTTCTCTAAACAATCTAAGCGCATATCGCTCACCGGATGCATAAAAAACGGCACAGAATAACGAGATGTTCCCCATAATTCTCTTGGTGGATTTACAACTTGGTGAATAGTTGATTTTAGTTTGTTATTGGTATGTCTTGACAACATATCACCAACATTTATCACTAACTCATCATCTGCTGCAATAGCATCAATCCATTCTCCATCATGATTTTGAACCTGAAGTCCTTTTCCCTGAGCACCCATTAAAAGTGTAATCAGGTTAATATCACCATGAGCTGCTGCACGAATCGCGTTTTCTGGCTCAGAAGTAATTGGAGGATAATGAATTGGTCTTAAAATTGAGTTTCCTTCTTTAGCATATTGATCAAAATAAAATTCGTCTAATCCTAAATGCAAAGCCAAAGCTCTCAACACATAAATACCTGTTTTTTCAAGCATTTGATATGCTTCTTTACCAACAACATTAAAACGTGGTAATTCTTTAACTTCAACATTGTCTGGATATTCTGAAGCCCATTTTGAATCTTTGTCAACATACTGACCAAAATGCCAAAATTCTTTCAAATCTCCCTCTTTGCGACCTTTAGCATGCTCTTTTCCAAAAGATACATAACCTCTTTGTCCGCCAATACCGGGAATTTCATAATTATGCTTAGTTTCTACTGGCAAAGCGAAAAATTTTCTAATTTCGCTATAAAGCTCGTCTACTAACTGGTCATCTAAAAAATGACCTTTTAGGGCTACGAAGCCAATGTTTTCAAATGCACTGCCGATTTCATTTACAAATTTTTGTTTACGTTTCGGGTCGTCCGAAAGGAAATCACGTAAGTCTACACTAGGAATGTTTTGCATACTTTACATTTTTTATTTTAAGATGAAAGGTATCGTAAAACCTTTCAATAACAAAGGTAGAGAATATTTTAGAATGGAATTTTAAAAGTTATAATAAAATTAAAAATATATAACAAAAATGAATAAAATTGTTATATTTTTCTATATTTGAAACGCTAAAAAAATGAACAACCCTATGATCTTTTACAGACAAAACCTTACTGATGATAAATTACTTGAATTATATAAAAGAATCCTCAAACCTCGTTTGATCGAAGAAAAGATGTTAATCCTGATTCGTCAGGGAAAAGTATCAAAATGGTTTTCAGGAATAGGCCAGGAAGCTATTGCAGTAGGAGTGACGTCTGTTTTGGATGAATCCGAATATGTATTGCCAATGCACCGAAATCTGGGTGTTTTTACCACAAGGGATATTCCTTTGCACCGATTATTCTCTCAATGGCAAGGAAAAGCAAACGGTTTTACAAAAGGAAGAGACCGCAGTTTTCATTTTGGAACACAGGAATATAAAATCATCGGAATGATATCGCATTTGGGTCCGCAATTAGGAATTGCTGATGGAATTGCATTAGCCGATAAACTTCAGAATAATAAAAAGATTACGGCTGTTTTTACAGGTGAAGGCGCAACCAGTGAAGGTGATTTTCATGAAGCACTGAATATTGCTGCTGTTTGGAAATTGCCGGTAATGTTTATTATCGAAAACAATGGTTACGGTCTTTCGACGCCTACAAATGAACAATATTTATGTGAAAACCTTGCTGACAAAGGCGTTGGTTACGGCATTGAAAGTCATATTATAGACGGAAATAATATATTGGAAGTTTACAACAAGCTTTCAGAATTAAAAGAACAAATGCAAAATGATCCGCATCCGGTTTTATTGGAGTTTAAAACTTTTAGAATGCGCGGGCACGAAGAGGCGAGCGGTACCAAATACGTTCCACAGGAATTGATGGACGAATGGGCAGTAAAAGATCCGGTGACGAATTATCGCGATTTTTTAACTAAAATTGGTGTTTTAACCACTGAATTTGACGAGCAATTACATGCTGAAATTAAGCAGGAAATTGATGAAAATTTAGCCCTTGCAAATGCTGAACCTGAAATTATTCCAACTTATAGTGGAGAATTAGATGATGTTTACAAACCTTTTATTTATGAAGAAGTTAGTCCTTCATCAGAAACAAAAAATATTCGGTTTATAGATGCTGTCAGAAACAGTTTGGAACAATCGATGGAGGCTCATAAAAATCTGATTATTATGGGTCAGGATATTGCAGAATATGGTGGCGCTTTTAAAATTACAGATGGTTTTGTTGAGTTTTTTGGAAAAGACAGAGTTCGTAATACGCCAATTTGCGAAAGCGCTGTGGTTTCAACAGGAATGGGATTATCCATTAATGGTTACAAAGCGATTGTAGAAATGCAATTTGCCGATTTTGTTTCAACAGGATTTAATCCGATTGTGAATTTATTAGCAAAATCGCATTACCGCTGGGGCGAAAATGCCGATGTCGTAGTTCGAATGCCTTGTGGTGGCGGAACTCAGGCGGGACCTTTTCATTCTCAGACTAATGAGGCCTGGTTTACTAAAACGCCAGGTTTAAAAGTAGTCTATCCCGCATTTCCTTATGATGCAAAAGGTTTATTAAACACTTCGATAAATGATCCAAATCCGGTTTTATTTTTCGAACACAAACAATTGTACAGAAGCGTTTATCAGGATGTTCCAACAGATTATTATACCATTCCACTTGGAAAGGCAGCAGTTTTAAAAGAAGGAAATACGGTCACAATTATTGCTTTTGGCGCTCCGGTTCACTGGGCATTAGACACTTTAGCCAAAAATCCTGAAATCGATGCTGATTTAATCGATTTAAGAACACTTCAGCCTTTAGATACCGAAACTATTTTTGCATCGGTTAAAAAGACAGGAAAAGTAATTATTTATCAGGAAGACACTATGTTTGGCGGAATTGCAAGCGATATTTCAGCTTTAATTATGGAAGAATGTTTTGAATATCTCGATGCTCCGGTAAAAAGAGTGGCCAGTTTAGATTCGCCAATTCCATTTACAAAAGCATTGGAAGATCAGTTCTTACCGAAAAATCGTTTTGAAGAGGTGTTATTCGAATTACTGAAATATTAAATGCAAAAAGTAGATTGCTTTGCAGAATGAACATTTTTTCTATCTTTAAAGCATAAAAAACTTAACTTATGAAAAAACTGTTTGTTTCATTTTTTGCCATTTCATTACTATTTTCCTGTAATAAAAGCACTAAAACCAATACAGATAAAGCTTTAGACCAAAAATTTGATAAGTACAAGGACAGATTCGTTACCCATTTGTGGGAAATCAATCCGGGTTGGGCTTCTGGAGTTGGTTATCATAAATTAGATAGTGTTCTTGTAGTTCCGGATTCAAAGGAAACGAAAGCACAACTTGATTTTGCTAATGCTCAATTGGATTCGCTAAAGCAATATGATATTGAAAGTTTGTCTGACAATAATAAGACTGATTTTCAAATGATAAAAAATCAGTTAGAAGCGACTATTTTCAGTATTAAAGAATTAAAATCAACAGAATGGAATCCTGCAGAATATAATGTTTGTGGCGCTTTCGCGGAAATTTTAAACGGAAAATACGATTCCTTAGAAGTTCGTCTCCATGCTTTTAATATCAAAATGAATAACATTCCGGCTTATTATGAAGCTGCCAAAAAGAATATTAAAAACCCAACAATTGAACATACTGATCTTGCCATTGCTCAAAACATTGGAGGATCTTCTGTTTTTGAAGCCGATTTAAATGCAGTTTTAAAACAAAGCAAATTGAGTGCTGCTGAAAAAAAAGAAATTCAGGACAAAGCAAAAGTTTCGATAAAAGCTATTAAAGATTATGCTGACTGGCTTCAAAAATTACCAAATAAAACGCCTCGTTCTTTTAGATTAGGAGCTGATTTATATGCCAAAAAATTCAATTTTGATATTCAATCCAGTTATACTGCTGACGAGATTTATAAAATTGCCGTTGATCATAAAAACGATCTACACGACAAAATGTTTGTAATTGCAGATAAACTTTGGGCAAAATACAAAGGAAATGCTCCAAAACCAGCTGACAAACTGGACTTAATCAAACAAGTTATTGATAAAATTTCATTGCAGCATACTACTCCGGAGAAATTTCAATCGGAAATTGAAAAACAAATCCCGGAATTAACTGCTTATGTAAAAGCCAAAGATTTATTATACATAGATCCGTCAAAACCTTTAGTGGTGCGCAAAGAACCGGCTTATATGGCCGGTGTTGCAGGTGCTTCAATTTCTGCTGCAGGGCCTTATGACAAGAATGCAAATACGTATTATAATGTTGGAAGTATGTCGGGCTGGACAGCTGAAAATGCTGAAAGTTATCTGCGTGAATACAACGACTACATTCTTCAAATTTTAAACATTCACGAAGCGGTTCCCGGGCATTACACACAATTGGTTTACAGTAATCAATCGCCAAGTATTATAAAATCTATTTTAGGAAATGGAGCAATGGTTGAAGGCTGGGCAGTTTATGCTGAAAAAATGATGTTGGAGAGTGGTTACAAAAACTCTGATGAAATGTGGTTAATGTATTATAAATGGAATTTAAGAACAACTTGCAATACTATTTTAGACATTAGCGTTCACACGAAAGACATGTCTAAAGAAGAGGCCATGATTTTACTAACCAGAGAAGCTTTTCAGCAACAAGCTGAGGCAGAAGGGAAGTGGAAACGTGTAACTTTATCTCAAGTGCAATTATGTTCCTATTTTACAGGATATACAGAGATTTACAACTTGAGAGAAGAACTTAAGAAAAAGGAAGGTGACAAATTCAATTTGAAACAATTTCACGAAAAATTCCTGAGTTTTGGAAGCGCTCCGGTAAAATACATCAAAGAATTAATGTTATCTAAAGAGTAACTATTTCTAAAATATTTAAAGAAAAAGGTTTGACGAGATTATTATCTTATCAAACCTTTTTTCTTTTGTTAGATTTTTACAACTAAACGTTTTCCATCTGGAACCTCGGCATTCCACATTTGTTCAATATCAATTAAATTAATCTCTTCGATATTTACTTTAATTTTGTTTTGAGCGGCCAAAAGAAACATTTCCGGAAGTATTTCTGAAAACAATAATTTGACTTCTTCTTTAGACCAGCTTCCTAAACCAGAGCCTGATAATTGAAGATCAACGCTTCTCAAAATTCCCGCTGATAACTGAATGGAATCTCCAGCCATGCTTCCAATATTTACATAGCGCACTTTATGGGTAAAAGAACCTTTTCCTTTTAAAGCCAAAAAAATTAATTCTGCAGAATGTCCCCACAAATAATCCAGGATAATATCGATAGGCGTGTTTAAATGAATTTCCTGAAGTTTTTTGATAATGGTTTCATCATTTTCTTTAAGCAAAATAACTTCGTCAGCACCTAATTCTAAAAGATTCTGGAATGTTTTTTCGTTTCTTGCGGTAACAATTATTCTTTTTGCTCCGTAATATTTCGCAATCTGAATGGCCATTTGACCTGTAAAACCGGCTCCTCCGTTTATCAAAACAGTTTCTCCCGGTTTTATTCCCGCCCTAAATTTAAGTGCCATAGCAGAACCTGCAACTGCATTCGGCATTGCCGCAGCTATTGTATTGCTAATTCCTTCCGGTAACGGCACCAAAATATTCTTATCTATGAGCGTTTTCTCTGCCATTGTGCCGGTAATTCCGCGAGCATAAACTCTCGTTCCGTTTTCCAATAAACCTACTGCATCACTGCTAACAACAAATCCGTTTTCACTTTGATTATCTGAAGAATAATGTTTACCGCTGGCTTTTCCTTTATCTAAATTCGTAATAGCTACGGCTTTGACAGAAAGTAAAATTTCATTTTCATTTTGTGGAATTGGTTCTGCAAATTCTGCATATTTTGGCGATTCGCCTTTTGTATAAACTACTGCTGCTTTCATAATTATTTAATTTTATGAGGCAAAGTTAGAACGTCATTTTTCTGCCGACGATAACATTTGTTATCAAATGAAATCAGAATTATTTTTTGTGAAGCAACTGACTTTTTATTCGGCTTAAATGAACGGTACTTACGCCGAGATAAGAAGCAATATAATGTTGTGGTACACGCTGCAGCACCTGAGGTCTTTCTTCAATTAAATTAAGATAACGCTGAGCAGGAGAGTCTTTTATAAAGGAAACAAAATGTTTCATATAATCAAATGTGCGCTCAAAAAGCATGTTGATAAAACGATCTCTTAATTCTGGAATTTCTTTGATTTCTTCTAAAATTTTATCCAAATCACTTTTTTGAATCCACCATAAAACAGAAGTTTCAATGGTTTCAATAACAACCGGACTTGGTATCTTTTTCATGAAACTTTCAATAGAAGCAACGCTTTGATTCTCGAAGAAAAACTGAGTTGTTAAATCTTTTCCGTTATTATTAAACCAAACCCGAATACAGCCTTTTTCGATTATAAAAAGCCTTTTTGAAATTTCTGCTTCTTCTAAAAGAATTGTTTTGGCAGGAACTTCGAGACGTTTGAAATAGCTCGTGTATTCATTCCATTTTGAATCGGTGAGAGGGAATTTATTTCGGAATTGATCAAACATTATCTTTTATTACTTTAGTTCTGGAAATTGCATCATGAAAGCCATTTCGAGAATAGAAAAATGAAAATCGATCAAAGGGAATAAATCTGCAAAATGTTCTACTTACAATATCCATTAGTTCAGGCTTATTACCTTCTAAAGTTACAACCTTAGTTTTAGTTATAATTTTCCCCAAAGTCTTTTGAAGTCCATGCTCAAGAGGGATATAATAAAGAGAAACAAAAAATACTAGGGAACCAATTCTGTAGATAGCTCGTTCAGTTTGATTTATCAATGGCAAAAACGTTTCAATGACAGGGACAATTATAAAATAAAGAATAAAAATTACAATAAAATCAATTGCAAAATTTACAAATCGAATTCCTGCTCCAACTGTATTGTTTTCAACTTTTTTGATGATTTGGTCTTCGATTTGAACTTTAGTAGTTAACGTTTCAAATTTAGATGCATCAATTTTTCTTAAATCAATTTCTTTCTCTGCAGCATCAATAGCCAATGCTTGATATTTGGTACGATTTACTGTCACAATCTTAATTAATTCTTCGTCTGTTTTATTAGACATTACCTTCGTAAAGTTGTTCTCCATTCTTAACATCGATATTATTTAAACAATATAAATATAAATCTAATTCGAATTCGATTCCAATTCAAACAATTGCACCTGACTTTTCAATCGGTCAATCAACAAATTCATCATTCTTTTATTTAAGCTTGAAGAATTTTGAATATAAGTTTCATATTCTTCAATCGTAAAAAGTGCCATTACAATTCCTTTTAAAGAATTTCTGAACTTAATATCTTTTTGAATGGAATTTTCTATGGTTTGAAGCTTCTTTTCGACCGTATAGGAATAAAAATCGGCTTTGTTTTTATTTACGTAGTTGATAAAAACCGCAATAAACAAATCATTTTGTAGTTTTAAAATAGGCCTAATCGTCTGATTTTGAAACAACTCATCTACCGAAGATTGAGCACTTACAGTTCCTAAAGTTTCGCCTCTGAATTCTCTTAAAAAAGTGTCTCTATCTGCCATGTTTTTTCTTTAAATTTAGAAAAAATTCCAATACAAAAAATCTATTTTTACTCCTATAAATTAAAATTATGCGATTTCATACCAGAAAGTGGGTTAAGCCCGAAGATTTAAATCCGAACGGAACTTTATTTGGCGGAAAATTATTAGCGTGGATTGATGAAGAATTAGCTTTGTACTCTATTGTACAGCTTCAAAATCCTAAAGTGGTTACCAAATACATGTCAGAAATCAATTTTAAAAGCTCTGCCCGACAAGGTGATATTGTAGAAATTGGAATTGATGTCGTTAAATTCGGAAATACATCGCTTGTTTTAAAATGTGCCGTAAGAAACATGATGACACGTGAAATCATTATCACCATCGATCACACTACAATGGTAAATCTGGATGAAGAAGGAAAACCAAAAGCCCACGGAAAAACTCAAATAGAGTTTGTAAAAGACCGTTTGTAATTTTTTATCGGTCACATAAGTGATAAAAGTTCATTTTAACTAAGCCATAAAAAAACAAGGATGTTTAAAAATTTAATAACTGTTTTTATTCTATTTTCCTTTTTAATCTCTTGTAATTCTAAAGAAAATAAGGATAAATACAATCGTGTTTTTTATCGTGCCGTGAATGGCAAAGACACCGCGATTTTAGACATCAAACTAAACGATAAAAGATTTTACGGCCGTTATGAAATATCATATCATAAAATCGGCAAAGATTCAGGCGATGTAAGAGGAGATTTGAAAGGCGACACACTTAGAGGTGATTTTCATTTTATCTCTAATGGAGGAAGCTGGAAAAGAATTCCGATAGCTTTATTAAAAAAAAATAACAAACTGATTCTCGGAAAAGGCGTAATTGGAACTTATTTTAATCTTCCTTTGTTTCTTCCTGATGTTCCTATAGAATACAATAATGCAGAATTTGTTTTTGAAAAGATAGAAAAGTAGTTTCAAAGCAATGTATTTAACCGCAAAGTTCGCAAAGGTTTTTCGCAAGGTTAGCAAAGAACAACTTTGCGTTCGTAGCGTAAACCTTTGCGAACTTTGCGGTTAAGCTATGTTCAAAGCAAAAAGTTAATCCAATCGACCTATCTTTGAAGGCAATTCGAATATTTCTAGATCAAAATATTCAACAGAAGCCATTATATGATCAAAAATATCGGCCATGATATATTCGTAATTCGCCCAGCGTTTATCACTTGAAAAAGCATAAATCTCTAACGGAACTCCATGTTCGGTAGATTGAAGCTGGCGACACATAATATGCATATCTTTATTTAAACCAGGATGCGCCACTAAATATTGCATGATATATTTTCGGAACAAACCTAAATTAGTCATGTTTCTTCCATTCAAAGACAAGGTTTTATCGACACCATGCATTGCATTATATTTTTCAATTTCAGCTTGTCTGGTAACGATATAAGATGAAATAAGCTGTACTTTTTTCATCTGATTCAAATCTTCATTCGTCAGAAAGCGAATACTGCTGCTTTTGATTAAAACATGTCTTTTAATTCGTCTTCCTGTAGATTTTTGCATACCGCGCCAATTCTGAAAAGAGTCTGAACTTAAAGAGTAGGTCGGAATTGTTGTAATCGTGTTATCAAAATTTCGAACTTTTACAGTTGTTAAATTGATTTCAATAACATCTCCATCGGCACCAAATTTATCCATGGTAATCCAGTCGCCAATACGAACCATATCGTTAATTGCCACCTGAACACTCGAAACAAATCCTAAAATTGTATCTCTGAAAATCAAGATAATAATGGCCGAAAGTGTTCCTAAAATAGTAAGCAATTCGCCTTTTTTGATTCCAAATAAAGTCGAAATAATCATCGCAACTCCAAAAATCCAAAGCACAATCATAATAACCTGAACGAAACTATCGATCGGTTTGTCGCTGTATTCCGGTTTTTGTTTTAAATAATCGCGTAAAGCATTAAAAATTGTTCTGATAATCCATAAACTGATCAAAACGATATAAATGCCTACTATTTTTCCAAAAAGGGTTTCCCAATATTCATAACGGTCCAAAATGATTGGAACAGCCTTATAAATAAAGAAAAACGGAATTAAATAGGCCGTGTATTTTGTGGTTTTATTGTGAATTAGATAATCATCAAACTTTGTTTTGGTTTTTTGCGCAAAAACAGCTGTAAGCGTTACTAAAACAAATTTTGCAACATAATAAATAGCATAAGCCAAAGCCACCATAATGGCGATATTAAAGATAAGGCTGACATAAGACGCAAAGTTGCGACTCATTCCCCAATCTCTAAAAAGCGGATATAAAAAGTTAAATATTTTATCCAAAAGCTTATGCATTATTTTCTAAATATTTTTTCTCAATATAGAAAGTTCCAAAGGGAACAAGAGAAGCTATCAAAATAATTCCAAAAGTTTTTAAATCCCAGTTTTGAGATTTTCTTAATAAAAATGCCAATATAATATATCCAATAAACAACACACCATGCGTCATTCCTAACGGACGTAAAATAGTATGGTAAAGTTCCGGATTGTTGTTTTTAATGATAAGCATGTTTGCGAATAAAACTAAATAGGAGATTCCTTCTAAAATTGCAGTAACTTTGAAAATCTTGAGCATGTATCTATTTTTTGAAATTATACAAGCAAAATTAAGTATTAGGATTGGTTTTTGCGATATGAATCCGGAAACTAATTTATTTTTGTATTCTTAAACTTTGATAATGAGTAAGCGCGATTTAAAAAAATATTTAGCCGAATTAAATAAGGAACAACTCGAAGAACAAATTATCGAATTATACGAGAAATTTATTCCTGTAAAAACCTTTTATGATTTTGTTTTCAACCCAAAAGAAGACAAACTCTTGCAGGAAAGTAAAACGAAGATCTCTCATGAATACTTTCCAATAAAAAAGCCTAATGCAAAATGGCGTCCAAAAGCAAAAATGCGTAGGTCTGTTGCTCAGAAAATGATCAAGCATTTTATTTTGTTAGGAGTTGATCCATTTATTGTTGCCGATTTGATGTTGTACAATATCGAAATTGCGCAAACGTTTTCTTCAGGAAATTTTGTAAAGCAGGAATTATTTTACAAAAGCATGTTTAATTCTTTTGACCAAGCTGTTAATTATATCATTTCTAATGGAATTTTGTTTGACTTTAAACCCCGAATTTTAGAAATTCAGCACCAAACTGTTCAACAAAAATGGAAAAACAAGTATGATTTTGAGGCAGTTTTAGAAAAAATTGATATTTAAATAACATTCTCATAAAAAATCTTATTTAAAAAAAACATTTATTTTAGGTTAAAATAAGATGAATAACTGTTTTTTAGGTGTATTTTTGCAAAAATCCAAAAATAAACAATGTCTCAAAACACTTTAGAAATAGAAAGAGAAGAGAAAAAAGAACTTTATGCATACCAAAAAGGCGATATTGACGCCATTTTTGAACGTTTAGATAATGCTCCAGCTCAACATCATCTATTGTACCAATTACCTACAGGTGGAGGAAAAACTGTAATTTTTTCTGAAATCGTTCGTCGTTATTTAGCTAATAATGATAAAAAAGTGGTTGTTTTAACGCACCGTATCGAACTTTGTAAGCAAACTTCAAAAATGCTTAAAGGTTTTGGCGTTAGCAACAAAATAATCAATAGTAAAGTAAAAGAATTGCCTGATCAAAACGATTATTCTTGTTTTGTGGCAATGGTTGAAACTTTAAAAAACCGTATCAATGATGAGAAACTGCATCTTGATAACATTGGTTTGGTCATTATTGATGAGGCACATTACAATTCATTTAGAAAATTATTAAACTCATTCAAAAATGCTTTTATTCTTGGAGTAACAGCAACGCCTTTGAGTTCTAATATAAAATTACCAATGCACCAGAGTTATGATGAGCTTATTGTGGGAGACACAATTAGTTCATTGATTGACAAAGGATTCCTGGCACGTGCTACAACTTACAGCTATGATGTTGGTTTGACTTCATTAAAAGTTGGTATCAACGGAGATTATACTGTAAAATCATCTGATGATTTATACACGAATACAATCATGCAGGAAAAACTTTTGCATGCTTATACTGAACGTTCTTTGGGTAAAAAGACTTTGATTTTCAATAACGGTATTCATACATCATTATATGTATACGAAACGTTTAGAGAAGCAGGTTACGACATCAGACACCTTGATAATACAAGTAGTTCTGAGGAACGTAAAGATATTTTGCAATGGTTCAAAAAGACTCCGGATGCGATTTTAACATCAGTTGGAATTTTAACTACTGGTTTTGATGAACCAACTGTTGAAACTATTATCTTAAACAGAGCAACAAAATCTTTAACTTTATATTACCAAATGATTGGTCGTGGATCTCGTAAACTACCTGGTAAAGATGAGTTTACCGTTATCGATTTAGGTAATAATGCTGCACGTTTTGGTTTATGGAGCGAGCCGGTAAACTGGCAACATATCTTTAAATCACCTGAATTTTATTTGGAAAATCTACGTGATGATACTGAAATCGAATTGTATTTCAAATACAGTATGCCTCCGGAATTACGTGCAAAATTCAGTAAAACTGCCGATGTTACTTTTGATGTTGATGAAGAACACAAATTAATCATCAAACAAAATTTACGTTCTAAAGTAGTATTAGACAAATCATTAGAACAACATGCTTCTATGTGTGTTGATAATACTGAAACATTGCAAGAAGCAAAATCATTAGGAAAAGAACTTGATGACGATATTGAATGCCGCATCAAACGTTATGCAAAATGTTTGAGTCAATGCAGTAAAAACTACCGCGAATGGCTTGTTGATGATTATAAAAAGAATATGACTTTATTGATCGGAAAAAAATACCGTGAAAAAATCATGAACGAACCGGATTGATTTTTTTAAGTTAAATGTTAACTGTAAAAAGTTAGAAGTTTCAAAAGAATATCATTTTGAAGAAGGAGAAATCATATTACAAAGCATAGTATTGTGTGCTAAGGATTATGTGATTTCTCCTTCGTCGAAATGACAAAAAGAATCGAAGATTCTATAAAATCATTTTAATCTGAGTAATCTGTGGCAGAAATCTAAAATCTAAGATCAGAACTCTAAAATACAAGTTATGTCTAAACAATTCTCAGCATTAGGAGTTTCAGCACCAATTTTAAAAGCGTTAAGCGAATTGAACATTGTTGAACCAACAGAAATTCAACAAAAAACAATTCCGTTACTTTTAGCTGAAAGTCATGATGTTGTTGGTTTAGCCAAAACAGGAACAGGAAAAACTGCTGCTTTTGGATTGCCTTTATTGCAGTTAATTAATACTGAAATAACAACTGTTCAGGCAATAATTTTAGTACCAACAAGAGAACTTGGACAACAAATTTTTAGAAATTTAGAAGATTTTGGAAAACATATTCCAAATATCTCAATAGCTTCAACTTGTGGTGGAATCCCAATAAAACCACAAATTGAACGTCTTACCCAACCTACACACATTGTTGTTGCTACACCAGGACGTTTAATCGATTTGATTCAGCGTAAAGCAATTGATTTAAAACAAACTGAATATTTAGTTTTAGATGAAGCCGATGAAATGGTTTCTATTCTAAAAGAAAGTTTAGATGAAATTGTTGCTGAACTTCCTAAAAAACACCGCACTTTATTGTTTTCTGCAACTTTACCGGGAACAATCAAGCAATTGATTCAGAATTACTTAAACAAAAATGTAGTTCAGGTTAGTGCCAATATGGAAACTGTTGGTAACCAAGGAATTGATCATGAATATATTGTAGTTGATCCTATTGAGAAATTAGATGTTTTAATGCATTTTTTAAATTCAAAAGAAGGAGAACGTGGAATCATTTTCTGTAAAACTAAAGCTGCAGTGAATAAATTGGCCAAAAACCTGGCAATAAATCGTTTTTCATCAGGAGCACTTCATGGAAGTTTATCGCAAGGAATTCGTGACAGAATTATGGAGCAATTCCGTGAAGGGCATATCAATATTTTAGTTGCTACAGATTTAGCTGCAAGAGGAATTGACGTAAAAGAAATTTCTTATGTAGTAAATTATCATTTGCCGGATACTTACGAAACTTATGTTCACCGTAGTGGAAGAACTGCCAGAGCAGGAGCAAAGGGACTTTCATTAACTGTTTTACAAGAGGAAGAAGTAAATGAAATTCCGGAATTTGAAAAAGAACTAGGAATTAAATTCACTAAATTCCAAAAACCTTCAGTTGTTAGTTTAGAAGAAAATAATACGCTTTTATGGGCAAAACAAATCTTCAAAACAAAGCCAAATCACGATATTTCAGCTGATTTAAAGACAAAAGTAAAAACCGTTTTTCATCATCTTACCAAAGATGAATTAATAGAAAAATTGATGGCGAATTACGTTTTACAAAACAAAGTTGAAGTAACAGAAAAGCCTGTTAAAAAAATCAAAAAGTAATATTTTGAGCTAGTGACTTTCTCAATTTATGTCGTATATTTATAAAGTACTTTTTTTAAAAAACATACTTAATAAATATACCACATATATGAACATAGTTATTATAGGAGGTGGTTTTGCAGGAATTAATCTGGCAAAAGAGCTTGTAAACCATCCACAAATACAAGTAACACTTGTAGACAAAAACAATTATAACTTTTTCCCACCACTTATATATCAGGTTGCGACGGCATTTTTGGAACCTTCAAGCATTAGTTATCCTTTCAGGAAGTTTTTTGCGGGTAAAAAAAACCTGCAATTTCGTTTAGGAGAATTGTTATCTGTAGTTCCTGAAGAAAATAAAATAGTTCTCAGCAATGGCGAATTAACATACGATCATTTGGTTTTTGCTACAGGAGCTGAAACAAGCTATTTTGGAATGGAAAATGTAATGAAAAATGCCATTCCGATGAAAACTCTAAATGATGCCATCGAAATGCGTAACGCATTGCTTAAAAATCTTGAAAAAGCTGCAATCTGCAAAGATATTCGTAAACGCCGTAAATTATTAACGATTGTTGTTGCCGGAGGAGGACCAACCGGAGTAGAAGTTTCCGGAATGTTTGCTGAAATGCGTAAAAACATTTTATTAAAAGAATATCCGGAATTAGAAACTTCTGCCAGTAATGTTTATTTGGTCGATGGGGGAGACGCACTACTCTCTCCTATGAGTGAAGCTTCTCAAAAAGATACACTTGAAGCACTTACAAAATTGGGCGTTGTAGTGAAGCTACATACGCGTGTTACAGATTATGTTGACGATACTGTATTTTTTGAAAATGGCGAAACCATCAAAACCAAAAATCTAATTTGGGCTGCCGGAGTTTCTGCTAAACTTTTTGAAGGAATTCCGAAAGAAAGTTACGGACGTGGTAAACGTATGGCAACGGACCAATATAGTAAGGTAAATGGACTTCAAAATGTTTATGCCATTGGAGATACCGCTATTTTAGCCGGAGATAAAAATTTTCCTGATGGACATCCGCAGGTTGCGCAGGTCGCCATTCAGCAAGGTTTAAATTTAGCCAAAAACTTTAAAGCAATGGTTCAAAATAAACCTTTAAAACCATTCGCATACAATGACAAAGGCTCTATGGCAATTATAGGAAAAAACAAAGCTGTAGTAGATTTACCAAGTCCGAAATGGCATTTTAAAGGATTTTTCGCCTGGATTATCTGGTTATTTATCCATTTGATTTCTTTAATAACTTACAGAAACAGACTGAACACTTTTTGGAACTGGATGGTAGCGTATTTTGCTAGAGATCAATCACTCAGAATGATTATTAGACCTGAAAAAAGACAACAAAGCGAATAGATTAAAATTCCAATCCATATAAAAAAAGCCAAAATCTCTCCATAGATTTTGGCTTTTTATATTTAACAATATGTTACATTCCATTTGAAATTTAAAATATTGAGATTTATTACTTTGCAGAAACTTCAACTTTTTCTTTGATAAAACGTTTTCCAATGTTTAAAATAACAAGCGCAATTAAAGTAGTTACGGTCATAATAAGAACCATTGGAGCAACAGAATCTTTAACAAAAACTCCAACAGCAAAAGAGGCTAAAGCTCCCAAACCTAATTGAATTGCACCCATCAAAGCAGAAGCACTTCCTGCATTTTTAGCAAAAGGAGCCATGGTCAGTCCGGCCGTATTTGGGTTTGAGATTCCCAAACATCCTAAAAATAAGAACAACATTGCAATCGTTTCATATAACCCTAAAAGATTATTTACTGAAAGAATCAAGAAAACAATACTGATTACAGATTGCGAAATCAAAGCAGCTAAAATCATTTGTTCACTAGAAAATCTCTTCAATAAAATAGAATTTAACTGGCTGGATCCTATAAAGCTTACCGACATAAAGGCAAAAATCCATCCATATGTTTTAGCATCAACATTATAAATATCCATAAAAACTATAGGAGAGGCCGCTACATAGGTAAATAAACCGGAAAAAGCTATTGAACCTGTAAACGCATATGTGTAAAACTGAGGCTCTTTTAGCACTTTCATAAAATTCGAAATAATTGGTTTTGGCTTTAGTGAAATTGAAGTATCCGGTTTATAAGAATTTGGTAATCCAATTTGTGAAGCAATTAAAATCGCGATTCCCATGCACATTAATATAAGAAATACAATGTGCCAACCGAAATCTTCTGTTACATAACCGCCAATTGTTGGCGCTAACATTGGCGAAAGCCCAAGAACAAGCATTAATAAAGAAAATACTTTTGGAATATCCTTTACAGGAAATAAATCGCGAACCATCGCGACAGAAGCAACTGTTGCAGCACAGCTTCCAATAGCCTGAATAAATCGTAAACCAATAAAAGTATCAATATCAGCAACATAAACACAGCCTAACGAAGCTAAAATATAAACAAGCAAACCAACAAACAAAGGTTTTTTTCGTCCGAAACGATCTAATAATGGCCCGTAAAGCAATTGTCCGGCAGAAATTCCAATAAAATAACTTGATAAACTCATCGAAACTTTAGCAACAGTAGTATGCAGATCCTTTGCTATACCAGAAAAACCTGGTAGATACATGTCGATCGAAAAAGGGCCAAGAGCTGTTAAAGAACCTAAAATAAGTATGAGTTGAATATATTTTTTTGTTGTCATTTTCTTAAATAATTGCTTTTAATTTCATATAAAGGTAAATTTTAACTACCTTGTTAGATATAATAATTGTTTTTATGCAAAAAATGGTTATTATATAAGTTTTCAAAAATGTTTTGAAACAATAATTCTAAAAATTTAAATTATGAAAAAATTCACTTTACTATTAGCGCTTATTTTTACAACAATTTCATTTGCTCAAACCATAACTTCAAAACAAGAAGATGCAAATGTAGAACAATACGCATTGCTTACAAAAGTAAATCAGTATTATCCCGACATTACGTTAAACAAAACAATTACCAATTTTTACGCTGATGGAAAAATTATTGACTCCCAACAACAATTTGATTTAAAAGGAACAAAATTTTCAAGCTATAAGATTGGTATCGAACCAGGCAATAAAAAATTGTTATTCGAATATATTTCTGATGAAACAGGAAAAGTTTTCGGTGATGTTCAGCTTTTTAAAGGAAATGCTCTTCGAACAACGTTTTCTGATAAAACAAATGAAATTGAAGTTTCGCTTAACGGAAAATCCGTTTATTTGAAAAAATTAAATTAATTTTCATTTAAAGGAAATATAAAGCATCGCAATCGTGATGCTTTTTTATTTTATATTTGAATCTGATTCTAAAAATCATTTTAATGCAAAAAATTATTTTATTACT
The DNA here is from genome assembly GCF_058808175.1 of Flavobacterium sp. GW821-FHT11G01. Taxonomy (NCBI): domain Bacteria; kingdom Pseudomonadati; phylum Bacteroidota; class Flavobacteriia; order Flavobacteriales; family Flavobacteriaceae; genus Flavobacterium; species Flavobacterium sp. GW821-FHT11G01. The sequence continues at coordinate 278,294 of NZ_JBXARK010000004.1, read as the reverse complement.
ATTTATTATTTCATTTCAGGCATATTCCCAAACCAACAGATTTAAAGGAACCTGGAGCAACGAGAATTGTGAAAATTGCAGTAAAGAATATATTTTTACAATAAACGTAGCGCAGTCAAACTACAAGATATTTGGAATCATAGAAATTACGAGCAGTAAACCTGAACTCAATTCCGGAATTTTAGAAGTTACCGGACATGTCTATACTATGGGCGAACGCGCACAGATTACAATAAAAGGAAAAAATGGAGTTTCTGCAGCTGGAATACTTTTAGAACAAGAAGGGAAACTTCATTTCATAAAACGTGGCGGCGATGACATTGTACCAAAAGATCTGGTTTTAAACAAAATAAACGAATAAGCGCTATTTTAGCGTTATTCTATTTGAACTATAATTTATATTATGTAAAATAGAATATTTTAGAAATCACCTCAATTCCAGTCTACTTGCTCTTTAAAAGCATTCTAGATGTAATAATAAATATCAAAAATGCGATAAATGAAATAAAATCCGCCCTATTAAACTCTGTTGAATTTAATAATTCACTGTATTTAAAAGCTTTACAATAAAACGAAAGTTAAATAATAAAGAAATTAGCCAATAAAAAATCATTTTACAGTTTATAAAACCACAAATTTTAACATTTCCTTAAAATAATTACATTCTGGTAAAGATGCTTTCATTGTAAGACTTTATTTTATTATTTTTACATTCGATACTTTAAAAAAATTATCAAACGTATGAATACAATTGCTGAGCATATTGCCGATTTTTTAAAAGAATACCCACCATTTGATAATTTGACTTTTCAGGAATTATCTGATATTGCAACCAATATCAGAGTTATCAATTTAGAAAAGCATACTGTATTGTTTCAAAACAATGACGTACTTCATGATAGTTTTTATGTTGTGGCTTCTGGTGTAATAAATTTAACAACAATCGCTGATGCTGAAGAAACAATTATAAATAAATGCCACGAAGGAGATATTTTTGGTTTAAGACCTTTTTTTGCCAAGAATAACTATATGATGACCGCGAAAGCACGTGAAGAAAGTATTATATATGCTATTCCAATTGCTGTTTTCAGGCCTTTTGTTGCCAATAATTCTGATGTATTAAACTTTTTGCTAGAAAGTTTTGCTGTAAATTCAAGACACACAAAAGACAGTGTAAATTCAAACGGAAAAGTGATTTCTGATACGTCATTTTATGTTGATCAGCAATCAGAAATGCAATATATTCAATCCCTTAGCTATAATAATTCACCTTTAACGACTGAAGCAAGCCATGTTGTTAAAGATGTTGCCATTTTAATGACTGAAGCTATGGTCGATAATATCATTGTGTGCGAAAAAAACAAGCCAATTGGTATTGTTACTGCAACAGATTTATCATCAAAAATTGCAACCGGGCGCTATCCTATTACTGAAACAATTGATAAAATCATGTCTTCGCCTGTAGTTACTGTAATTGAAAATGTATCGCTTGCTGAAGCCCAGTTATTAATGCTAAAACATAATGTAACCCATTTATGTGTTACTAAAGATGGTACAAATAAATCTGCTGTTAAAGGAATTATTTCTGAGCACGATTTAATTGTTGCTCAAGCAAGTAATCCTGGTGTTTTAATCAAAGAGATTAAACGTTCTCAGCTTCCGAAAGACTTAAAACAAATTCGCGATCGTTTGTCTGATTTGATTCAGAATTCGATTCAGAAAAACATTCCAATTTCTCATATTAGTAATATTGCCAGTGAGATTAACCTTGCTATCATTAAACGTGCGGTTGAATTGTCAATTTTAGACTTGGGCTCACCTCCTGCTCGATTTGCATGGTTAAGTATTGGTAGTCAAGGTCGTAAAGAACAGCTTTTATTAACAGATCAGGACAGTACTTTAATTTTTGAAGATGTTACTCCGGATAAATACAGAGAAACAAAAGATTATTTTTTAAGACTGGCAAAAAGAACAACTGCTATCTTAGAAAAAGTCGGTTACGAATATTGCCCAAATGGACATATGGGAAGTAATATGTTGTGGTGTAAATCATTGACAGACTGGACAAAACAATACAACAGCTGGATGAATACTCCAGGTGAAAACAGTAACGATTTGAGCAGTATTTTCTTTGATTACGAGATTGTTTTTGGAGAACCAAAAATTGAGGAAGTAATTGAAAATGTTATTTTTAAAAATGCTGTAAACAATACTTTATTCTTTGACTTTTTAGGAAATGATGCTTTAAAAAGAAATTCACCGTTAAGTTTCTTCAAGAAATTTATCGTTGAAGAAGAAGGCCCGAATAAAACAAAATTTGACATTAAAACCCGTGCATTAATGCCTTTGATTGATGGCGCACGTTTATTAATTTTGAATGCTAATATTAAAGGGATAAAAAATACTTATTTAAGATTTAAACAGTTAGCGATAACTGACTCTAAAAATGCAGAAATATATTTAAGTTGTGCTGAAGCTTTTTTAACTTTATCTAAATTTAGAACTGTTGAAGGATTGAAAAATGACGATTCAGGACAATACATCAATCTTAGAGAAATGTCTAAAACAGATAAGGAAAAATTGAAAAATGCTTTAACACCAATGAAAGACCTTGAGGAATTAATTAAGAGTAAATTTCAACTTACCCAATTCTCATAAAATATGCTAGACTGGCTGAAAAATATTAATAAAGAATATCCGGATTTCTGGAAAGATTATTTAACAAAATTTGAGACAAAACCCAACAGATTTGTGGTTTTGTCGACTGAAACTTCAGGATTAAATCCCGATAAAGATGTTATTTTATCTTTAGGAGCATTTTCAGTTATTGATGACGGTATTGTAATTAAAGATAATTTTGAATCAGTTTTACTGCAATATAAATACCTGCAGGATAACGGACTTTCAAATGAATTTATCATTGAAAGTAAAATGATAAAAATGCCAGAACCTGATGCAATTGAAGCTTTTATAAACTTTCTGGGAAATGCCATTTTAGTTGGCCATCATATTAATTTTGATATCGAAATGCTGAACTCAGCTTTGGAACGTCTCGATTGCGGCAGAATAAAAAATGAAGCTTTGGATGTTGATGTAATGTACCGAAAATTGATGGATGTAAATGACAAACAATTTTCATTAGATGATTTATGTGAAATATATAAAATTCCAAAAAGCGATCGAAATTCATCTGCTGAAGATGCATACAGAATAGCGCTGTTATTTTTAAAATTAAAATCGAGATTAGGAATTAAATAAAAACTAAACCCCATAAAAAATGCCTCTTAAAATTAAGAGGCATTTTTATTTATAATTATCTTCAGAATTAAGAAATTCTTTCTTTCATAATTTCTTCTACAATTTCCGGATTCAATAATGTTGAAGTATCTCCAAAATTAGAAAAATCTCCTTCCGCTATTTTACGTAAAATTCTACGCATGATTTTTCCGGAACGTGTTTTTGGCAAACCAGAAACAAACTGAATTTTATCTAATTTTGCAATTGGTCCAATATGGTCTGCAATATATTGATTAATCTCTTTAGTCAGGTTTTCTTTATTTCTAACTTCTCCTGTTTCTTTCAAAATTACATAACCATATAATGCGTTTCCTTTAATATCATGTGGAAAACCAACAATTGCAGATTCTGCAACAGCCTGGTGTTCGTTAATTGCATCTTCGATAGGAGCTGTTCCTAAATTATGACCAGAAACAATTACAACATCATCTACTCTACCTGTAATCCTGTAATATCCAACTTCATCTCTTAAAGCTCCGTCTCCTGTAAAATATTTTCCAGGGAAAGAAGAGAAATAAGTGTCTTTATAACGTTGATGATCTCCCCAAATAGTTCTGGCAATTCCAGGCCATGGAAATTTAATACATAAACTTCCAACAACCTGATTTCCTTCAATTTCATTGCGTTTTTCATCCATTAAAACGGGTTGAATTCCAGGTAAAGGTAAAGTTGCATAAGTTGGTTTTGTTGGTGTAACAAAAGCAATTGGAGAAATCATGATTCCACCAGTTTCCGTTTGCCACCAGGTATCAACCACAGGACATCTTTTATCTCCAACGTGGTCATTAAACCAGTGCCAGGCCTCTTCGTTGATTGGTTCTCCAACAGACCCAATAACTTTTAATGATTTTAGAGGATATTTTTGAATATAATCTAAACTTTCTTTTGCTAATGAACGAATTGCAGTTGGCGCTGTATAAAATTGTGTGATCTTATGTTTTTCGATAATATCCCAAAAACGGCTAAAATCCGGATAAGATGGAACTCCTTCAAAAATTACAGTTGTTCCTCCGTTTAATAATGGTCCGTATAAAATATAAGAATGACCAGTAATCCAGCCAATATCAGCAGTACACCAGAAAATATCATTTTCTTCGTGAGCGAAAACATTTTTAAAAGTGTATGCTGTATAAACCATATATCCAGCTGTGGTATGAACCATTCCTTTTGGTTTCCCCGTAGATCCTGAAGTATATAAGATAAATAAAGGATCTTCAGCATCCATAATTTCAGCAACACTATTATCTAAAGCTGCATCTAATAAAGGCTGTAACCATTGGTCACGACCTTCTTTCATTTTAATTTCAGTTTGAGTTCTTTTCGCCACTAAAACTTTAGAAACTGATGGACAAGATTCTAATGCTTCGTCTACAATTCCTTTAAGATCAATCGTTTTGTTTCCTCTGTAACCTCCATCAGATGTAATGACCATTTTACATTCGCAATCATTAATTCTGGCAGAAACTGCAGAAGCAGAAAATCCTGCAAAAATTACAGAGTGAATGGCTCCTATTCTCGCACAAGCCAAAACAGCAACTGCCAATTCCGGAATCATTGGTAAGTAAATACAAACTCTGTCTCCTTTACGAACACCTTGCTCACGCAAAACATTCGCCATTTTGGAAACTCTTTCGTAAAGTTCATTATATGTTATATGTAAAGCTTCTTCAGAAGGATCATTTGGTTCAAAAATAATCGCCGTTTTTTCTCCTCTTTTGCTTAAATGTCTATCGATACAGTTTTTTGTAATATTAACTTTAGCTTCAGTAAACCATTTTACTTCAGCATCAGCCATATTAAAATCAACTACTTTTTCCCATTGTTGGTACCAAGTAAAATTTTCCTCAGCTATTTTTCCCCAGAATTTCCTTGGTTCTCTTATTGACTTATTGTAATGTTTAAAATATTGTTCTAAATTTTCAATTTTATAATAACTCATATGTTTTTGGAATTTTTTTATAAATGTATTAAATATCAGCGTATTCTTAAAATTATTTAATTCATAAATTTTGGCAAAAAAAAACACATATTAAAAAAAATACAATCTTTTAATATATATAATTTAAAAATTTAGTTTTTGACACAAAATTACATATTGCAAAAAAGGCACGGTAAATAATTACCGTGCCTTTTTATTTTTAACAATTTCAATAACAATTAATTTTTTGTAATTCTGTATTACAATCTGCAGCTCTACTTTGAAAATAGTAGCAACTTTATTAATTAAATAGAAATCTCAACAAGTATATTTATTTCTAAACATACCCCATTATAAGGGATTACCTCACTTAACTTACTTTCTCACAGAAGTTAAGTGAATGCAATATTGCAGCTATATTCATTTTTCTTAATAAGTGCTTACTAATTCAAAATATTAAATAAAACAGAGATACAGTGCAAATCCCATCACAGTCGAATGTGTGGTAATTCCCAATTTATTATCCAATTTTTTTCATTGCAGTCATAGATTCTCTCAACCATGCTCCTACTTCTTCGATAGGATGTTGACGAATTTCTTTGTTAACCGCAATTAAAATAGCATTATCTACTCCATTTGAAGTTGAGAATGGTTTTCCAATTATGTTTGTTTCAACAGTTTTCATGTATTCCGTTAATAACGGCTTGCAAGCGTGATCGAATAAGTAACATCCGTATTCTGCTGTATCCGAGATAACACGATTCATTTCAAACAATTTTTTTCTTGCAATTGTATTTGCAATCAAAGGTAATTCGTGTAATGACTCATAATAAGCTGATTCTTCAATGATTCCAGCTTCAGTCATGGTTTCAAAAGCTAATTCAACACCAGCTTTTACCATTGCAATCATTAATACTCCATTATCAAAATATTCTTGTTCAGCAATTGGAGCATCTGTTGGAGGTGTTTTTTCGAAGTTAGTTTCTCCAGTTGCAGCTCTCCATGTCAATAAATTTTTATCATCATTAGCCCAGTCAATCATCATAGTTCTTGAGAATTCTCCAGAAATAATATCATCTTGGTGTTTTTGAAATAATGGACGCATGATATCTTTTAATTCTTCAGCAATTTCATAAGCTTCGATTTTTGCAGGATTAGAGAGACGATCCATCATGTTTGTGATACCACCATGTTTCAAAGCTTCAGTGATAGTTTCCCAACCATATTGAATTAATTTTGAAGCATATCCTGGCTCAATTCCTTTTTCAATCATTTTATCAAAGCATAAAATAGATCCTGTTTGCAACAATCCACAAAGAATAGTTTGCTCACCCATTAAATCTGATTTTACTTCAGCTACGAAAGATGATTTTAAAACTCCAGCTTTGTGTCCACCAGTTGCAACAGCATAAGCTTTTGCCTGATCTAAACCAAATCCGTTTGGATCATTCTCAGGGTGAACTGCGATAAGTGTTGGTACACCAAATCCTCTTTTGTATTCCTCACGAACCTCAGAACCAGGACATTTTGGAGCACACATAATTACAGTAATATCTTTACGAATCTGCATTCCTTCTTCTACGATGTTAAAACCGTGAGAGTATGCTAAAGTCGAACCTTGTTTCATTAATGGCATAATAGCCGTAACTACAGCAGTATGTTGTTTATCCGGAGTTAAATTACAAACTAAGTCTGCAGTTGGAATTAATTCTTCATATGTACCTACTTTAAAACCATTTTCAGTTGCATTTTTATATGAAGCTCTTTTCTCTGCAATTGCATCTGCACGCAATGCATATGAAATATCTAAACCTGAATCTCTCATGTTTAAACCTTGATTCAAACCTTGTGCACCACAACCAACAATAACAACTTTTTTTCCAGCTAATGCTGCAATTCCGTCTGCAAATTCAGATTGCTCCATAAATTCGCAAACTCCTAATTGTTCTAATTGTAATCTAAGTGGTAGTGTGTTGAAATAATTTGCCATTCTTTTTTAATATTTAATGATGTTGTAATTTAATAATTGATTTGATATATAACTAAAATGATAATTAATTAAAGGTTTCTAATAAAGATGAAATTTCCATCTTTTCTTTGGAAACAGATATTCTTCCTGAACGAACAAATTGCATAATACCGTAAGGTTTGAATTTTGCATATAATTCTTCAATTTCAGAACGTCTTCCTGATTTTGAAATCACGAAGAAATCACGAGAAACAGTCACGATTGTAGACTGACTTTCTTTAATGATATTTTGAATCTGTTTTTCATCAAATAACAAACTTGATTGTATTTTAAACAAGGCATTTTCTAAGAAAATTGTTTCTTCATCAGTATGATAAAATGCTTTGATAACCTCAATTTGTTTTTCAATTTGTCCAACAATATTCTGAACCCATTTCTCCGTTGTATTTACTACAATGATAAATCTGGAAACATTCTCTATTTCTGATTCTGAAACGTTTAGACTTAATATGTTAATGTGTCGCTTTAAGAATATTCCAGATATTCTATTTAACAAACCCACGTTATTTTCTGAATATACCGATATGGTAAATGTTTTATCTTCCATGTTTTTTTATAGTTTTTTTTGTTTCAAGTTTCAGGTTTCAGGTTGTCGAACTTGAAACTAAAAAAACTTGAAACATGAAACTTTTTTCTAACTTAATCTAATTTCTGAAACACAAGCTCCTGTTGGAATCATCGGGAAAACATTGTTTTCCTTTTCTACCATAACTTCTAAGAAATAAGAGTCTTTTGAAGCCATCATTTCGGCTACAGCAGCATCCAGATCTTCTCTTTGTGTTACTTTTTTAGATTTAATATGATATCCTTCAGCAATTGCAACAAAATTTGGATTGATCATTTTTGTCGAAGCATATCTGTTATCGAAAAACAATTCCTGCCATTGACGCACCATTCCTAAAAATTCATTATTTAAAATGACAATTTTCACTGGTACTTGTGTCTGAAAAATGGTTCCTAATTCCTGAATTGTCATTTGGAATCCGCCATCACCAATAATAGCCACAACTTCACGATCCGGTCTTCCCATCTTAGCTCCAATAGCAGCTGGCAAAGCAAATCCCATTGTTCCTAAACCACCAGAAGTAATATTACTTTTAGTCGAATTAAATTTTGCATAACGGCAAGCAAACATTTGGTGCTGACCAACATCTGAAACGATAATCGCATCACCTTTTGAGTGTTTGTTAATCATTTCCATGGTTTCTCCCATTGAAATACCTTTACCATTCGTTGGATTTAATTCCTCGTTTATAACAGATTCTACTTCTATTTTATACAATTCTTTAAACTCATTATGCCATAAATCATGCGATTTTGCATCAATTAAAGGTAATATTGCATTTAAAGCTTCCTTAACATCTCCTAAAACAGCTACTTCTGTTTTTACGTTTTTATCAACTTCTGCAGGATCAATTTCAAAATGAATTACTTTTGCCTGTTTAGCATAAGTAGCTAATTTTCCAGTAACACGGTCGTCAAAACGCATTCCTAATGCGATTAAAACATCACATTCGTTAGTCAATAAATTTGGACCGTAATTTCCATGCATTCCTAACATTCCAACGTTTAAAGGATGATCTGTCGGTAAAGCAGAAAGACCTAAAATAGTCCAAGCTGCCGGAATTCCGGATTTTTCAATGAACGCTTTTAATTGTTCTTCGGCTTGACCGAGAATGATTCCCTGACCAAAAACGATAAATGGTTTTTTAGCGCTATTGATCAAAGCCGCAGCTTCCGCAACTTTATCTAATTTTAATTTCGGAACCGGAACATAACTTCTGATTGCCGTACATTTTTCATAACTAAAATCGAACTCATCAAACTGAGCGTTTTTAGTAATATCAATCAATACAGGTCCCGGACGCCCAGAACGTGCAATGTAAAACGCTTTTGCAATGATTTCAGGAATTTGAGAAGCTTCAGTAATCTGAAAATTCCATTTTGTTACCGGAGTTGAAATTCCGATAATATCTGTTTCCTGAAAAGCATCAGAACCCAACAAATGTCTTCCCACCTGACCTGTAATACAAACCATTGGAGTTGAGTCGATTTGAGCATCTGCAATTCCTGTCACTAAGTTTGTTGCTCCTGGACCTGAAGTAGCAATTGCTACCCCAACTTTTCCCGTAGCTCTGGCATATCCTTGAGCTGCGTGCGTTGCACCTTGTTCGTGACGTACTAATACATGGTGTAATTGATCCTGAAATTTATATAATTCGTCATAAACCGGCATTATGGCTCCTCCAGGATATCCGTAAACTAAGTCTACTCCTTCTTCTAATAAACATCTTATAACGGCTTCTGCCCCTGATATTTTCATAGTATATTTTGTTTTATCAATGTCAGCTTCAATTAAAATTGACATTGATTTTTGATATTGTTATTTAATTAGTTATCGGTAACGCAACCTGTAGAAGCGCTTGAAACCGATCTGGCATATTTAAGTAAAACTCCTTTTGTAACTTTCAACGGTGGTTGAACCCAAGCCGCTTTTCTAGCTGCAAATTCTTCGTCAGAAATTTTAAGATCTATGGTATTTTTTACAGCATCGATGGCAATTAAATCACCGTCTTTTACTAAAGCAATACCACCACCATCATAAGCCTCTGGTGTAATATGTCCTACGACAAAGCCATGTGAACCTCCAGAGAACCTACCGTCTGTAATAAGAGCGCAGCTGCTTCCTAATCCGGCTCCAATAATAGCCGATGTTGGTTTTAGCATTTCAGGCATCCCCGGACCACCTTTTGGTCCACAATACCTGATGACGACTACATTACCTGGTTTTATTTTTCCGGCTTCAAGACCTGGAATCACTTCAAATTCACCTTCAAATACAACAGCTGGACCTTCAAAATATTCTCCTTCTTTTCCGCTGATTTTTGCTACAGCACCTTCAGAAGCAAGATTTCCATATAAAACCTGAATGTTTCCAGTTGGTTTTAATGCTTTTTGAATTTCATGAATTACTTCTTGTCCATCTTGTAAATCCGGAGTAGAAGCTAAATTTTCAGCTACTGTTTTTCCAGTTACTGTCAAACAATCTCCGTGAATAAGCCCAACTTTCAATAAATATTTCATTACTGAAGGAATACCCCCAGCCTCATGAATATCTTCCATCATGTATTTACCACTTGGTTTCATGTCAGCCAAAACAGGTGTTCTGTCATTAATTGCTTGAAAATCATCTAAAGTGATTTTGATATCAACAGCGTGCGCCATTGCAATTAAGTGCATAACCGCATTTGTAGAACCTCCTAAAACAGCTACGATTGTAATAGCATTTTCGAAAGCCTTACGAGTCATGATATCTCTTGGCTTAATATCTTTTTCTAATAAAATTTTGATTGCTTCTCCTGCAGCAAGACATTCGTCTCTTTTTTCCTGGCTTAAAGCAGGATTTGAAGAACTGTATGGTAAACTCATACCTAATGCTTCAATTGCTGAAGACATAGTATTTGCAGTATACATTCCACCACAAGCACCAGCCCCCGGGCATGCATTTTGAATTACTCCTTTAAAATCTTCCGGAGTAATTTCGCCTTTTACTTTTTTTCCTAAAGCTTCAAAAGCAGAAACAATATTTAAAGATTCACCTTTCCATTTTCCTGAGTGAATTGAACCTCCGTAAACCATCATTGACGGGCGGTTTAATCTTCCCATTGCGATTAAGGCTCCAGGCATATTTTTATCACAACCCGGAATAGCAATTACACCATCATACCATTGTGCTCCCACAACTGTTTCAATAGAATCTGCAATTACATCACGAGAAACCAATGAAAAACGCATTCCTTCAGTACCGTTAGAAATTCCGTCACTAACACCAATAGTATTAAAAATAAGTCCGACCAGATTTGCATCCCAAACACCTTTTTTAACATCTTTTGCTAAATCATTCAGGTGCATGTTACAAGTGTTACCATCGTAACCCATGCTCACAATACCTACTTGTGCTTTTTTCAAATCTTCTTCAGTTAAACCAATACCGTACAACATGGCTTGCGCCGCAGGTTGTGTTTGATCTTGAGTGATGGTTTTGCTGTACTTATTTAATTCCATTATGTGTTAATTTATTTTAATTTTTATTCAAAAAAAAACCTTCCAGTATTTGGAAGGTTTATAATATAGTTTTTCAATTATATTTATACCATTCCCGATGCAGATGTGAAAACCACATTGACAACAACGACAGAAGTAATAATAATTGAGATTTGCATCTTGTTATTTTTTTAGTGTGACAAAAGTATAAAAACTTAAGTGACTAAAAAAATAAAATCTCAACATTTTAGATACTTCTTGTTATTTATTTCAATTTTTAACAAAAAATATTAAACAATTGTCGATTGTCCGATATGAACGTTGTCATTATTAAAATATAACAAATCGTCTTTGCTGAAAATAAAATTAGAAACAAACTCCCCTACTTCGTTTGTACCGAATTTTGAATCTGCTTTTAAATCAACAGTAACTACTTTAAATTCAATTGCTTTTTCTACCGCTTTATAAATTACATTAGCTTCTTTAGTTAATCCAAAATGCTCTAATAAAAGTCCCGCTGCTAAAATCGAAGCAATTGGATTGGCAATATTTTTTCCTTTTGCCTGCGGATATGACCCATGAATTGGCTCAAACAAAGCATTTTTTTCTCCTATAGATACTGATGGTAATAAACCGATTGAACCTGTAATAACACTTGCTTCATCAGATAAAATATCTCCAAACAGATTCTCTGTTAAAATCACATCAAATTGCTTTGGATTTAAGATGATTTGCATTGCAGCGTTATCTACAAATAAAAAGTCTAAAGCCACATCTGGATAACCCTCACCCACTTTCTGAACTACTTTTCTCCATAATCTTGAAGTTTCCAAAACATTTGCTTTGTCGACCATTGTTAACTTTTTACGTCGGTTTTGTGCCGATTTAAAAGCTAAATGTGCAATTCTGGTAATTTCTTCTTCTGAATACTCACATAAATCAGAAGCATGTGTACCTTCTTCATTAAGTGTTTTTGCTCCAAAATAAGCTCCACCTGTTAATTCTCTGAAAATAGTAAAATCAGCGCCTTCAATAATTTCTCTTTTTAAAGGAGAAGATTCTATTAAGGCTTTATAAGGTTTAATAGGACGAATATTAGCAAACAAACCAAGCTCTTTACGAAGTTTCAACAAACCTTGCTCAGGACGAACTTTAGCATTTGGGTTATTATCGTATTTTGGATCACCAATAGCACCAAGCAAAACAGCATCTGTATTTAGACAAAGATTAAGCGTTTGTTCCGGCAATGGATTTCCCGTTTTGTCGATGGCGATTGCACCCATGAGTGCCTCTTCAAAAACAAATTCATGATTGTACACCTCGCCAATTGCGTACAACGCTTTTTTGGCTTGTAAAATTACTTCTGGTCCAATTCCGTCTCCTGGTAAAACTGCTATTTTCAAATTCATAATGCCTCGTTCTTTATGTATTTAAATCTTTATTTTTCTCTTTCTTCTTTCTTCTATTCTCTTTTCAACTAGCTTCTGATCAAATCACCCTGAATTTTAGAAGCTTCAATAATCTGATGAATATCAGCATCTACAACTTCTTTTTTAATATCAGCGAATTTCAAAAACTCAACATAAACAATATCCAATTGTACTTTTGTTAGCTCGTAACCTACTTTTTTAGCACGGTAAGCCAAAGCAGCTCTTCCGCTTCTTGCTGTCAAAATAATAGATGATTCATTTACACCCACATCAAGCGGATCCATGATTTCATATGTTGCTCTGTTTTTAATCACACCATCCTGGTGAATTCCTGAACTGTGTGCAAAAGCATTTGCTCCCACAATTGCCTTATTTGGCTGAACAATCATTCCCATACTTTCAGATACTAAACGACTCATTTCGTTTAATTCTCTTGTATTGATATTTGTATCTAAATTAAGGTAAGGATGTTGCTTGAAAATCATTACTACTTCTTCAAGTGCAGTATTTCCGGCTCTTTCACCAATACCATTAATAGTACATTCTATTTGTCTTGCTCCATTTATTGCTCCTGCAATAGAGTTTGCAGTTGCCATTCCTAAATCATTATGACAGTGGCAGGAAAGGATTACATTTTCGATTCCTTTTACGTTTTCTCTTAAATACTTAATTTTTGCTCCGTATTCTTCCGGCAAACAATATCCTGTTGTGTCAGGAATATTTAATACTGTTGCTCCCGATTTAATTACTTCTTCGCAAACTTTTGCCAAGAAAGCATTATCTGTTCTACCAGCATCTTCAGCGTAGAATTCTACATCTTCTACATATGATTTTGCGTGGGCTACTGCAAATTTTGCTCTTGCAATAATATCTTCAGGCGTTGTTTGTAATTTGTGGAGGATATGAGATTGTGAAGTTCCGATTCCAGTGTGGATTCTAGGTTTTTTAGCATGCTTTAAGGCAGCTGCAGCAACATCAATGTCGTTTTTTACGGCTCTTGTCAATCCGCAGACGGTTGCATTTTCTACAATTTTACAAATCTCAGAGACCGATAAAAAATCGCCCGGACTTGACACAGGAAAACCTGCTTCGATAATGTCAACTCCCATTTTGTCTAGTCGTTCTGCGATAACTAATTTTTGTTTAGTATCTAACTTACATCCTGGAACTTGCTCACCATCGCGCAAAGTGGTGTCAAAAATTTGAACTTTCTCTCTATTCATATTCATTTATTTAATGTAATTTCACATCTTGATAACAAATATATATTGTACTTATGCAGTATGAAATTCATTTTAATGAAATTATACTGTTCATAACACAATTTATAACGAGTTAAATACTTAATAATCAATAAGTTATATTATTATATTTTACAATGGCTAACCATCAAAAAGATTTCTTATTTGTTTTAATAAAATCGCTTTCCAAATCCGAAAAAAGACAGTTTAAAATTTTTGCAAGCCGATTGGAAACGAGTTCGAATACTAAATTCATTGAATTATTTAATATTTTAGATAAGTCTGAAACCTATGATGAAAAGCTTATACTGAAAAGCGGTATTATAAAAAAAATTCAGTTATCTAACTTAAAATCATACTTATACAAACAAATTCTTGTTAGTATTCGTTTGAATATACCGAGTCAGAATATTCGTTATCAATTGCGCGAACAAATAGATTTTGCCGGTATTTTATACAATAAAGGCTTATATAAACAGAGTTTAAAAATTCTGGATAAGACAAAAATCATTGCACTCGAGAATGATGAAAAATATATGGCCTATGAAATTGTGGAGTTCGAAAAACTAATCGAATCACAATATATTACCAGAAGTATACAGGGTCGTGCAGATGAATTGGTAATTCAGGCTAAAGAATTAAATTATCGTAATACTATTTCGAGTAAATTATCGAATTTATCCCTTCAACTTTACGGAATCATGTTAAAAACAGGTTACGTAAAAAACGATGAAGAGTATAAATATATTGATGATTACTTTAACAGACATACTGCAAAATTAGACGAAAGTAAATTTGGATTCCGCGAAAAATATTGGTTTTACAATGCTAATCTGTGGCGTAGTTTCCTTGTACAGGATTTTTTGGCGAGTTATAAATATGCTTATAAATGGGTGACATTGTTTTATGATAATCCTAATATGATTTACCAAAATCCGGTATTTTTTCTAAAAGGAAATCATTACTTTTTAGAATCTCTTTATATGTTGAAATACAAATCGAATTTCAAAAAGTACTTATCGCTTTTAGAAGAAACAATTCAGGATGATAAATTTCCGGTAAACGATAACATTGCATCGCTATCATTTTTATATGTTTATAATAATAAACTGAATTTGCATATTCTGGAGGGGACTTTTGCGGAAAGCGAATATTTGATTCCGGAGATTCTGGAGAAAATAAAAATTCACAGCGACCATCTCGATGAACATCACGAAATGTTGTTTTTCTATAAAATTGCTTCTATTTATTTTGGAAATGAAAAATATAACGAATGTATTCTTTATTTAGATAAAATAATCAATAACAAGAACTTAACTATGCGTGAGGATTTAATGTGTTTTGCGAGACTATTGTCGTTGATTGCGCATTATGAGTTAGGAAAAGATTATTATTTAGAAAATCATCTTAAAAGCACTTACAAGTTTTTATTGAAAATGAATGATTTGCATGAAGTTCAAAAGGAAATCATCAAATTCCTGAGAAACCTGAATAATTTTTATCCCGCAGACATTAAAAAGGAATTTATTAAGATGCGTGAGCGTTTTATTGAATTGGAGAAAAATACCTATGAAAAAAGAGCTTTCTTATATTTAGATATTATTTCATGGCTGGAAAGCAAAATTGAAAACCGCAAAATTGCTGATATAATTAAGGAAAAAGCAAAATTAAGTAGCCGTTAGGAAGTATTACAATTAAAATCAAAAACAAACCCCGACAGATTCTTAAAACTGTCGGGGTTATTTTTTAAACATTTACTTTGTTTATTCTATAATAGCTAATTCTTTAAATATTGATTTGGTGATTTCCTTTCTGCAATTTCCAAAATTAGGTGAATTATTTTTTCTGTTTTGCAGGAGCCTGGTTGCAAAAAAATAAGTTCCTTTTTTATTCTCGATATAACCAACCCACCAACCAATATTAAAGCCGTTTTCACGTGTCCAGCCAGTCTTAGAACGAATATTATATTGCGCATTCTGCTCACTAAGCATCACTTTTTTTACTATTTCAATATTCCTTTTTGAAAAGGGCAATTTTTCTGAGTATAATTTTCTGAGAAATTCAACCTGATTGATTGGCGAAATCCCAAAAGCTCCAAAATTCCAGAAATCGGCATCTTTTTGAGAAAGATCCACATTACCATATTTGGCTAGTGTTAAATATTTTTTATAATTCTCCTTTCCTATTTTCTTTGCTAATTCCACAAATACCCACCCGGCCGACACTTCAAAAGCTTCTTTTATGGTCATATCATGATAAATTTCAGGTCTGTAACCGTATTTTACAGTATCTGTTGTTTTTACCCATTTCACCACTTCATTCTCATCAGATATTGTTTTTGTTTCGAGTGCTATAAGAAAATTAATAATTTTAAATGTAGAGGCAGGTAATGTTTCTACATCAGTATCAATCGTATCAGATAAAATCCATTTTTGTTTTACATTATCATAAATAGCAATGGATCCTGTAACTTTACAAGAATCGAAATATTTTTTAAATTCCGGATGTAGAATAATTGTATCTTTTGATTCTAAGGCTGACCCATATGTCTTTTTTTTACTTGACAAACAAGAGATAATCAACAACAAAGTCAATACGCTTAAAATTATTTTTCTTAATCTCATGTTTATCGAAATTTTGCAGTGTCTCTAAAAAAACTAATTATTCAATTATATTAGAATTCGTTACATAAAAGTTTTTATCAACTTCTAATGTTCTGTTTTCATTAGTTGTTTTTAATGATTGCCATTCTGTTGTTGGTTTCAACCAGGTTTCTGTACCGTTTATTTTCACTTTTACCGGCATATCAAATTTAGAAACACAGTTTGTCCAATGATATCCTAAAGTTCCATTTTTAAACATATATTCAAAAACCGGAATTTGAGTTGTGGTCAAATACTGAGCAAAAACTCTATTGAAATTAATTCCGGATTGTGTATTAATGTAATCTTCAATTTGTTTAGAGGTAACTGTCTGATGATAGAAAGTACTATTTAAGCCTCTTAAAATCGATTTCCATTTAGCATCATCATTGATAACCTGACGAATTGTATGCAGCATGTTTGCTCCTTTCGGATACATATCGCCTGATCCTTCGTTATTTACATCGTAATGCCCGATAATTGGTGTATCATTATGAATGTTTTTTCTACAACCAATTACATATTCAGCTCCGGCTTCTTTTCCGTAATAATATTCTACAAAAAGGCTTTCAGAATAGTTAGTGAAACTCTCATGAATCCACATATCCGCAATATCTTTATATGTAATATTGTTAGCAAACCATTCGTGTCCAGATTCGTGAATGATGATAAAATCAAATTTTAATCCCCAACCAGTTCCGCTTAAATCTTTTCCTAAATAACCGTTTTTATAAGCGTTTCCATAAGTAACACTACTTTGATGTTCCATACCTAAATAAGGCGCTTCAACTAATTTATAGCTGTCTTCATAAAACGGATAAGGTCCAAACCAGTTTTCGAAAGCTTTTAGCATTCTTGGAGCATCTTTAAATTGTTCTTTAGCTTTAGCCAAATTATCACGCAAAACATAATAATTACAATCTAAATCACCTTTTTCTCCTTTATATTTTTCAGAGAAATTAACGTAGTCTCCAACATTAATGTTTACACCATAGTTATTAATTGGGTTTGAAACATACCAATTAAAGGTTTTTGTACCATCCTTTTCTTTTTTCACACTTTGTAATCTTCCGTTCGATACATCTGTCAAATCTCCTGGAACATTCACGCTAATCAACATATTTTCAACTTCATCATACATATGATCTTTACAAGGCCACCAAACGCTGGCACCTAATCCCTGACAAGATGATGCTATAAAATCTTTTCCGTTGTTGTCTTTTTTCCAGGTAATTCCGCCATCCCATGGTGGTCTAACCGCTTCTTTAGGTTTTCCTCCAAAAGAAATTACGATTTCTTTCGTCTCTCCTACTTTTTGTTTCGCTGTTAACTGAATGAAAAAAGCATTTCCATCTCTTTCAAATTTCAATTCTTTTCCGTCTTGCATCACTTTGTAAATTTGCATTGGTTCCTGCAAATCGATCTGCATTTTATTATTTTCTGACAAAACAGTATATTTTACGGTATTTGAACCTGTAATTGTTTTTTCAGCCGAATTTACTTTTACATCAAGATGATAATATTTTAAATCCCACCATGAACGTTCTTTAGTAATGCTTCCGCGAAGAGAATCCTGGTGTGTAAAAACGGTCTCAGACTTATTTAGTAGTCCTTGTGCATTGGCATTAAAACCAACCAAAAAAGCAATAAAAATGCCTCCAAAGTAATTTTTCATAAAATTAGAAATTTGAAATAAATAGGGTATTTAGACGAACTTAATCTTCAACAAAAGTAAACATTCGGATCAAGTTTTTAATAATTTTATAATTTCGATTAGAAAAATTTAATGTTAAAGTTTACAATTCTTCCCTATTTTAGCTATTTTAATTTTTTACTATTGTTTTATGAAATCTATTTCAATTGTTTCTTTTTTATATTTTATGTGCTCGATAACAGTATACTCACAAAACATACCTATTCATAAAACAACTGATAAATTACTTATTGATGGAGATTTATCAGATTGGAAAACACCTTTTTTTGGTCCGTTTGTTGTTCATAATTCAGCAGAAAAAGCTACACAAAATACTATGGTTTCACTTTCGTGGAATGATGACAACCTATATATTGCCTATAATTCAGTCGATTCTAAAATCATTGGATCAAGTCAGAAAAAAGATTCTCAAATTTTTAATACTGATGATTTAGTAGAAATTTTTATTGATGCAGATGGAGATGGGCAAAATTATGTAGAGATTGGCGTAAATGCTTTTTCGACACATTATGATATGCTACTAAAATGCATTTCACCTGATTGTGGCGGATGGAAAACTTCAATGACCTTTGATATTGAAGGCCTTGAAACAGTTAGCAAAATAACAGATGAAGGGTTTACAACCGAAATTAAAATTCCTTTTTCAAGTCTGGAAAAAATTCAAAACGGTAACTTTAAGAAACCTGTATTAGGAACAAAATGGAAAGGAAATACTTTTAGAATTGATTACGGTAATACAACAGAATATCTTGCATTACAACCTTATAAAAGTTTAAAATTCGGATTTCATAAACCGCAGGAATTTGCTGTTTTTGAGTTTGTACAGTAATTATTTAAAGTTTTTAGTCAGTTTCAGGTTTCATGTTTCAAGTTCACTGAAATAACTTGAAACATGAAACCTGAAACTATTTTTTTACTTCTGGCGCTTTTTCAAAACATCCACAACGTCATTCAATTGAAAGCCTTTTGCCTGCAATAAAATCAAATAGTGAAATAATAGATCGGCGCTTTCGCTAAGAAACAAATCATCATTATCATCTTTTGCTTCGATAACTACTTCCACAGCCTCTTCACCTACTTTCTGTGCAATTTTATTGATTCCTTTTTCGAATAAAGAAGCGACGTAACTTTTCTCAGAATCAGCATTTTCTCTACGCGTTTTAATCGTGTTTTCTAATTGAGAAAGGAAACCGTAATTTTCTTTGTTTTCTTCCTGCCAACACGTATCAGCGCCAGTGTGACAAGTTGGTCCAACAGGTTTTGCCTGAATTAAAAGTGTATCGCCATCGCAATCGTTTTTAATATCTACAAGTTCTAAAAAGTTACCACTCTCCTCGCCTTTTGTCCAAAGTCTTTGTTTAGAACGGCTGAAAAAGGTAATCTTTTGAGTTTCTATTGTTTTTTGAAGCGATTCTTCGTTCATATAACCCAACATTAAAACATTTTTTGTTTCTGAATCCTGAATTATCGCCGGAATCAATCCGTGTGAGCTTTTTATATCTATGTTCATTTTATTTTAGATTTTAGACTTCAGATTTTAGATTTCTGAACTTTATATTATTTTAGATTTAAATCTTTCTTCTTGCTTCTTGACTCTATTTTCTTAAAGTCGAACCTCAATATCATTCTTTCTTAATTCTTCTTTCAGAGCTTTTATCTCAATTTCTTTAAAGTGAAAAACGCTCGCTGCCAAGGCTGCATCCGCTTTTCCTTTTTTGAAAGAATTTACAAAATGCTGAATATTACCCGCTCCGCCCGAAGCTATAATTGGAATATTGATTAATTCTGATAATTTAGCCAAAGCCTCATTGGCAAAACCATTTTTAGTTCCGTCATTATCCATTGATGTGAATAAGATTTCTCCTGCACCACGTTCTGCCACTTCTACAGCCCAATCAAATAAATTTAATTCTGTTGGGACTTTTCCGCCAACTAAATGTACAATCCATTGTCCGTCAATTTGTTTGGCATCGATAGCAACCACAACGCATTGACTTCCGAATTTCTGTGCCAAATCGTTGATTAACTGTGGATTTTTTACTGCAGATGAATTGATTGAAACTTTATCAGCACCATTATTCAACAGAATTTCAACATCTTCAACAGATGAAATTCCACCACCAACCGTAAACGGAATATTGATTTTTTCCGCCACACTTCGCACCATATTCACCAACGTTTTACGACGTTCTTCCGTTGCCGAAATATCCAGAAAAACCAATTCATCAGCACCTTCTGCCGAATAAATTTCTGCCAATTCAACCGGATCTCCAGCGTCGCGCAAGTCAACAAAGTTAACGCCTTTTACGGTTCTTCCGTTTTTTATATCCAAACAAGGAATGATTCTTTTTGCTAACATTTTTTTAATGTGTTCATGAGAAAATTTGATAATTAGATAATTTAAGCGCAACGCTAAACAATTATCTAATTTTCTAATTGACATATTATCTCAATTACTTATTTTCTAATTATAAAATCCTCTAATTGTTTTAGCGTAATTCTACCTTCGTAAATCGCTTTTCCTATAATTGTTCCTTCACAACCTAATTCGGCTAATTTTGGCAATTCATCGAAAGTTGAAATTCCTCCCGAAGCTATAAGTTTTACTCCATTCGCTTCTTTCAAAATTTTCCCATATAAATCAAAACTTGGTCCTTCTAACATTCCGTCTTTTGCAATATCCGTGCAAATAACATACTGAATTCCTTTGGCTTGATATTCCTGAATAAACGGAATCAAATCTTCATCTGAATCTTCTAACCAACCTGAAACCGCTATTTTTTCATCTTTCGCATCAGCGCCCAAAATGATTTTATCTGAACCATATTCTGAAATCCATTTTTCGAATATTGCTCTGTTTTTTACTGCAATACTTCCGCCAGTAATCTGACTTGCACCGCTTTCAAAAGCAATTCTTAAATCATCATCCGATTTTAAGCCTCCTCCAAAATCAATTTGCAAACTGGTTTGAGATGCAATTTGTTCCAAAATTTTATAATTCACAATTTTACTCGATTTTGCACCGTCTAAATCGACTAAATGTAAATATTCAATTCCGTGTGCTTCAAATGATTTAGCCACTTCAAGCGGGTTTTCATTGTAGATTATTTTGGTATCATAATCGCCTTTTGACAAACGAACACATTTTCCGTCAATGATATCTATGGCTGGTATTATTCTCATTTTATTTAAGTCTTAAAGTTGAAACTCTAAAGTCGTAAAGTCTTTGTTGTAGATTTTCAAAGTTGATATTTTGATTAATTTTTGAAATTGGAAATTTTTACATTTTTAAAAAATTTTCCAGAATCTTTTCTCCAACTGCTCCACTTTTTTCCGGGTGAAACTGGGTTCCGTAAAAATTATCTTTTTGCAAAGCCGATGCATATTCTAACTCGTAATTTGTTGTCGCAATAGATTCTGCACAATTTGGAGCGTAAAAACTATGCACTAAATACATAAATTCATTCTCTGGAATTTCTTTAAACAAATCCGATTTTAGATCATAAATCTGGTTCCAGCCCATTTGTGGCACTTTTACTTTTGAGGTGAATTTAATCACATCAACATCAAAAATTCCCAAACCTTTTGTGTTGCCTTCTTCAGATGATTTACACATCAATTGCATTCCCAAACAAATTCCCAAAACAGGTTGTTTTAAATTCGGAATCAAACTATCCAAACCGCTTTCTTTCAGTTTTTTCATCGCCGAACTCGCCTCGCCCACGCCTGGAAAAATCACTTTATCAGCAGACTGAATTTCTTCCGGATTATTACTCAAAACAGCTTTAAAACCTAATCGTTCAATAGCAAACATAATGCTCTGAATATTTCCTGCTCCGTAATTTATAATTACTATTTTCATTTAAAAAGCTTTAAGCTTTAAGCCGTAAGCTTTAGGCCTAATGCCTATTGCCTATAGCTTATTGCGTTTACAACATTCCCTTCGTCGAAGGCAAAATCATTTTTTCTGTATCTCTTTTCACCGCTACTTTTATTGCTTTTGCGAAAGCTTTAAAAATTGCTTCAATTTTGTGGTGTTCGTTGGTTCCTTCCGCTTTAATGTTGATGTTGGCTTTAGCTCCATCAGAGAAGGATTTAAAGAAATGATAGAACATTTCTGTTGGCATTTTACCGACCATTTCACGTTTGAATTCAGTTTCCCAAACTAGCCAGTTTCTACCTCCAAAATCAATTGCAACTTGCGCTAAACAATCATCCATTGGCAAACAGAAACCGTAACGCTCGATTCCTAATTTATTTCCGAGTGCTTTTGCGAAAACTTCTCCAAGCGCAATTGCGGTATCTTCAATCGTATGGTGTTCATCAACTTCTAAATCTCCTTTTACCAGAATTTCTAAGTCCATTTGACCGTGACGTGAAATTTGATCTAACATATGGTCGAAAAAGGCAATTCCGGTTTCGATCTTGCTTTTTCCGGTTCCGTCAAGATTTAAGTCGATAAAAATATCGGTTTCATTGGTTTTACGAGTAATCGACGCCGAACGTGCTTCTAATTTCAAAAACTCATAAATTTCCTTCCAACTCATAGTTTGAAGAATAATCGTTTGATCTAATTCTTCTCTCTTTGATGAAATTTCATTACTTCCGATTCCGTCATTATCATTGATAAAGATCGCTTTCGCACCAAGGTTTTTCGCCAATTCAACATCTGTTAAACGATCTCCCAAAACAAAAGAATTTTCCAAATCATATTCCGGATTATTCAAATATTTCGTCAACATTCCGGTTCTTGGCTTACGTGTCGGTGCATTATCTTCCGGAAAAGATCTGTCAACAAAAATCTCATCAAACAAAACCCCCTCATTTTCAAAGGCTTTAAGAATGAAATTTTGTGTTGGCCAAAACGTATCTTCAGGAAAACTATCCGTTCCTAATCCGTCCTGATTGGTTACCATTGCCAATTCGTAATCTAATTCGGTGGCAATTTTAGCCAAATATTGAAAAGCTTTTGGATAAAATTCTACTTTCTCCAAAGCATCTAACTGATAATTTTCAGGTTCTAAAACGATCGTTCCGTCACGATCGATAAAAAGTACTTTTTTCATGTTTTTATTTTTGAGAATAAAGAAAAAAGATTAAAGAAAATAGACTTTTCATTCTAGCTAGAAAGCTCTTTCATTTTTTTCTTTCTTCTTTACTCTATATTCTTTCTTCTATTTCAATAACTTCAATTCTTTAATTAAAACTGCATTTTCTTCTGGTATTCCAATTGTAAAACGCAGACAATTTTCACATAAAGGCTGAGTTGTTCTGTTACGAATTACAATTCCTTTTGCAATTAATTCGTCATATCTTTTGTTTGCATTATCTACTTTTACTAAAACAAAATTAGCTTCTGTAGGATATACTTTTTCCACAAAATTTACTTCAAGTAAAACTTTAAGCAATTCCTCTCTTTGCTCAATAATAGAAGCTATTTCTTGCTTTATTTTATCTGAATCTTTCAAACGAGAGATTGCTCTTTGCTGCGTTAATTCGTTTACATTATAAGGTGGTTTTATTTTATTTAAAACCGAAATTACAGCTTCAGAAGCATAACAAACTCCTAAACGAATTCCAGCTAAACCATACGCTTTTGAAAGTGTTTGTGTAATAACCAAATTTGGATATTCATCCATTTCTGTCAACCAGCTTTCCTTATCCGAAAAGTCAATATAAGCTTCATCAATTACAACCAAACCTTTAAAGTTTTGAAGTAATTTTACCACACTTTCATCTGAAAAAGAATTTCCTGTTGGATTATTTGGCGAACATAAAAAGATGATTTTTGTATTCTCATCAACAGCATCTAAAATTTTATCGATTTGTGGCTGAAAATCTGTTGAAAGCAAAACTTCTCTGTTTTCAACTGCATTTATATTCGCTAAAACGCTGTACATTCCGTATGTTGGTGGTAACGAAATAATATTGTCAATTTTTGGTTCACAGAAAGCTCTGAAAAGTAAATCTAAAACTTCGTCGCTTCCGTTTCCTAATAAAATCTGACTTGATTTTACGTTATTATTCTTCGCCAGAATCGCTTTAACAGAATTCTGTTGCGGATCCGGATAACGATTCACACCATTCTGAAACGGATTTTCATTAGCATCCAAAAAAATCATTTCGGCTGTATCAAATTCTTCAAACTCATCTCGTGCCGACGAATATGGCTTTAATATTTTTACGTTTTCACGTGTTATTGTATTTATATCGAATTTCATTATCTTAATTTTTGGAACATAGAAAATAGAATAAAGAGAATAGACTTCTCATTTTATCTCCAAACTTTCTATATTCTTTGTTCTATATTCTTTATTCTAAACTCTTTAATCTCAAAGTAACAGCATTCTTGTGCGCTTGTAAACCTTCGGCTTCAGCCATAATTTCGATAGCTTTTCCAATATTTTGAATTCCGGTTTTAGATATTTTCTGGAAAGTCATTGATTTCATAAAACTATCCAGATTTACTCCGCTGTAATTCTTCGCGTAACCGTTTGTAGGCAAAGTATGATTTGTACCAGACGCATAATCTCCAGCGCTTTCCGGTGTATAATTACCAATAAAAACTGAACCTGCATTTACTATTCCGTTACAATAAAAATCATCGTACTCTGAACAAATAATAAAGTGTTCAGGTCCATATTCATTGATTAAATCTAACGCAATCTGATCATTTTCGACATAAATCAATTTTGAATTTTCAATAGCCTTTTTTGCAATTGCTTTTCTTGGAAGTTCTTCAATTTGAGATTGAATTTCCGTTTCAACAGCATCAATCAACCTTTTTGAAGTCGAAACTAAAATTACCTGACTGTCTGTTCCGTGTTCTGCCTGAGACAATAAATCGGAAGCTACAAATGCTGGAACTGCAGTATCATCGGCCACAATCAACAATTCAGAAGGTCCTGCAGGCATATCAATCGCAACGCCAAATTGTGTTGCTAATTGTTTTGCCACAGTGACAAATTGATTTCCAGGTCCGAAAATTTTATACACTTTCGGAATCGATTGTGTTCCAAACGTCATTCCGGCAATTGCCTGAATTCCGCCCACTTTTAATATTTTAGTTACGCCGCATAAATTGGCAGTATATAAAATTGCCGGATTAATTTTTCCTGTTTTATCCGGAGGCGAACATAAAACAATTTCTTTACAGCCTGCAATTTCAGCAGGAACAGCTAACATTAAAACTGTTGAAAATAAAGGCGCCGTTCCACCCGGAATGTACAATCCTATTTTTTGAATTGGTCTTTTTTCCTGCCAGCAATTTACACCTTCAATGGTTTCAACTGAAATTCGTTCTGTTTTTTGAGCGGTATGAAACTTCAGAATGTTTGCTTTTGCCAATTGAATGGAATTTTTCAATTCATCTGAAATTGAATTAATTGCTTCTTCAATTTCTGCTGGAGTAACTTCGTAATTATCTAAAGTGATTCCGTCAAAAATTGAAGTGTATTTTGCAACGGCTTCATCGCCTTTTTTCTGTACTTCTTTAAAAATTTCTTTTACCGTAACTTCGATATCATCGATCGTTTTGGTTGGTCTTTTTAATATTTCTGACCAGGTTTCTGGTTTTGGATTGTCTATTTTATTCATTATTTTTTGCTTTATGCTATAAGCTGTAGGCTATAAGCTTTATTTACTTTGGCTTTATTTTTTGGCTTACAGCGTATTGCCTAAAGCCTAAAGCGGACGAAGTCCTAAAGAACCATTTTCTCGATTGGGCAAACTAAAATTCCTTCTGCTCCGGCTTCTTTTAGTTTATCAATTACGTCCCAAAAAGTATCTTTATCGATTACAGAGTGTACGCTGCTCCAACCTTCCTGAGCTAATGGCAAAACAGTTAAACTTCTTAAAACTGGTAAAATTTTTCCGATTTCATCAATTTTATCGTTTGGCACATTCATCAAAATGTATTTTGAATTTCTAGCTCTTAAAACAGATTGAATTCTGAATTTTAGCGTATCAATGTGTTTCTGGATTTCCGGAGAAACTTTTGGAGAAACCGCCAAAACAGCTTCACTTTTAAGAATAACTTCAACTTCTCTTAAATTATTTTTGAAAAGCGTGCTTCCGCTTGAAACGATATCTACAATAGCATCAGCAAGCCCGATATTTGGTGCAATTTCTACAGAACCGGAAATTTGGTGTATATCAACCGTTAATCCGAAAGAATTGAAATATTCGTTAACCGTGTTTGGATAAGAAGTTGCAATACGCAAACCTGCTAAATCCTGAATAGAATTGTATTCGAACGTTTTTGGAACTGCAACAGAAACCTTGCATTTTGAAAATCCAAGCTTCTGAATTACTTCGATATGTTTTCCTTTTTCTACTAATAAATTATCGCCAACAATGGCTAAATCTACTACTCCATCAATTAGATACTGTGGAATGTCTGAATTTCTAAGGTATAAAACCTCTAAAGGAAAATTGGAAGCTTCTGCTTTTAACTGATCGTTTCCATTATTAATCGAAATACCGCAGTCTTTTAGAATTTGAATGCTGTCTTCGTTTAAACGACCTGATTTTTGAATTGCAATTTTTAAAGTACTCATTTTTTAGTTGTTTGTTGAATTAATAGTTTGAGTACAAAGAATTGGTATAAAAAAACCCGTTTGATGTACTCAAACGGGTTTTAAAATATGATGATTTACATGCATACCATTAACACATCGCTTGAGAGCAATAATGAAAATGATGATGATGTAATTGATTTGAAATCATTGTTTGGTTTGTTTTATAATTCTTTGATTCGGTTGCAAATATACTAGTTAATTTCATAAAAAAGCAATTTTTAATTTAACTTAACGATAGTTTATTGTTAAAAAATATTTCAGATGTCATTTCTGTTACATTTTTTCAATTTACGATAACGTTTTCATGTTTTCACTAAAACTTAAAATAACCGTGGTTCCTACTCCTATTTCACTTTCAATTTTAAACTTAATATCCAGTAAGTCTGTTGTTCTTTTTACAATCGACAAACCTAATCCAGTCCCTTTAATTTCAGGATGATCTGTAGAATCTGATCTAAAAAATGGATTTAAAATATTTGCTAAATCCCCTTTTGCAATTCCGATTCCGTTATCTGAGATTTTACAAATTGTTTTTTCATTTTGTTTCGAAAGCGCGATCAAAACTTCTCCATTATTATTAGTATATTTAATTGCATTAGAAATGATATTCCTTAAAATCGTTACCACTAAAAAATTATCAGACTGAATATAATAATCTTGTTCGGCATTGAATTTTACATCAATTTTCTTGGTACTTATTTTCTCTGCATTTAATGTTAAAACATCTAAAATCAAAGCATTCAAATAAACTGATTCTGCATTAATATTTTGTTTTTGATTCTCGAAACGAGCCATTAAAAGAAGCTGATCTACTAACATATTTAAATGATCAACTTCATTTATACAGTAATTTATTTTTTCTTCATATTCCTTATTATCACGTGGTTTACGAATCAAAACTTCAAGTGTTCCTTTTATAACCGTTAAAGGGGTTCTTAACTCGTGAGACGCATCAGAAGTAAACTGTTTTTCGCGTTCAATTGCATCTTCAATTCGATTTAATAAATTATTGATGGTTTTTGAAAGTGTATACAATTCATCACGCGTTTTGGGCAACGGAATTCGCGTTTTCAGATTGTCTTTCGTAATAATTTTTGATGTATTTATAATTGCATTTATCGGTTTTATACTTCGTCCGGCAAAAAAACGGGCAATAAAAAATAGCAATAATAAGATTGCCAAAAAAGACAAAGACATGATATCAAATAAATTATTCAATACCATTTTAGAATCAGCCAAAGACATGGCTACAATAATAAATCCTATTTGTTTCTTTTTAATATGAAGCGGAACCTGAATTTGTCGAATGGCATGATCTCCCATTTTGGTATCAAACAATTCATAATCTTCTACAGAATCTTTAAATTCAAGTGTTTGAGTTTTTAAATTAGGTGCCTTTTCGATGATCTTTTTATTCAAATCTAAAAATTCGACAAAAACCGGATTTACATCAACAGTGTTGTGCTCCCGTTCATTCCATTCTTCTTCATCAATTAGAATCACTTTTTCGCCTACAACTTTAATTTCTGCTAAATGATTCTGAATTTCAACCTTTATATTTTCATCAATATGACTATAAACAGTATGTTTTACGATCGAATAAATTACCGAAAAAACCACTAAAATCAGCAAACCTGTCGTGATTATATAGTTTAAGGCTATTCTATTTTTAAAAGAAATCTGTACCATTTATAAGTCGTTTGCGATATAGCCAATACCGCGGATTGTTTTTATATAATCTTCTTCAATCTTTAAATTGAGTTTTTTTCGAATAGCATTCATAAAAACGTCTATAACACCAGTATCATATTCAAAATTAATTTCCCAAACATCTTTTAAAATCTGGTTTCGGGTACAAACCTTCCCTTTGTGCTGAATCAAATAAGTCAACAATTCAAATTCTCTTTGTGTTAAAGCGACTTCTTCATCATTTTTAAGCACAATATGCTTCGATAAATCTATTTTAATAGTTCCTAAAGTTAGCGTTTCAGTTCCTTTTCTATTTCTAAAATGAACTTTAATTCGTTCCACCAATTCTTCAAAACTAAAAGGTTTTTTGATATAATCATTAGCACCGGCTTTTAAACCTTCAATAGTTTCCTGGACAGTATCTTTTGCTGTTAAAAAGATTATTGGTGTTTTCTGGTCTTTAATTCTAATGGCTTTACACAAATCTAAACCATTGATTTTAGGTAACATCCAATCTAATAAAATTAAATCAAATTTCTGATTTTGAACTAATTCAAAACCTTTTGAACCATCATTGGCTGTAGTTACCTCGTATCCTTCTTCCTGCAAACCTTGTTGCAAAAACTGAACAATACCCAACTCATCTTCAACTATTAAAATATGCATGTATCTATTTAATTTAGATTTTATTCTTATTTATTTCTGCTTGAATTATTCAAAGGTAAATATTTTAAGATTCAGAAAACGCTTAAAATCATTAGAATAATATAAAGTCAATTATCTTAAGAAAACATTAAGTTAACACTAAGTAAGGTAAAAGCTGAACTTAATCCCGAATTAATGAATCAGAATTAATTTTGTAAAAAAAATAATTTCATGACTTTTTACAAGAAACTTGCCCCTTTTTACAATCTTGCATTATTCTATTTTATCATAAGTTTTCTGTTGCGTATTGTACTTTTTTTCCATCCAATAACGCAAAGCTCTTTTACGATTCTTCAAAGCTTGAAAATCTTTAGTTTAGGTCTTATTTCTGATTTTTTTGTATTTGTTGTAGCAAGTATTTTTTTGTGGTTGTATTTGGTTTTTATTTCGAATTCTAAATACAATAAGCCTTCCGGATATATTATTCTTGGAATATTTGTTGCTTTATTTCTATATGTAGCATCAGGAAAAAGCATTTTTGATGAATATGGTGGTGCATTACCAAGAATTGTTCTAATTTTTATCGGAATTAAAATGACTCTTTTTGCTCTTTTACTTTTTCTTCCAAAATGGAGAGACAAAATTAGATTTTGGTTATTTGCTTTTGTGATTTTTTTATACGTTTTATTAATACTTCAGAATGGTTTAAGCGAATATTTCTTTTGGAATGAATTTGGTGTAAAATACAATTTTATTGCTGTTAATTACCTGATTTACACAAATGAAGTTATTGGAAATATCATGCAATCCTACCCTGTAATTCCTTTGTTTTCTGCTTTATTCCTGATAACTGGAATTGTTACTTATTTTATTCTCAGAAATTCTAAAAACTTTATCAGAGAAATTCCGAACCTGAACGAAAAAATAAAACTTTCCGGAGTTTATATCGTTTTATTTCTGATTTCGTTAATTGCTATTCCAACTTTAGCCAAAACAGAAAATTCTAAAAATGTTTTTGTCAATGAACTGCAAGCTAATGGATTGTACAAGTTTTGGTTAGCTTTTCAAAATAATAAATTAGATTATTTTAAGTTTTACAAAACCCTTCCTAACAAAGAAGCTTTTGCGATTTTGAAACGTCAATTTCCAACTATTTCCGGAGAAAATACAACTCGAAAAATTATTGGAGATTATCTTGAAAATCATAAAAATGTTGTTTTGATTACTATCGAAAGTTATAGTGCCGATTTCATGAAAGCTTATGGAAATGAGCAAAATATAACTCCATTTTTAGATAGTTTAGCGCAAAAAAGTCTGCAGTTTACCAATTTATACGCAGCGGGAAACAGGACTGTTCGCGGACTTGAAGCTGTAACTTTATGCTTACCTCCTACTGCCGGAGAAAGTGTGGTTAAAAGAGAAGACAATAAAAACAAATTTTCAACCGGAGCTATCTTTAAACAAAAAGGTTACAATGTAAAATTCATGTACGGAGGAGATGCTTTTTTTGATAATATGCAGGATTTCTATTCCGGAAACGGTTATCAAATTGTAGATAAATCCAGTTTTTCTCCTGAAGAAATCACATTTTCAAATGTTTGGGGCGTTTGTGATGAAGACATGTATAACAAAGCCATAAAGGTTATGAATACTGAAGCAAGTCAAAACAAGCCTTTTTTCAATCATATTATGACGGTAAGTAATCACAGACCTTTTACTTATCCAAACAATAAAATTGATATTCCAGGTGACATAAAATCTCGAGATGGTGGTGTAAAATATACGGATTATTCATTGCGAAAATTCTTTGAAATGGCGCGTAAACAATCGTGGTTCCAGAATACAGTATTTGTAATTGTCGCTGATCATTGTGCTTCGAGTGCCGGAAAAACACAATTGCCACTTGATAAATATAGAATTCCGGCTTTCATTTATGATCCTACAGGCAAAGCTGCAAAATGCACTAAATTAATGTCTCAAATTGATTTAATGCCAACGCTTTTCGGACTATTACATTTTGATTATCAAAGCAAATTTTTTGGTCAGGATGTTTTAAAACAAGACTACAAACCAAGAGCTTTTATCGCTACTTATCAGGATTTAGGCTTGATAAAAGATAATGTTTTGACGATTTTATCTCCAAAACAAACCGTAAAACAATTTGAATTAAAATTGAATCCAAAATCAGGAGTTGCTCCTGAATATCAAATTTACTATGATGAAATCCCTTTAAAAACAGAAAGAACTGATTTGATAAATGAAACAATTTCGTTTTATCAGACGGCTTCAGATATGTTAAAGGAAAAGAAATATCAGAAATAGAATTATTTGTTTCAGGTTTCATGTTTCAAGGTTTTATGTTTCAAGGTTTTATGTTTCATATTTAACCGCAAAGTAAGCAATGATTTTACACTAAGTTCGCAAGGGAATCATAAAAAAAACGCCTCAGTTCTATTGAATTGAGGCGTTTTTATTTAGTTTTCAAAATTGAAATAAAATTTAATCATTTTGATTTTTCATTCCGAAAAGATTTCCGCTTTGATATAGTTTTAAATCATCTTTTAAAAATTGATAATTTCTTTGTGTAACTGCTGGTGAATCTAAATCGCTTAAATCAGGTTTTCCTGCATTTACCCAGGCAGTATACCAAAAACTTGCAGTTGCCTCAATAGCTTTTCTCATCTGACTTTCAACCATTCCATTTAATTCTTCATGCAATTTCTTAGCGTATTCATCAGAAAAAACAGCTGTATTGTATTTGCTTTTCAATACTTTACCATCAGCATCCAGAACAAAAGTTTTATTTTCAGGAGTTGAAGTTCTTAGTTTTTTATCTACATCCAATAAAGGCTTAACTAAACTGTGTGTATCCTTAATGATATCCCAGGTTGCTTTATGAACATCTTCATAATAATGCGCCTGCGGAACATTTAGCTTATAATTTTTAGCAAATAATTCAGGTAATCTGCTTTCCCAAAGCGAGTGAATTCCTTTTTGATCGCTTAATTGTCCGTCATGATTTGCAGAAGTATGCAATGGCATATGCGCATCACCAACATAATGTCCTAAATCAGCAGCAAGAAATAGAATTTCGGCTCTGTTTTTGTCTTTGAAGGCTTTAGTTAATTTGGTCATGATATCTTCAATAAACCAAGGCAAAACTCCATTGTCATTCAAAAATTTAGCGTCATATTTTTTTGTTGCTTCTTCCAGAGTTTTAGGTAAACTATCAATTGGGCCGGCAAAATTTTCCAAATCCATATAATGTCTTGGATTTTCATCTTTGTATTTTAAAGCATATTTACGAATGTCCGGTACAGAAGCTTCTTGTGTAATAAAATCAATATGATTATAGAAGAATATTTGTAATGGTTGAGGCAAAGCCATTACTGCGGCTTTATTAATACGTTCGTGACCAACGATTCCCCATGACAAGGTCAAAAATCCAATTCCTAATGCAAAAAAGGCGATTAGTCTTGGCTTGATTTTAAATGTTTTCATTTTGTAAATTTGTTTGAAGGGCAAATTTATCTCATTTAAAGATAATTCAAAAGTAAACAGATAAAGATTATGTTAATTTAATTTTCTTTCAAGTTTTACCCTTATAATTACTATAAGTTTAATTAAAACTTTCTTTGTAATTTTATTCTTATTTTTGCCTCAAAACTTAATTATATGTGCCTAATTTGTTCAACTATTTTCCTGTTTATTTTTACTTCAATTTGTACAGCACAAGATATTGTACAGCTAAAAAATGTTAACGATACTATTCTCAATACCAAAAGAACATTAAAAGTTTCTGATCCTTTTAATGAGGCAAAAACACTACAAAAATTATTTCCGGGTAAATCGTATAATCTTTCTGATCATAATACTTTTACAAGCTGGAACTGTAAAACCTGCAAAACTGTTGCCTACACTGATGTTAATGGAACAGAAGGAGATCAATTATTTCCTTATAAAGAAGGAGTTGCTTCCAGAGTTATTACCAGCATAGATTATTCGGATTCAAAAGGAAATCAGTTCAAAATTTTAGCATTTAATCATTCTGTTTATGATGAAGATGGTTTACAAACCGGTCGTTTTTCCGGTGGTTTATTGGGTCTGGCCAAATTCAATAAAAATGGAAATAGTTGGGAAATGAAATCTTTTCAGCCGGCTGTTGCTGCGTTTGGCGCATTTGCGCAATGCCCTACTCCAAAACTTTTACAAATTGGAGAAGATCAATATGCTTTTACTTTATTGCATGTAAACGGCGGAGGTGGCGGTCCGTTTGAGGGTTATCTTTATCTGGTTGCAGGTTTTGATGGTAAATATCAGCCAATAATGGAGGTCAATTATTATCAGCTTACAAATATTGAAAACACAACATGGTCAAGCTCTTATTCCGTTGTTGATGATGGTACTAAAAAGTATTTCAGAGATATTATTATCAAAACAAAGGGCTCTTACAGAAAAGCGAAAGCTGATGATGAATTCGAAGTAAATTTGCCAGATGAAATAGCATCAATGGCTAAAACAAAAAAGCAATTTGACTTTGAGATCGAAAAACGATACGCGTTTATTGGAAAATACTACAAAACGACTGGTAAAGCAGTTGTAAAATTTTCAAATGTAAAATAACGATCATACTAAATAAATAACGGATACCAAGCCGAGACCGGCAATAAAAATCCAAAGAAAAACTCCTTGTAATAACGGCTTCATTCCTACTGATTTTAATGTTGTAAAGTTTAAAGTCGAACCTATTAAAAATAAAGTTATTGTTAAACCGATTTTCGCAATACCTACGATATGTGGCGAAACAGTAGCAGGTACGTAAGTATTAAAAAGCATTGCCAGAATAAAAAATCCGATAAAATATGGAATTTTGATTTTTGCTGTGTCACTTTGCGATTTTTTATTGAAAAGAAATGCGGTTAAAAGTGAAATTGGAATAATCCATAATGCTCTTGCTAATTTTACTGTTGTTGCAACTTGCAATGCTTCTTCCCCATATTTGTTGGCAGCACCAACTACTGAACTGGTATCGTGAATGGCAATAGCGCACCACAAACCAAAATCTTTCTGAGATAAATCAAGCTGATGTCCGATAAACGGAAAAACGAACAGAGCAATTGAATTCAGAATGAAAATTACGCCCAAAGCAATTGAAGTCTGATTTTCGTTTGATTTAATTACGGGAGAAATCGCTGCAATAGCACTTCCTCCACAAATTGCTGTTCCGCACGAAATTAAATGTGATGTTTTTTTACCTGTTTTAAGCCATTTCCCTAATAAAGTTCCAAAAATTAAAGTGCTGAAAATAGAGAAAATAGTTAATAGCAAACCTTCTTTTCCAGCCGAGATTGCTGATGTCGCATTCATTCCGAAACCTAAACCAACAACTGAAAATTGCAATAAAAAAGTAATAGCTTTATTATTGAATGCTACAAATGGATTTCCGAAAACATTTACAGTCAAAACTCCCAATAACAAAGCAATGGGTGGAGAAATAAGCGAGAATAGGCACAATGCAATTATTAATGCAAAAACGGCTTGCTGGAAATAAAGATTCACTTCGAATAAATGGATTTCAGAATGTTGCTTCGTTTTCAAAATAGACTATTTGATAATTATTATACAAAGGTCTGCTATATATGTTGAAAACACCAATCGTAAAATACAATTGATTATAACTTTAAATTATAATAAGATGATAAATTCTGAATAAAGAGTTCTGATAAAGAATCTGATTTTCCGACTAAAGTGATGATATAAAAGTATCTTTCGACAGATAAATTCTCCACATCTAAAACAATCAATTCATTATTTTTCAACTCATTACTTACCGCGTGTATTGACATAAAAGCAAAACAATCTGAATTTAGCAAATATGACTTTATGCTTTCTGTACTTCCCAATTGCATTTCGATTTGTAAATCCGTTAATTTTACATTTAGTTGTTTTAGAGCATATTCAATAACTTCAAGTGTTCCAGAACCTCTTTCACGGGTTATAAATTTCATTACTTTTAAATCTTCTAATGAAATTTTATTCTGCTTGACCAACGGATTTTTGGTATTACAAACCAAAACCAATTCATCTTTTAAAAACGGTATGTATTTAATAGATTGATTTTTAGATTGCCCTTCAACAATTCCAATTTCGATTTCTTTGTTGATTAAGGCATTCTCAATTTGTTCTGTATTTCCGTTCAGCAAATTGACTTTTATATCTTTTTGCTTTTGATGAAAACGCGCTAAAACCGGCGAAATAATATATTGAGAAATGGTAGTACTCGCTCCTAAACGTAACAAACCCTGTCGATCCTTGATAAAAGAACTCATATCAAAATCGATTTCCCTATAAATTTCAAAGATATTTTTGGTATGTTTTAAAAGAATTTCTCCTGCCGGAGTTAAAGCAATTTTAGAACCGTTTCGTTCAAACAGTTTGGTTTTATAGGTTTCTTCGAGTTCTTGAATGTGTTTAGAAACTGCAGGCTGGGAAATGTATAATTCTGTTGCCGCTTTAGTAAAGTTTAAGCGGAGTGCAACGGTGTAGAATACTTTTAGCCTAAAGTCCATGTTTAATTATTTTAAATTCTTTGTGAATCTCTGTGATGTCTTTGAGAATCTTTGTGTTATAATTATTTCACAGAGATTCACAGAGCTTTCGCAAAGTTTCACTGAGGAAAACAGACTAAAATTACAACAATCCGTTATACTTTCTCACAAACCACTCCGTCGTCAATAAAGCTGCAATCAAAATCAATAACCAAACCCAATCAATCAGAGGCGTTTTAGTCGAAACATTTTTTTCGATCGATTTGTATTCTTTGTTTTCTAAAAGAGTATTGATTAAATCATCTGCCTGATTTTCGAAAAAAGCTTTTCCGTTGGTTTGTAATGCCAATTGTTTCAACTTTAAAACATCCGGATTTACAAATTGCTTTTCGATATCAAAATCCAAAATTTCAAAATGACTTGAGTACGAAGTGTTAGAATTTAGTTCTTTTACTGAAAAATTATATTTTCCAGCTGTTAATCCGTCAAGGTTTACTGAGAAAGAATTATTTCCTTTTAATAAATCGTAATTTTTGCTTTGTTTGGTTTCGGCATTTGTAACAGTAATCGTCAATCTTGCTTTTTCGTCAAACTCATAGTTTTTGTTGAAATATTGCGCATTGATTGCAATAGCTTCCCCCGAATTATAAAAGCTTTCATGCGTTACCACCAAAGATTTTTTTGAATTTGTTGAAGCTAAATATTGAATAATCTTATCTATGAAAACATCATATTTTTCAAATGACTGGTTGTCGATATGGCTTTGTAAACGCCATTTCCAGCTATTTTCTCCTAATAAAAAAGCCGTTCTTTTGCCTTGATTTTCGGCGAAAGCCAATAAAGGAGCATTTGTTGCTACATTTCTAATTTTGGAAGAAAGCAAAACAGATACATTTCCGTTAGTTGAAATAGTTCCGAATAAATTTTGCAAAGGAGGGAAATTTTCAAAACCAAAATCCTCAATCGCAAACAAATTAAACTGAGATTGAAATTCAGACAAATAATCTTCTCTTTGTCCGCTCATTTTAAAAACCAAATTGTTTTGCTGTTGGTTTAGAAAATTAAAATCAGTGTTGTTACCGGTAATGATAAAAGTATTTCTTCCGGCTAGTTTATTATTATCAAATATTGCTTTAAAAGCTGTTGTTGGCTGATATAAAACCAAAACAGAAACATCTTGCAATGAATTGATATCATTTGGTTTAACCAAAATTACTTTACGTTGCGCATTAACTTCTATAGAGCGCTTTAACGATGCAATATCAGGATGATTTATAGACGAAACAATTGCAATTGTTGACTTTTGATCAATTACTTCAACTGCAAAATTCTTTATATTATTGTAGCTGTTTTTCTCTTTTGCATTTGAAGAAATAGTTGCTTTAAAAATTTGCAAACCTACTTTATCAGCAGGCAAAAGCAAATTTATTGTTGCTGTTTTTTTAGAAGGTGAAAAAGAAATTTTTTCTTTTGCAACTACTGAACTTCCTTGCGAAATTGTAAAATCGGCATTTGTAGCTTTGTCTCCGGCATATTGCAGAAAAACTTCAACCGGGAATTTATTTTTATGAAAAGCGTATTTGTTTACGTTAAGCTGATTGATTTTTAAATCAAAAAAAGTAGTTGTATCTCCCACAACCAAAGGATAAACTTTATTGACAGGATCAAATCGATATACATAATCGTTTCCTGTAGTTTGATTTCCATCTGTAATTATAACTGTCGGGAAAATCAGGTTTTTATTGATGCTTTTTAAATTCTTGGCAACTTCATCGAGATTAGTTTGTTTTCCTTTGAAATCAAATTTATCTGAAGGTTTAAAATCGGCATCAAATTGATAAGACTGGATTTCAAATTTCTCCTGAAGTGCAGGATTTGAAATTATTTTTTGATATAATTCGGCAACCTTTTTGTCTGATTTTAAAGTAACAATAGAACTCGAATTATCAACCGCAATGGCTAGTGGTGTTTTTGTTATTTCAAGCGAATTTTTTGAAACAATCGGATTTATTAATAAAACCAATAATCCGAAAATAGCCAGAAAACGTAAAAAAGCCAAAAACACAATCACATTGGATTTGTTTTTGGCTTTAAAATAATATTGAAAATACGACAAACCGCCCGCTATTACTAAAGAAAGCAATAATAATAGAATCGTATTTGTTGTCATATATAATTAGTGTTCAGTAATCAGTTTTTAGTGATCAGTTTTTAGTGATCAGTTTTTTAAATGGTCGAATTTTAGTGGCCAGAATTTTAAAATCAGTAAACTGAATACTAAAAACTGAACACTGAAAACTTTCTTAGGTCAACATTCCTCCACAAACATTAAGAACTTGTCCTGTAACATAGGCACTCATATCTGAAGCTAAGAAAAGACATGCGTTTGCAACATCTTCAGTAGTTCCACCACGTTTCAACGGAATTCCGTCTCTCCATCCTTTTACTACATCTTCATGTAATTTTGCAGTCATTTCTGTTTCGATAAAACCTGGCGCGATTGCATTACAACGAATATTACGAGAACCTAACTCTAAAGCCACAGATTTTGTAAAACCAATTGCACCAGCCTTAGAGGCTGCATAATTCGTTTGACCAGCATTTCCTGAAACTCCAACTACAGAACTAATATTAATAATAGAACCTGAACGCTGTTTTAAGAAAGTTTTTTGAATTGCTTTCGTCATATTAAATACTGACTTTAAGTTTACATCAATAACCTGATCAAAATCAGCTTCTGACATACGCATCAATAAATTATCTTTTGTAATACCAGCGTTGTTAATTAAGATGTCAACCGTTCCGAAATCAGCCAAAACAGCATCAACAAAAGTTTGCGCTTCATTAAAATCGGCCGCATTCGATTGGTATCCTTTTGCTTTAACTCCTAAAGCGTTCAATTCAGCTTCTAAAGCCTCTGCAGAAGCAGCAGATGAGCTATAAGTAAAAGCAACATTTGCTCCATGTTTAGCAAAAACTTCAGCAATTCCTTTTCCAATTCCACGACTAGCGCCCGTAATAATGGCAACTTTTCCTTCTAGTAATTTCATATTCAAAATTAATTTTAATATTTATTTGTAGCTATTCCTGCTAAGAATGACTTGTCAAATATATGATAATTCCCTTTTTAAAAAAATAACAATCGCAATAACCTTTCAACATTACAAAATATTAGTATTATTTATGGATTAAACAAAATCAAAAAAGCAGCTCAAAAATTGAGCTGCTCCTTCTTCAAAATAAAAATAAAACTAAATTTTTAGATATAATTTTGCTTTGTTATGAGAAAAAAAACTAATAACATTAACGCCATAATAAGCATTCTATAAATTGATGATTGAAACTGTTTTGTATCATTGAGTTTGTCTTCTCTTCGTTGCTTTAATAGATCGATAATAATTACCGGAATGATTACTATTAGGGAAATCCACAAGTAATATGTTTTATATTCGGGATAAAATCCTGTCATCGCAATAAGTATAAGAGCCCATAAAAAGAAAACAATTTTTATTGGTGTTATATGTTTTTTCGTCATCATATTAAAAAGTTTTTTCAAAAAAGCAGCTCAAAAGAGCTGCTTTTTCCAAAATTAAAAACAAAACTAAAATTATTGATTACTGAAATGAGTATGCAACCATTCTAAAAGGTGTTGTTGTACTCGTAAATGTATAAGCTGTATAACCTGAAACCGGCGTTTTAGCAAAATAAAGCCCCTGAGGATTCATAAATTCGTCGTCAAGTGCTTTTAAGAAAGATGGCGTTGCTATTGCTGGGGCTGCTGCAGTTGCAGTTGATTTCCAAACTCCCGGAACTAAAGTAACTGTTTTATTTGTTGCATTACTTTGTATAGTGAAATAATGGTATCTTCTGGCAATTACTACAGCTGGGTTTGAAACAGCAGCAAATCTATATTCTATATAACTCGTTCCGTCAGGATTGTTAAACCATGGTTGTATTCTCTGAATCATTACACCTGTACCTGCTAATGCCTCTGCATTTGCTAATAAAGATAGGAATAAAGCAGAATTTGCTGGTTCTGGTTTTGTAATACTATAGATATAAGCATAAACATTATTGGCACTGCCGGGTAACAATAATTTATAATCATCTGTTAGAACAAGCGGTTTAGACGAGTATTTTATAGTGGCACTTACACCATTTGTACCCGTTGCTTTGAAACTTCCATCAGCATCATTGTATACAAAACTAGTTAGTTTTTGTCCAGCAATTTCTACGGCTGGGCTAACTACAATACCGGTTGGATTATAACCTACCCCCATATCAATAACTTCCGAAGATCCAGCATCGATAGATTTTGATATTGCAAAACGAGATGCCGGACTAAAAGAAAAATCATAAATATGAGTAGCTGTTCCGTCATTGGTTTCAAGCAATCTAAATAGTGGTCTGCCTGCTCCTCCAATTACATTTTGTTCCATCACCAGGTTTTTAGGCAAATCTGCCCAATCCTTAGCGGTTGCTTTTACAAAACGTACTTCTCTAACTAATCTATTGCTTTTAAAAAGAATATCTCCGTTTTCTTGTCCATAATATAAAAACTGAAAATCACCCAAATATCCTTTTCCTCTTAACGCAGTGGTTGGAAAACTATTTGAATCTGACAAAAGATGAATTCTGTTATACGTGTCAAATAATAAACTAACGGTACTCCCTAAAACAACGCTGTAAGTACTTTCATACGTTGCTGTATCATCATCAAAATCTGATGCCATTTGCACTTTTCCATCAGCAGAAAATTTAAACAAATGCGTGTAACCTCCTAATTGTGTGTCATCTGTAAAATAAACAGCTTTCCATCCAAATTCTGATGAGAGTAATGCCGTATTTAATTCGCTTTTTTGCTCATTTAAACGCTCTACCGGAGTTTTATCGAATTTTGGCTCTGCCTCAGTATCGCTTGAGCATGAGCCAAGTAAATGTATTGCCAAAAAAGCAACCATCAGGTACTTAAATATATTTTTTGGTTTCATAATATTTATCTTTTAAATTATAATTGCCGGGCTTAATTATTGATAACATTGTTTGTGTTTTTTTCTGCCTGATCTCTCAAAGCATAAAAATCAATATTAAAAGCATCTTTATAATACTGTACAACAAGCGCTTCTTTTTGTTTCACTTTTTGTCTTCCACTTTCTTCTGTAATACTGGCAAGTAACATTGCATATTCTGCTTTTGAACTTGTTAATATTGTCGAGGCTGTTTCAGCAAAATCTTCAATAATATTATTTCTGGCGTAATTGGTTACAAAACCTAAATTTCTGGAATCTTCAAGTTCTTCTAAATGCCATGTTCCGGTATAATCTCCAGGACTTATTTTTTGCCAGGCTTGCTCATCAAAAGGTTTATTTTGATTTAGAATATGCACATATTCGTGTTGAATAGTATGAATAAACTCTGTAACATTAGCACGATTTGTTTTGTCTAAATAATCAACTTCAAAAAGTGTAATTCTTTGTCCTGAATCTGCAATTCCTAAAGTTCTTGTACCGTTTGTATTGGAATTTACTCCTCCAACCAAAACAATTTCTCTTGGTGCAATTTTTTTCACGAAATCAGAACCACCAACGGTACTATAACTATCCAGCCATATTTGTTTTACAACATCTAATGCAGGTTGTACGCTTGAAATCATTGGAGGAAATAAAAATCTGTTATTGTCAACCGTATTCTGATTCCACTTGTATTGTGCATTAATGTTATACGGTACCAGATAATTTGTCGTAATCCAGTTATCTAAGGTTGTTTTTTGAGGCTGTGAATAATCAAGTTGACTATCACCTGGTCGATCTTCGTGCGCGCACGCTCCAAAAGTCAAAACCCCAGCTACAAATATTATTGTTTTATATTGTTTTAATATTTTCATAATTTCTAAAATTTTAATTAAAAATTTATCTAGGATTTTTTTCAACGCCATTATTAGATGCACTAAGAGGAATTTGCATTGCTCTACGCTTGTCATCTTTAACCAAAACATTCGTTGGTTTTCCGAAAGTTGGGTGAGTAACCACGATATTAAAACGTTTCACATCTAACCATCTTAATCCTTCATGAACAAAATCTCTTCTTCTGGCCTCGGCAATAGCTTTAACATACGAAGTTTGTACTGGTGTCATGGTGTAATATGGAGTGAATTCATTAGCAATAACAGGATACATTGTTGTTACTCTTGCCTCTGTCAATTTATCTGTTGTCGGATTATAACT
Organism: Flavobacterium sp. GW821-FHT11G01; assembly: GCF_058808175.1. Classification (NCBI taxonomy): domain Bacteria; kingdom Pseudomonadati; phylum Bacteroidota; class Flavobacteriia; order Flavobacteriales; family Flavobacteriaceae; genus Flavobacterium; species Flavobacterium sp. GW821-FHT11G01. Next base: position 236,294 of record NZ_JBXARK010000004.1, on the reverse strand, counting down.
AGTTGTTCTTGTTCCTAAAAAGTATTCTAATTCAGTATTAGCTTCTGCAATTCTACCTTTCATAACAAGTGCTTCAATGCGGTTTAAATAAAACTCATCATTAGATAAAAGCACTACTCCTACATACGCTTCTCCAATATTGGCGGTTAGATTTGTATATTTAAAATACTCCTCAAATTTTGGTGTAAAAAGCGTTCTACTACTATTATAAGTATAAAAATCATATAACCAAGTTTTACCAAACGGATTAGTTTGACTTCTAAAAAGTTCTGTTTGTTTATCATCTGATAAATAAAAATTGTTAGTACTTGCTGATCTGCCAAGTAATGTATTTGGAGAGCCAATCAATAAATTGGCAGCATATGATGATTTTCCGTACTCAATGAATTGAATATCCGGTGCGAGACTTGATAAAGTCGCATAATCTTTTAGTTTACCTACTGGTTTAGAACCAAGGCTTTCAGAAACTTCAAGTACTTTATCCCAATCTCCTTTTACTAAATAAAAACGGCTTGCAAAAGCTTTAGCGGCATCTTTATTAAAATGAAATTTAGGTTCTTTATAGTCATTGGTTACATATTTCAAACCTTCTTCAATATCCTTTTGAATAAAATCAAACACTTCTTTTACACTATTTCTTGTGTATTTTTTCAACAATTGCGTTTCTGGTTCCGTAACATACGGAATTCCCAAATCTGTTGGAGCAGTTGCCGGATTGTAACGATTAGACCAAAACGAAACCAACATAAAATGAGAATATGCTCTTGCCAGTAATGCCTCACCTTTTTGTGGATTTAATGTTGCAGGATTACCCAATTCATTAATTGATGCCAAAGCCTCATTAGCATGTGCAATTGCTCTGTAACATGCATCCCAATAATACGCTTCCGTATCAATATTGGTTTCATCATGCATTTCCCAGTTATAGCTTTGCTCATTTTTTATCGTTACTGACCCTAGTTCTCCATCACCAACATTGTCAGACATAGTTTCGGCTAAATCCATATAAGAAGCTAAAGGATAAGCATATACTAATAATTCTGAAATTTTTTCAGGTGTATCGATTTGAGTTCTGTTATCAGGTATTTCCGAAAGGAAATCATCACAGCTACTGATACTTATAAGTAGTAAAAAAGCTGTAGTTATTTTTATATATTTTATATTTTTCATAATCAATTATATTAGAATGAAAGGTTCATAGAAAAACTGTACTGAGTTGTGATTGGAAAAGCGACACCTCCAGTATTACGAAATTCAGGATCCTGTCCGTTTAACCTCTTGTCAGAATAAATCAACCAAGGATTAACTGAAGAACCTTTTAATGTAAAAGTACTTAGTCCTAATTTTTTCTTGAAATCATTTGGGAATTCCCAGCTTAGGGAAACGTTTTTCAATCTCACAAAATCTCCATCTGCAATTCTCACATCAGAATAATTGTAAGTATTATAAGCACGTCCAAGAGTATTAACACCGTCATAATTTGTAATTAATCGTTTGTCAGCAATTACAGGAACATTTGTAAACTCCTCATCACCAGGATTTATCCAACGATTTGTAAAATCTTTTGTAAATACAGTCAAATCATCATATTGGCTGCTAAAAGCAGGATTTAAACGTACCTTATTTCCGCCAGAACCTACAATAAACACATACAATGACCAGCTTTTATAGGTAAAAGTGTTAGCTAAACCAATCGATTTATTTGGCTCAATAGAACCTTCATATTTCAAATAATCAGTAACATTTTCTGTATCCTGAAAATTAGCGCCGGTAACGTTATCATCTTCACCATCCTGCATAATAAAAGTTGGCAAACCTTGATTATTCAAACCTGTAAACTGGTATGAATAAATTGAATTTCTTGGATGACCAATAGCATTTCCTCCATTTCCATCAACTAAATCAAATGCTGAAGGTTGGTTTTCAAGTTTTGTGATTTCCTGATTAAAAACCGAAAAGTTAAGCGTTGTCGACCATTTAAAACTATTTGTTATAATGTTTTGAGTTGTAAAAGCAACCTCAAGACCTTTCGTTTCCATGTTGGCATTATTTCCTTGTTTGATTTTTTGTCCTCCAATTCCTGAAGTCACAACATAATCAACTAAATCAAATGCTTTACGGCTGTAAACATCTGTTGTAAACTGGATTCTGTTATTGAACATTCCTAAATCTACTCCAATATTGGTTTCAAATTGTTTTTCCCAAGTCAAATCAGAGTTTTGCAATTGATCAATTTCAATCCCAGTTTCTCTGTCAGAAAGTCCTAAACGATCTGTAATATAACTTTTATAAATAGCCAATGAGTTGGTTGCGGGACCAGCAGTAGCAGTCAGTCCGTAAGAAGCTCTAAGTGCTAAATTATTTATAGTTCCTGAGTTTTTCATGAAATCTTCTTCAGCAACATTCCATTTACCACTAAAAGTATAAGTTGGTAACCATCTTGATGAACCACTATTTCCTTGTCTGTTTGAGCCATCATAACGCCCCGTGATTGATCCTGTATAACGACGATCATATGTATACCCTACTTTTCCAAAAAAACCAACTGTTCTTTCTCTTTCAGCTGCAAAACCATAATAAGAATTTCCTTCATTGATAATTTTTTCAATAATTCTAGGATCTGTAAAAGCTGTAAGCCCTCTGTCATATTGAAGTCCGGCAGCAGTAAAATTGTCGCTGTTTCTATCCAGAGATCTAAGTTCAGTACCAAAGAAACCTTCTAATTCATGTACATCGTTAAGCGTATTTCTATAAGTAACACTATTTCTGATGTTATAAGAAGTCAAATCATTTGTAAATTTTCTCAAAAATCCTCCATTCGGCAATACTGAAATTGCTGGTGCTGTTAAATCGTCCGGATCTTTGTATAAAAAGATATTAGCGTTTCTAACCGTTGTATTTACACCATCTACACCATATTCTGTTCCTGCTCTATAAGCTCCTACTACATTAGAATTTTCATAAATTTTATGCTCTCTTGATGTATTGGCATATCTTGCAGAACCTGTAAGATTGTAGGTTAAATTTTTATTGATTTTATAATCTAAATCCAATTGAAAACGAATGTCTTTTACTTTAATTTCTAAAACATTATTTTCTAATTCGTTTATAATGTTCATTGGAGCCCAGTTGTTTCTGTAATATTCTAAATTACCAGATTCATCGTAAGGTCTTAACGTTCTGCTTGTGCTTAAAACATAGTTAAACGGGTTAATATCAAAATCTCTCGTTACGTTACCAAATACAACATCTTGTTGACTTTCATAAGTTCCAGGAGCTTCCTGATCACGCACAGATGCTAATGTAGATAACGTAAGATTCAATCTGTCATTTATGTAAAATGTTCCTTTTATGTTTGATGATAATTGTTTCACATTGTCTGCAATAGTCCATCCCGGATCAGTATAATAACCTAATGAAGCGTAAAACGTATTATTTTTTCCTCCACCAGAAAAGCTCAACGAATGGTTTTGTGTAATAGATGGTCTGAACAAAACACCAAACCAATCTGTATTGGCTAATTCATATTTTCTTAAAAAATTATTTCTGCTCACAGGATCATTATTTACTAAATAACCACCTGTTTCCGGCACATAGGTATTGATAGCTCTACTCAAAATGTTGTAAACACCACCGTAACGACCTTGAAGAGTTGATGGTACATCAAGAAATCCTTTTTGCTCCATTTCTTTTAAAATACTCATTGATTCCTGAGAATTTAAAATATCATATTGTGTATAACTTGGAACTGTTCTTACAGTATTCTCCCCTGTATAAGTTACTTTTAAAGGTGCATCTCTACGTCCTTGTTTGGTAGTTACAACCACAACTCCATTTAAAGATCTTGAACCATAAATAGAAGTTGCCGAAGCATCTTTAAGGATTTCAATACTTTGAATATCGTTAGCATTTAAACCTGCAACTGATGAACTCAATAAAGTTTCTGAGTTACCAGAAGCTAAGTCTGCAAAAGAAATATTAATAATATCTTCCTGAACAACACCATCAATTACCCATAATGGTTTGGTATCTCCAAAAATAGAAGATGATCCACGAACTGTAATTTTAGGAGCAGTACCAAAAGTTCCTGTAACATTTTGTACCGTAACTCCAGCCGCTTTTCCTTCAATCATTCTGCTCACATCTACTACTCCATCAACTTTTAACTCTGCTCCTGAAATTTTACTAATCGCTCCTGTAAAAGTTCTTTTTGAAGTTTTTTCGTAACCTGTTGTTACTATAACTTCTTTAAGATTTTGGCCGGCTTCATTTAAAATAATTGTTGGAGAAGTGTTTTCGATACCAATCTCTTTCGTTTCCATTCCAACATAAGAAATGACTAATGCATTACTATTGGCAGGCATTTCTATAGAAAAGTTCCCGTCAAAATCTGTTAAGACGGCAATTTTAGTTCCTTTAGCTAACACTGTTGCTCCAGGCAAAGGCACTCCACTAGGATCGGTAACTTTTCCTTTAATAATAGGACCTGCAGCCAATATTTCAAATAATGAATCGTGATTTATTGCACTAGAAAAAGGATCTGTAACTATATTTTTTTGCAAAATAATCTGATTACTAACTTCTGAGTAAGTAATATTAAAAGGCACTAAAATTCGGTTAAGGATACTTGACAAAGTTTCTTCATTTGCCTCGATACTTACCTTTTGATTTAATTGTGGCAGTCTTGAATTATAAGAAAATTTCACATGTGCAGATTTTTCAATTTTAGACAAAGCATTGTCTAAAGTTAAATTTGCAACTGTAATTGTGACTTTTGTATCTAGTTTTCTTTGTCCATTCACACTGTTTGCCATGGTAACACTTGAAAACACAAGTGCTAAGACAAACTGAAATAGCGTTATTTTCATGATTCGATGGAGTAATCGTTGTTTAACAACTGGTTTTTTCATAATTTTGGTTTGTTTTGATTAATACTATTCGCGTGTATTTTAAGAAACGTATTGAATTGCTCTTTACAGAGAGGAATTCAACTTTATTAAGTGTCGATAATGTTACAGCATTTCGGCACTTTTTTTTTGCATTTTGGTTTTTACATAGGCAATAAATGTGAATTTCTGGTTTGGTTAATTTTATTTTATTTGGTTTTACATTTTATTTTCTAAGCTTATCTTTATAATTACAGTTATAGAGAAAAGACTAATTGCAACCTTCTGATGTAATCGTGATTTGATTTCCATTCATCTCAAAATTGGTATTAGTTCCAATACTTTTACAGACAATTTTTAGCTTTTCTGTCAAAGGCTGATCACTCAACGAAGTAGTAAGATGGCAATCTTTAAGTTTGTTTTTAGGATAATCAATATCGACTAAATAAGCTTGCTCTATTGTTTCAAAAATTTGCGAAACCGGAATATCCGTAAACTCAAAGCTTAACTGTTCAATATTACCAACACTTTTTACTAAAGCCTCATCTTGAGTAATATTTGTTATTTTATTGAATTTCAAATCACTTCTTAAAAACCGAAGTGCCTGATTAGGAAGCAGAACCACTTCTTCCTGATTTGATTTTGCCACCAAATCATTTGACTTTACCTTAACTTTACCGGTGCGAACAAGAACTTCAACGTCAGGCTGATCAGAATAAGCTTTTATTCTAAAACTAGTTCCAACTACCTTTGTAACTATCTCGTTTGCATAAACGTAAAAAGGTTTTTTTGGATTTTTACTAATTTCAAAGAAACCTTCGCCGGATAAATAAACCTTTCTTTCGTTTCCGGTAAAGATTTTAGGGTAACTTAATTTACTATTGGGCTGTAATAAAACCGAACTACCATCAGACAATGTGATAATTTGCGGTTTACTAGAATTATTAGTCTGTTCAACTAAACCTTCACTATTTTCATCGATTAACTCTTTGTAAGTAACAACATTATCTGTATTGAAATGATTTTTATAAAACCAAACTGACATTAAAAAAAACATTAAACTTGCAGCAATTCCTGTTAGAAGATGTCTTCTAAAGAAATTTACTCGTGAGTTTTCAATAAAATTAATTTGATTTTCTTTTTCTTCGATTTTTATCCAGGTAGCTTGTAACGCTTTATGGATATCTGAAGAAGATAATTCCGTTTCAGGAACTTTCATTGCCAACAGCAAATGTCTGGCATCTTCTACTAACTTAGCACGTTGGCGATTTTCTAAAGTCCATTCTTCCCAGCCATCTTCGTCAATTTTTAATAAAATCCATGACTGGAATGATTTGTCAGAAAGAAAGTCTTCTATTTCGATATATGTATTACGTTTTTGCATCTAAAAATGAGGTTACAAAAACATAGAGGACAGAACTCTTATTATATACTCACCAAATTGTGATTTTTTTTATTTTTTTTGAAATAAAATTAAAAACTACTTGAAGATAGTACTAGAAATAATGAAAAAACACCTTTCCAATCTTTGCGAAGACTAAGTAAACCACGGTGTAACAAATTACTTGCTGATTGATAATTAACATCCAACATTTCGGCAATTTGCTCGATAGTTAAGCCTTGATGATAACGAAGGTATAAAGCTTCTTTTTGACGGGAAGGTAATTCGTTCAGTAATTTATTTAAATGAACGATTTTTTCTTTTGTAGCATAATCATCATCAATGAGTTCATACTCTACCGAAAATTCTAAAAGAAATGCTATGGAATCTGTACTGGTAGTTTTACGAAAAATATGGTCTCTCTCATATAAACGAGCAATCCTTTTGCGCACACTCGATAATAAATAAGCTTTAACGACAACTGAACTTTGTAATCCACTTCGATACACCCAAATATCTGTAAATACATCCTGAACGCAATCCTGCACTTTTTCTTCAAAAGGAGAAAGTGAATTTCCATAGCGTACTAAATCAGCATAATATCTTTCAAATAATATAGAGAATGATTTTTCATCACCTTCTTTTAAATTATTCCAAAGCGTAATATCGTCAAAACTATTAAATGGTAAAATTGCGGCTTTCATAGTATAATTTGGGTAGCTTCTTTAAAAAGATTTTTCACATAATGTTAGGAATCTATTTTTTTAACATTATCCTTTCGTTTTGTTCGATAAATATAGAAAAGCAATTATTTAAATCCCAATTTTTTTACATAAAAGAAACAGTTTCTTAATGTGATAAACTGTGTTTTTCCTAGATTTTACGGGACTTCTGTCAAATGTTAGAATTTTTTTTCTTTAACATATTTTTATGATTTGTACGATTTTACCTTCGTTTATATTAATGTCTTTTTTTACCTATAAACTTTTTTATAAATTAATTTAAATCCAATGTTATTCTTGTAAATAGCATCAGTAAATTAAAAATCTATTTCATAAAAAAAAAGCCTTACTAAATATTTAGTAAGGCTTTTGATAATTTTTTATTTAAAAACTTTCTAGAAAGCTACATTCCATCTAGGTAATTTTGCATTTTCATCTAAGAAATTCTGCAAAACCTGTCCTTCAACTGCGGTTGGGATTGCTTTTACATCTGCATTAAAAGTCTCGTACCAAACCACTTCTAAAGCATCAATATTTTCCAATTTCATTTGTGCTGGCCAAGAATATTTTCTTCCAGTTTTAGCAAATTGGTGTCCGTTTACGATTTTATCATATAAACCACCATTTTTGCTTTTTAACGTTCCATCATTCTGAACAGTTCCTGTAGAAGCAACCATTATTAATTCTTTTGCATCACCTTCAATAGCATAAACAACAAAAATTCCTGCACCTCCTTCAGGAGCATTGCAAACTTGTTCTAAACTATCTTCGATCGTAAAAGTAAAACTGTTGCTTACTTTAAACTTTTTTAATTCTTTACTCATCTTTCTTATTTTAAGCTTCTAAGAAACTAAGTCTCTAAGTTGCTAAGTTTTAAATTATATCCCAATTATTTTAAAAATGTAAAAAAGTCTCAACACAATATTGAGACTTTTTTTTGGAATTTTTTATTTTAAATATTGGAGATTATCCAAGTACTTCTTTTACTTTTTTACCAATTTCAGCTGGTGAATCAACAACGTGAATTCCGTTGTCTCTCATAATTTGTTTTTTAGCAGCAGCTGTATCATCAGAACCACCAACAATAGCACCTGCGTGCCCCATTGTTCTACCGGCAGGAGCAGTTTCTCCAGCAATAAAACCAACAACTGGTTTACGGTTACCATCAGCTCTAACCCATTTAGCAGCATCTGCTTCTAATTGACCACCGATTTCACCAATCATAATGATAATTTCAGTTTCCGGATCGTTCATTAACAATTCAACAGCTTCTTTAGTAGTAGTTCCAATAATTGGATCTCCACCAATTCCGATAGCTGTAGTTATTCCTAAACCTTGTTTTACAACCTGGTCAGCAGCTTCGTAAGTTAAAGTTCCTGATTTAGAAACGATCCCAACTGTTCCTTTTTTGAAAACGAAACCTGGCATAATACCAACTTTAGCTTCTCCCGGAGTAATAACACCTGGACAGTTTGGTCCGATTAATCTAGAATTTCTTTCTTTAACATAATTATTTGCTTTAATCATATCTGCTACAGGAATTCCTTCTGTAATAGCAATAATTACTTTAATTCCAGCATCAGCAGCTTCCATAATTGCATCAGCAGCAAAAGCTGGTGGTACAAAAATGATAGATGTATCAGCTCCAGCTTGATCAACAGCATCTTTTACTGTGTTAAAAACCGGACGATCTAAATGGCTAGTTCCTCCTTTTCCAGGAGTAACACCACCAACAACATTAGTACCGTACTCAATCATTTGAGAAGCGTGGAAAGTTCCTTCGCTTCCTGTAAATCCTTGAACAATTATTTTGGAATCTTTATTAACTAAAACACTCATGATATATATTTTATGTAGTTTTTAAAATTGTGATGCAAAAGTAAGGTTTTGTAATGTATTTTAATCTTTTTGTCTTCAAAAAAATCAAGAAAATTGACTCATTTGATAACCGCGATACAATTTATCATCCTTAATTTGCCAAATTGTAGAAAAATGGGCTAATAACATCTCTTCTCTTGGGTTTTCAATCGTTTTCACATAATGAGAATAACGTATTGAAACCAAATCATCTTCAGCAATAATATGACTAATTCTAACTTTCGAACGTACGTATGCACGACTAAGTTCATTGGCCATATTCACCATAGAATCGTAATCCATCTGAATTAATCCTTTGCTACTATTCCATTCGACAATAATATCCGGATGCAAATAGGTTTTAATGATTTCACTATCAATCAAGGCATCCGACTTATAAAATTTTTGAACAAATTCTTTTATAGACATATTACTTCAATTTATTTAGAATTTCAGGAATCTTTTTGATATTAGCTAATTGTTTTAACTTTTCTCTTGACTCTTCAATTGGCGTACCAAAATAAGATTTTCCACCTTCAACGGATTTAGTAACTCCGGTTTGTCCCATAATAACAGCCTTCGCCCCTATTGTGATACCACTAGTTGTACCAACTTGTCCCCAAATTGTTACTTCATCTTCAATAATAACACAACCTGCAATACCAGTTTGCGATGCTATTAAACATTTTTTTCCAATAACAGTATCATGCCCAACATGAACCTGATTGTCAATTTTTGTTCCTTCTTTAATCGTTGTATCTCCGGTAACACCTTTGTCAATAGTGCAAAGTGCACCAATTCCAACATTATCTTCAATAACAACTCTTCCTCCGGAAATTAACTGATCGAAACCGTCTGGACGTTTTTTATAATAAAAAGCATCAGCTCCCAAAATTGTTCCCGCGTGAATAATTACGTTATCTCCAATTACTGTATGATCGTAAATAGAAACATTTGAATGTATCAGACAATTTCTACCAATTTTAACATGGTTACCAATAAAACTATTAGGCTGAATTACAGTACCTTCTCCAATTTCTGCCGAAGCTGAAATTGCCACATTTGCAAATTGAAAAGGTTTGAAGTGTCTGGTTAAAGTGTTGAAGTCTCTGAAAGGATCATCAGAAATTAAAAGTGCTTTACCTTCGGGGCAATCTACTTTTTTATTAATTAAAACAATAGTTGCTGCTGATTGCAAAGCTTTGTCATAATATTTAGGATGATCAACAAAAACAATATCTCCAGGCTCAACAACATGTATTTCGTTCATGCCTAAAACTGGAAAGTTTTGGTCACCAATAAATTCGCAATTAAGCAAATTTGCAATTTCTTGTAAAGAATGACTCTTTGGAAATTTCATATATTTTAATTAGAAAATTTGTCAATTAGAGAATGTGTCAATTAGAAAATGTGTCAATTAGAAAATAAAAATTATTCAATTTCTGCATATGCATCAATTCTCTAATTGACTCATTGACAAATTATCCAATCAAAAATTACTCTTTTACACGCTCCATGTAAGAACCTGAAGCAGTATCAATTTTAATTTTATCACCTTCGTTGATGAATAACGGAACGTTTACAGACGCTCCAGTTTCTACCGTAGCAGATTTTGTTGCATTTGTAGCTGTATTTCCTTTTACTCCAGGCTCTGCATAAGTTACTTCAAGAATTACTGAAGATGGCATATCTACTGATAAAGGCAAATCAGTTTCAGTATTTACCTGAACCATTACACTTGTTCCTTCTTTTAATAATCCCGGAGCATCCAAGATATTTTTATTCAAAGAAATTTGCTCAAAAGATTCTGTATTCATAAAGTGAAACTCATCTCCTTCGGCATATAAAAATTGATAATTATGCGTTTCAACACGTACGTCATCAATTTTATGTCCTGCAGAAAATGTATTATCTAGTACTCTTCCTGTAGTTAAACTTCTTAATTTTGTTCTTACGAAAGCTGGACCTTTTCCAGGTTTTACGTGAAGAAATTCAACAATTTTATAAATATCGTGATTGAATTTAATACACAATCCGTTTCTAATATCTGATGTAGATGCCATTTTATTTAATTTTAGATTTTTGAATGTAGATCTTAGATTAAAAAAGAATCCATAATCTGCATTTTATTATTTTTTATTTATTTGTGCTTTAATGATGAAGTAAGAAATCTAAAATCAGATATCTAAACTCTAAAATTAATAGTTTCCTGAATAACCTTTCATAATTCCTCTTGATGAATTTCTGATAAAATCTAAAATTTCATCTCTCTCAGGAGTAGCTTCCATTTCTGCTTCAATAATACTTAAAGCCTGAGTAGTATTGTAGTTTTTTTGATATAAAATCCTGTAAATTTCCTGAATTTCTCTGATTTTTTCTGTGCTAAAACCTCTTCTTCTTAAACCAACTGAATTGATTCCAACATATGATAAAGGTTCTTTAGCAGCTTTTGTATAAGGCGGAACATCTTTTCTAACCAAAGATCCACCAGAAATCATAGCGTGATCTCCAATGTGAATAAATTGATGAATCGCTGCCAAACCTCCAATTACTGCATGATTTCCAACAACCACGTGACCTGCCAAAGCAACTCCGTTTACAATAATGGCATTATTTCCAATTTCACAATCATGTGCAATATGTGCATAAGCCATAACTAAACAATTGTTTCCCAGAATAGTTTGTCCAGATGCAACTGTACCTCTATTTATAGTAACACACTCTCTAATTGTACAATTATCTCCAATAATGGCAAGAGAATCTTCCCCACCAAACTTTAAATCTTGTGGCACTGCAGAAATTACCGCTCCTGGAAAAATATTACAATTTTTACCAATTCGAGCGCCTTCCATAATGGTCACATTTGAACCAATCCAGGTACCATCACCAATAATAACATTATTGTGAATTGTTGTAAAAGGTTCAATTACAACGTTTTTAGCGATTTTAGCGCCAGGATGAACATATGCTAATGGTTGATTCATCTGTATGTTTTATATTTTAAATTAAAATAGTCTAATTTGGGCAACAAACGTAAACAATAATTTTCATTAATATTATTGTTTTTTTACAATTTGGGCCATTAATTCTGCCTCAGTAACTAATTTACCATTTGCGTATGCATTTGCCTGCATATGACAAATTCCTCTTCTGATTGGAGAAATTAGTTCGCATTTGAAAATTAATGTATCACCTGGCAACACTTTGTGTTTGAATTTAACATTATCTATTTTCATAAAATAAGTCAAATAATTTTCAGGATCCGGAACTGTGCTTAATACCAAAATTCCTCCTGTTTGTGCCATAGCTTCAACAATTAAAACTCCCGGCATTACTGGAGCCTCAGGAAAGTGACCAACGAAGAAATTCTCATTCATCGTTACGTTTTTTAAACCTACAACATGACGATCAGACATTTCTATAATTCTGTCAATCAACAAAAATGGTGGTCGGTGTGGTAACATCGCCATGATTTTGTGAATATCCATCAAAGGTTCTTTGTTCAAATCATAAACCGGCACGTGATTTCTTTGCTCAATTTTGATGATTTTTCCAATCTTTTTAGCAAATTGAGTATTTACGTAATGACCTGGTTTGTTTGCTATAATTTTTCCTTGAATCCTTACCCCAATTAAAGCTAAGTCTCCAACAACATCTAATAATTTGTGACGAGCAGCTTCGTTTGGATAATGTAAAGTCAGGTTATCTAAAACACCGTTTGGCTTTACAGAAATTTTATCTTTACCAAAAGCTTTCTTTAAATTTTCCATTGTAGAATCAGAGATTTCTTTATCTACATACACAATTGCGTTATTTAAATCTCCACCTTTAATTAGTCCGTTTTCTAATAAAGATTCTAATTCATGTAAAAAACTAAAAGTTCTTGAATTAGCAATTTCTTCTTTAAAATCGGCTATGCTTTTCATGGTTGCATTTTGTGTACCCAATACTTTAGTACCAAAATCAACCATTGCAGTAACTTGATAATCATCGCTTGGCATTACCAGAATTTCACTACCTGTAGCTTCATCAGTAAAAGAAATTACTTCTTTTACTACATAAACATTACGTTTAGCATCTTGTTCTTCGATTCCGGCTTTTTCTATTGCTTCAACAAAATATTTTGAAGAACCATCCATAATTGGTAGTTCTGAAGCATTTAATTCTATGATAACATTATCCAAATCACAACCTACCAATGCGGCAAGCACGTGCTCTGGAGTCTGAATTTTTACACCTAATTTTTCTAAATTGGTTCCTCTTTGTGTATTAACAACATAATTAGCATCAGCTTCAATCACTGGCTGACCTTGCAAATCTACTCTTACAAAAGTGAAACCATTATTAATTGGAGCTGGTTTAAAAGTCATTGTAACTTCTTTTCCAGTGTGTAATCCAACTCCTGTTAGTGAAATTTCATTTTTGATGGTCTTCTGTTTAACCATTATTTCCATTTTTTGGGTTTATTATTTGTTTTTTTAATTCATCCAGTTCGGACACAATTTTGGGTAAATTTTTAAAATGTACATATGATTTATTAAAATCAGTATATCCAAGTGATGGCGTTCCTTGCAATATTTCATCATCTTTGATGTTTCTTGCTACTCCTGATTGAGCCTGAAGCCTAACATTATTCCCTATAATTAAGTGTCCTGCAATACCAACTTGCCCGCCAATCATACAGTTTTCCCCAATTTTTGTAGAACCAGCAACGCCCGATTGGGCAGCAATTACAGTATTTTTACCAATTTCTACATTATGTGCAATCTGAATCTGATTGTCTAATTTTACTCCTTTTCTAATAATAGTAGAACCAAGAGTAGCTCTGTCAATTGTAGTATTAGCACCAATATCTACATTGTCTTCTATAATTACATTCCCAATTTGAGGAACTTTACTATATACACCTTCTTCATCTGGCACAAAACCAAAACCATCAGCACCTATTATAGTTCCTGAATGAATGGTACAATTATTTCCTATTACTGTTTCTGAATATATTTTAGCTCCGGCAAAAATATACACATTGTCGCCAATGACAACATTATCACCAATAAAACTGTTGGGATAAATTTTCACATTATCACCTAAAACTACATTTTGTCCTATATAACTAAAACTTCCTAAATATAAATTTTCACCATATTTAGTTCCTTCAGAAATAAAAGACTGGGCTTCTATTCCGTTTTTATTCAACTTTACCTGATTGTAAAACTGTAAAAGCTTAGAAAAAGACGCATACGCATCTTCAACTTTTATTAAGGTTGTAGTAATTTCCTGTTCTGGTATAAAGCTGTCATTCACAATTGTTACTGAAGCCTTTGTAGTATATATGTAGTTGATATATTTGGGATTAGCCAAAAAAGTAAGCGATCCTTCCTCGCCTTCTTCGATTTTAGATAGTCGGGAAACTTCGGCATTGGGATTCCCAACAACTTCTCCTTCTAAAATTCCTGCTATTTGTTCTGCTGTAAATTTCATTGCGACAAAAATATAAAAAATAGATTTTAAATGTTAATTTTAGATAAGTTGTTTTGGAAAACAGATGTAATATTTTGTCACCAATTTAGATAACGATTTCAAATTCAACTGATCAGACGCTTCTACAACATCTTCAATTGTTTTATCTTTTTTCAAAATTCGTATCGGTTCAGCCTCTTTGCTATAAGCCTGGTTTTTAATTTTTCCTCTAAAAATAAAATACCCGGCTTCTAATTGCGAAATATGATGTTCTTCGGCAAACTCTTCTTTCATAGATTGCGATTCCTCCATTGGAATCTTCTCGGCACTCAATTTAATCTTCAATAAATCTCTGTTAATGATCATTTTACTTAAAGTAGAAAGTACAAAATCATCTTGCTTTTGCCATGCTTTTAAGGCACTTATAATATCAAAATCATCCAATTGAGAGAATAAATCTAATTTTTCAGCATCAAAATCTTCTAAAGTAACTTTGTTTTTCATAAAAAAAGAAAGTGGTTCACTGCAAGGCAGAGAGATTCCTTTTAATGTTAGTTCTTTTGCTCTTTTTAGTACTTTCATTAAGATTAGTTCGGCAACTAAACTAGTTTTATGCAAATAAGCCTGCCAATACATTAATCTTCTGGAAAGTAAGAATTTTTCTACTGAATAAATTCCTTTTTCTTCAATAACTAATACACCATCAACAACATTCATCATTTGAATCAATCGCTCTGAATTGACATTTCCTTCTGCAACTCCGGTATAAAAACTATCACGTTTTAAATAATCCATTCGATCCATATCTAATTGACTAGAAATCAATTGCAACATGAATTTTCTATGATATTCACCTTTAAAAACCTGAATAGCCAAACTTAATTTTCCATCAAATTCTTCATTAAGCTGATTCATAAATAATAATGAGATAGCCTCATGATTCACGTCTTCAACAATACTTTTTTCCATAGCATGCGAAAACGGACCATGTCCAATATCATGTAATAAAATAGCTATCAATAGAGCGCATTCTTCTTCCTGAGAAATTGCAACTCCTTTAAAACGAAGTGTTTCAACTGCTTTCTGCATCAAATGCATGCATCCTAAAGCATGGTGCAAGCGCGTATGATTAGCACCCGGATAAACCAAATACGATAGTCCCATTTGCGAAATACGGCGTAAACGCTGAAAATATGGGTGTTGAATTAAATCGTAAATAAGTTCGTTCGGGATTGAAATAAACCCGTAAATGGGATCATTAAATATTTTTAACTTGTTGATATGAGTCACTATTTGGTTATTTTTTTGGTCAACAAATATAAGTAATTTAGATTTTAAAATTGGAAACATTTAGAATACAGTCCGAAACATTTTTTCTAAACTCCGTTTTCATAATTTAAAAAAATATCTTACAAAATAAATCTATTTTTTCAATACAAAATCACTTTTTATTCAAAAATTTCTTTAGAATAATTACTTCCTCTTTGAATAATTTATTGTTGTTTTTTCAAACCAAATAATTTTAATTTTAAAATTAAGCCTTCTTTCTTTTATCAGTTAAATATTTTCGAAGTGGAATATCATAAAAGGTCATTACTAAATACGCAAATCCAACCAAAAGAATGGTTCCTGTAATTATGATAAAAGCCAATTGATTTGTCTGTGGTTTGTATTTTGTGTAATAATTTAAAAACATCCAAATTACCATATAGTGTGTCATATATAAAGGATATGAAATTTTACCGGAGAAGACACAGACCTTTCTCAACCCTTTTGTTAGTGTAGCTCCCGCTCCTAAAACAATCAATAAAGGAAAATATAATAATACAATTATAGGTTCCATAAGCCAGTTCCAATCTGTAAAAGGCATTAATAAAGCAAACAAAAGCAATACCGATAAACCTGCAAAACCAAGTTTTGATTTGATAATCCAATTAGAGCGATAGATCAACATTCCGGCTAAAAATGAATACGAAATACGAGCACTACCATCCCAAAAACTAGCGTCACCCCATCCTCCCATTAACGAACCGCCGGCATGATAACTAGCATAACAAATTCCGATAGCAGCCAGAATCGTTAATAAAAATAACGAACGCTGACTTAGCTTATATAAAAAAAGAGCATAAAATATATTGGCTACATATTCCCAAAATAAAGACCAGGCAGGAGCATTTAAACCAAATAAGTTAAACGAGCGTTCTGCCATTACCGGAAAAGGGATTAGAAGAATAGAACTTAAAAATATCAAAATCAATTTACCTGTTTCATAAGTTTCAGACTGATTTCTAAATGGATCAAAAAGGAAAGCCAACAGCCCCAATACTGATCCAAAAATAACCAAAGGATGCAATCTGATAAGTCTTGATTTAAAAAATTCGAAAATTCCCATTTTTTCAATACGATCATTATAGGCATAAGCGATAACGAATCCGGATAAACAAAAGAAAAAATCAACCGCAAGAAAACCATGTGCGAAAAAATTTTCTTTGGGCATATACACCATTTCCATAAAATGAAAAAGCACAACTACTAAAGCAGCTATGCCTCTTAACCCGTCCAGAATCTCAAAATGTTGTTTCGTCTTTAAAACCGCAGCATCAATGTTTGTCATATTTCTTATTCTTAATCTTTGTTCTTTTAAAAAAGTAGTATTTCTTATTTTTACGAAAATATAAAAAAACAAATACTATCACCTAATAACACTTTATTTTTAGAAAATTTTAATTGTTACTAAAAATATTGAAGTTCTGTAAAAACAGTTTTATACCGTTAGAGGGCAATTTTTATTTAAAAACTTGAATTATAATATATATTGATTTTCAAATCAATACCTCAATTAAAAAAAGATTTTAATCAAAAAACAGCATTAGATATTCTGAATTTTATACTATTTTTAATACTTTTTAAGTTCTATACTTCTAAATTGCATTAAAATTAAAATACGTTTATGGACAAGATAAAAATACTTTGGGTCGATGATGAAATCGATCTTTTAAAGCCACATATATTATTTCTGGAGAAAAAAAACTACGCTGTAACTACTTGCAATAATGGCTTAGATGCTATTGCTTTGTTTGAAGAAGACAATTTTGACATTGTTTTTTTGGATGAAAATATGCCGGGAATGAGTGGCTTGGAAACACTTTCAGAAATGAAAGAAAAAAAATCGGCCATTCCGATGATTATGATTACCAAAAGTGAGGAAGAATATATAATGGAAGAAGCCATTGGTTCTAAAATTGCTGATTATTTAATAAAACCTGTAAATCCAAATCAGATTTTGTTGAGTTTAAAAAAGAATCTGGATCATTCTCGCTTAATTTCTGAGAAAACAACTTTAGATTATCAAAAGGAATTCCGTAAAATTTCAATGGAACTAGCAATGGTTAATTCTTTTGAAGATTGGGTTGAATTGTATAAAAAACTGATTTTTTGGGAATTAGAATTGGAAAACATTAACGATCAGGGAATGATTGAAATACTTGAATCTCAAAAGATTGAAGCCAATTCACAATTCGGAAAATATATCGAAAGAAATTACGAAGACTGGTTTGCTCCAAAAGCAGACAAACCAATTCAATCGCACAATTTATTTAAGGAATTAGTAGTTCCTGAGCTCAAGAAAAAAGACAAACCAATTTTGTTTGTTGTTATTGATAATTTGCGTTACGATCAATGGAAATCATTTGAAACTGTTGTTTCTAACTATTATAAATTAGAAAAAGAAGTTCCTTATTTCTCCATTCTTCCAACTGCAACACAATATGCCAGAAATGCCATTTTCTCTGGATTGTTACCAATAGAAATGGAAAAACAATTTCCACAATATTGGAAAAACGACGTTGAAGACGGCGGTAAAAATCTTTACGAAGCCGAATTTCTTTCTGCTCAATTAAAACGTTTAGGATTAAACATTAAGGAAGATTATTTTAAAATCACAAATTATGCAGGTGGTAAAAAACTGGCAGAGAATTTCAAAGCATTAAAAGGCAATGATTTAGTAACTGTGGTTTACAATTTTGTAGACATGCTATCGCACGCTAAAACCGAAATGGAAGTGGTAAAAGAGCTTGCTTCTGACGATAAAGCGTATCGCTCATTGACTTTAAGCTGGTTTAAAAACTCTCCTCTTTTAGAAATTATTCAACAGGCACAACTTTTAGGTTTCAAATTAATCCTGACAACAGATCACGGAACAATTAATGTAAAAAACCCTTCTAAAGTTGTGGGAGATAAAAATACAAGTCTAAATTTACGTTACAAGACGGGACGTAGTTTGACTTACGAACAAAAAGATGTATACGTTGTAAAAGAGCCAAAAGACATTGGTTTGCCAGCTATTAATATGAGTAGTTCGTTTATATTCGCTAAAAATGATTTCTTTTTAGCGTATGTAAATAACTATAATCACTATGTCAGTTATTACAGAAATACCTATCAGCATGGTGGAATTTCATTAGAAGAAATGATTATTCCATTTTTGGTTTTCAATCCTAAGTAGAAAAAGTCGCCACGAATTGCACAAATTTTTACTATTTTTTAAGTTAAAAAAGTAAAGTTTAATTCATGAAAATTTATGAAATTCGTGGCCAAAAAAAATACAAAATGAATATCGTTTTTTCATTAGATCAAATTCAGGAAGTAGCAGAGCAAATTATAGCTTCAAATTCAAAAAAAATCATTCTTTTTAACGGAGAAATGGGTGTTGGAAAAACTACTTTAATCAAACAATTATGCAAAAGTTTAGGAGTTCAGGATGCCACAAGTAGTCCAACCTTTTCTTTAGTTAATGAATATTATACTTCTAACAATCAAATTGTTTATCATTTCGATTTCTACAGATTAAACAAAGAAACTGAAGCGCTTGATATGGGCGTTGATGATTATTTGTACTCTGGAAATTGGTGTTTTATTGAATGGTCTGAAAAAATTGCCAGTTTAATTCCTGAAGATCATTCTACAGTTACAATTGAGTTATTGGCAGATGGAAAGAGAGAACTGAAATTAATTTAAATTCCACCGAGATCCACAAAGCTTACATTAAGATTTGCAAAGTTTTTTAAAATATTTCTTTGTGTAGCTCTGTGTAAGCTTTGCGGATCTCTGTGAAACAATATACAATAATGAATACCCAAAATATAGTAGAAATAATCCCCTTTTCTTCAGATTTAAAAGAATACATCAAGATCTTGAATATAGAATGGCTCGAGAAGTATTTTAGAGTTGAAGAAAAAGATGAATTAGTACTTTCTAATCCACAGGAAGAAATTATAGATAAAGGCGGAATGATTTTTTACGCTAAATACAATGATGAAATCCTGGGAACAGTTTCTTTAATGAAAATTGATGAAGACACTTTCGAACTGAGCAAAATGGCTGTTTCGGACAAAGCACAAGGCCTGGGAATTGGAAATAAATTATTAATTCATAGTATTGCTGTCGCAGAAGAAAATAACATCAAAAAATTACTTTTATATTCAAACAGAATTTTACTGCCCGCACTTCATTTATATAAAAAATTTGGTTTTGTTGAAGTTCCATTAGGAGATGTGAGCTACGAAAGAGCCGACATAAAAATGGAAAAAACAATCTCTTAATATTGACTTTTAGTATTAGCAGAATATTTGCACTAATTTTAAAACTTTTTACGTAATTTGTACTCTTAATTTTTTGCACAACCCATGTCAATTACCTTAACTCCATTTACGAAACAACAATTGTTACCACAAGAAGAAAAACTTGAAGTGGGCCGATTTAAAAGAGAGCTTTTCATAGGGATACCTAAAGAAACCAGTTATCAGGAACGTCGTATTTGCCTGACGCCAGACGCCGTAAATTCACTTACATACGAAGGGCATCGTGTAATGATTGAATCTGGTGCCGGAGAGAGTTCGAGTTATTCTGACAAGGAATATAGTGATGCTGGTGCAGAAGTAACAAAAGACACTAAAAAGGTTTTTGGCTGCCCGATGCTACTAAAAGTAGAGCCGCCTACTTTGGCTGAAATCAAAATGATTAATCCGGAAACTATTATTATTTCGGCTATTCAGTTAAAAACAAAAAAGAAAGAATACTTTGAAGCTTTGGCTCAAAAAAAGATAACAGCATTAGCTTTTGAATATATTAAAGACGAAGACGGCTCTTATCCTGCGGTTAAATCTTTAAGTGAAATTGCAGGAACTGCTTCTGTCCTTATTGCAGCGGAATTAATGATTACTGATGAATTTGGGAAAGGGTTATTATTCGGTAACATTACCGGCGTCCCTCCTACTGAAGTCGTAATTTTAGGTGCCGGAACAGTAGGCGAATTTGCTGCTAAAACTGCTATTGGACTTGGCGCAAACGTGAAAGTTTTTGATAATTCCATCACAAAATTGCGTCGTTTACAAAATAATTTAAATCAAAGAATTTTTACATCAACAGTTCAGCAAAAAGCATTATTAAAAGCTTTAAGACGTTGTGATGTCGCAATTGGTGCGATGCGAGGTAAAGAGCGTTGTCCTATTATAGTAACTGAAACTATGGTGGAACACATGAAAAAAGGTGCAGTGATTGTCGATGTTAGCATAGATACTGGAGGATGCTTTGAAACTTCAGAAGTGACAACACACGAAAAACCTACTTTTATAAAAAGCAATGTTTTACACTATTGTGTACCTAATATACCATCAAGATATTCTAAAACTGCTTCATTATCAATTAGTAACATATTAACTCCCTACTTACTTCAGATAGCCGATGATGGTGGTTTAGAAAGTTCTATCAGATGCAATAAAGGCTTAAAAAACGGAATTTATTTATACCACGGAATCCTAACAAATAAAGCAATTGGCGATTGGTTTGATTTACCAGACAACGATATTAATTTACTTGTATTTTAAAGGAACTTTAGTGTACCTTTGCAAAAATTTTATTTCATGAAGTTCGTACATCGTTTTGCTTATTATTTGATTGGTTTGATTATGGGATGCTTTTTTGTAGCCCTTGTTTTTAGTGGAAAAGACACTCGTTGCAACTACTTTCCAAATGCAAGAGTTTTAAATAATTTGCGTACAAAACCTTTTCAATATTCAGATAAAGCAATTCAGACTTTGAACGAAAAATGGATTGATACTGCAGATATCAAAAACACATTAACTTACGGAGATGTAGATTTTGACCAAAGTAATGTTCCGTTCAAAACTGGAAAATTATATATCATTGAAGGCAAAACAGTAAAAAATCAAGAGATTATTCTAAAAGTAGTAAACTACGAAAAGAAAGCTGTTTTAGAAGAAATCATAAAAAAATAAATAAAGAGTAACACAAATTTCACGGATTTTCACTAAATAGTAATTTGTGATAATCCGTGAAATTTGTATTTATTTACCACTCAATTTCCTTAAGTCCTTTTGATTTCAGAAAAGCATTTGTTTGGCTAAAGTGTTTATTTCCAAACCAAAATCCTCTGTTAGCGCTTAAAGGCGACGGATGTCCCGATTTTAAAATATGGTGCTTTGAAGAATTAATCAAAGTTGCCTTCTTTTGTGCAAAACCTCCCCACAGCAAGAAAACAACATTTTCTTTTTCAGCAGAAATTTGTTTAATGACAGCATCAGTAAATTTTTCCCAACCCTTTCCCTGATGGCTTCCAGCTTCTGATTGTCGTACTGTTAAAGTTGCATTTAAAAGAAAAACACCCTGATCTGCCCATCGTTCTAAATTACCGGTTTTAGGCAATGGTACGTTAAATTCATTCTGAATTTCTTTGAATATATTCTGAAGTGATGGTGGAAAAGGAATTCCATCATTTACAGAAAAACATAAACCATTTGCCTGATTTGGCCCATGATAAGGATCTTGGCCAATTATGACAACTTTTACTTCATCAAAATGGCAATGATCAAAGGCAGAAAAAATTTGATTTCCTTTTGGATAACAAACTTTAGTTGCATATTCCGATTTTACAAAATCAATTAATGCCTTGAAATATGGTTTTTCAAATTCTTCATTCAAAACTGGTATCCATGAAGAGTGCATTTTTACGTCCATAACTTTTTTTATGCGAATTTCAGAAATTAATACTTAAAATCATATTTACAAGAACATAATTAAACATCAAGTTATATCAATCATAATGTTTTCGTACTTTTGCTTTTACTTTCATAAAGAAATTAAATGATCAGTATTACCGAAAAAACATTACAAGATTTACAATTTCCAACAGTGCTCGAAACTATTTCTGCAGGCTGTAATACAGATATTGGAAAAGAAAAAGCTTTACAAATAATACCATTTAGAGACAAAGAAACTTTGATGCAGGCTTTGATGCAAACATCAGAATATGTTTCTTCTTTTCAAAATAATAACGCAATTCCAAATCATGGATTTGATGCCATAACGCACGAAATCAAATTCCTGGCTATTGAAGATAGTTTTCTGGAAGTAGGCAGTTTTAGAAAAATTGCGACTCTTTCCTCTACGTCAAATTTCTTATTGAATTTCCTAAAAAAGTTTGATGATTATTATCCGAATCTAAATGCAAGAGCTTCAAGAGTAGAATATACCAAAGATATCGTCACTACAATTGATGCTATTGTTGACAAATATGGAGAAATAAAAGATAATGCTTCACCTGCTTTATTGAGCATTCGCCAAAATATGAATTTGGTTCGTGGTAAAGTAAATCAAAGTTTTGGAGTTGCCTTGACACAATATAATAGTCTTGGTTATTTAGACGATATCAAAGAAAGTTTTGTTCAAAATCGTAGAGTTTTAGCCGTTTTGGCAATGTATCGCCGTAAAGTAAAGGGTTCTATTTTAGGAAGTTCTAAAACCGGAAGTATTGCTTATATTGAACCCGAAGCTACTTTAAAATATTCAAGAGAATTAGCGAATCTGGAGTATGAAGAAAAAGAAGAAATTACCCGAATTTTAAAACAATTATCAAATCAGATTCGTCCGTATTTACCTTTGTTAATTGAGTATCAGGAATTTTTAAGTGATATTGATGTAGTTGCTGGAAAAGCAAAATATGCTAATAGAATTAACGGAATATTACCAACCATTACAGAAGAAAGAAGATTGTTCTTTAGAGAAGCCTATCATCCGATTTTGTATTTGAACAATAAACAGAAAAACGAAATTACACATCCTCAAACTATTGAATTAAAACAAGATAACCGAATAATTGTAATTTCAGGACCTAATGCGGGCGGAAAAACTATTTCGCTAAAAACTGTTGGGTTGTTACAATTGATGTTGCAATCAGGAATGTTGATTCCTGTTCACGAGCGTAGTGAAACTTTCTTGTTTGATAGAATTTTGACTGATATTGGAGACAACCAATCTATTGAAAATCATTTGAGTACTTATAGTTATCGTCTTAAAAACATGAATTATTTCTTAAAAAAATGCAATAAGAAAACCATGTTTCTAATTGACGAATTTGGTACAGGTTCTGATCCGGAATTAGGTGGGGCTTTGGCTGAAATTTTCCTGGAAGAATTTTACCATCGTGAAGCATTTGGAATTATCACCACGCATTATTCAAACTTGAAAATTCTCGCAAACGAATTGCCTTTTGCTACAAATGCGAATATGATGTTTGATGAAAAGTCGCTTGAACCAATGTACAAGCTAGCTTTAGGTCAGGCCGGAAGTTCATTTACTTTTGAAGTTGCATTGAAAAATGGAATCCCATTTGGATTAATCAATCGTGCCAAAAAGAAAATCGAAGTTGGAAAAGTTCGTTTTGACAAAACCATAGCAACTCTTCAAAAAGAGCGTTCTAAATTGGAAAAAACTTCCATCAATTTAAAAGAAGAAGAAACAAGAGCGCGTGAGGAAAGCAAAAAAATGGAAAACATCAATGTAAAAATCAAGCAGAAACTGGAAAGCTATCAGGAATTATATGATAGCAATCAAAAGACAATTTACATTGGTCAGAAAATTGAAGATATCTCGGAGAAATATTTCAACAATAAAAACAAGAAAGAACTTATTGGTGAATTTTTAAAAATCATTGAGATTGAAAATTCAAAACGTAAAAAAGCAACTCCAAAAGAAGCCAAAGCCATAATCGAAAAGAAAAAAGAAGTTATTGCAGAAGTTTCTGTTCAGGTTGAAGAAATTCGAAAAGAGAAAAAAGAAAAGAAATTGAAACCTATTATCGAAAAGCCAAGACCTATTTTAAAAGTTGGCGATCGTGTAAGAATGTTAGATGGACGATCTGTTGGAAGTATCGATGTAATAGAAAAAAATAAAGCAACTGTGAATTACGGAATCTTTACTTCAAAAGTAAGTTTAGATGAATTGGAATTAGTTGAAGCTGCGAAGAAATAATTTTTAAGGTGTAAAATGACTTTTTTGTTCTTAAATTATGATGAAAAATCTTCAGAATTAAAATAAAGCTATTTAATCAAATATCTTCGAAAATACGAGAAAGAAGATCATATATTTTAAAAAATACCTTAAAATTAATTTATGAAAGCTGTTTTTAATTTATAAAACTTATTTAAAATTTATTTTCAATAGATAAAACAAATAATCAAAATAGTCAATTACAAAAGACCTTAAACCTTGATACTTTAAAATTAATGCCCGACTTCCCAAAAAATAAAAAAATAATTCTCTTCGATGGTGTTTGCAATTTATGCAATAGCGCAATTCAGTTTATCATCAAAAATGATAAAAAAGATATTTTTCGTTTTGTGGCTTTGCAATCAGAATTTGGAAACGAAATTTGCAAATACATTGGTGTAGATCAAAATAAGATTGATAGTATTGTTTTATACAATCCTGGCGTGGCTTATTATTATAAATCTGCAGCCGCTATAGAAATTGCAGAAGATTTGGGAGGAATTTATAGTTTGATTTCAATTTTGAAAATCTTTCCTGAAAAACTGAGAAATTACTTTTATGATTATATTGCTAAAAACCGATATAAATGGTATGGCAAAAAAGAGAGCTGCATGATTCCAACTCCAGAATTAAAGGAGAAGTTTTTGTAAACTAATTTACTAATTGGAAACGAATGGAAACTTATGAAGTAAATCATTCCTGAAAATCTAATTTACAAATCTTTTTCTTACTTAAATTTAATTTGTATATTTCTGAATTCAACTAATCACATGAAAATATTAAAATTAATTCCGCTAATCTTTTTATTTACTAGTACCAATTTGTTGGCTCAGTTAATGAATACCAAAGAAATTCATCCCAGTACTTTAGAAAAAGAAAGGAAAATTAGAAGTGAAAATAACATTAGTGAAACCTTTGAGTACACTCAATTGAGAAATAAGGACAGCATCCTGAAGTCTCATAAAACATTTAATAAAAATGGTGAGTTGCTTACCAAAACAGTATTCTCTTCAAAACAAGATACTATAAACTATGTTATGTATGAATATGAAGACGGAAAAGTAATGAAATCAATTATACTTACCAGAGATAAAAATGTGCTGGTTTTTTTAGACATTCGAAACTATTTTTATGATAAAAACGGAAACAACACCGAAATAAAATTCATTAATAAAAATGGAGATACAATTTATCAAAAAATAGACTATTACAGCAATAACTTAAAAAAGACACTACATACAAAATGGCGAAATAATACAACTTTTTCTATTACAGAAGAATATTTTTACTCCGATAATAATTTAGTTAAAACAAAAACATATCTGCCAAATGAGAAGTTGTTTTCTGAGACAGCCTATCAATATGATAATCTTGGAAATTTAGTCGGTGATTACAGATTACTAAACGGAAAAAAAGACGTTATTAGTTTTTATAAATATGATGGAAATAATAATTTAATTGAAAGTGGTTTTAAATTTTCATCTAATAGTTATCCTACTCTTTATAAAACAAAATTCGAATACGACAAAAATAACAATGTCATAAAAGAATACCATACCGGAGATAAAAATAAATATGTTCTTACCATTTCTTATAAAAACTTTGAATAAATTATTTTTATCAATGGACACAAAAAAAGGATGCTAAAATTTTTAGCATCCTTTATCTATTAAAAATTAACTAGATTATCTAATCAACTTTCTATATTTCAAACGTTTCGGAGTTAGATCTCCACCTAAACGTTTCTTTTTATTTTCTTCATATTCAGAGAAACCACCTTCGAAATAATAAACTTCAGAATCTCCTTCAAAAGCCAAAATATGTGTACAAATTCTGTCTAAGAACCATCTGTCGTGCGAAATAATAACAGCACAACCTGCAAAATTCTCTAAACCTTCTTCAAGGGCACGAAGTGTATTTACATCTAAATCATTCGTAGGCTCATCTAATAAAAGTACGTTTCCTTCTTCTTTCAAAGTCATTGCTAAGTGCAAACGGTTACGCTCTCCACCAGACAACATTGAAACTTTTTTATTTTGCTCTCCGCCACCAAAGTTAAAACGAGATAAATAAGCTCTTGAGTTTACTTGTTTTCCACCCATCATAATCAATTCCTGACCGTCAGCAAAGTTTTCCCAGATTGATTTATTTGGATCAATATTAGAGTGAGATTGATCTACGTAAGCGATTTTAACTGTTTCTCCAACTGAAAATTCTCCGCTATCTGTAGCTTGTTCCCCCATAATCATTTTGAAAATAGTCGATTTACCAGCACCGTTTGGTCCAATAATCCCAACAATTCCAGCTTGTGGTAAAGTGAAATTTAAATTATCATACAATAATTTATCTCCAAAAGCTTTGGCAACATTTTTAGCTTCAATAACATTAGTTCCTAAACGTGGACCGTTCGGAATATAGATTTCCAGATTTTCATCCAGTTGTTTTTGGTCTTCATTTAACAATTTGTCGTAATTCTGTAAACGCGCTTTTTGTTTCGTTTGACGGCCTTTTGCTCCCTGACGAACCCAGTCCAGCTCACGTTCTAACGTTTTTCTACGTTTAGATGCTACTTTTTCTTCTTGTGCCATACGACTAGATTTTTGATCTAACCAGGAAGAATAATTCCCTTTCCATGGAATACCTTCTCCTCTATCTAACTCTAAAATCCAACCTGCAACATTATCAAGGAAATATCTATCGTGCGTTACTGCAATTACAGTTCCGGCATATTGTGCTAAATGTTGCTCTAACCAAAGTACAGACTCAGCATCTAAGTGGTTGGTAGGCTCATCCAGTAACAATACATCAGGTTGTTGCAACAACAAACGACATAAAGCTACACGACGGCGCTCACCACCAGAAAGGTTTTTGATTGGCGTATCTCCTTCTGGCGTACGCAAAGCATCCATTGCAATTTCAAGTTTTGTATCGATTTCCCAAGCACCAAGAGCATCAATTTTGTCTTGTAAAGCTGCCTGACGATCCATCAATTTATCCATTTTATCTGGATCTGAATAGTTTTCTTCAAGACCAAATAAATCATTAATTTGATTGTATTCTTCTAAAACTGCCATAGTTTCTGCAGCTCCTTCACGAACAATTTCAATTACCGTTTTAGAATCATCAAGAATTGGTTCTTGCTCTAAATAACCAACAGTATAACCTGGTTGAAAGACAACATCACCTTGATAATTTTTATCTACTCCGGCAATAATTTTTAAAAGAGAAGATTTTCCAGAACCATTAAGTCCTAAAATACCAATTTTAGCTCCATAAAAGAAACTCAAATAAATATTTTTAAGAACTGGTTTGTCTGCTCCCTGATAGGTTTTACTCAATTTTTGCATCGAGAAAATTACTTTCTTATCGTCTGACATTTTTTATATTTTTTATTTATTATTTTATTTTTTATTGACTTCTATATTACAATCGCCTTTTGCAACTGCTTTACAAATATTCTAAACTCTTCCTTTCAAAGCATTAAAAACCCAGGCATTTGCAAAAAATCCAACACCAACGGCTACAAATCCCCATCCTGATACTTCACTATATCTAAAAGCTCCAAGACCTATAAGTAACAATCCCATAAGTATCATTATAAAAGTAGCCCATCCTAAAACGGTATTTTTATTCATTCCCATAATTGTAATAATTATTTTTTAATGTGATTTATTTTTAGAAGTGCAAATATCGTGAATTTTCGTGGCTTAATTAAATATTTTATACAGCATTTCTTTTAGTAAATCTGATTGAGGTAAAGCATTTGCGCCAACTCCTTTACTTTTAACATCTACATCTCGCAAAGCACCTACAATCTGACTCACTTTTCGCATTGGATAATTCTTTAAAGCCAAATCATATTCCTTTAAAAAATAAGGATTTACCCCAATTGCTGAAGCTACATTTTTTGGATTTTTATCCTTTAGTCCGTGGTATTTAAGGAGCTGAACAAAAAATCCAAAAACCAATCCCGTTGTCATTACCAATGGATATTCTTTTGGATTATGTGCAAAATTCTCCGCAATTTTGTAAGCTTTCAATTGATTGCGTTCACCAATGGCTTTTCGAAGTTCAAAGACATTATAATCTTTACTAAAACCAATATTTTCCTCTATATGTTGTGGAGTGATTACAGTTCCTTGTGGTAAAATAATCTGCAATTTTTCTAATTCATTGTTGATTTTGCTCAAATCAGTTCCCAAAAACTCGACTAACATTGCATTTGCCTTTGGATCAATTGTATATTTTTTTCCGGCAAGAATTCGCTTTATCCAATCACCTACCTGATTTTCATACAATTTTTTACTCTCGTAAACGATTCCGTTTTGTGCTAGTAATTTCGTAACTTTTTTTCGTTTATCAAGTGTTTTGTATTTATAGCAAAAAACCAAAACGGTTGTTTCCATTGGATTATTTACGTACGATTCAATTTTATCTATTGTTCTCGATAAATCCTGTGCTTCTTTTACAATAACAACCTGACGGTCAGACATCATAGGATAGCGCTTGGCCGTTGAAACAATATCTTCTATAGAAACATCTCTTCCATATAAAACTGTTTGATTAAATCCTTTCTCTTCTTCAGAAAGAACATTTTGCTCTATATACTCCGATAATTTATCAATATAATAAGGCTCTTCGCCCATCAAAAAATAAATCGGTTTTATATTTCCTGCTTTAATATCATTAACAATTTTTACAACTTCATCCATTCAAATCTTTTGTTTCAGGTTTCAGGTTTTTAAGTTTCAGGTTCGTTTCAATAACTTGAAATTTTATCCCGAGACTTCGGGAGAAACCTGAAACTATTTTAATATTTTTGCTTTATGCAACGATTAAATTTTCCAATCTATAATTTTCGATTCAAAAATAGCGAAAATAAAGTGTCAATTTTTGATGAAATCAGAAAAAAATTCATCATTCTTACCCCTGAAGAATGGGTTCGTCAGCATGTTGTTCATTATTTAATGAATGAAAAAAAATATCCAAAATCTTTAATAAACGTAGAGAAAGTTTTAACAATCAATGGCTTACGAAAAAGATATGATGTTGTTGTGTTTAATTCTGATGGTTCTATACATATATTAGTAGAATGCAAAGCACCAGAAGTAAAAATATCGCAGGCAACTTTTGATCAAATTGCACGTTACAATATGACAATGCAGGCACGGTTTTTGAAAGTCACAAACGGTCTGAATCATTTTTATTGTCAGATGGATTTTGAAAATGAAAAATATGAGTTTTTAAAATCATTACCAGATTACAAAGAAATTTATTAAATTATAATATCAATACTTTTGGATAAAATAGCAGTTGTCATTTTAAATTGGAACGGAATAAAATTGCTTGAACAGTTTTTGCCCTCAGTTATTCAATTTTCAGCAGAAGCTACTATATATGTAGCTGATAATGCTTCTACAGATGATTCGATAAATTTCGTCAGACAAAATTTCCCTACTATAAAGATTATTCAGAATAGCGGTAATCACGGTTTTGCAAAAGGCTATAATGATGCTTTAAAAGAAGTAAATGCTGAAATATATGCTTTAGTCAATTCAGATATTGAAGTAACTGAAAATTGGTTAAAACCAATAATTGAAACTTTTGACACCGAAAAACAAACCGCTATTATTCAGCCAAAAATTCTTGATTTTAAAAACAAAGAATATTTTGAATATGCCGGTGCTGCAGGTGGATTTATAGATAAATATGGGTTCCCGTTTTGTCGTGGACGTATTTTCGACACTGTAGAAAAAGATAATGGCCAGTACGATGATAATTGCGAATTATTCTGGGCTTCAGGAGCCTGTTTTTTTATCCGAAAAGAAGTATATGATGAATTGAAAGGCTTTGATGAAAGTTTCTTTGCACATCAGGAAGAAATTGATTTGTGCTGGCGTGCCGCAAACGAAGGGCATATTATTAAATATAACTCTAAATCAGTTGTATATCATGTTGGAGGTGCAACATTACAACAAGGAAATCCAAAAAAGACATTTTTAAATTTCAGGAATTCATTGCTAATGTTGGTGAAAAACCTACCCAAAAAAGGCTTGTTTTTTAGAATTTTCTTTAGAATGGTTTTGGATGGAATTGCCGGTATCCGTTTTCTTACACAAGGAAAATTCAGTCATGCTTTTGCTATTTTAAAGGCACACTTTTCTTTTTATTGTATATCTTTAAAGTATATTCGAGAAAGAAAAGATTTTCAAATACAGCAATACTATACCGTAAAAAGTATCGTTTACCTATATTACATCAAGAAAATGACTGTATTTAAGGAAATCTTTAACAGTAATCAAAATATTAAAAACTAAATTTGTAATCAACGTTTAATTAAATATAATACCTATGAGAAAAATAGTTATCGCACTATCAGTATTAATGGCCTTAACTTCGTGTGTATCGAAAAAGCAATATGCAGCATTAGAAGCTAAGAACAAAGAGACACAAGATTTATTAAACTCTTGCACAGTTAAATTAAATTCTTGTTTAGAAGAAAAAGCAGGATTAGCAGCTACAGCTGAAAGCTATAAACAACATAATCAAGACTTGATCAACAGCTCAAAAGATTTAACTGTTTTAACTACAAAAGGAGCTGAAAACCTTGAAAAATCTTTAGAAAGTTTAAAAGAGAAAGATTTAAAAATATCTAGACTTCAGGACGCTTTAACTAAAAAAGACAGTGTTACTTTAGCTTTAGTTACAAGTTTAAAAGGTGCCGTTGGAATTAACGATCCGGATATCGAAATCAATGTTGAAAAAGGAGTTGTATTTATTTCTATCGCAGATAAACTATTATTCAAAAGCGGTAGCTATGAAGTGAGTGATAAAGCAAAATCTGTTTTAGCAAAAGTTGCAAAAGTAGTAAACGACAAACCAGATTTCGAATGTATGGTTGAAGGTCATACAGATGATGTTCCATACAAAAGCAATGGAGTTTTGCTAGACAACTGGGATTTAAGTGTTAAACGTTCTACATCTATTGTACGTGTATTGACAAATGATCTTGGTGTTAACCCTGCAAAATTAATTGCTGCTGGTAGAAGTTCTTACGTACCTTTAGTTGCTAATGATAGCGCTGAAAACAAAGCTCGTAACAGAAGAACTCGTATCGTAGTTATGCCAAAAATCGATCAATTCTATGATATGATTGAAAAAGAAATGAAAAAACAAGCTAAATAATTTAGCGTTTTACATACTTTATAATACAGAAAAAGCAGGTCAATTGACCTGCTTTTATGTATCCTTAATTTTTTTAATAACCAATTAAATATAAATCAAGAATAGCATTATTTTTAATTAACTAACTAAATTTTAACTATACTAAAGTTAGTTATTTATTTTAAACTTTTATGCAATTTCAGTTTTTTTTTACAAAATTCCAATATCGCCCTTTCCTTCTCTGACAATTATTGGTTCATGTTCTGATAAATCAATTATTGTAGAACCTACATTATCACCATATCCTCCATCAATTACCATATCAACAAGGTTTTGCCATTTCTCAAAAATTAATTCCGGATCTGTTGTATATTCAATTACATCATCTTCATCACGAATAGAAGTTGAAACAATTGGGTTTCCTAATTGTCGAACAATTTCAAGAACAATATTATTATCAGGAACACGAATCCCGACAGTTGTTTTCTTTTTAAACTCTTTTGGTAAATTATTATTTCCAGGTAGAATGAATGTATAAGGACCAGGTAAAGCTCTTTTTAAAATTTTAAAAGTTG
Source organism: Flavobacterium sp. GW821-FHT11G01 (assembly GCF_058808175.1). Taxonomy (NCBI): domain Bacteria; kingdom Pseudomonadati; phylum Bacteroidota; class Flavobacteriia; order Flavobacteriales; family Flavobacteriaceae; genus Flavobacterium; species Flavobacterium sp. GW821-FHT11G01. The sequence goes on along the minus strand of NZ_JBXARK010000004.1, from coordinate 203,905 downwards.
ACGTATCAATCTGTCTTACATAATCTGATAAATTGCTCAAATCATGGCAAATAAAGGAAAAGTTAGCTTTTTCTAATTTTACTCCTTTAATTTTTGCAATTTTTTCTAATGCACGAGAATTGGTAATATCACAACCTAAACCGTAAACAGTATCTGTTGGATAAATAACCAAACCTCCATTTTGTAAAACCTTTACAACTTTAGCAATCGCAGCTTCACTTGGTTTATCAGGATATATTTTTATAAATTCGGCCATTTATGTTTTTTTGTTTAAGGTTTAATTTTGTTGTTTTGTTTCAAGTTTCAGGTTGCTTAACAGAACTTGAAACTTGAAAACTAAAACTTTTTTAACCGATAATATCTAATTTAGCGAATCTTAACAAGAGCTTTTTAATTCCGCCCACTTCAAATTTAATTTCAGCTTTTTTATCAGGGCCAAAACCTTCTAAATTAACCACTTCACCTTTTCCAAAACGTTCGTGCATTACTACATTCCCAACAGTTAATTTGCTGTCAAATAAATTGGCATTTGAAGCACTTGGCGCATTTCCAGTAACAGGTTTTAATTTTCTAATATTTAAATCCGGTTTTGGTTCATTATCTGTAATATGTTTTGGTGGCGTTCCTCCTACTGGTTTTGCCAGTCTTAATTTCGATTTATCTACATCTCCAAAAATATCACCGTCAATCATTGGCTTATAACGGTAATTACTTTCGGCAGGTGTTAAATATTCTAAATATTGCGGATCAATTTCTTCAATAAAGCGAGATGGTTCACTGTCTGTCAGTTTCCCCCAACGGTAACGAGACTGTGCATATGTCAAATATGCCTGATGTTCTGCACGAGTTAAAGCTACGTAAAATAATCGACGTTCTTCTTCCAATTCACTTCTGGTGCTCATACTCATAGCACTCGGAAACAAATCTTCTTCCATACCAACCACAAAAACATGAGGAAACTCTAATCCCTTTGCTAAGTGAATCGTCATCAATGCGACACGATCTTCATCAGAAGTATCTTTATCTAAGTCGGTTGCCAATGCTACATCTTCCATAAATTCAGATAAAGCTCCTCTTGCACCGTCAATTTCTCTCTGGCCTTCCGTAAAATCTTTTATACCGTTTAATAGTTCTTCGATATTCTGAATTTTTGCCATTCCTTCCGGTGTAGCATCTTTTTTTAATTCCTGAACCAATCCCGTTTTTTTAGCGACATGGTCTGTAATATAAAAAGCATCCTGATTTTCATTGATGACCTGAAAACTCTGAATCATCGTCACAAAATCATTCAATTTATTTTTTGTTCCGGTATTCAGTTTCAAATCAATTTTATCAATATTCACCATCACTTCCCAAATTGAGCGTTTGTAATGATTGGCAGCAATAGTCAATTTTTCTACTGTAGTATCTCCAATTCCACGTGCCGGATAATTGATTACACGAATTAACGCTTCTTCATCTTTTGGGTTAATGATCAAACGTAAGTAACACAAAACATCTTTGATTTCCTTCCGTTGATAAAAAGATAATCCACCATAAATTCGATACGGAATATCACGTTTTCTTAATGCATCCTCCATTGCACGCGATTGCGCATTAGTACGATACAAAATTGCGAAAGCTCCGTTATGCAACTGATTTTGCATTTTCTGTTCAAAAATGGTACTAGCCACAAAACGTCCTTCCTCTGCATCTGTCAAACTACGATGCACTTTAATTTTTGCTCCAAAATCATTCGCTGTCCAAACTACTTTATCCAATTTGGTTTTATTATGCTCCATTACAGTGTTTGCCGCTTCCACAATATTTCGTGTCGAGCGGTAATTTTGCTCCAGACGAAACATTACAACACCTTCATAATCCTTCTGAAAATTCAGGATATTATTAATGTTCGCTCCACGAAAAGCATAAATACTCTGCGCATCATCCCCAACTACACAAATATTCTGAAATTTATCTGATAAAGCCCTAACAATCAAATATTGAGAGTGATTTGTATCCTGGTACTCATCAACCAAAATATAACGAAAACGGTTCTGATATTTTGCTAAAACTTCCGGAAAACGGGTTAACAACTCATTAGTTTTCAACAACAAATCATCAAAATCCATCGCGCCGGCTTTAAAGCAGCGGTCTACATATTGCTGATAAATTTCTCCTAATCTTGGTCTTTTTGCCATAGCATCAGCCTCTACTAATTCCGGATTGTTGAAATACGCTTTTACCGTAATTAAACTGTTTTTATAGCTCGAAATTCGGCCTAAAATCTGCTTTGGTTTATAAATATCACGATCCAGCTGCATTTCCTTAATAATTGAAGAAATTAGTCTTGCCGAATCTTGTGAATCGTAAATTGTAAAATTGGAAGGATAACCCAAATGATCTGATTCTGAACGCAGAATACGGGCAAAAATCGAGTGAAAAGTTCCCATCCATAGATTCTTAGCCTCTGTTGCTCCTACAATATCCGAAATCCTGTGCTTCATTTCACGGGCCGCTTTATTTGTAAAAGTAAGCGATAAAATGTTGAATGCATCAACACCCTGTGCCATCAAATAAGCAATTCTAATAGTTAAAACACGGGTTTTTCCAGATCCTGCACCAGCAATAATAATCATTGGCCCGTCTTTCTTTAAAACGGGTTCTCGTTGTGCTTCGTTGAGCTGGTCAATATATTTTTGCATGAAATTTTTCTCCTTTTATGCAAAAATAAGAATTATAGATTTAATAAGCTACTAAGATTCTGAGGTTCTAAGTTACTAAGTTTTTTATTTTTTTTTAAGCAGAAACAATTGGCATTTATGAAACAGGATTCCCGATAGCGGCGATATCAGGGATAATTTCAAACAATTACTTTTAAAATTATTTGAAAGAAAATTCTTTAAAAATATAAAAACTATTATATTTGCAACACTAATAACACAGTAAATGGATATAAAATTAACCGAAATTGCTGAAAAAACTTTTTACCAAATCATTAGTAAATACAACAAATCTAAATCAATTAAGTTCTCTAATCAAACAATTTCTATAATAGAAATTATTGCACAAAATAATCTTATCGGTTCAAAATATAAAAAGACACCCTTTCGTAAATTTCTTGTATCAAATCAAATTTATCTATTTTACATTATCGAAAAACAAACTATATTCATAGTCCTTTTCTGGGATAATAAAAGAAATCCAATAGAATTAGATGTTATACTGAGCTCTTAATTTTTGCTTGAAATCTTCAAAATCAATTGTTCTTCCTGCTTTAATATCTTCTTCGCTTTTTTGCAATTGTTGCATTAAAATTTCTTCAGGAAACAATAAAGTTGTAATCAATTTCACTTCTTGATGCGTAAAACCATTCGATTTTAATTTTCTGTAGTATGTGGCGTGCTTTAAGCCTAATTTTTGCATAAAAAATTCCGCCTTATAATAAGACTTGCTTATTAATTCTGGTAAACTATAAATGTAATTCTCGTAATTTTCGACTATTTCTATCATTAAATGATACTTTTAGTATTATTATTTAACAAATATACTCTAACAAAATGATATATCAATGGAAATAAATTAAAAAAACTTACCATCTTACATAAGTTTTGAAATACTTTCTTTCGATCTTTACTTAAAAAATACATCATAAGAAAATCGAATCAACGTTCCAATAACAACAACTAAAAAGAAAATCCTAATAAATCCATTTCCCTTATTAATAGCTAGTTTTGCTCCAAGCCATCCGCCAAGTCCGTTACTTACTGCCATCGGAATTGCTATTGTCCAAATTATTTTTCCTTTTATCATAAACAAACAGATCGAACCAAAATTGGTTGCCAGATTTACCATTTTAGCATTCGCAGAAGCGTGTAAAAAATCAAAACCTAAAAGCGCTATAAAAGCCACGACAAAAAAACTTCCTGTTCCAGGGCCAATAAATCCGTCATACAAACCAACAATCACACTAATAACCACTGCGTAAATTATTTGTGTCGTTGCCGAATGATCTTTTGCAACATGCTGACCAAAATTTTTCTTCACATAAGTATATATAAACAATAAAGACAAAACAACAAGCAAAAGTGGTTTCATAAAATCATTACTGACCAAAGTCAATATAGTAGAACCTAAAAATGCTGATGGAACAGCTAAGCACATCATAATCAAAAGTAATTTCCACTGGATAACTACTTTTTTCAAATATTGAAAAGCAGCAAAAGCGGTTCCTGTGAAAGCCGGTAATTTTAAAGTTCCAATAACTGTCGAAACAGGTAAATTCGGTAATAAAATTAATCCCATTGGAGTTTGGATCAGTCCGCCACCGCCAACAATGGCATCAATAAATCCTGCGGCAAAAGCAGCTAAACAAAGTAAAATTATAATATAGCTTTCCATTAATCTTATATATCAGTTGATTTTGATAACTGTGACAAAAGTAGACTTCCCTTTTGTTTATTACAATAGAATTAATCTTGTTTTCTCAGCAAAAATTATATTTTTGTTGAAAAATTGAACCAAATGGATTTTACAAGAATTATAGAATTAGCAAGTTATACTTTACCTGCCATCGTAACCGGATTTGTAGCATACAGCTTTTTTGAACTGCATATTAAAAACAACGATAAGAAACGTGCTTTTTTATTAAACAGAGAGTATCAAAAGCAATCTTTACCAATACGTTTACAGGCTTATGAGCGTATGACTTTATATTTAGAACGTATCAACTTAACTAAATTATTGATTAGAATTGCGCCAATTTCAAACGAAAAACATGATTATGAGAACTTTGTAATCGATCAAATCGAGCAGGAATTTGAACACAATTTAACGCAGCAAATTTATATGTCTGACGAATGTTGGACGATCATTACAACTGCTAAAAATTCAACGATACAAATCATTCGTAAAGCTGCCATGAGCGACCGGGTTGACAGTGCTGATAAATTAAGAGAGAAAATTTTGAATGATTTATTAGAGAAACAATCTCCTAGTAATGCTGCTTTGGGATATATTAAAAATGAAGTTTCGGAACTTTGGTAGAATCACCATTTTAGATTTTAGATTGACATCATTGCAATCTAAAATCTAAAATCAACAATCTAAGATTGCCTATTGTCACTCATAACTTCAGACTTATTCTGAGCATATTCATAACCTTGTTCCCACCATTCTTTCATTACTTCCTTATTGAAAATTAGTGCATTATCAGTTAGTTTTGTGGGAGTGTAATATAAGTTAAGTTTCACATTCTTGTTATTTGCCATAAGTTTTCCTATAGCAATATCATGTTTTTCGACTTGATCTAAGGCAATTCGGAACAAATCAATCATTAGTGAAAATGGGTTTTTACCGATAACCATTTTATCCATATTCACTTCTGTTTCTAAAATAATTACATCTATTTCTGTGGCACCGCGATTAATGGCTTCACGAATTGGAACCAAGCTTGAAAATCCGCCGTCGCCATATTCGCAATTGTCTTTCTCCACTAAACTCATAAACGGAACATAGTTGCTCGAGATCCATGACCAATCACAAAACTCCTCATACGTACAATCTTTTACTGATTTGTATTCTGATTCATTTTTAGTAAAATTTGTAACTGTAATGACAACATCATTATTAAGTTTTTTTAATTTATTAAAATCTGATATCGAAAAATTATTCTTAATATATTTTTTTAAACCTTTGCTTTCGCCAAAAGTCCGTTTTCCTTTAAAAAATTGGCGTAAAACGTTGAAATGATTAATAGTCACAATATCAACTCCGTCTTTGTTTTTAACCACAAAAGGGCAGATATTGAAAATGCTTCCCATGGTAACATTCGTATAAACCGAGTGAATTTTTTTAATATGACCCAAAGCCAAATGCGGAATTAACAAACTTCCGGTAGAAGTTCCCAAAAACAAATCGTATTCGTGATTTTTTTCTTCTATTAGATATTGCGCAACACCACCGGCAAATGCTCCTTTACTTCCTCCACCAGAAATAACCAATGCTCTCATAAATTTATTGTAGGTTTTGTATTTTAGAGAATAGAAAAAAGAATAAAGAGCAAAGACTTTTCTATTCGTTTAATCTTTGCTCTTGTCTCTTTACTCTATTCTCTATATTCTATTTTCTAAATTCTATTCTTTCAGCAAACGATTCAATTGAAACTGTTCATCGGGGGTCAAATTAGGCAAAATTCTTTCAAACGAAGCACGCATTTCAGGATTTTTTAATAACAATCTTATTGTATCTCTTCCAAATTTTGAAAATTGCCACATATGATGCGTTGTTGCTGCAACTAAATTACTCAAAACCTGATCGTTAATAATTTTAAACGCAATTAGCTTTTCTAGTGCATTTTGTCGTGTTGTAGCTTCATATTTTGTAGAAGAAAAAGCAATTAATTCTGAAATCAAGGTTTCTGAATTATCAGAATATTTTGGAGTCGATAAAGCTAATGAAAGCCATAAAGTACGCAGATTATAATCATTGAAACCAATCCAGTCTTTTGATTTATTGAGATAAACTACCCGATGTTCCGGAAAATTTCTCCATAAATAATACAAAGCAATTTCCTGGGTTTGATACGATTTATCATCTAGTAACGTTTCGTATTCTGCTCTAAAATCTTCAGGAATTTTAGACAATGAAGTAGCTACAGCCTGACGAACCTGAATATTATTAGTATGTAAAGCAATTAACAATAAAGGCTTTTTTAGTTCATATTTCTCATTTTCTAACTGATCAACAATAGCTTCTTTTACAGAAAAATACACATCTGATTCTAACGTTTTCTTTAAGAAAGCTTCTTTTTCTGCTAGAGATATTTTCTTCAATTTATCTACTTCTAATCGAACCTGAATTGCTTTATTTTTACTCAATAAAGCATTTGCTGTTGCTGTATCAAAAACAGTCGATTCTAACCATGTTTTCTGAAATTTATCTAAATCAAAATTAGATACCTTTTTAATTTCATTAAAGAAATCCTGAGTGTTTACCGTCTGGTATGCATATTTTTTTAAATAACTTTTTATGGCTTTTTTGAATGCTTTGTCTCCAATCGATTCATGCAAAACAAATAATGCCCAAGCACCTTTTTCATAAAAAGTAAGTGAACTTGCTTTGGCATTCAAAACCGGAATTGTATCCGTTCTTGATGCAAATTTTATTTGCTGTGCCGTATCATATAATTTCGAATAGAAATAGTCATCACCATAAATTTCTCTTTCTGCCAATGCTGCATAATATGTTGCAAAACCTTCCTGAAGCCAATGGTGCGTACTGCTTTCAGCCGTAATTAAATCTCCAAACCAATGATGTGCTAATTCATGCGCATCGACATTAGTATAATTTCGATCTTCAAAACCAATTAAATCTACCACATATCTTGTGGCCAAAAGTGTCGAAGTAGTATTTTCCATTCCGGCATACAGAAAATCCCGAACCGGAATTTGTCTGTAAATTTCCCAAGGATATTTTACACCAATTTCTTTCTCCAAAAAATCAAAAATACGTTTTGAATAGCGAAATGTTGGTTCAAAACGATTTACATCTTTATGCTCTAAATAATATTCCAACGGAACTTTAGATTTTGCTGTCAATTCTTTTTTATCATATTTACCAATGGCAAGCATTAATAAATAAGAACTCATTGGTTTTTCCATTTCGTATTGCCAATGGTTCAAATTTCCGTTCGACGTTTTTTCTTTTAAAATTCCATTTGAAACTACTTGATATGTTTTATCATAATTGATTCCTAAATTGAAAATTACTTTTTCATTCACATCGTCAAAACTCGGAAACCAATTGCTGGTGTATCTTCCCTGCCCTTGTGTCCAGATTTGCACTTCTGAGTTTTCAATAGTAACAAAGTACAAAGCCTGTTTTGGTTTAACCGAATATTGAAAAGTTAGATGATTCTCTCCTTTCTCGAAATTATTTACGATTTGCAATTGTTTTCCAGTATTTACAAAAAGAATATCTTTATTATTAACCTGAACTTTAGTAAATTCCATATTTTTTGCATCGATCTTAATGGTATCAATTGGTTTTAAAACCTCAAATCGATAATCAATCGAGCCGGAAACCGATTTTTGATTGGCATTTAATAACAATTGCCCTGAAACGGTTTTAAAATCGACAAATTGGGTTTGCTGCGCAAAAATGAATGTTGTGAATAATAGAAAGATGTATTTCATTGAAATAATTTTGTAGGCGAAATTCCAAAGTTACAAAGGTTTCATCAACAAATCGAATGAAATTTGTAAGTTTACCACATAAAATAACAACAGCGTGCCAACACCCAAAAAAGCCTTATTTAATTGGAGCAGCGGAAAAGATTCTGCTCTTGCCTTATATAAAATTCAACAAAATTCTGATTACAAAATTGAATGTTTATTGACGAGCGTTAATCAGCAATATCAGCGAATTTCTATGCACGGTGTTCGTGTTGAACTACTGCAAGCACAAGCAAAAAGTATTGGATTACCATTGAAAATTTTACAGGTTCCGGAAATGCCAACAATGGAAGTTTACGAAAAAGTAATGACTGAAACTTTGACTGAAATTAAAAGTCAGGGGATCTCGCATTCTGTTTTTGGAGATATTTTTTTGGAAGATTTACGTAAATATCGTGAAGATCAATTGGCGAAAATTGGTTTTGAAGGGGTTTTCCCAATTTGGAAAATTCCAACAAAAGATTTAATTCAGGAATTTATTTCATTAGGCTTTAAAACTATTGTTGTTTGTGTAAATGAAAGATATTTAGATAAAAGTTTTGTGGGCAGAATAATCGATCAGGATTTTATTAATGACTTGCCTGAAAATGTAGATGTTTGCGGAGAAAATGGCGAATTTCACACTTTTGCTTTTGATGGACCGATTTTCTCAAAACGAATTGATTTTGAAATTGGGGAAATCGTTTATAGAAAATATGAGAAACCTAAAAACGAAGATTCGTCAGATACTGCTTGCGATACGAGTGCCAGCGATGCTTTTGATTATGGATTTTGGTATTGTGATTTGATTCCTAAAAACTAAATTAAACAATTAGAAAATGTGTCAATTTGATAATTTAAGAATATCTATAATTATCACATTTTCTAATTGACACATTTTCTAATTGACACATTTTCTAATTTTCAACATACATTTTAAGCAAATTTGTAACCGTATTCCAGTTTCGCATTGTTACTATAACATTCAGTTTTTTTTCAATGTATTTGCCTTCCAATCTTGTTTTTCCTGCGCCTACAGCATATTTAATAAAAATTCTGTTTCCGTCAATATTAGCTTCATCAGGTTTAAACTGACTAATTTTCAAATCATTAATATTTTCTTTTTTTAATTCAGTCGAAACAAAAGCTACATAGAGTTTTTTAGTGTCTATATCTTTCTCTTTCAAAAATGTATTATTTGCAAAACACAATTCTAAATCTTTCTTAGCGATAACAATTGTTGGAACTTCATGACCAAAAACCTTAAAAATTTCCTGTTTGATCATAAAACCAACTTTCGAAGCTTCTTCTTCACTATCTACAAAAACATTTCCTGATTGCAAATAAGTTCGTACGTTCTGAAAACCAATATTCTCTAACATTGTTTTCAAAGCTTCCATTTTCATCATATTGTGACCAGAAACGTTAATTCCTCGTAAAAGTGCTAAGTGAGTTGTCATATTAAAGTATTTTAAAAGAAAAAAGTATTCAATTTAAAAAACTGAATACTTTTAATTGTTTAGCAAACTTACGGTTTTTATTTTGCTTTTTTGTATGTATAGTAACGATCACACATACCGGCATTATCATTTAAACGACCTGATTTATCTAAAGTTAAACTCTCAAGCAAACCTCCTGTACAATTTGATATTAAAAAACTTTGCTCGGTGTAAGTTAAAACAAAAACAGTTGCATTTTCGTTGGTTTTTATTTCAAAAGTGCCGGATAAAGTCGTGATCTTATTTTCATAATTTCGTGTTTTTGTAAAAGTATTATCTTTATTAAATTGATACGAAAACTGTGTCGAAGATGGATCATTTGCGTATGGTTGATCGGCAAACTGATTCCATTTTCCATAATAATCAGAAACTACCACATCATCAGAATCATTGTTTGAACAGGAAACAAGCGTAAGAAAGAAGGCAAATAAGATCATAAAATTTTTCATTTTATTTAAAGGTTTAAGGTTACTTATTATTAAGACTTTCTCTTCTTAAAATGGTTGCGTGTTAAGCTATTAAATTAACGCTAAGATAATATTGAAAGGTTGAAAACGTTATCTAAATCAAAAAAGTGAGTAAACATTACATTTTCAAATTTCCCAATTAAAATCTATCTTCGCTTTTCCAAAGACAAAAGAGTATAGAATAAAGAACATAGACTAAATCTATTCACTTTATTCTATACTCTGTTTTCTAAATCTAAAGTCTAAGCCAGTCTAAAATCTAAGAAGTCTAAAAAATGTCTAACAATCTCCTTGAAACCCCAATCGAATACTTAAAAGGCGTTGGCCCAAGCCGTGGTCAATTGCTTCGTAAGGAATTAGGTATTCATAAATATGGAGATTTGGTTAATTTTTTTCCAAATAGATACATTGACAGAACACGTTATTATAAGATAAACGAGCTTCAAAATACGGGAACAGAAGTTCAGATTATTGGCAAAATCATCAATATAAAAACGGTTGAATTTGCTAAAAACAAAAAGCGTCTGGTTGCCACTTTCGTGGATGATACAGGGCAAATTGACCTCAATTGGTTTCAGGGACATAAATGGATCAGAGAAAGTTTAAAACTCAATGAGGTTTGTGTCATTTTCGGAAAATGTTCCTTATATGGAAGTCAGTTTAGCATGGCGCATCCGGAAATTGAATTGTTGAGCGAGCATGAAAAAAGTCTTCGATCTGCCATGCAACCTGTTTATCCTTCGACTGAAACACTTACAAATCGAGGAATTTCAAACCGAACGATTAATAAGTTGATGGAACAGCTTTTTATCGAAACTCAGGCTTTATTTACCGAAACTTTTCCGCCTTATTTAATAGAAGAATTAAAGTTAATTCCGAAAAGAGCGGCTTTATTCAATATACATTTTCCAAAAAGTACTGAAGTTTTGGCAAAAGCTCAATTCCGCTTAAAATTTGAAGAATTGTTCTTTATTCAACTTCAGTTAATTACTAAAAACCTGATTCGGAAGCACAAAATAAAAGGACATCCGTTTACTAAAGTTGGTGAACTTTTTAATGAATTTTATCAAAATCATTTGCCTTTTGAATTAACAAATGCTCAAAAAAGAGTAATAAAAGAAATTCGTTCAGACATGGGAAGCAACGCCCAGATGAACAGATTATTGCAAGGAGATGTAGGTTCCGGGAAAACAATTGTGGCTTTTATGAGCATGCTTTTGGCGATTGATAATGGTTTTCAGGCTTGTTTAATGGCTCCAACGGAGATTCTGGCTAATCAGCATTTTATTGGTTTATCTGAATTGGCAAAAACCTTAAACCTAAATATAAAAATACTTACCGGCTCAACTAAAACTGCAGCCCGAAAAATCATTCACGAAGAACTCGAAAATGGCAGTTTACATATTTTAATTGGCACGCACGCTTTACTCGAAGATAAAGTACAATTTAAAAATTTAGGTTTGGCCGTAATTGATGAACAGCATCGTTTTGGTGTAGAACAACGTTCCAAATTATGGAAGAAGAATGATATTCCGCCACACGTTTTAGTGATGACCGCCACTCCTATTCCGAGAACTTTAGCAATGAGTTTATACGGAGATTTGGATATTTCTGTAATTGATGAATTACCTCCGGGCAGAAAACCAATTCAGACTGTGCATCGTTTTGACAGTAATCGTTTGAAAGTTTGGAAATTTCTTCGTGACGAAATTGCCTTAGGAAGACAAATTTATATTGTTTATCCGCTGATTCAGGAATCTGAAAAAATGGATTATAAGGATTTAATGGATGGTTATGAAAGCATTTCTCGTGATTTTCCGTTACCACAATATTCCATTTCAATCTTGCACGGCAAAATGAAACCAGCAGATAAAGACGCTGAAATGAAACGTTTTTCTGAAGGAAAAACCAACATTATGGTGGCTACAACTGTAATTGAAGTTGGTGTAAATGTACCAAATGCGAGTGTAATGATTATTGAAAGTGCTGAACGTTTTGGATTATCGCAATTGCATCAATTACGCGGGCGTGTTGGTCGTGGTGCAGAACAGAGTTATTGTATTTTAATGACCAGCCATAAATTAAGTGCTGACAGTAAAACCCGAATGGAAACTATGGTTCAGACAAACGATGGTTTTGAAATTGCCGAAGTTGATTTAAAATTGCGTGGTCCCGGAGATTTAATGGGAACTCAACAAAGTGGTGTTTTAAATCTTCAGATTGCAGATATTGTTCGTGATCGTGATATCTTAAGCTTAGCAAGAAATTATGCAATGAAAATTCTAAAGGAAGATGGCCCTCTTCAAAAACCTGAACATGCTGTATTAAAAGCTGTTTTTATCGAATTGACTAAGAAAAAAAGTATTTGGAATTATATTTCTTAAAGTTAGGCTACAAATATTTAAAGAGACAGCGTTTTAGAAAACCTGAAATCTGAAACTTAAAAAAAGCCTCATTGTATCAAACTTGTATTACACATTAAGTAAGTGTAAATATTCAATTGTCCTTCTGAAGGGTGATTTAGATTTGTTGGGGTGCAAATTTAGATTTGAATATTTTCGTCGATACAATGAAGCATATTAATTTTAATTATTTCTTTTTAGGTGCCTCTTTCTTTTCAAAAAGACCGGTAAAAAGACCTTTGCTTACTTTATTTTTATCATCTTTTCCTGTTGTCACGAGATGATCAATATATTCCATATATGTTTTTTTGCGTTCTTCTAAAAAACCAATCAAATATTCCTCAGATGCTAACATACCGCTGGCTTCTTCTATATGCAACAACTTTTTATACAGAGGTTCGATGAACTTTACAATAATATCCTCAGGAACAGACTTTCTTGTTCCAAAATAACCAACGATTTCCCCATCAGAATCGGCTATAATTTTAAAATCGGTAATTACCCAATAATATCTGCCCGTTTTAGACATGTTTTTGATGATGACATGAATATTTTTACTCGATTTAATACTATCCCATAAGAATTTAAAAATCACTTTTGGCATATCAGGATGACGAATGATGTTGTGAGGTTGTCCAATAAGCTCAAATTCATCATAACCGGACACGTCAATAAAATCTTCATTAGCGTATAAAATAGTTCCTTTTGTATCTGTTTTACTGAGTAATACTTTATTCTTATTCCAATCAACTTCTCTGTCTGATGGCGTCGGGCGGGTAATCTTGGTATCCATAAATTTTGTATTTAAAATTAATATGTAATTACATTCTGAGTATAATATTTGATTCCATAAAGTATTAATTATTGTATACAAATGAGTTTTGAGTCTTTACTTTAAAGGTTTGTTATTTATTGATTTAACATGAATATCATTTACCATATCATCAATTTTTTTGGCACTATCACGCATCATATCCAAATAACTCAAAAGCTGATCGTTATCTGTATGCCCTTTTGAAACATCAATAAGTTTTAATACTGAACTTACAGGCAATTTTAGGTCTAAAGTTGTTCTGTGTACAAAATCATTATATTCTTTAGTAGCCGATAAAGAACTATATTTTGCTGATGCCAATTTCATGTTTTCCAATTCATATTCATCTGATATTTTAGAAATATGATTTTGACTATGTGTTTTAAAGTAGTAAGCCCAATATCCGTTCATAAAGAAAACAACCGCAGCCAATACAATATGTATAATTAGCGTTTCCATGTCAAAATTGACTTGTGAAAAATACAATTGTATTCCTTTTGGATCATTGTAAACAAAATTTTGCATATAAGCCAAGGCAATATGATGTCCTACCACCAAAAGCGTAAGCGGAATTTGTAATTTCCAGTTTTGATAAATAATCAGAATTGTACTGGCAATGAAAACTGTGAAATGCATTTCGAACAAACCATGCATCTGATAAATATATTGCGCCATGAAAATAGCAAGTACAAACGCTAAAACATATTGGTAAAATTTTGAGTTTTTAAGAAAAAATTTTGCCGAATAATAGGCTAATAAATTTAAGGTACCTACTCCAGCCCCAATTTCCCAGGTATCGTATTTAAATGCTAATGCGATTCCGAGAAGAAAATAAATGGCAAGAACATAATTAATAATCGTATCCGATTTTTGTGTCATTGTAGACATAAAACTGTGCAGATAATCCTGTTCGTTCAAACTAGCTTTTGCTTTCATAATTTAGGTAATGTTAAGGTTAGATTTATTTAGTGCATTTTGGTAATGAACATCCATAAGCTCGAAGAGCTAAAGCATCAAATGAAGGGGCATTTGTATGACTTAATAAAGAATCTATTGCCTGTTCGGCATAATTACTGTCAGCATTGGTACAATATCTTGTTTTATTATAGTTTCCGCGATAATATAAGTTTTGAGAAGCATCAACAAGAACCGCCTGAGGCGTTGAAAAAACGCCACAATTTTTTGCTATTTCCTCATCAAAATAAACAGGAATCTTAGCATCAAATTTTTTCTGAATTTCTTCGATTGTGAAAGTCTTTTCTTTGTTTAGGACTACAATCTTAAAGTTAATCCTGTCTCCATACTTTTTAATCAAACCACTAACATGTGGCACATTAAAACGAGAGCATGGACAATCTGGATTAAAAAAATGTATAAAAACGGGTCTTTGATCAGTTACGCAACATTTTAAATCAATTTTACTTCCCATAGCTATCTCATGATAATTTCCAGGAACTGGTGTAGGCAAACTGTATTTAAATTCGTTTTGCCAGAACAAAAAAGAAATCGCAGCAAGTAAAAAAGTAAACCATAAACCAAGAAGTATTTTTTTCTTCATAAATAGACGATTTTTAATTTAAAACATAAACAGTTGTTAATTTATTAATTCTTAAAAAATAAAAAAATTAACTTAATACAAATAAAAAACCTACATATATTAACGTTTTGTACACAAAAACATTAATTTTCTCACAAAAAAATCATCATATTGTTTAACTTTATCAATGTTACAAATAAAATCGATAAAGAGCAAAATAAATCGGACAAAATACGATAAAAAACACCAACATGTGTTTTTTCTTACTTTTCAAATAGGTAATTTTACGCTTTTTATCAGTAAAAACTTAAAAAAATAATCGATTTTGACCACTTGTCTTACTTTTCATTCATTTAAAAAAGACCTAAATTGTTATTCAAAAATTTTTTTTTAGAACAACATTAAACCTTTGTAAACAAAAACAGTCTTATATATAATCTAATTTAAAAACTTGTACATACAAATGTTAAATAAAAGCCAACCTCTTTCGATTTCGGTTCAAAAAGTTAAATTTGTAAGCTACTAAAAACAATCCCAAAAAAACATTTACCTCAATTTTATGAAAGTAAAAAATCTAATTTATGCCCTACTAATTATAGCGCTCGGAGGGTTCATTGCCTATAGAGTTGTTTCTAACAAAAGCAAAAACGACGAATCTAAAAAGTCTGGCGATAAAGACCGTCCTACAACCGTAACAGGACTTGTTGTTAAAACTTCTACGTTTGACAATAACCTATCATTGTCAGGATCTATCGAAGCTAATGAACAAATAGAAATTCACAGTGAAGTTTCAGGAATTGTTGAAGGCATTTATTTTACTGAAGGTACATATGTAAATAAGGGACAAGTACTTTTTAAAGTAAATGATATTGAATTAAGAGCACAATTAAGACAAGCTCAAACTAAAGAAGGTTTGGCAGCTGAAAACGAAAGAAGAGCAAAACTACTACTTCAAAAAGAAGCTATAAGTCAGGAAGAATTTGATGTGGCAAATGCAGATTATGCTTCTATGAAAGCGCAAACTCAATTAATTAAAGCACAAATTGCTAAAACTTCTGTAAAAGCACCATTTTCAGGAAAAATTGGTTTGCGTTCTATCTCGCCCGGAACTTACATAACGCCAACCGTTTTAGTAGCAAAACTGGTAAACACCGGAAAATTAAAAATAACGTTCTCTATTCCTGAAAAATACGCTTCACAAGTAAAATCAGGTTCGACTATAGATTTTTCAGTTTCAGGATCTGATAAAGTTTATTCAGCAAAAATATATGCCATTGAACCAGAAGTAGAAGTAGCAACTCGTACTTTACAAATTCGCGCCATTGCTGATAATATTGATGGAAAACTTTTTCCCGGAACTTTTGCTGATGTAAAACTACCTTTGAGTATTATTAAGGATGCAATTTTAGTTCCTTCAGAAGCTATAGTTCCTGTGCAAGATGGTAAAAAAGTGTATATAGCTAATATGGGGAAAGCTAAGGAAATTATGGTTGATGCAACAACAAGAACAGATGCTTCAATTTTAATTCTTTCAGGATTAAAAGCAGGTGATACTTTAATCACAAGTGGAGTTATGTCATTGAAAAACGAGGCTCCTATAAAAGTTAATGTAAAAAAATAGAGATTTTGAATTTTGAGTTATGAGCTATGGATTATGAGTTTTCAAAACTTTAATCTATTCTCTTTGTTCTATTTTCTTTATTCTTAAATCTAAATCTAACATGAGTTTATCAACTACAAGTATAAGAAGACCCGTTTTAACCATCGTACTGAATCTTTTGATTATTTTATTCGGTTTCATTGGTTATACATTTTTGGGTGTTCGCGAATTCCCATCGATTGATCCGGCACAGGTTTCTATCAGAACAAATTATACCGGAGCCAATTCTGATATTATTGAATCACAAATTACAGAACCTCTTGAAAAAGCAGTAAATGCCATTGACGGAATTAGAAATATTACATCGTCAAGTAATCAGGGAAGCAGTAATATTACCATAGAATTTAACTTAGATAAAAACCTTGAAGAAGCCGCAAATGATGTTCGTGACAAGGTTTCGCAAGCGGTTAGAAGTTTACCACAAGATATTGATGCGCCACCGGTAGTTTCTAAAGCTGATGCTGATAGTGAATCTATTATTTCCATGACAGTTCAGAGTGACACCAGAAGTTCTTTAGAATTAAGTGATTATGCTGAAAATGTTATTTCGCAACGTTTAGAAACAATTCCCGGAGTAAGTGGCGTACAAATTTGGGGACAAAAACGCTACGCAATGCGTTTATGGATCGATCCTGTAAAATTAACAGCTTACGGTTGTACAGTTGCAGAAGTTCGCGACGCATTAAATGCACAAAATGTCGAATTACCTTCAGGAAAACTAACTGGAAATAACACCGAATTAACTGTAAAAACAATCGGGAATTTATCTAAACCCGAAGAATTTAATAATATAATTATTCGTACTGATGGCGATAAAATTGTTCGTTTAAGTGATGTTGGAGGTGCTGAATTAGGACCTGAAAATATCGAAACTTCATTAACATCTTCAGGACTTCCAATGATTGGATTGGCTATTGTACCAATGCCTGGTGCCAATTATCTTGATATTTCAAAAGAGTTTTATAAAAAATATGACGCTTTAAAAAAGGATCT
Organism: Flavobacterium sp. GW821-FHT11G01; assembly: GCF_058808175.1. NCBI lineage: Bacteria > Pseudomonadati > Bacteroidota > Flavobacteriia > Flavobacteriales > Flavobacteriaceae > Flavobacterium > Flavobacterium sp. GW821-FHT11G01. The sequence goes on along the minus strand of NZ_JBXARK010000004.1, from coordinate 186,341 downwards.
TCCAAAAGATATCAAATTAAATATTGCACTTGATAATACACTGTTTGTAAAGAAATCAGTACTTGAAGTAGCTGAAACTCTTGGAATTTCGATCATTCTGGTAATTATCATTATTTATTTGTTTTTTAGAGATTGGGCAATTGCTTTCAGGCCTTTAATTGATATTCCGGTATCGTTAATTGCTACGTTTTTTATCATGTGGCTTTTTGGATTCTCAATAAATGTATTAACTCTTTTAGCTATTGTTCTGGCAACTGGTTTAGTAGTCGATGACGGAATTGTGGTTACTGAAAATATCTTCAAAAAAGTTGAAGAAGGAATGTCGCCAATTGAAGCTGCTATTAAAGGCTCTAACGAGATATTCTACGCCGTAATATCGATTTCAGTGACTCTGGCAGCAGTATTTTTACCTGTTATTTTCTTAGAAGGTTTCGTAGGGCGACTCTTTCGGGAGTTTGGAGTTGTAATTGGTGCAGCCGTACTTATTTCTGCCTTTGTATCTTTGACTTTAACACCAATGTTGAACGCTTATTTAATGAAAGGCGGCGAACAGAAAAAATCCAAATTCTACATTAAAACAGAGCCGTTCTTTGAAAAATTAAATAGTGGTTATGCCGATGCATTAAATCGCTTTATGGACAGAAAATGGATTAGTTTTCCTATTTTAATTGCTTGTTTTGGATTGATATATTTGTTTTTTACAATACTTCCAAAAGAAACGGCTCCATATGATGACCGTAGTTCTGTAACGATGCGTATGACAACTCCGGAAGGTTCTTCTTATGAATATACTAACCGTTTTATGCAGGAAATGTCAAAATTGGTTGATGATTCTATTCAGGACAAAAAAGTAAGTTTAGTAATTACTGCCGGAGGTTCAGGAGGTTCTGCAACAAATTCTGGTTTCATAAGACTTTCGTTGAAAGATCCGGACGAAAGAACGAAGTCACAAAAAGATATTGCCGATCAATTAACAAAATGGACTAAAAAATATCCAAGCGCTAAGACATCTGTGCTTCAACAGCCAACAATTTCCGTTAACAGACGTGGAGGTTTGCCAATTCAATATATTATTCAGGCTCCTAATTTTGAAAAATTACGAGAAAAAATTCCAGTTTTTATGGATGAAGTTGGTAAAAGTGATGTTTTCTCTACTACAGATGTAAATTTGAAATTTAACAAACCTGAAATCAATGTTAGTATTGACCGTGAAAAAGCGGAAAGTTTAGGAATCTCAATCATTGATATTGCTCAAACGTTACAACTTTCATTAAGTGGACAACGTTTTGGATATTTCATTAAAAATGGAAAACAATATCAGGTAATTGGTCAGTTTGATCAAAAAGACCGCTCTAAGCCTTTGGATTTAACGTCGATGTTCGTGAAAAACAAAAATGGAGAATTGATTCAGATGGACAACGTAGTTAAGGTTGAGGAACAAAGTAATCCACCACAATTGTATCATAATAACAGATATATGTCGGCTACAGTTTCTGCAGGTTTAGCACCGGGAAAAAGTATCAGTGATGGTATTGAAGAAATGGATAGAATTAAAGCCAAAGTTCTGGATGAAAGTTTTACAACCGATTTAAGTGGAGAATCAAGAGATTTTGTTGAAAGTAGCTCAAATACTTCTTTTGCTTTTGGATTGGCTTTATTGTTAATCTTTTTAATTCTTGCAGCACAATTTGAAAGTTTTATTGATCCGTTTATTATTATTTTAACGGTACCAATGGCGGTTGCCGGAGCATTATTTTCATTATGGTTATTCAATCAGACATGGAATATCTTTAGTCAGATTGGAACGGTAATGCTTATCGGACTGGTAACTAAAAACGGTATTTTAATCGTGGAGTTTGCCAATCAGTTACGAGAACAGGGAAAACCAAAATTAGAAGCTATTTTAGAAGCTTCAGAAGCACGTTTACGACCGATTTTAATGACGAGTTTAGCGATTGCCTTAGGCGCGTTGCCAATTGCAATGTCACTTGGAGCGGCATCTACAAGTAGAATCGGGATGGGAGTTGTAATTGTTGGGGGGACTATTTTCTCTTTAGCATTAACGCTTTTTGTAATTCCGGCGATTTATTTAATGTGGTCTAAAGCCAGAAAACATTATCCGGAATTTGATCATATTGACGAATACGAAAAAGAAAGTAAATAATTTATTAGCCCCGAATTTGAGTCAATTGAATTCGGGGTAAAAGAAAACAAATATGAATACTAAAATTTTGTTCCGCAGTTTGATATTCTTCTTCTTTTGCATTACACATATAAATGCGCAGGAAGTTCTGACTATTGAAGATGCTATGAAAATCGCTTTAGAAAATAATTTTGAAATTAAGATTGCCAAGAATAACACAAAAATAAGCGAGACCAACGTTACAATTGGAAATGCAGGAATGTTACCTGTTGCAACGGCTTCAATAACAGACAATAACAGTATCCAGAATTCATCGCAAACACGTCAGGATGGTACTTCAACCTCTTTGGATAACGCAAAAAATAACAGTTTGAACTACGGCGTCAGTTTAGGCTGGACTGTCTTTGATGGTATGAAAATGTTTGCCAGACTTGATCAGTTAAAAGAACTTCAAAAACTGGGCGACGCTCAATTAAAACAAACGATTTTAATTAAGATTGCACAGGTAAATTCTTCTTATTATGATTTAGTACAACAGCAACAACAATTAGCTGCATTAGACACTACAATCGTAATTTCTCAACAACGTTTAAAGTTAGCTCAAAACCGTTTTAGCATCGGTAAAGCTTCAAAATTAGAAGTTTTAAATGCTCAGGTAGATTTAAATTCAGATCAGGTTGCCTTATTAAGACAAAAAGAATCCTATATAAATGCTAAGATATTACTAAATCAATATTTAGCACGTGACCCAAAAATCGATTTTAAAGTTATTGATTTGGTTACTGTTGACAATACATTGGTTTTGGCTAATTTAATGGAATTGGCACAAAAACAAAATCCTGGCTTAGAAGCTCAGATTATCAATAAACGAATTGCCGAATTACAATTAAAACAAGTAAAAGCAGACCGATATCCTGTTGTAAACTTAACTTCTGGCTACAATTTTTCAGAAAACCAATCTAGCTTAGGATTTACAAGCCAGTCTTCAGCAAGGGGTTTAAATTATGGTTTTAACGCAACTCTAAACATCTTTGATGGTTTTAATCAACATCGAAATGAAAAAGTAGCAAAACTGGAAATTGAAAATTCTCAAATCGCAATTGAGCAACAAAATATGATTCTAAATACACAATTAAGCACTGCTTTTCAAACATATTTAACCAATTTAGAATTAATTGATCTTGAAGAAGATAACGAAGCTATTGCCAGACAAAATTTAGAAATTACACTGGATAAATTCAAAATCGGAACCATAACAACACTTGATTTCAGAACGGCTCAGCTTAATTATGTTAATGCAAAAGTGCGTTATAGTAATGCACAATATGTAGCTAAATTATCTGAAATTGCATTAAAAGAATTAGCTGGAAATATTAATTTTTAAGTAAATTTGTTTCAAAACAAAGCTGAATGATTGCATATAATACTAAGGAGTGGTTTACTTTTATTTTTCATTTCCATAAATCCGATACTGTTCGAAAACTATTTCCGATAATGATTGCAATTGGAATTTATTCCGGAATTGTAGGTTATTTAGAGGTTGTTTATCTGGGAATTGACACCAATCATTATATCAAAAATATTCCGTTAATGCATGGAATATTAGGTTTTGTAATATCGCTTTTATTGGTTTTCAGAACCAATACGGCTTATGATCGTTGGTGGGAAGCCAGAAAACTTTGGGGCGGTTTAGTAAACAACAGCCGCAATTTTGCCATAAAACTATCGGCTATTTTACAAGATGAAAATGATCGTAAATTTTTCAGGAAGTTTATTCCAGGTTATGCCTCGATCTTATACAAACATTTAAATAATTCTGAAACTGCAAAACAGCTTTTTGACGATGTAGATTTAGAATTGGATCATCATAAACACAAACCTAATCAGGTGAAACGTATGATGTCCCATAAAATTAATGACTTATACGAAGCCAAAAAAATTACAGGCGATCAGCTTATTATTTTAAATAACGAGCTGGTTGCTTTTACTGATATCTGTGGAGCTTGTGAGCGAATCAAAAACACACCTATTCCCTACTCTTACAGTGCTTTTATTAAAAAGTTTATCTTTTTTTACACGATGACTTTGCCTTTTGGCTATTCTTTAAGTCTTGGGTATTATGTAGTTCCAGTAGTGGTTTTTATTTTTTATGTTTTGGCAAGTTTGGAGTTAATTGCTGAAGAAATTGAAGATCCTTTTGGTGATGATGAAAATGATTTACCAATTAAGAAGATTTCAGAAAATATCAAAAAACACGTTGAAGAATTGATTTAATTTAAGAAGTGTACATTTAACATATATTTTTAATATATTAGTACAATATATGTTAAATAAGTATCTTTTAATATTATTACTTCTATCGATAAATTTAGGATTCAGTCAGTCTGAATGCTATAATTCGGATTTTTCAGCTGGAAACTTTTCCGGCTGGGAAGGCTATAATGGCATATATAATAATCCTTATTTGTCAAAAGGTTTTATGCCAACCAGACATAACATTATTACTACATCATCATTAGATTCGCGAACTTGTAATAAGTTAACTACAATACCTCCTGGTGAATCTTTTTCAGCAAAGCTAGGAAATGAATTTGCAGGCTCCGAGGCAGAAATGTTAGTTTACTCGATGAATGTTACGCCAGAAAACAGCATTTTTTTATACAAATATGCTATCGTGGTTGAAGACCCTGGTCACAAACCCAATGAACAACCCGAATTTAGCGCCCGAATTGCAACTGTATATGGAGGAACTATCGACCCTCTTTGTGGTGATTATAAAGTTTATGCCGGCCAGGAAGGTCAGGATTTTAACGCTTGTACATATATAGACCCCTTAACTAACCGTCAACATAAGACTTTATGGACTGAATGGAAAACAGTTGGAGTCAATTTATCCGCTTACATCGGAAGTACAGTAAATATTGAATTTACAACAAAAGATTGCGTTTTTGGAGAGCATTTTGGTTACGCCTATATTTCAGCGAAATGCGCTAAATTAAAAGCAGATTTAAAAGTATGCGCGAGTGATGTTAATTTTGAATTATCTGCACCTTACGGATTCAGCAAATACCTTTGGACTTATGAAGGACAACCCGTTGGCCTCGCAGAACAAACTACCTCTTTACCTTTGGCAGATTATCCGGAAGGCGCTATTTTTGAATGTACGATGACTGCTTTTAGTAATGCCAATCTTTGCGAATCAAAAATCCAGATTGCTTTAACAAAACCAACAAAAATTTCGCCTCTATTTGAGGCAAAAACCTCTTGCATTACTAGCCAGACTACTTTTAATCCTGTAATTTTTGAGAACCAGACCACAACAAGCGAACCTAATGTAAAATGGAATTGGGATTTTGGAGACGGAACAACTTCGACTGAAAAAAATCCCAAACATATTTTTACGACCTCAGGAAATTATAACGTTAAACTAACGGCCACAACCGAAAGTGGCTGTACATTTAATTTGATTAAACCTGTTTTAATTAATAACAATCCTACTGCGGAACCTATTTTAAATCTTAATCAAAAATTCTGTAATCAAAATGCAACGATTAGTGCTATAAATATTGGGAATCAAAATCTGAAATGGTTTAGCAGTTTAACATCAACAACAGAATTACCACGCACAACCCCTTTAGTTGATAAAGCAACCTATTATAGTGCAATAAGCGATAATAGTTGTTTAGGAAAACGACTTGCTTTTGTGGCATCAGTTTCAAATCTACCCGCTCCAACCGGTGATGCAACCCAATATTTCTGTACTATTGACAAACCAATCATTGCGGATATTGTTACAAAAGGTACTGGAATAAAATGGTTTAAAAGTCCAACGGATACGAACGCATTAAATGTTTCAACAACATTAATTAACGGTATCTATTATGCAGTCCAAACAGATTTACAAACAGGATGTGAAAGTAAAGACCGTCTGAAAGTTAGCATCGTTTTGCAAGACCCCGCAAATACATTACCTGAAAGTTATAAGAAAGAATTATGTTTAGATGACGAATTAGTCATTCGCGCTTTGAGAGACAATAATGCCGAAATGATTTTTTATGATTCAGAAAATGCTATTAATCCTCTCTCAGATAATTCTCCTGTTCACAATGGTACTACCTATTATGCGTCTATATTTGATCCTGAAACCAATTGTGAAAGCATCAAAAGATCTGCCATTTTGGTTTCGGTAATTCCATGTCAGTTGGTGATTTACAATTCTATTACAATTGACGGGAACGATATGAATAATCATTTTGTCATAAAAAATATAGAATTTTTTCCGGAAAATACGGTTGAAATTTATAATCGTTTTGGTCAATTAGTTTATAAAACAGCTAAATATGGTATAAATGAAAATTATTTTTATGGTGAAGCAAATGCCGGAGAAGTATTTCAGAAGAGTAAAAAACTACCAACAGGTTCTTATTTTTATATCATAAACTTTAAGAAAACCGTTTCATCAGAAAATAATTTGCAAAAAGGTTTTCTTTATATCAGCAACAATGAATAGCAATCTAAAAAAAATACTAGTTTTTGTTGCAGTCCTATTTCTATCGTATGCGGTTAGATCACAAAATGATTCCAAATTATCGATATTCAATTATAATCCTTTGATTTACAATCCAGCTTTTGCAGGAGCAGCTGACGGACTGAATATAGCAGGAATTTATTCCACTCAATGGTATGGATTTGATGGTGCTCCAAAAACACAATATTTATCTGTTGACACCAAATTACCTTATGAAAAAATCGGACTTGGCATAAGTTTATACCATGATGTTATTGGTCCGGCAAGAGAATATAATATCGAAGGAAATTTCGCTTATTATCTCGATTTAAACTACAAATATAAATTAGCTTTAGGGCTAAAATCCGGATTGAACTCTTATAAAGTCGATATGAATCAACTTGATGTATATCAACCTGGTGAGGATGTTTTTAATTCTGGTTTTGAAAATCATTTATCACTAATACTGGGATTGGGAGTAAACTTATATTCTGATAAATTTTTCATTGGTATTTCAACTCCAAATGTTCTTGTATCAAAGTATTACAATGCAAATTATTCAACTGTTCTATCAAAAAGAAAGAATAATTATTATTTAAACACAGGTTATAAATTTGAATTACAACGTGATGTTAGCTTAACACCAACAGCTTTGATCAGAGTTACAGAAGGCGCTCCTGTAAGTGTTCTTACTTCATTGAACCTGAATTGGTATGAAAAATATATTGCCAGTTTAAATTTTGATTATAATTCTAGTGTTGGGCTTCTTTTTGGAGTTCGTATATTTGATAATTTGAAAGTTGGTTATTCTTATGATCAATCTATAACTAAATTTAGTCGTTATAATAATGGTACACATACCTTTTTGTTGACCTATACGCTACTAAATGAAAATAGTGAAAAATGTAGCTGCAAAATTTATTGAGTGTTTTCTGAGCTAGCATTTATTTTACCCTTTAATTGAAGAAAAGCAGTTTATTTGAGTTTTCATAAGACACTATAATTTCATATTCTTTTTTATAGTCCGATTTTTATAGTTAATTATCAAAATAGCAGACATTAAAATACGGAATAATTTGTAACTACTGATTTTCAATAAATTAAAAACAGCCAGAAAAAACCAAATAAATAGTTTCCAACTCCAACGAGCAATCCTTATATTTGTATCCTCATACAAGAATAATATAGTTAACATGAAAATATCTTACAACTGGTTAAAACAATTTATTAAAACAGATTGGACATCTGAACAAACTTCAGAATTGCTTACAGATTTGGGTCTGGAAGTCGAAGTTGTTGAAAAATACCAATCTATAAAAGGTGGTTTAGAAGGAGTTGTTGTAGGACACGTACTTACTTGTGAAAAACACCCTGATGCTGACAGATTAAAAGTTACAACTGTAAATATTGGTTTAGAAGCTCCAGTACAAATCGTTTGTGGTGCTGCCAATGTTGCTGCAGGACAAAAAGTTCCTGTTGCTACTATTGGAACTGTTTTATATGATAAGGAAGGTGCTGAATTTACTATCAAAAGAGGAAAAATTCGCGGACAGGAAAGTCACGGAATGATTTGTGCCGAAGATGAATTAGGCTTAGGTACAAGTCACGACGGAATCATGATTCTTGATGATGCATTAGAACCTGGAACTCCGGCTGCAGAAGTTTTCAAAATTGCAAATGATGAGGTATTCGAGATTGGATTAACTCCAAACCGTGCTGATGCTATGAGTCATTATGGAACTGCACGTGATTTAAGAGCAGGAATGCTACAACGTGGTGTAAACGTAGAATTAATTACACCATCTGTAAGTAATTTTAGAGTCGATATGCGTACTTTAAAAATTGACGTTAATGTTGAAGATACTCATTTAGCTCCAAGATATTGCGGTGTAACTATTTCTGGAATAACAGTTCAGGAATCTCCAACATGGTTGCAAGATCGTTTAAAAGCTATTGGATTAACTCCAAAAAATAATATTGTAGACGTTACTAATTATGTACTACATGAATTAGGACAACCTTTACATGCCTTTGATGCTGCAAAAATCAACGGAAAGATAATTGTGAAAACACTTCCTGAAGGAACTAAATTCACAACTTTAGACGATGTTGAAAGAACACTGCACAAAGAAGATTTGATGATTTGTGACGAAAAAGGCCCTTTATGTATTGCGGGAGTTTTTGGAGGAAAAAAATCAGGCGTTACTGATGGTACAACTTCAATATTCTTAGAAAGTGCTTATTTTGATGCCGTGAGCATTCGTAAAACAGCTAAGAGACACGGCTTAAACACAGATGCTTCTTTCAGATTTGAAAGAGGAATTGACCCAACTATAACAGAATATGCCTTAAAACGTGCTGCCATTTTAATTTTGGAAGTTGCAGGTGGTAAACTTACATCTGATGTTGTTGAAGTATATCCTAAAAAAATAGAAGATTTCTCTGTTTTATTGAATTTCAGTCATGTTTATAAAATTATTGGACAGGAAATTCCAAAAGATACCATCAAAAAAATTCTGGTTTCTTTAGATATCAAAGTAAACAGCGTATCTGATTCTGGTTTAGGATTGACAATTCCGGCTTATCGTGTTGATGTACAGCGTGAAATTGATGTAATCGAAGAAATATTAAGAGTTTATGGCTATAATAACATTAATTTCTCTAAGAAATTCAATGCTACTGTTGCCAACTCACCAAGAACTGAAGATTATAAAGTTCAAAATGTAATTGCTTCTCAATTGAATTCTCAAGGTTTCCATGAAATGATGGCGAATTCTTTGACTACTGCAGCGTATGCAAAATTATCAACTTCATTAAAAGAAGAACACAATGTTACAATGCTTAATCCGTTGAGCAGTGATTTGTCTACAATGCGCCAATCTTTATTGTTCTCAGGTTTAGAAGCTATTTCATACAATATTAACAGAAGAAATTCTGATCTAAAGTTATTTGAATTCGGAAAAACTTACCACAAATTTCTTAATGGATACGAGGAGCATAAACATCTTTCTTTATTAATTTCTGGAAACAGAAATAAAGAAAGCTGGACAAATCCGCAAAAAACCACCGATTTCTTTTTAATGAAAGGATATGTAAAAGGTATTTTATCACGTTTAGGAATTGATAAAATTTCGAATGCTCCAGTTCAAACTGATATATTTTCAGAAGGAACTGCGATTTGTTATAACAATGATACTTTAGTTGAAATGGGTGTGATCAAGAAATCAATTTTAAAGCATTTCGGGATCAAACAAGATGTTTATTATGCAGATTTTAATTGGGATTTAATACTTAAAATTATCACAGGTAAAATTAAATATTCTGAAATTCCTAAATACCCTGAAGTTCGTAGAGATTTAGCTTTGCTAATTGATCAAAGTACAACATATGAAAGCATCTTTAACCTGGCAAAACAAACCGAGAAAGCACTTTTAAAAGACATTAATTTATTTGATGTTTATGAAGGTAAAAATCTTCCGGAAGGCAAAAAATCATATGCCTTGAGTTTTACTATTCAGGACAATACGAAGACGCTAACAGATAGTCAAATTGATAAAATAATGACAAAATTACAGCAGACTTTTGAAACTGAACTTGGAGCAGTTTTGAGATAAAAAGCTTCTATTTATAAGAAACCCGACCTTAACAAGTCGGGTTTTTCTATTTTAAAAAGTTACACGTGTTGATAACCTCCTTGCTCCTACTGAATTAGGATGTATTTCATCTCTCCAGTATTCTGATGAATTTAAAAGACCGCGGTAATCTATTATTCTGCTCTGAAAACGATAACCGTTATAATTGAAATGATTTTTTATTTGCCATAAAAGTGCATAAAAGCGATCTAATAATCGGATGATAATATAACATCTCAAAATTTCATCTGTAATTCCCAATCGGTCAAGAACAGGTTTTATCCATGGTCCTAAAGGCAAACTTAATCCCGCAATTGAAGGCTGTACACCAAGTTTGAATAAAGGATAATCATAAGTATGCATATAAAATATGGTGTTTGGCGTACAATGTGCGTTTACAATACTTCCAAATCCCATGTAATTTTGCATTATTGTAGTAAAAATAGAATTGAGATTTGCTGAATTAAAAAGTGCGCTGTCAAAAGTATTGGTATTTAAAAATCTTTTATACAAAATACATTTTTGATATAAAGCATCTCCTGATAAACTTCGGAGTTCATTTAATTTTGCCTGATCCGTAAAAAAGCTGGAATTAAATGTCGTAACTCCTGCATTTAATATCCTTCCAAGTTGCGGAAAAACGTCATTTCCTCCTCCACTAAAATAAATTCGGTCAATTCGATAACCGCTTACATATTGTACAAAATGAGTTCTGTCAGCATACATTTGCGAAGTTGTTTCTCCAAATTTTGCCAAATGAAGGCAATTCAAATTTAGCCTTTGATTGCGATCTGTTATTGTATCGTACAAATCTAAAATTCTTGGAACAGGATAATCCAGCCACGAATCTCCTTCAAAAATAACATTTAGAGTATTTGCATTTCCGGCATTTCTTCTAAAGAGAAAGGAATTGGTTAAAAACGGCTGATGCAGGGATTCGTCTTCACTTTCTGTAAGCGCGGTAATTCCTCTAGGTAATTGTTTTAAAGCAGTATGAGCGGTATCATTCGGATTAATGATTCCGGTAACCTGAATATTGTTATTAGCCTGAAAATTCAAAATTGAAATTATAGTAGTATCAGTCTGACTATTAGCTATATTTCCACTAACAGCAACCGGATAACCTAACTCTTTGAGATAATTTTGAATTTGCAGAACGTCCTGCGGATTATTCACTGCATTCAATCCAACACTATTACGCAATAATTCCGGAGGTGAAACAGTTTCAGGATTCTGATTTATAATCGACGGATTAGAAACTAAATTTTCCATAATATTTAATGTTTATATTATTTTATTAGGATTGATATAACCATGTCCGGCTCTGAATATTTCAATGGAATTTTCTTTAAAAGAGGCAGAATCACAGGCTTTAAAAAGCTTTTTTCTGATGGACATGATATCAAGCTGTGGTTCTTTTTCAAGAATTTTCATTACCAGAGAAGCCACAAAAGGCGCTGCCATGCTACTTCCGCTTTTAGAAGTAAGTTTATTGGAAGCTCTGTTTTCTTTGCTGGAAGAAGAACAGGATGATCTTATTTTAAAACCTGGCGCCACAACTTCTGGCTTCATGCGTCCATCGACAGTTGGGCCTGAACTGCTAAACGATAAAATAGGTTTTGCATCATCATTTTGATTGTATGCACCAACAACAATACTATATTTCGAATTGCAAATTGAGTTGGTTGTATGTGTTTTATTTGCAATTTTGGGTAAAAAAATAGATTGTCCGCCATCATCGCGTTCTATATAACAATGATATCTTCCGTTTTTCACCTTATTTCCAACCAATTCAATGGTCCAGAATTTAGAGTTTAATTTACCATTGACCAGAATATTAATTTGGTTTTTATTGGTATTGGGTTCATTACGCCTATGCAGACAAATCCCCACTTCATCACCATCTTTTAGAATCAATTCGTCTTTGAATGGTGTCGACGAAAGCAATATTTTCTGATTATCATCATATATGTTCACACTCAAAATATCATCTCCATGATACCAAATTTCCATTTCGTTTGGCGTGCGATCGTATTTTTTAAACATCCATGGTATCTTAATTTTTTGATTGAATTTGATATCACCATAAGCATGTACGTTTGCCTGATGATAATTGCCCGTACTTTGTACTATGGCGGTTCCCTTTTTAGTTGTCAAAATATAATCAATCGCCTGTTCTACTAATGTTTGTCCTGTATGTGCGTCTCCGTGGCCGCCAAGACTCATATTTATTACAATTGGACGATCTCCGGCTTCTGTCAGTAAAAAATCAATACCTTCGATTAATTTAACCGAATCGCCCAGAGATAAATTACAGCCATTTACCAGATTTACTCCCATATCAACTGCCAAAATTTCAACATCAGGAGCGAAACTTTTTTGCGCAACCGCACCATTCCCACAGGCAATTCCGAGAACGTGCGTGCCATGCGTACCATTACCAAACAAATCTAATTTTCCTGGATGATAGCCTATTTTTTTAAATGGAAATTCATCTAATAACGCTTCGTTAATCTGAGCTTTAGAAATAATTCTTCCATAGCCAAATTTGTTTTCCTCATATCGATCAGATTGTACCCAGATTTTCTCGAAACGTGTTTTATCATTTTTAATAAAATCCGGATGTGAAAAATCAAAACCAAAATCTATAATTCCAAAAACAACATTTGAAACATTTCCATCTGAGACATCATTTTTTTTGTCTAAAATTTCATTTGATGAAACTTGTTCTATTGCAATATTTGCCGGAACCACACTGGGTGCTTTTAAACTTTTTACTTTCTTGCTATTGTAAATTCGGCATAAATAACGGCGCTGTGTTCTGATGCTTACAATTGTTCCAAATTCTGAAATAATCTTACAATGTTCCGGATATTCTTTTTCTTTTTCCAGACGCATTAACAACGATAATTCTTCATCCTGATTGCCATATAATATTATTTTTAGTCGTGGATCCATGAGTTTGCATTTTAGGGTTGTAAACTAATTCTACTCAACTTAAAATCAATATCATACAATTCAGAATTAAGATAAGAGAAGTACAGATTTTCTTCAACTAAAGAAGAAAAGACAACATCAATTCCATTTCCCTGTGCAACAAAATCATTAATCTCACTCACATATTGACTGTTTTTAAGATTTATTTTTTCCAATCCAAAAATAAAATCCAAATCTTTTTGATCCAGCTTTGAAAGGTTTGGATCTGCTAAAATTTTAGACAATAAATCGAGTGTTTTATCGATCGGAAATATCTTTTTCGGAATCAATTCTTTAAATAAAAGAACCTTTTCTTGCTCTGCTTTTTTTGAAAATTTAAGATTGCCTGCAAATAAGCTTGGACGAATACAATTGATTTTTTTCAAAATTTGACTGGTCGTTTTTTCAATTTTATCTAAACTGATTGCTTGGTGGTTAGAGACAGCGGTTTTCATTTTGTATCCGTTTTAGATGATGCTTTCTGTGTAACAATGTTCTTGGTTGCCGTTGCAGTATCTGGTGCTGGCTTTGTTGTTGAAATTTCGTTTAGTTTAATTTGAATTTCAGAAATAGATTCTTTTAACTTCTTATTTTCACTCTCGATATTCGTAATCGTTGATTTCAAATCTGCAAATTGTGTCGTAATAGTCGCCAAAGCAGTTTTGTTTTCTGAGATTTCAGCTCTAATAGTTTCCAGCGTCACGGTATTACCTTGTGTTGGTGTTTCGTTTCCTTTTGTTTCTGTTGGAGGATTCACTACTGTTACAGGAGGCGGAGGTAATTCCGGAGCTTCAGAAGTTACTGTAACTGCTGTTGCTGTAGCATTTGCAGTAATGAACTTCTCACCTTCAATTTTGGCTTTGTTATCTATAATTAAATAGCTCATCAACGGATTTTCAGAAACCATTCCCGTTAAAAGCGCCGTATTGGTAATTTCCTGATTTCCGGGAACATTATAAAAACTGGCTCTGCTGTTGGCTATCACATAATTGATTAATAAATTAAATGGATTCATCTCTTTATAATTTTAAGGTTAAAAAAATAAAGGGCAATTGGGTCTCAACTGCCCTTTTTACATTTACTTATTCATCATCATCATCATAACAAGTGGCAACATCGTATTGTTGTTGCCTGTATTACCCTGATTTTGTTGAGACATAATTAAAACTAATGGCAACATCATGTTCGAATTATCAGATTTTCCAGAACCTGAATCACCCATTGTAGTCATCATTGGTAATAACAAGGACATTGTTTGGTCAACTACTATAGCACTACCGTCCTGAACAATCGTATCTGGTTTTCCTACTTCAGTTGCAGGAATGACTTTAAGTTTTGTAACATCTAACTTTGGTTGATTTAATAAGGATCCCATCATGCTCATCATTTGCATATTTTTTAGGACCTTAGTTTGATTATCGCCTTTACGGGCATCTAACTTAGCCAGTTCTGTATGCTTTTGATCTAATGCAACCAAGGTTTTATTAGTGGCTAATGATGTCTTTTTAAGCTCATTTACCTGATTAGAAATTGCATCTAATGATTTTTTTAATTCGCTTTTTGTTGCATAATCATTAGCTCTTCCGCTCAGGGCTTTTCCAAAGTTTGATCTTTGTTTTACCGCTGAACTCACATTTGGTCTAATACCTTTTATAGAAGGTCTTTTTTTTGCGGCTTCATCATAACTTTCGTCATAACTTTCTAATAAATCTTCGCCTAAAAGATCTTCGTTGAAATAATCTTCATTTAATAAATCTTCGTCTAAATAACTTTCGAAATAGCTCATAATTTTAAATTTTAATGGTTAATTTTTATTGAAATAATGTTTGTTATACTTCTGGATAGCAGGCTGAATATATTTATTGAAAAGAATAAAATCAGGAATACTGTTACCTGGTTTTCCGGTTCCAAAACATTCCGGGCAATCACCATTTTCGCCAAAACATTCCGTACAGGCACCAATTGCTTTTGCTAAATCATCATTTTGATTTAATTCAAATTCAAGCTGAAATTTCAATCCTTCGATAATGGTAAAAAGCTTGTGATTGATTTTTTTTAATTTCTTGATTTTTTCTTCAAGTACTGGATCAATCTTCGGAATTTCTTTTTCCTCTTCAGGTTCTTTTTTCCCCATCATGGGTTGCATCATCTCAAAATATTTAGCCATTTCAGGATTATGTTCTTTCAAATATTCTAAATAAGCATCCATTGTTATAACTTTTAGGTTTTATAAACTGGCAATAGAATTTTCAAGTCTATTGATTCTGTTAGGGGTATTTGTGCCAACAAACTGGCCGTATTGGTCAACATAATAATCTTCCGTCGGAATTAATCCACCGTTATAATATTCATACAGAATATTTTCAGTCAAATAATTTACACTTTCGATTAATTCTGCAAAAGAGTGACTTTCAATTGGTGCATTCGGACTTGCAGTTCCTAAACTCTGTTGCGCCTGACCTGCCTGAAATTGAGGATTATTGATAATACCTCCCAATTGATTGTACAAACCTTGCACTCTTCCAATATCCTGAGCTGCCTGCGGACGCAATTGCACCGGATTGTCCTGCACATATTGTTGAATTGCCGGAAGTGCCGCTCTGCCTGCATCAGCAAGATATCGGGTTGTATTGCCCCAAGCTTGTCTAACTGGCGAAGGAGCCTGTCTGCGTTGTTGTGGTGCTGGTCTTCGTTGTTGCTGTGGTGGTGCTGGTCTGCGTTGTTGTTGACGACTATTATCTAAGGCAGCACTTCCTGCTCCTGCGAGATTACTTACTAATCCGCCAACAGCTCCTCCTATTTGAGGCGCGCCGAAATAAGTTCCAACAGCAGTTCCTACAATTGGAGCAACGGCAGATACGCCACGTAAAACTCCTGAACCTATACTACTGGCCACATTTCCTAAACTTGACCAAAAACCTTCTGCTTCGCTTTCCGACATTTGGTCTACTCTTGATAAAAGGACATCTTCTAGCTCGCTTTCGCTCAAATTAGAATATTCTGGTCCTAAAACATATCGTACAGCTTCAAAATAATTGTCTTCGCTGAATGATTCTCCCTGAAAAACTTCATGATATAAACTCATAATTTTTAGTATTACAATTAACTCTTACTCTTTTTAACAGGCTTTTCAGATTTCGCCTATCCATTTTGTGCACAAAAAGGAACGATGTAAAATTGGTTTTTTATAAATTACTACAAAACAGTGGTTTAACCCAATTTTTTAAATAAATTTACCCTTACAAAAAAGGGTATATTTCCCCTTGTCTCTTGTAAGGGTTTAAAATATTTTTGCCCATGATATTTGTTAAAACAATATTCAACAATCAATTAAACCATTAACTATTAAAGATTTAATTCTAACATTATGGAAAAAGAAACTGGAAGACCGACCCAATTAATTACTAGAAAATTCGCAAAAGAATTACACTTAAATTTTATGAAATACCGAGCCAGTATTATTGCTAAATACATCAAAAAAGAAGATGCAAATGCTGTCTGGTTTTCTGTAGACGAACTTGAAAATTATATTCATTACATCAAATCTAAAGGTGAAAAAACCGGATATGACGTAAATGGAATTCGTATTTACTTTGGAGTATATCCTGAACAGAAAAAATATGCCGAAAAAGCAGGTTTGATGACTGTGTTTTTGCAAGCTACCGGAAAGAAAATCAGAACAGCTTCTAAAGAAGGAGAAGTACAAACTTTTGCTCTAATGATGGACAGTGATAGCGGCGATATATCAAGTATTGAACCAATGAATTATGGCAGTATCGGAAGACCGCCTAGCCTATTATACTAAAAAATTATGTTTGAATTTTTACGCTTTTATACTTTTTATTTAGCTTTATTCTCTGGAATTATTGGGTTGATATCAATGCATAAACTTCCTAGTAATAGAGCTAAATTTTTAGTAATTTTAATTTGGTTTTCTGTTGTAATAGAGAAAGTTGGCTATTATTTTACAGAATGGACAGGCTTATTAAATTACTATGTTTTTAATTTTTATATGCTGATAACCTTTTCTGCTTATATATTGCTTTTAAGGAGTTTATTATCAAAAGTAAATCATAGATTAATAGCTAATCTTTGTTTTATGTTGTTTATCATCTCCTATTTTTTGAACATTTTATATTTCAAAGAAGATGTAAACCACTCATTTACTTACAGTTTTGCTATAGGAGTAATACTAATTATGATATTGGCCTGTTTGTATTTAGTTGAAATTTTTAATTCGGACAAAATATTAAATTTTAAAAGATCCGTCTTTTTTTGGTACATATTAGGAATATTAGTTTTTCATGTACCGTTTTTGCCTTTTATGCTGGCTTTAAACTGGTTTCTGATCAAACATGATGAATCGATTTTTAGTTTAGTAGTTTTTATTTTAAATGTCCTGGCACATAGTTGCTATATTATTGGATTTTTATGGAGCGAAAAGAAATACAATTATTAGTCATTTCGTTAGGTATCGTTTTCTTAACTTTACTGGTCATTCTGCTTGTTATATTCTTTTATTTTTTAAAAAAGAAAAACAACTATCTGGTTGAGAAAATGGAGTCAGAACTCTATTTTCAATCGGAATTAGTGAAAACCAGAATAGAGATAAAGGATCAGACACTGAGTGAAATTAGTAAAGAACTTCACGATAATATTGGCCAAATTATTTCTGTTGGTATCATGCAGCTTAACATGTACCTCAATAGCGGAAAACCTGTTCACCATAATGAACTCCATGATTTAAAAGAAATATTAGCCAAATCATTAGATGAAATAAGGATTTTATCCCGAATCATTAATAAAGACAATTTACTGCAAAGCAATTTTATCGAAGCCATAAAACAAGATTTAGAGCGTATAAAAAAGCTAAAAAATATAAAATATCATTATAATCTTACAGGTGAAATTCCGAGTATTAGCCAGGAACACGATTTGTTTATTTATCGAATTTTTCAGGAAGCACTACACAATAGCCTAAAACATTCACACAGTGATTTATTTGAAGTAAATATCAACACAACGGATACTGTTTTTCGCTTAGAAATGAAAGATTTCGGAATTGGATATGATACTAGTCAAATAAATTCCGGACTGGGCTTAACCAACATGAAATTAAGAGCCAAATTAATTGGAGCGCAGCTAATAATGAATTCAGATTCATCAGGAACCACCGTAACATTAGAATATCCCTTAATCAAAAACCAATGAAACCACAAACTAAAAACAAAATTATCATTGTAGACGATCATCAGCTTTTTTCACAATCTCTGGAACTTTTAATCAATAGTTTCAAAGATTTTGAAGTAATAAACCGTTTTGAAAACGGGAAAGTCTTTCTTTCGTATTTACAGGAATATCCTGATACAGAAGTCGACCTTATTTTATTGGATGTCAATATGCCTGTTTTAGATGGCGTAAGCACCATGAAATGGATAAAAGAAAATAAACCCGATTTAAAAGTTATAGCCCTCTCTGTTAACGATGACGAAGAAATCATTATAAAAATGATTACTAATGGGGCAAAAGGTTATCTGTTAAAAGATACATCACCAGAGATTTTTAAGGATGCCATGATATCGGTTATTGAAAAGGGCTTTTATTTTACAGAGATGATTTCCGGAATGTTGGTCAAAAAAGCCAATGATGATTCGAAAAAAATCAGTTTAAAAGAAAAAGAAATTGTTTTTATAAAACATGCCTGTACCGAGAAAACCTATAAGGAAATTGCTTCAGAAATGTGTTTAAGCCCCAAAACAATTGATGGTTATCGAGAATGTCTTTTTGATAAACTCGAAATCAAAACCCGAATTGGATTAGTGCTTTATGCTATAAAACATAAAATCGTTTTGGTTTAAATCAATACGTAAGCACCGCAAAAATGGGATGATTTTTAATTTTCTCTCTGCCGTTTAGAAAAGACAATTCCATCAAAAAATTACACTGTACAATTTCTCCTCCCAGTTTTTCTACCAATTCACAAACTGCTTTAGCAGTTCCTCCTGTAGCCAGAACATCATCGTGAATCAAAACACGATCTCCTTTCTGAATGGCATCTGTATGCATTTCTAAACTATCGAATCCATATTCTAATTCATACGAAGCCGAAATAATTTCATAAGGCAGTTTTTTAGGTTTCCTTACGGGAACAAATCCGGCATTTAATTCGTTTGCCAGTAACATTCCGAAGAAAAAACCACGACTCTCTGCTCCTACTACCTTATTTATTTTTTGTCCTTCTAATGATTTCAGCAGGATTGATAAACATTCTTTCCTTGCAATTGGGTCATTTAAGAGCGGTGTAATATCTTTAAACAAAATTCCTTCTTTCGGAAATCCCTGAATATCACGTATATAATTTTCAATCTTCATTTTTTTTTAATTTTCTGCAATTTTATGCTTGTATATCTCACATTTATCTCTATATTTGCACCCGCAAACAGCATTCATCAAAGCTACGAAAATTAGCCGAATGTAGCAAAAAGGCCTCGTGGCGCAACTGAATAGCGCATCTGATTACGGCTCAGAAGGTTACTGGTTTGAATCCAGTCGAGGTCACTTCTAAAATGGAATAATCCCTATGTATTTGATACATAGGGATTTATTTTTTTATACTGGGGTTACAACCTAAAACACATAAATAAATTAATTACCTAAAAATCAATATCTTACAAATTCTAAAAATTATTAAGTTATGATTTTTTCATTTGCAACTTCCCATAAACGCCCCAAAATAATAATTTGGAAATCATTAAATAAAAATATTACTTTTATTAAAAAACAAAACGATTTAATTAAATTGATAGAGCTTTAATATTAATATCCTAAAAAAGATAATACGTACATATATCCCAATTTGAATGTAAACTGCGTTCTAACAATTGATAAAATAAATACTTTGCCTGAAAAGCAAGTAAAAGAATTAACATTAAAAGTATTATTGAAAATGGCGATAGTTTTGAATTTATTTGTGATGACGACAGCGAACTAATTGAACGATTAAAAGAAATCCTTAAATCTAAAAAAAACATCCGATCTACTGAAAAATGACTGAACCACTTCAAACAATTGACAATATTTTCTTTGTAATTATTATTGCAATTTTGACACTATGGCTTACAGTAAATACGGCTATTGGCGGAATAATTAAAGAAAATGGCACTGGATGGAACAAGTATACAAGCAGAGGTAAAAGTGTATTAATAGTAGGAATTTCAATAATTATGGTTGGTATATTTCAGGAGATTAATAGTAGAAAAATATCTACTATTAACGATGATAAATTTAAAATTGAAAGAAATAAACGTGATAGCACAATTACCGAAGGTGTAAAGATTGGTGTAAATTCATATAGTAAAAATCTCTTCAATGATATGTCACAAGCATTTAAAAAGCAGGGCTTGCAATATGATAGTATAAAGAAACAAATTATAATCCTAAAAGACTCTATAAAAAAAGGTGGGAGAGATCCAATAGAACCATTCATCCGAATTAGAGAATTGCAAATTATTGACAGTAGTGATGTTAATAGTACTTACAAAATTCGCTACGAAATAATTTCTGACGACGCAGTTAGTTACAATTGTAATTTTGCATTGGATATTTTTTCTTTTCCGTCCGTTGGAAATGACATTATGACAATTAAAACTAATGTTAAAATACTCTACAACGGTATTACAATTCCTCGCGCCAATTCTGTGAGTAACAGTCTAATTATTCCAAGGGACAAATATTTCCACGCTCTATATGCATTTAGACTAAAAGGTTCGTACTGTCTGACAGACAAGGAATGCAAAACCGGTAAATCAAAAAAAACAATAGATAAATTTTATCTTCTAAGACCACAGTCCTCCAAAGGAAAATTTGAACTGCCCGTTCAAGAACACGAAACAGCATTGCGAGCATTTATCTCGCAATTCAATTTATAAAAGTTCAATTAAATTTCCAGAAACTAGCCAATATAAATAAAAAATTAATTACATGTTCGACGAAGCAAAAAAATCTGTAGAATCAATTCTATCTCAAAGACTTTCTAGTCCATTCTATGGAACACTTATAATCTCATGGTTAATTTGGAACTGGAAAATTGTTTATCTCACAATTTTTATAAGCGAAAAAAATATCACTGGTACCAAAATAGCGTACATACTTGCAAATTATAATGATATATGGCATCTAGTATGGTATCCGTTGATTTCTACAGCAGTACTAATATTATTTTTACCATTAGTAACTAATGGAGCATTTTGGCTTGACTTACTATACAACAGATGGAGAGTCAATATAAAAAATTCAGTGGAAAGCAAGCAACTTTTAACAATCGAAGACTCAATAAATTTAAGAGAACTCCTTCTTTCAAGTGAAAAGCGCTTCGAAACATTACTGGAAGATAAAAACAAAGAAATTGAACAGCTAAAAGTTATTATTGAAAATTATTCAAAAGAATCTCAATTTATTAATGGGGATATTAATAAAATAAATACCAATCATGACGAAATAGGAACGATAGTTAGCACAATTAGAAAAACTAAAATTCTATCAGAATCAATTGAAATAATTAGAAAACATGTTAATAATGGAGCGATGGGACTTCAAAACATACTCGATCCAGCAACCTTTAATTTTTTTATTTCCAATGACATTATAGAAAAGGCGGGGAACATATTTCAATGGACTAAATTTGGTAAGCAAGTCAATAGAGTTTTAACTAATGAAAAATATGATGCGAAAAACGGTTTAAATTAATATTAGACAATTAAACTTCCCATTTACTTCCCAAAATAATAAAATGAAATCTGATATTCAACACATTAACATAGACATTACATTACAGTCGAGGTCACAAAAAGAGACAACTAATAAAAAGTTGTCTCTTTTTTTATGCACTAATATGACTGTTTGAAACAAACAATCTAAAAGTGGCTTCCTTAAAGATTTAATCGAAGCTGAACGATGATTCGAAGTCCCACAAAAGCTAAGGCGAATTTCAAATAAATAAGCCATCGCGGAACTATCCATACATATTTTTTATCTCCGACATAACAAAGGTACTTTGGGTACTCCCTATACTTTCAACTGATCCCAATTTATTAAACACAAAATCCTGATAATGCTTCATGTCTTTGGCAGAAACTTTCATTAAAAAATCGTAATCACCAGAGATATTGTAACATTCCACCACTTCTTCTATTTTCATAATATCACTAACAAACTGATTTCCAATATTACGATCATGTTGTTTAAGTTTGATATTACAAAAAACTATGAATCCCCTGTTTAATTTTTCTGCATCAAGGAGTGCTATATACTTCTTAATATAACCACTGTTTTCTAATCTTTTAATTCTCTCAAAAACAGGCGATGCCGAAAGATTTACCATTTTAGCAAGCTCTTTTACAGTGTATTTAGAATTATCGTGTAGTATATTTAATAACTGAAGATCAATATCGTCTATTTGTTCCATAGAATGTTTTTACTTTAAACAGGTTTTAATTTATTCCGAACGCAGAATAAAATTCTTCAAATATAACCAAAAACAATACAAAAATCTTATTTTACGCACGTTAAAAACATAACATACTGCAGTGTTCATCTTCACAGCATAAAAATCTAAAAGGCATTATTTTATAACGGGGAGCGTTATGCTTGGTGCTTTATCCAAAAAAGATAAAGGTTCACCTCATAAATAAAATTATACTTCTTTTCGTCGAGCCATACCCTGAGCGATGATACTAGCGGCAATCAATTGCAAGGCATGATAAAGCATGAGTGGCAGCAATACGATGCCGGTGATGGTACTGTGCTGAAAAAGTACTTTTGACATAACGGTGCCGTGTACCAATGACTTTTTAGACCCGCAGAATAAGACAGTAATACGGTCTTCATCTGAAAAACCAAGCAGGCGGCTGAGTAGTCCGACACAAAAGAATACGGCAAAAAACAATGCCATCATCCCTGCAGCGAGTCCAACAAGTTCAAGTGCGGTGAAACCTTCAAAAAGATGTTCGGAAAATGACTTGCAAAATGAAGTGTAAATAATCGTTAGAATAACTGACTGATCGAAATATTTGAGCTGTTTCTTGTATTTTTCGGCAATGGCGCCTAAACGGGAATTGAGGCTTATGCCAATGATGACAGGCAGCAAGACTTGAAGAATCAACTTTATGACGATTTGAGTGACATCAAAATCGCCTGTCGAAGAAGCTATAAACAGCCCAACCCAGAGCGGCGTAACCACTACTCCAATCAAACTGGAAATGCTCGCATTGAAAATGGCTGCGGGAATGTTTCCCTTAGCGATGGAAACCATGACCACCGAAGAGGAAACTGTGGATGGTAAAGCTGCAAGAAAAAATACACCCAGCCAAAGCAGCCCGAAGCCGTTATTTATAAACAACGGGCGAAATGCCAAAACAAGGAGCGGAAAAAATAAAAAGGTTGTCAACTGGACGACAATGTGCATTTTCCAGTTGGAAAGTCCGGCTTTTAGTTTCTCAACACTTAGTCGCATGCCATAAAACAAGAAAATAAAGGAAACGCCAGCATTGGCAATCTCCTCAAGCGAAACAGGGTCTTTGACCATGCCTGGCTTTGGCAAAAAATAAGCCATCAGAATCATGGTGGCTATCATTAACAGGAAACCGTCGAAACCTGCTTTTTTTAATACTTCTAATAATTTCTTCAATGTGTTTTAAATATTATTCCTCCGTGGAGGCACGGACTCCATTATTAAAATATTGAGACTAAATCCCAAGTTCTTTGCGTATAATTTCTGCTCCTGCGCTTAAAGCACTTAACTTGCCTCTGGCTACGTTTCGAGATAGCGGAGCCATACCGCAGTTTGTAGAAGGGTAAAGATTTTCGGCATCTACAAACTCAAGAGCTTTACGCAGGGTATCAGCTACTTCTTCTGGTGTTTCGATAGTGTTGGTCGCCACATCAATGGCGCCTACCATTACTTTTTTTCCGCGAACAAGTTCCAATAAATTTAAAGGCACATTGGAGTTGTGACATTCTAAAGACACCACATCAATTTTAGATTTTTGAATTTTCGGAAAAATTTCTTCATATTGTCGCCACTCTGAACCTAATGTCTTTTTCCAATCAGTATTTGCCTGTATTCCATAACCATAGCAAATATGAACCGCAGTTTGACAGTGTAAACCTTCAATGGCTCTTTCTAATGCTGCCATTCCCCAATCGTTTACTTCATCGAAGAACACATTAAATGCAGGTTCATCAAACTGGATAATATCTACCCCTGCGTCCTGAAGTTCTCTTGCTTCTTCATTGAGTGCTTTCGCAAATTCCCACGCCAATTTTTCCCGGCTTTTATAATGGTCGTCGTACAAGGTATCAACCATTGTCAGCGGGCCTGGCAATGCCCATTTTATAGGCTTATTAGTCTGTTTACGTAAAAATTTAGCATCTTCAACAAAAACTGCTTTTTGACGTGCCACCTCACCTACAACCACTGGAACACTCGCGTCATAACGGTTACGGATTTTTACTGTTTTACGGTTTTCAAAATCTACACCGCTTAAATGCTCAATAAAAGTCGTTACAAAATGCTGGCGCGTTTGCTCGCCGTCACAAATGATATCCAGATCTGCCAATTGTTGTTCCTGCAGAGAAATGCGTAAAGCATCTTGTTTCCCTTCAAGTAGCTGATCGCCTTCTAATTTCCATGGTGACCAAAGTTTTTCGGGTGGTGCAAGCCAGGCAGGTTTGGGTAAACTTCCAACAATAGAGGTGGGTAATAATAATTTCTTCATAATAGTATAATTTTAATGCGTTGTAATCAATTAAAGGGTAAAATTAGCTGACCATTGTTCCAGGAGACTTTTGTAAGGTTTAATAAAATGCTCTTCTGCATATTTACCCTGTTCAACAGCCAAACTGCTGCGCTCTTCGCGGTCATAAACCACGCGAGTCAGTGAATAATCTTCGTGTTTAAGAGTCGGTTGATAGATTTTCCCAGCAACTGAATTTGCATTGTAAATTTCAGGTCGATAAATCTTCTGGAAAGCCTCCATCGTGCTGATTGAGCTGATTAGTCCAAGATCAGTATAATCGGCAAGCAGATCTCCTGAATGATAAAAAGCCATCGGTGCCACACTATTCGGAGGCATGAAAAAACGAACTTTTAAGCCCATTTTAGAGAAATATTCATCAGTGATAGAATACTGATCCTGCAGATACTCAAAACCCAGAACCGGATGCTGACACTCAGTGCGAGTATAAGTTTTGTTGCTCGATACACTTAAACAAATGATCGGTGACATCTTAAAGTGCTCTTTATAAGTGGCTGAACTCACAAAGCACTTATAAAGTTTTCCGTGCAAATCACCAAAATTTTCAGGAATACAAAAACTAGATTTATTTTTATTGTGCTCGATCAATAAAATACTGAAATCATAATCACGAACATAAGAAGAAAAATTATTTCCGGCAATACCTTCGATACGCTGGCTGGTCTTGCGGTCAAAAATATTCGTTTTTAAAACTTCAATCAACGGCAGATTGTTACTACCATTCTTATCATCAATACGCATCGTTACTGTGATGATTTCAAGTTCTACAAGGTAACGATCCCCTTTTGGATTATCAAAGTGAGCCAATGCATTAAATCGATTGTTAATCATATTTAAGGCATTGCGTAAGTTTTGTTGGCGATTAGCTCCTCTAGCCAGGTTTGCAAAATTGGTTGTCAAACGCGTTTGGCTTGAGGGGTGATAGTTTTCATCTAAACAAGTGCTCTCTAATGTGAATGCAAAATCATTCTTGATTGTATTCTGGGCGTTTTCAATATCCTGTTTTTCGCTTATTCTTAAATCTTCTTGTATGTTCGCTTTCATTTGATGACAAGGTTTAGTTTTTTTACCTTGCAAATTTGAAAATAAAAGATTTAATATTTTACAAAACCAAAAAAATCAGATAATTATTCTTTTTTAATATAATTTTTAAGATTATTAATCTTTTTACAAATATAATAACAAAGGAAAACAGATAATTATTCTTTAGAGAACCCGAATATGACTGATTTGAAGCTTCCCATAGCAATTCAAGTCTCAAAAAACAAAACAAATAAATTTATCTTTGCCAAAATTTAAGATAGGCATACTAATGAATTTGATAGAAAATTTAAAATGGCGCTACGCCACAAAAGCTTACAATAACATTAAAGTAACAGAAGAAGAGGTCGATCAGATCTTAGAGGCTATAAATCTTTCAGCATCTTCTTGTGGTCTGCAATCTTACCGTGTTTTTGTTGTAAGCAACCCGGAAATCCAAAAAAAATTAGGTGCTGATTCGTATAATACACAGATTAGCTCTTGCTCTCATTTGTTGGTTTTTGCTGCATTCAATGACATGTCTTCAACTTATATTGACGATTACATGGCAATGACAGAAAAACAAAGAGGTCTTGATGCTGGTGCTTTATCAGGATTTAGAAATGGACTGCATTCCTATTTTAGCAATATTAATGCAGAACAAAAAGCCTTTTGGGCAGCCAAACAGGCTTATATTGCACTAGGAACTGCACTTATTGCTGCGGCAGAATTGAAAGTGGATGCCACTCCTATCGAAGGATTTAATGCCGCCACTATCGATGCCGTTTTGGGTTTGAAAGAAAAAGGGTTGCATTCTACCGTTATCCTTGCTTTAGGATATCGGAATTCGGAAAAAGACTATATGGCAGCTACGAAAAAAGTTCGTTTACCTATAGATGAAATGATAACTAAAGTTTACTAATACTATTAGATATGTTAATTATTACGGTAAAAGTATACGTTCAACCTTGTAGACTTGATACACATATTTTGGAATCATTAAAGAAAACACTACTTTTAATTAATTATAAACAAAAAGTTTAATTAAAATAGTAAAAACCAATTAGAATTAGGCTTTAAATATCCGCAGCATTTCAATAGAATGTTAAAAAAGAATGCAGGTTATAACTCCTTTGAATATAGAAACTTAAACTAAATTTTACCTTATTAAAAAAAATGCTTGAAAATTTTCCTTTTTATCTAGGTTTAATAATCGTTATTTTATTGCTTATTATGCTTGCTAATAAAATAAAAGTAGCATACCCTGTATTACTGGTATTAGCAGGATTGGTAATCAGTTTTATTCCAAAAGTTCCAATAATCGAAATTGAGCCTGACCTTATCTTTTTGATATTTCTTCCCCCATTATTATATGAAGCTGCATGGACAGTTTCCTGGAAAGAAATGTGGCGCTGGAGGCGTATTATTACTAGTTTTGCCTTTATAGTCGTTTTTCTCTCTGCTCTTTCCGTAGCATTAGTAGCGAATTATATTATTCCCGGATTTTCTCTTGCGCTCGGTTTTTTATTGGGCGGAATCGTATCTCCTCCAGATGCTGTAAGCGCAGGTGCAATTTTAAAATTTGTGAGAGTTCCTAAAACAATTTCATCTATACTTGAAGGTGAAAGTTTATTGAATGATGCTTCTTCTTTAATTATTTTCAGATTTGCAATGATCGCCGTAGCAACAGAGCAGTTTATATTTTACAAAGCTGCAATAAGTTTTAGCTGGATGATTATTGGAGGCGTTGCAATTGGATTGTTAATAGGATGGCTCTTTATGAAAGCACATAAATATTTACCCACAAATGCCAATGTTGATATTGTCTTATCGCTTCTTACACCTTACATCATATATATTGCAGCTGAAGAAGTACATAGTTCTGGTGTTTTAGCGGTAGTTAGTTGCGGTTTACTTTTGTCTAATAACAGACATCGTTTTTTGAGCAGTAAATCTAGAATTCAGGGAGTAAATGTATGGGAAAGCCTTTGTTTTATTTTAAATGGACTGGTTTTTATGCTGATTGGTTTAGATTTACCTCAAATTACTTCTGGACTTGAAGATATCAGTATCATAGGAGCAGTCGGATATGGCGTTTTAATCACTGTTGTTTTAATAATAAGCAGATTAATATCTTCCTACGGCGCTATAATTATCACATTAATTGCACGCAATTTTATTACGGTTGCTGACACAAGACATCCTGGATATAAAACTCCTTTTATTCTTGGCTGGACTGGTATGAGAGGTGTTGTTTCTCTGGCGGCGGCATTATCTATTCCAGTATATTTAAACAATGGTAACGGTTTTCCGCAGCGAAATCTCATTTTGTTTATCACTTTTATTGTGATTCTTTTGACTTTGTTAATTCAGGGATTAACGCTCCCTTATTTCATAAAAAAAATAAATCTTCCAGCAATCTATGATCCACTTTCTCGAGAGGAATCCAGTACTATTTTGCGAAAAGATCTTGCTGAACATGCTTTACATTATTTAAAAACAACGTATCAGGATCAGCTGGAAAGTAATACGTCATTGCAGCAGCTCATTCAAAAATGGGAACTTCACAGCAAAGGAATTGATAACGAATCGGTTAGTAACGAACTTAAAATCATTTATCTTGATTTAATAAATCATCAGAGACAATGGCTGATTGATAAAAATAAGGAAGATCAAAGTATAGATGAATCTATCATCAGAAAACAGATGTATTATTTAGATCTTGAAGAAGAAAAACTGATTCACTTTTAGCAGTTATACTTTGTTTACTATCATTTTGGAAGGAATACCTTTTTGCCACAAAAAATTAAGTCCTTCTTTTCACTTTAATTAAAAATTATCAGATCACATTTTGCGGAAAAAATCAGATTTAAAATCTAATAATTCTATCAATCCCCGACAGTACATCTAAACCAAATTTGTAAAGCCATGGGAAGACAGACACTACATATGATATGCTAATCTATTCAAATCTTCCATAAAATTTGTTGTAATTTTTCCCCGTTGAGATCGCAAAAAATCCCATTTCTAACGAAATGGGATTTTTTTTATACTTTTTTGTTACAATAAACGCAGATAGAAATTCAGAATAAAAAACATCAGATTTCATCAACTTTTCTTTAAGTAAACAATTTTAGTTTTCCCTATTTTCCCATTAAATGAAAATGGAGCCTGATCAAAATAGTCCAAAGAAACACGCACTAAATACATTCGAGGTACAATTAAGATACAATTTGAAGAAGTACAACTAAAGTCGTAAATCAAAATAATTTTATAAAGTAGCCCTAAAAATTTTGATGCTCAAAGTTTTATGTCAAATCGTAATCAACATAGATGAACATCCACTTCAGAATTTAAGATCAACTTAACATTGAAAATATTGGCTAAAAAACAAGATTGTTAATAATTAATTATGTTAAAAAAAACCAAAGTCATTTTTTATATTGTAGTATTTTTATTTAGATTTGAACCATGTTAAAATTTAACTATTGCACTAACGATTATTAATTAAAATCGTTAAAATTTAAACCGCCAACAATCAAATCCTCACAAAAAAATTATGAATTTCATAAAATCAAATCACTGTTCTTCAGCAAACCTTTATAAAAAAGTACTATTTCAATTTCTATTATAGAATCAACAATCTTCTAACTCCATAACCAAAACAAATCACACAACAAATGCATTTTATTTCTATTTCTCAAAAAATAGAATAGAACTATAATGCCTATTTTCAAAAAACCACAACCAATTAATGAGACAAACAATTCTAGCATTATGTTGCTTTCTTTTTTTATCAAATACTTTACAGGCACAAATATCAGGCACAGTTAAAGGATATGTAACCGATACCACAAACAATTCGACTTTAACGAAAGCATCAGTCTCTTTGTTAAGAGCACAAGATTCCATTTTAGTAAAATTTACCCGAGCCAAAGAAAATGGTTATTTTGAGTTGAATAATATTAAAACCGGTAAATTTATTTTATTGGTTTCTTATCCCAAATATGCTGATTTTGTAGATCAATTTTCTGTTGATTCCACAAAGTTAATCAAGGATTATGGTAAAATTAATTTAGAAGATAGAGGAAAAATACTATCCGAAATAATTATCAAAGGCAATAGAGCCGCCATGAAAATCAAGGGAGATACATTAGAATTTGATCCAAAAGCATTTAAAATAGAACCTAATGCAAAAGTGGAAGATCTGATAAAACAATTCCCAGGAATACAAATTGATAAGGATGGAAAAATTACCGCTCAAGGCGAAACTGTAACCAAAGTTTTGGTTGATGGTGAAGAATTTTTTGGTGATGATCCCACTTTAGTTACAAAAAATCTACGTGCGGACATGGTTGATAAAGTACAATTGTATGATAAAAAAAGTGATCAGGCCGCTTTTACAGGAATTGATGATGGTCAGAAAACCAAAACGCTGAATGTTAAACTTAAAGAAGACAAAAAAAATGGTCATTTCGGGAAAGTAGAACTCGGAGGAGGAACTGATAATTTTTACAAAGGCCAAGCCATGTTTAATAAGTTTTGGGATAAGAAAAAATTAGCAGCTTATGGCATTTTAGGCAACACAGGACAAGTAGGATTAGGATGGGGAGATAAAGATAAATATGGCCAAAACAGTTATCAGGTAGCTGATGACGGCGGTATTAATTTTTCAAACAATGGAAATGATGAATTTGAAAGTTGGGATGGACAATTTAATGGTGAAGGAATTCCGGTAGCTCAAACTGGCGGAATACATTTTGACAATAAATGGAACAAAGACAAAGAATCTATTAATGTAAATTATAAAATTGGCGATATCAAACTTTCAGGAAATCGCAATGATATTAACCAACAAAATTTAAGTTCTAGCAGTATTTATAATACTTCAGATAAGAGTTTTGAGAAAAACATGACTAAAAATAAACTTGATCTAGCTTATGAAATTAAAATTGATTCTACTTTAACTTTAAAATTAAATGTAGATGGCTTATTTAAAAATAGCAATTCAAGTGAAGCAGAAATGCGAAAAGGTACTGACGAACAAGGTAACCAATTGAATAATTTGAAACAGACAACTACAAACGATGTTGATGATAAAATATTTAATATGAATACTTTATTAACCAAAAGGCTTAAAAAAACGGGACGAACGTTATCTCTTAATTTAAACCAATCAAGTACAAATAGCAAAAGTGATGGTTATTTAAATTCCAGAGCTGAATTTTTTACAACGTCCGTAATTAATCCGGATAGCACCAAAGTAGTCGATCAAAACAAGGTCAATACTATTAGCAATACCGTTTTTAAATCAAATTTAATTTATACCGAACCGTTATCCAAGAGTCTGTCTTTAATTCTTAATTATGGATTCAACATCAGTAACGGAAAAGCTGATCGTAAATCTTTTAATCAATCTCCAAATGGCGATTATACTGTTTTGGATTCCGTCTTTAGTAATAATTATGAATTAGACCAAACGATAAACCAGCTTGGGGCGATTTTTAATTACAAAAAAAATAAAACTGTTTTTTCGTTTGGTACTAAAATTAGTGGTGTAAACTTTAAACAATATGATGTTTATACAGATAGTTCTTTTAAGCAAAAATTTGTCAACTACATGCCTCAGATAAACTATCAATATAATTTTAAACAAAGAGAATCACTGCGTTTCTCGTATAACGGAAACACCGATCAGCCAACATTAGAACAAATACAACCGATACGAAATAATCAAAACCAATTAAATACGATTTTGGGTAATCCAAATTTAGATCCTTCTTTTAGAAATAATTTTAGAGGAAATTATTATTCGTATAAAGTACTTAGTAATCAATATTTTTCGGTTAATGGATCGTATAATTTTACGCTAAATCCAATAATAAGTAATGTGATTACAAATGACAGAGGAGAAAGTATTTCTCAATTTGTAAACCTAAAAGACAAAGTTGCAACAAGTTATTATTTGAATAGTAATTTTGGCAAAACAATCAAAGCCATAGACATGAATGCAGGAATTGGTTTAAGCGCCAACAAAAATGTAAACTATAATTACATCAATACAAAACTGAATCAAACTAAAAATTCAACTTATTCCTTTAATTTAAGCTTATCAAAGAATAAAGAAAAAAAATATAATTTTAATACCAGCTTCGGACCTACTTACAACGTTGCTAATGCAAGCATCAACGAAAATAGTGATAGTAATGGTTGGGGTTTTAATGGAAATTTCTGGTCCAGTGTACAATTACCTTTCAAACTGGAAATTAGCACAGATGGTAATTATCAATATAATGGAAAAACACAAGTGATTCAGGAAAGTTTTGAACGTTTTATTTGGAATGCATCTGTTACCAAAAAATTCTTAAAATCAGATAATTTAAGAGTTTCTATAACGGGAAGAGATCTTTTGAACCAAAATGTAGGATTTAATCGTTCTGCATTCAATGGAAATATCAACCAAAGTACTTATACAACTATCCAAAGATACTTTATGTTCTCTGTAAGCTGGGATTTCAGCAAAATGGGCGGAGGAGAAATTAAACAAAACTAAAACCATGAAAACAATACTAAATCACATCTTAATTTTAATAATTGTAGTGACAAGCTGCAATACTTTTGCACAAAATAATCACTTTGTACAAAATGGCGTAATCGAATTTGAGAAAAAATCGAATATGTATGCTTTGATTACAAAAAAATTAAAAGGAGAAACGGATAGTTATTATCAAGCTGCTTTTGAAAGTTATAAAAAAACCAATCCACAATTTAAAACTACAAAAAGCATTCTCAGTTTTTCAAAAAACAAGAGTTTATACAAATGGGATGAAACAAATCAATCAGCAAGCAACAGTTGGATTGGTGACGATGCAATGGCCAATTTAAAAAATGTTATCGCAACAGATCTAGATACCCAAACCAGCATTACACAAAAAAACGTTTACGATGATTTATATTTAGTTAAAGATAGTTTACGCAAAATTGACTGGAAAATTACCGATGAAACCAGAGAAATTGCGGGCTATGAATGCCGCAGAGCAAATGCTATAATTATCGATTCTGTTTATGTTGTTGCCTATTACACAATTCAAATTCCGTTCTCAGGCGGCCCTGAATCTTTTACAGGCTTACCCGGAACAATTTTAGGCTTGGCTATGCCACATGAAAACATGACATGGTTTGCCACAAAAGTTACTGAAATTCCAGTTACTGACAAAGATTTAGCTCCACCAATTAAAGGTAAACCTACTGACAATAAAGGACTAAACAAAATACTTTTGGATGCTTTGAAAGGCTGGGGAAAATGGGCAAGAAAGACATTACAAGCCTACTCCTTGTAACACTATTGAAACTTGTTTTTATACAAAAACTAATCTAAATAATTCCTGAGATTTCCAGAATATATCAGAATACATATAAATGGAACACCAATTTCATTAAATCTTGCATAAAATAATTTGTAATTTGTATGTTCGCGGTCACTTTAAAAACGTTAAATCTTTTAATTTAGCGTTTTTTTATTCTTTTCAGCACGATTTAATCATTTTTAACTTCATATTTAAAGCGGTTTGAATATCGCTCTCCGAAGTGTTTTTTCTTTACGCTGCTTTTTTACTTTCTGAATATTTAATAAAAAAGTAATCAGCCTAAACACCACTTTTAAATTATATAAATTCCATGCAGAATTCTATAATTTGGGAAGCAGCTTGCTCATGTAATTTTGAATCAGAAATAAAATCTTAATATTCTATAATAAATTAATCATGAATTCAAAGACTACTTTTAACATACTTAACTCAGTTGAACGATTTAATAATCCAGCAGAAATGAATTTTAAAAATGCAGAAAATTTTTCTGAAAAACATGAAACAGCTATAACCGACTTATATTACAAATATGAAGATGAACCGGATTTTGACTGTGACTTTTTAACCATTCAAGACTTTGCTGAACAAGAAAATATAGATGAATTAGAATCTGAGGATAATTTAATCGATAGTTATGGAGATGATGAATGGGACGCAGATATCTATGACCCGTATCTTGAGTCTAGTTATTTTTAAGCATTTATCTTCAATTAGAAAATTACTGCAAACAGGATTTGTCCTTCCTGATCACACGAAAGTATAATAACACTTCGAAAGGTAAACTAATGGGAATTACGTAACTACTAATGCTTTAAGTATAACAAATAGATTTAAGTTGATATTATCTTTACGAAAAATAAAAGCTCCATGGAAAACTTAAATATTCAATCTCAGAAAATTCAAAAATGCCCTTATCAGGTTATGGCTTACGGTGAAAATAATTGCGATGTGGACTATCGCACTGCGTATAAAGGAAACTGGGGGCATTGGGATGAACCTATTGAAAAATCACTGCCTACTACTGACACAGAGGATTCTGAAATGGTTATGAATTAAAATTTATAACTTTTTCTTACTCTTTCACTATATAAAAAATAAAAAAGCCTAATAAAATAGGCTTTTTTATTTTTTTTTATGACAGCTTTAAAACTTCTGTCGATAGATTGCAAATTCTAAGCAGCAATATCTATTTATGCTTTTTCTACTTGCTTTTATAATTAATAATAAACATAAAGCATAATTTTCGAATTAGAACTGTCGATAATTTTCTCCAGTCTTTTAAAAAACAGTTCGTTTACCATTGGGCAGCCGTGGCTATTACTGATATAATAATCCTGCTCTTCATACGGTACAGCCGAATACTGGTGCAGCACAACAGCTCTTTTTAAGGCATTGCTGTTGGAATCATCCAGTCCGTTAAGTCTGTAGGCTTTTCCGAAAATGCCGGTATAGGATTTCTCGACTGAGTATCTGCCAAGGGAAGTGCAATTTGAATTGGGAGTATTACTGAATTTCAATTCTCCTCTTATTCCGGTCTCCGATCCGCTTCCATGAGCTACAAGACCCTGGTCAAGTATTTTGTTATTTTGAAGATCGTAGACAAAAAAACGGTTCTTGCCCGATTTAATTTTCATGTCTACCAAAAAGGCAATTTTAGTATTATAGCGAACATTAGTGCCTAATACTGATTTGATCTCGCTAACGTGATCAGCAAGCCTTGAAAACTCAAGTTCCGATAATGCTTCTTTTTTATCAGTTGCATTGTAGGTGGTAAAGGAACTCAGAGAAACCAACAATACCATAAAAAATATTTTCATACGCAATATAAAATGAGTTAAGTAAATTGAGATTTGGGAAACTGGAAAACTTAAACTTTCATTGATGTTGCAAACATAAGCAGATATTTTATATAATTCCCATGTTGACCTTGTTAAATTTTTAATAAATAACTGATTTACTGATAAATATCATTCTTAATACAAAAAAACAGTGACTCCATAAAGTCTCTGAGTATCCGAACAAGACAAATAATAAAAAAAGCACTGAAAACCAATCATTTTCAGTGCTTTTTCGATTCTTTATAATTTACGTATGTTATTTCAATTGAGTAGTATCTACTCTTGTTGGCGTATCTTTTCCACTAATAATCGAAGAAGAACTTAATGCAATTGATTTTATTATTTGCGTCATGTTATCGATATCTAACGATTCAAATTCATCATCGGCTGTGTGATACGTTAGCTCATTATCCATTTTTGAAGTAGAAATAGTATGAGCAGGAACTCCAAGCTTGGCTAAAGTAGCGTTGTCTGAACGGTAAAACAATTGTTGGTCCGGATAAGGATCTGCATAAAATGTAAAATTTGTTCCTGTTAAATTAGTTTGCAAAATTTGACCCATATTCGACTTTTCGAAGCCTGTAAGGTAAGCAGAGTTTTTACCCCATTTAGATTCTGTTCCTATCATTTCTATATTGAACATCGCAATCACTTTTTCTGGCGCAAGCTGTTTAGAAAAATATTTGGCTCCATAACCCCCTATTTCTTCCGCTACGAATGTGGTAAAAATAATAGTACGCTCGTTGTTATTTTGTTTTTTAAAATATTTCGCAAGCATAATTACTGCTGTTGTTCCAGCTGCATCATCATTAGCACCATTATAAATAGAATCTGTTGCAGTATGCGGAGCTCCTTCTTCTGGAGAGCCCACTCCTAAATGATCATAATGACCTGAAAAAATCACATACTCATTTGGTTTCGTTTTTCCGGGTAATATTCCAACAACATTATTCAATGTTTTTTTGGAGATTGTATTCGTTAATTCAATTGAAAAAGTGGTCGCTTCTGTGGTACCAAAAACAAACATGATCGTATTGTTTCCTGGAGTAGCATTTACGCGATCAATA
Source organism: Flavobacterium sp. GW821-FHT11G01 (assembly GCF_058808175.1). Taxonomy (NCBI): domain Bacteria; kingdom Pseudomonadati; phylum Bacteroidota; class Flavobacteriia; order Flavobacteriales; family Flavobacteriaceae; genus Flavobacterium; species Flavobacterium sp. GW821-FHT11G01. The sequence continues at coordinate 149,978 of NZ_JBXARK010000004.1, read as the reverse complement.
TGTTGAATATTTGGTAAAACTTTATCAAATGAAGGATCAACTAGTACCAAAAGATTTTTCGAACTTTTATAATATTCATTAAATTTCTCGCCAATATTATCGCCTTTACTGATTTTTATAATAGTAATATCACTTTTTTCAGTTAAAGAAACCTGAGGAAGATAGGAGAATGTTGCAACTTGATTGTTATTGATTTCTTTGCCGTCAATAGTAATTTTTGAAGAAACGGGTTTAGAGGAAGTCAACGAAAATTCTTGTCTGTAATTTGTTGCTGCATTGAAAGTTTGCAAGCCAATTGCTTTAAACTCCGATTCTATAAAGGCCGATGCTTTGTCAATACCGGGAGTAAAAGTTCTCCTGCCCTGCATATCATCAGCCGAAAGAATTTTCTCTACACGAGTTACTTCCTTGTTCGTAATAATTTTATCAATCGATTGTCCCTGTACAGTATAACATTGACTTAGAACAAACATACTAACAATAATTTTTTTCATATTTTACTTTTATAAATAATATTTTGGTTAAACCAAAAGTAGGTTAATTATTTGCAAAATTTAGCGCTAGATTGAGAAAATGAGGTTCTGTCGCAGCTGTCAGGATCAAATATAAGAATTTGAGTAATTTAAAAGTTCTCCCGCCAATTTACAGAACGATTTAAATATAGTTATCATTTGTTTAACCCGATTGAGTGGCTTCCTAAATATAAAATAATCAAGAAAAAATAAGAACTAACAATTAAAATTCGGGAAATTTTTATTAGGTGTAGAATTTCTAAGAAGCAAAAAAATTGCGCAAAGTCAGAGACATTTGCGCAGCGTTTTATAAGGAAGACATGGGAGATCTTTTTTTTTTATTTTAAGTTGCCGTTTTTGTTGCCGTTTAAAATATGCTAATAACTTTTTTTTAGGGTAAGATATTAAAAATTAAAAGCCTGCTGCAGGCTTTATATATTATGTTCATTAATTCTTATCCTATTTTTTCATTAATCCTAAAACATAATTTTTTAAGAGACATTACTGTTATACATAATCTCTATTAAGGCTTTAGCTTTCCCTTCTTTTCTGTAGTTAATTCTTTGCTACACATAATACTTTCCCTTATTACCACAGGCTTTGTCTTAATGACCATTGTAGGATCAACCTTAGGTTTTTCTACTGACTTTTTTTCTTCCATTTTTTCTATATAATTAATGATTTCTTTATAATTCTCAATTGTAAAATTATTTTTCTCCTCTTTCTTTTGGATTATTACAAAACTTGCCAAGCCAAGGTACAAAACTAAAGTTGGTATCAAAAACCTAAACGCTTTTGCAAAGTCATCACTTTTATTTCTGTAGATTTTAATATTGTTTTCTAATACTGTTTCAATTTCCGTCAAATAGGTCACTTTCAAATATTCGTTGAGCAAGTCTTCGTCTTCAGTTTCTAGTTTCTCTTTATATTGGGATAATATATCACTGTAAAAAAATTTAGGCTGATTTATATAAGAAACATTCACTGGACTGATCAAACAGTAAGTTTTATATAGTGATATTGCCAGCATTCCTATAAACAGCATTACAATTGTCATAAAAATATAACCGCATTCTGTTTTAAATAAAAATTTTAAAATTTCAACAACATAAAGACCTATAAAAGTAAAAATCACTATAAGAAACGAAGTCTTATTTTGATTTTTCTGATATAGGGACTGGTAAAACTCAATTTCCTTTATGTTTAATTCGATTTTTGTATTGATATCCGTTAGTTTCAAATCTCTTTTTTTAAATTGTTCATAACATCCAATTAATGTTAGGTCCTAGTAATTGACTTCAATGGAACTACATTTATTTTGATTGAATTCATAACAGGTAAACTCAACGGTCATACCATCACTTTCATAGGTAAATCTGCCAGCGTGACTATCCGTTGGTTTACCAAGATGGTTAAATATACTTTCACTTGTTTGATCTAGTAGTTTTAAATTAGAATCATAGATCGATTTATATGCTAAATATTGATTAAATTTTTCTATACTATAACCAGTTGAAATTGCAATAGACATAATTTTATCTGATGCCTTATACAAATAAATCGTAATAAAATCCTCATAATTAAGGGTGTAAAAATTAAACTTATCATTATTTTTTTCATCTTCTTCTGTTGGATTCCCTAAACAATCAATCAAATCTTGCCTTGTACTCTCTTTTGTTAAACCAAGGAATTGTTCAAATGTCAAAATTCGCCTTCCGTATTCTTCTAATCTGTGGCTTATATATTTAAAATCATTTATCCCTAAAAGAACATTTTTTTGGTCTAGCACTGTTTTTTTAAGAGTTTCATTTTCTAAAACTAATGTTGAATTTTCAATCTTCAATAGATTATTAAAAGTTTCGAGTTCAGTAATTCTGACGGTTAATTGTTCATTCTTAACTTTTATTTCGAAATTTTTTTGATCAAATTCAAATTTGGAAATAATTTTATTAGTTAACTCAAGAAAATTTGTATCGTTATGCTTTTCGGGAGTCAAAACATTCATTTCACTTAATAAAATGCTGAAATTTGCAAACATTCTTCTAATTTCAGACATCAATTCAATGTCTTCAAAAATTGGAGCAGCATAAGCTATACTACTTAGAGACTTAGTTTCGTCTGTTAATTCTTTTATTTTCGCATCCCAATACTTCATATATTCAACAATCTTTAAACTATCATGAATTTTTGCATCACTTGAAACTATCGGAAATATTCGATCTCGTGCATCTTTATATCTCAACATTTCTAAAACTTCAAACATGCAATTTTTAGATTTCAGATATTTATCACTTATTATAACAACAATATAATTTCCTTTACCTAATTCACGCATAAAATCTTTAATACTATCCTTATACTGAATTGTTTCAACATCAATTTGGACTTTAAAATTATTTTCCAGAAATGTATTGTATAAATTTTCAACTAACGGAGACCAATTTGAACCATTTTCTTGTGTTTCCCAAGCATATGAAAAGTATATTTCTGGCTGTTTATTTCTCATTTTTATGCGATATATGTTAACGTTCTATTAGGTCTATTGCCAAAATCTGTTGTGGCTGTTGGCAGTATTACTTTATCTTTCTAATTCTTCATGTCTAAATTTAAGTCCATATTCTGAAAAATATTTGCTCATAGATTTTAGAAGACTATTAAAGTTTTCATTGAATAAATCGTAATTTGACTTTTGGTCAGCATAATATTCTTTTGTAACCTTATCCGAATTTTGTACCGCTTCTTTGTAAGCGAAATTTGTACTATATCCGACTTCTTGTAAAAGAGAAATTTTTATAATTCCAAAATGTTTCTTGAATGTTTGTCTTACTAAATGGCTAATTGAAACTATATCATTTGCATTTTCAATAATATCTGTGTTTTTGGCGTGAAAAAGAACTAAGTTATGATAATCAGAATAAAGTTTTCTATGCGCCGTTTCAACTACTACTTGGTAATCAGTCATAACTTGTGCAAGGTCTTTTCCAATAAAATCGCCAAAATTTTGAGAGTGAAGATCTCTAATTTCTAAACATCTTTCAAAAAATTGATTTAATACCTGAACAGATTTTTCATCAATAATCGAGCTTTGCTTTGACAAAACTGAAAGTTGAGCATTAATTGTTGATAATTCTTTTCGGAAATCTTGTTTAACAATTTCCGCAACTTTTGTTAATTGTGGCAAATCTTCAATATTCGCTTCATTTTCAATTTTTTTCTTGTAGTATGATTTTAATAAATCAAGCAAGAAGTAAAATGCAATTCCACCAAAAAAAGTTGTCATTTTGTCCATTTGTTATTTAGTATTACTGCTAATGTTGTCGCTTCTAACATGGTAAGTTATGAAAATTAGTATTTACTATGCATTTTGTATTGTGCAAAAAACCACGCTCCACGAAGCATTCTTATTTACGTTGCGCAAATGTCTCTGACTTTGCGTGATTTTAAACAAATATAATTGAAAAATAGAGACTTCATAAAGTCTCTGACTTTAAAACTAATTTTCTTAAAATATTTCTCCTGAATGTAAAAAAAAACCGATCGCGCGGATTTGTAATCCATGCCCGCAAAGTATATCTTAACAGATTTAAAAAAAGAAAATCCATTTTTTATTAATTAGGAACGGTCACGGGAAAGAATTTCCGCGCTATCGTTGCGCATATCCGGGCGATCGATTTAAAACTTAAAATATAGAATGTTTGAAATTCTCTTTACTTTGCTTTTATTATTACGTATAATTTCGCATCATACAGCTTTAATTTATTTATATTAGCTTATTACTACGAATAGTGGAGTTTTAAGTATTATATTAAATTTTAAATAATGGGTGTTTACACATATATAGAGGTTTATAAAAAAGATATGAGTTATATTAAAAGTGTAAACTCCATTTTAGGAATATTTCAAGTAGATTTTGACGCCAAAGAAAAATTTAGAATAAGCAATAATTCAAAATCATTTTACGGAGGCATTAGATCACTAGATAAACTCAAAAATGTTGATCTAGGATATACCTACGAAATTTACGAGGACTATCTTAACCTATTTATGTTTTATGTACTTGCTAATGGAGATTATGGTGAAAGTGCAACAAAAGAGAATGGAAAAATCGAAAGTTTGTTGTTTGATCCTTCCCGAGTGATTAAAGGAATCGATACTTTATTGCAGATAATAAAATATTTCGAGCAAGAGGATTTAGATGAATTGCAAAAATATGGTGAAATAGAAAACTTAAATGAATTACGTGATATACTAAAGTTGGCTGTCGAAGAAGATAGTTTGATTGGCTGTAAAACTGCTTAAATTATAATTTTTGATGACGTCTATCTTATTGTAACAACATTCTCTCAGTAATCATTTTATTTGAGAAAACATCAATCCCAGTAACTTCGGCATACTTTACGTTTGGTAACCAAAAAGAACCTCCTTCAATGCGCACAAATATTTTTTCTACCTGAATTTTTTTCTGATTTACATTTACAAAAACATGATATTTTTGATCGGAATCTGTCTTTTTCAAGATTAACGGCAACTTTTTATACGATACAAACTGAAGCTCAAACTCTTCATTATTTAAGGTTTTACTTTCTATTCCGTAGGCAAATTTGCGTTGTATATAATTAAAATCTTTTTTTTCTCCTTTCTCAGCGTAACCAATCCAATAGGCTTTTATAGGATTGCTTTTGTCTATTTTTCCATTTTCCTGGTAGTTTAGGACATAAATAGCAGTGTTTGTATTGGGGTCGCGCTGAATGTAAAACAGCATATTATCTATGTTTTTAGGCGTTGGAAAATGTAATGGCGATGGATTTTTGGATTGTGCCAATGCATTTTCAGAAATTATACTTACTAAGATCGTTATAACGATTATCGATTTTGTAAAATATTTAAAGGGAAATTTATTCATAACGAAATATTTATAAGCTAATTTGAAACGGTTGTGTGTAATTATTTAACACATAGAAACATAGATTTGGGACGCTTAAAAAGGCGTTTCACTTGTTTAAACAAACATAGCTATGTGTAAAGAAACTAGTTTCTTTTTTATATTCTTTTTATGTATCTAAAACCTATGTTTCTATGTGTTGAATTACTTTTTTTTCTAACTACACGAATTAATTTGGTTCGATTACGTTCTCTTTCATTTACTCTAAAAACCCGTTGAGTGCAATTTTTTAACACATAGAAACATAGATTTGGAACGCTTAAAAAAAGGCGCTTCACTTATTTAAGCAAACATAGTTTGGCTATGTGTTAGAAACTAGTTTCTTTTTGTTTTCTTCTTTTACATATAAAATCTATGTTTCTATGTGTTGAATTATTTTTTTTCTAACTACAGGAATTAATTTGATTCGATCACATTCTGTTTTTGGTTTGTCTTAAAAACCCAATATTTAATCAGTGGATAATTGAATCCATAAGAAACAAAACTATCCGTGATTAATCTTCCGATTCTGTAATCGATTTGAAATGATTTTTGCAAAATAAGCGTGCCAAATGATTTTAAGGAAATGCTTCCCAGCACCACCAACGCAAATTTAAAAAGCTGATTATTGATGGGACTGCTATAACCCGATTGATTTTTAAATACCCAAAATCTATTGATGCTGAAATTGATAACGGCACCGACGGTTCCGGAGATTAGAATAGAAAAGGTAAAATGCAGTTTAAATACTTCTGTTAATAAAATCATCAAGCCATAATCGGTAATGCCGCCTAAAAATGCCGCAACTTGTGCTTGTAGAAAAGTTAAAACGGATTTTTTCCTGAACATAAGTAAGTCGAAAGTTTAAAAGTTCTAAAGTCAAAAGTCCCAGTATTACAGATAAGGAATTGAAATCAATTTGTTATTTAAGTTATTTTAATTTCAAAATACGATATTATAAAAATTGTGGTTTATCAATTGTGGTTTTTATCTTTTAAATCGCCTAGCTTTAAAAGCTTTACGCTATCTATGATATTAATTACAAGTAATATAATAGTGATTAAACCAGCCAAATAGGTAATTGATCCGGGAAATAAAACTTCTGTAATTAAAATGAATGCAATAATAAACCGAAGTTCTGTTGGGCCAACCAAACCAGAATCGATACTGTATTCATTTGTAATTTTGTAGCGTAATTGGCTGATGATGATCGACCAGCCATACAAGGCGACAAAAGCAAAGGCTACTATTTGTGTGCCATTTTCAGCATAAATGTAGTAGCCAAAGCCTATAAGTACAATACCAATCCAATCGGCAATAATATCGAGTGCAAAACCATACCAACGACGTGGAATATTTCTATAATAAGCCAATCTTCCATCTAAAGAATCGCCTAACCAATTTATAACCAATCCGATAATACCCAAAAGCAAATACCCATTTGATACATAAGTACCTAAAACAAAAGCTAAAAAAACGAATCCAGAACCTAGTGTACCAATGAAAGTGAGTACGTTTGGCGAAATGAATTTAGGCACCTTTGGAAGCAAAAATACAATCGTTAACTGTTCTGCTCTTTTTAAAATATTGGTACGCTGACGGTCTGAAAATGTTCTTTGTGCAATTTCACTATAACCTTCAACCTGTGTGTCTTTTTCCATTAGTAGCCCAATATTTTTCTTTGCGTATTTTTAAAAAAATCAGTGGTACTTTTTAGTTTACCTGATCTAACCAGATAACTAAATGCGAGGACAATCAGCATAATTATTTAACAATACCTGCAAAACGTTGATAAAAAACCGTTGGACTGTTCTCATCTTTCGGAGCATATTTTCCTGCTATAATCGGAACATAAATAACCCTTCTTCTGCTTTCTTCGCCACGGATAGTTGATTCTGCCACTCTGTGCCACAAACGGCCATCGTGAATGGTTAAATCTCCAGCTTCCGGAGTGATAGAAACTTCTTGTGGATCAGGTTTATTATCTAAAAAGTACTTTTTACGAAAAAGCATTTGATAAATACTTTGTTTGTGCGTACCCGGAATGATTTTAAGTCCGCCGTTTTCGGGTTGTAAAGTACTTAAGTGAATACCCACATTAAGCATTGGGTTTAATTTTCCACCATAAAAAATATCTCGCAAACCGTCTGTATGCCAGCCCATTTTAGTAAACTTACTTTCTGGACCATTAATATAATGATTGAAAACCATTCCGTCTTTTTCTTCAGTACCTAATCTTGCGCCCTCGCCTGCCAATGGTAATAAACTATTAAATCTTGGATCAAGTAAAAGGCCGCTTAAGGTTTGATGATGTTGATTGATAAAAGCAAAACGTTGTACAATAGGAGAACCGTCTAAATCTTTTCCGTATTTAATGGGAACACCATTTACTTTTTGAAGGTCATTGTCAATCCATTTTTGCTCCACTTGTTTTGACGCATCAATGATGGATGAAACCGTTTCCGGATTTATAAATTTTTTGAAATGGATGAAACCATGTTCGTTAAAAAAGTTAATCTGCTCAGCAGTTAATTGCTCAGTAAGGGTAAAAGTTTTATAAGAAGATACCATAATAAATATATTTAATAAATGAAATAATAGTGTTTGAAATTTTATCTAAAGGATTAGCAACAGCAACAACAGCAACACATTCGCATAGTGTTGGCGTGCATTCGATCTTTAATAAAATTAAACTCATTTCTCATATTAGATATACTCTATAGAATTAGTAGATATTTATGCAAATGTAATATAATTTCTAATTTGCAAAGAATTTTTTTTTATTTTTTTTTGAAAAAATTAAATTTTATAGATCCCAGCAGCCGTTTTTTCGATAAAAGCCTTTGGTAATATACGGTTGGCGTAAACCGAAATGATATTGGTAAAACCCGGAATAACTTCTGATTTTTTGTTGAACATGGCTTTTACTGCCATTTTTGCAACTTCATCTGGTTGCATATTAAATTTTTCGGCCATTTTATTTAGAGCGTTTAAACCCGCTCTTGCAGCAAAACCAGTATCAACCGGACCCGGACTAAAACAGGTTACTGAAATTGAAGTTTGGGTAAGTTCGAAACGCAAGGCGCGCGTAAACGATAAAACAAAAGCCTTTGTAGCCGAATAAACAGCCAGCGTAGGTACAGCCTGGTAGGCAGCAGTACTCGATATATTTAAAATATAAGCTTGTTTTTGTTGTGAAAGTAGGGGTACTAATAAGTGTGAAAGTTCTACTACTACATTCATGTTAAGTTGCATCATGCCAAGCTGATCGGCTAATGCAGACTGACTAAAATCGCCCCACACACCATAACCGGCATTGTTAACTAAAATACCAACCGGATAGTTATTCGTTTTTATCCAATCGGTTACTTTTAGCGATGCATCCTTTATCGAAAGATCAATAGATAAAACAGGAGCATTGATGCCGTATTTAACCTGAAGATCATCAGATAGTGTTCTTAACTCTTCTTCACTTCTTGCAACAAGCAATAGTGGATATCCTTGTTTAGCCAATTCATAAGCAATAGATTTTCCAATGCCTTTGCTGGCGCCAGTTATTAAGGCATACGGTTTAGTTTTTTCGCTCATTTTATTCATTTAATCATCAAATATAAAGATTAAATGTAAACGTTGGGTATGTAACGTGATACTGGTTACCCGCTTCCCTACCCTTTGTTAGTATTGCACTCAGCATGGACCTCCGATCGCGCAGATTTGTAATCCGTGCCCGCAAAGTATATCTTAACAGATTTTAAAAAAGAAAATCCAGTTTTATTAATAATTAGGAACGGGCACAGAAAGAATTTCCGCGCTATCGTTGCACATATCATAGCTATTGGATTAGAAAGTTTCTTAGCCAATTCTTCATCGCTTACTATTATTTGAATTCTTTAAGTATGAATGGAATTTTCATTTCTTTTCAATGGAGGATAATCTCCCAATGCAGGAAACTTATCAAGATCAACATTTATGGAATCGTTAAGTCCCGCCATTTGATGTTCGGCATGGCGATATTGACCAAAACTTGGCCATACAGGTCCTTTTTTGAAAATTTTCCAGCGCCATACAAGAGCGCACACAACTAAATTGGCAAGGAAACTAATCGATGCAACTACAAGAGCGCTTGTCTGACTGATTGGAATTGGAACAAAACTTTTTTCCATAACAAAGAAGCTGAAAGAGAAAAGATAGAAGTAAAAGAATCCCAAAGTAATTCCCCGATTAACGACCCAGGTACCTTTGATCCACAGTGCTAAAAAAGTCGCAGTTAAATTCAGCGCTATACTGTTTGAAGTATATTCATTAAAATTCAGATAAGAGAATGTAATATTCCATAAATCATATGCAATAATCCAGATTTCGGGCTGCCCCGGCCAGATCAAATCTTTTGAAGGCTGACGGTTTGGGCCAATTCCTCTCCAGCGTGTCATGGCCAGAATACTTAGGATTCCCGCAGCTCCATTTAAAATATTAGGCAAGTAACCTGAATGAAAATCTACTTCACAGGCTTCAAATATATTAACAGCCAATATTGCCGCACACAAAAAACGCATCCAGATATATTTTGTCCACGAAGTATGTCTTGCTGTCCAAAATATCCAAATTGTAAATACGAGTGTATAATTTTTAACCCAGCGAAACAATGGCATATTCTCTAATGTGTTCATCCAGTAGATAGACAAAATCAGTACACCTACACCTGCTACAATTGGTGTAAACCATTTGTATTTTCTCCATACCAGGAAAACGGCTGTAAGTCCGACAAATAATAAAAGCCAATGTATATAAGGCCAACCTATACTGCGATGTATGAATTTTAAATTTTCCCCGCCTCCGGCACCCGGAATATTTACAACCATTGATTCGCTGTCTAAAATTTTAAACTGTACATTATTAACCTGAGGTGCTTCAACAGCTCCACTTATTGTTATTACATTACCATTTTGACTGTAATTAACCCTTTCCCGGGCATAATTTCCGGGCATAGTCCATATAAGTTTTGCTGTTCCATCTTCGCGAAAACGCAAAAGATACCAGGAACTCGCTACTTTATTCCCTTCCTTACCCTGCCCTTCTGTAATTACTACCCATTCTCCTTTTTGCTTCGCAATGGATGGTACTTTATCAGTTGGTATCGATTGCTGAGTATCATTCTCAAAAACTTCAAAACTTCTTTGATCACAACTTGAAAGAAAAAGTATAATGAATATTACTCCTAAAATGCGTGTTACAATTTTTTTCATCAGATTCAAATTTGGGTTGATAAAATATAGTTGTTTGATAACTTCTTTATATAATTGTTTTTAAAAAGTCTCTCCTTTTTGCTATGTACTTAAGGATTTCTTCTTCTAATTCTTTTGATAAATTTTCAAATCCCGGTCTGCATCGAAAATCTTCTTCAATTCTTTTCTTAAAATTTTCTCCATTTTCTTTATAGTTACTTCAAATCAATATCAACTTTATCAATTATTCCTGTGAACTTAAATGGAAGTTTATAGGATTTTGCAACTGGAGAACCAGTATCTTCACCAATTCCGAAAGTATCGATTCCGAAACGAGCTGCAACGGTTTTATCGATTCTGCCTTCTCCGACTAACTTATCGTTGATATAAAGTTTTCCGGTTCCGCCTTTTCCAGTTCCGCCGCCGTCATAAGCAAAATCAAATCTGACAGTGCTTTTTCCAATTGGGAGTGATTCTTTAGAATTAATCACATAACGCGCATCATCAAAATAATTATAATGATAAACCAGTTTTCCATTTTGTACATACAATACAAATCCTGCCGAACTTCCGCCAGAAGCGACAATAACACCGCTGTCTGATTTCGATTTCAGTTCAATTTCAGCCGTAATACTGTGCGATTTATTTTTAGTATTTGGAGAAGCTGTTTCTGCCAGTCTTGTTGCCCCTGCATAAAAAGTAAAATGTTTGCGTTTAGGATCTGATGGCGTTGGTTTTGGCGAAATTAATCGGCCAGTTCCTCTGTCATCTAACGGATAAACATTATATTTCTTAGCTTCTTCATCAAAAATCGCCTTTAATTCCTTTAATTTTTCAGGATTTTTTTTCGCCAAATCAACAGATTCACTGTAATCTTCATCTATATTATAAAGTTCCCATTTGTCTTTATCCCAATTTCCTGGTGCAAAGTCCTGTTTCCACGGAAAAGTATGCTGTGCAGCCGCAACCCAGCCATTATCATAAATAGCCCTGTTACTGAAAATCTCAAAATATTGTCTCGTTCTAACAGGTTTAGCATTTTTATCTGCAAAAGTTGATAAGAAAGAAACACCATCCATAGGTTTTTGTTCTACGCCATCAACGGTTTTTGGAGCTGGCAAATGAGAAGCCTCTAAAATTGTAGGAAGCACATCAATAAGATGCACAAACTGACTGCGCATTCCGCCTTTATCTTTAATTACTTTTGGCCAGCTTACCACCATCGGGTTTCGGCTTCCGCCAAAGTGAGAAGCTACTTGTTTTACCCATTGAAAAGGAGCATTCCCAGCCCACGCCCATCCTACCGGATAATGTGGCTCTGTATCGGGATCGCCAATTTGATCCAAATGTTTTAAGTTATCTGCCAAAGGAGTTGCAATTCCGCTCAATGCTTTAATTTCATTGACTGTTCCTTCCATTCCTCCTTCAGAACTTGCTCCATTATCTCCAACAATATAAAATATCAAAGTATTATCAGCATCAGGAAGCTTGCTGATAGCATCCAAAAGTCGTCCTGTTTCATGATCAGCAAACGAAAGATATCCTGCATAATTTTCCATTAAGCGCGCAAATAGTTTTTTCTGATCGGCAGAAAGTTTGTCCCAAGGTGTAACCCAGTCTGGTCTTGGCGTCAATTTTGTTCCCGGAGGAATAATTCCCATTTTCAATTGGCGTTCGTATGTTTCTTGTCTTACTACATCCCAGCCTTTGTCAAATTGTCCTCTAAATTTTTCACGCCATTCTTTTGGTGCATGATGCGGAGCGTGTGCAGCACCCGGAGCAAAATACAGCATAACCGGTTTTTGAGGTGCTACAGATTTGCTGTATTCCAGCCAGTTGATCGCTCGATCAGTCATATCGGTCATGAAATGATAACCTTGTTCTGGAGATTTGTCTGGTTCCACGGCTTTTGTATTTTCAAAAAGAACCGGGTAATACTGATGTGTTTCTCCCGCATTAAATCCATAAAAGTAATCAAACCCTAAACCTGTAGGCCAACGATCAAAAGGACCAGTAACAGAAGTTTCCCAGTCTGGAGTATTATGATTTTTTCCGAACCAACTTGTGCTGTATCCGTTCCCTTTTAAAATTCTACCCGAAGTTGCAGTTGTTTTTGGAATCATACAATTATAACTCGGATATCCGGTAGCCCATTCGGCCAAAAAGCCTGAACCGGCATTGTGATGATTTCTTCCGGTTAATAACGCAGCACGCGAAGGTCCACAAATTGCGGTAGTATGAAAACGGTTGTATTTTAAACCATTAGCAGCTAATTTATCTAATTCTGGTGTTGGAACTGGTCCTCCAAATGTACTTACCTGTCCAAAACCAACATCATCCAACATAATAATAATCACATTTGGTGCTCCTTGTGGCGGAGTAACCAGTTTTGGCCATTCTTCTTTTGAATCTTTATAGGTTTCTCCGATTTTACCGCCAAAAGGAGGTTCAGGAATTGGAAGTATGGTTCGGTCTAATTCTCCCGAATCTGTTTTCTCTGTTACAGAATTATTTTGCTTAGATTGATTACAGCTGAAAAGAAATACAGCTAAAATTACGAGCAGTTTTGGGCTAATAAAAGATTTCATATTTCTAAATTTTGTGACCAGCACTAATTTACAAACATGAGCAGTACAAAAAAATTTAATGATGTTTCAGATTATAATTTGCAACGAACTTTTTAAACCTTTTCATAGAATCATATTACTGAATTCAAAATACTATAAAACACTACTAAAAATCAACTTATTTAATTTCACCCAACAATTATATAATATATAAACTGGATTTTTGTTTGTACACAATTTTTACTTTTCAAATCACATTTTACAAATTCATTTAAAAGTAAATGGTTTGCAAATTGTGCCTCGTGAGTCACAAAATAAAAAACTCTAAATCGTTTGATTTAGAGTTTTTTATATATTTCTTAAATAAAGAGTTTACATAAGATATTTGATGTGAAGGATTATTTATGATCAAATTCCTTTCGGTTGTAAAAAGAATCATCATCACTATTATAAGAGCCGGGATCATTTTCAGGGTAATAAGAATTCATTACTCTTCTTTCATAGTCCCTGTCAAAATTGTGTTGTCTGTCATATCGATTTGTCTTTCTAAATGTATCATACCCAATACTGTTTGCCATAACAATTTTCGTGTCTTTATTTATATTTACAGATCCGATTGGTATGATAATATGGCTGTCACCGTCTTTGTAGATAAATTCCTTTCCGTTGTCGTTTGCTATAACATCATGAACCTCGTTACGGCCGTCTTCTATTAATTTTTTATCTACTTTTACATCCAGATAAACAACACGTTGCATATCCTTATTGACCCAAAGATTATCAATTGTGCCTATAGTGTGGTTGTCAGCGTCTACTATTTTCCACCCTCTTACATCAGAGTAGTTTGATGCAATTTTATAATCAGACAGTTCATCCAATCTATATAAATTTCTATCTCTATTTTCCATAAATTTCTTTTTTAATTAAATGTATATTTTTTCTATTTCTGTAGATTTAACTACATGAGAATAGAACAGATGTTTAAACCTGATCCTTCAAATGCTTATTGTGCACTTGTTGTGTTTTCGATTTCTACACCGTTTTCACTTTTAACTTCATGATCTACACAAAAGATGTAGTATATAATTGCACCGATTACTAACAGTGCCGCAATCCACGGCCATACCGGTTTCTTTCTCTCAATTTTAATTTCTGCCATAACTTATTTTTTTGAATTTATACTAATTTTAATACACTATTAAAGATACAACTGAGAGGAAATTAAGAAGTATTTAATTACAGGAAGATTTTACACAATTCCCAGTAGATTGATTTGGAAGATTATTTTATTTTGTGAATCTATACCTGTTTCTATATTTATAAGAATGGAAAATTAGAATTGATTTCAGCAAGATGATAACTAAGCTTCCGCTAAATGAAAAGGAAAGAATTATGGTGTTGTGTAGTCTAAAATAAAAAAGAAATCTATAGAAATAAATAAGCATAAAAGAGATTTCAATCGAAATCTCTTTTACTTTTGCCAAATGTTAGAAATTCTTTACCAGGACAAATATATTATAGCAATCAATAAACCAAGCGGATTGTTAGTTCACAAATCATTTTATGCGCGCGATGCAAAAGTGTATGCCATTCAGGAATTGAGAAATCAAATAGGCCAACACGTTTATCCTATTCATCGGCTTGACCGCAAAACATCTGGTGTCTTGTTATTTGCGTTGGATAAAGAAGTTTTAAAAATTATGAATGATCGTTTTGCCATACGCGAAGTCGAAAAAAAATATTTAGCTATTTTACGTGGCTGGTCACCCGAAGAACTAACGATTGACTATGATTTAACGAATGATGATGACATTAAACAAAATGCAATAACACACTTTCATCGTTTGCAAAATGCCGAAGTTGCGTTAGAATTTAATAATAAACCAACGTCACGATATTGTTTGGTAGAAGCAATTCCCGAAACTGGACGTATGCATCAATTACGAAAACATTTCAAACATATTTTTCATCCCATTTTAGGAAGTCGCCCACATGGTTGTAACAAGCAAAATAAATTGTGGCTGGAGAATTTTGACCTCAAAGGAATGATGCTTCATGCACATCAGTTAATTTTTAATCATCCCATAAATAATGAACAACTAATCGTGAATGCAAAGATTAATGATGAGTTTAGTAGAATAGGTACTATTCTTAATCTGGATTTGAGTAAATATCAGTAGAATATTATTGTAATGCATTAAAAAAAAAAAACACATAGAAACATAGATTTTATGTTTTGGAAAAGTAAATCAAAAAGAAACTTGTTTCTCACACATAGCTATGTTTGTTGATGCAAGTGAAACATCTTTCTTCTGTTCAATAATTCTATGTTTCTAGTGTTAAATATAATTGCAGCCAACGTTTTATCCTCAACAAATCAACAACAATCGATATTCCTCTTCATTTTCTATTGGTGCTCTATGAATACAAGGTAGTACTTGTTGTTTTGGATGATCTACAGCAAGTCTCCAAAGATGTCCTAACCCTAAATTAACAGGTTCTGCATTTGGATTGACCTGATAATGCAAATCAAAATAATTTTCCTTTAAAAAGTCTTCGAATTCTTCCGCTGGTCCATCATAAAGCTCTTTTAGCCTTGTTCGGATTTCTGGAATTAGAATTTTTTGCTGTGCTTCCGAATTAGAAACAATATCACTTGCCGCTCCGTGATAGGTACATAAAAAAGTATCTGTTGCAATGGGAGAACGATCAACATGAAACGAATACACATCTGTCGATATGAAATCAAATTCATCATCACGATCATAACATTTGAGTAAATTAAGAGAAGGCGAAGCTCCAAAATCAGCTAATAATTGTAAATCATTTAAAATTATTTCCCTTGCTTTATTCCCTTTTTCTGATAATTGGAGTGCGATTAGATCTTCCGGATAAATTTCTGTTATATTTTCTTTTAAAGATAACTTGACTACAATCTCATTAAAATCGCCATCCAAATTTCTATACCAGCATAACGCATTCATTTCTCCCCAGAAATCAGTATCTACAAGCTCAGAGAAAGAAGATACTACTTCAATTTGGCTGTTATCAGAAAATGTATTGCTCATAGTATAATTTAGAGGCTAGTTAGTTCATTCGTTACAAAATTATGTAATAGCAATAAACATATGTCAATCTGACAAGAAAAAAAATATATTATATAACGAATAACAAAATAGCAGACCTAACTTTGATTTTTTAATAGCGTTAAAATTTTGTCATGCAAAATTTAAAATACGAATATAGAAATATCTAATTTATTTTAATCAAATTGATTATTCTATCGCTTAAATGAAGATTAAAAAAACAGAAATTTATCTATCTTTTGAGTTTGGTATAATAAAAGTAAGTATGATATGTAAGTAAATGATAACATCATTATTTTGCATAAATGCGTTATATTGAGTTATTACAAAATAATCAAATATTAACCATTTAATTAACCTATATTCGTTCAATATCAAATTACCCTTAATGATCAATTGAGGCTTCCTTTTTAAATAATTATTAAAATATAGGTGCTTTTCCGGCAAATTACCGCCATTATTTTTTTCAAATACAACTTCGCTTTAATATGAGCATAAAAGAAAAAAATGGCGATAAGGAAATTATCCTTTCCCACGAAGAAATCGTTTCTCTTAAAAAAGAAAACAATCGAAGCATTGCAGCATTTGGTATTGCTGAAACAGAAATTAAAAAACTCAAAGAAGAGCTTCATATAAAAGAACAACAGTTAAGAAATCAAATCGATGCTATTAACACCACAAATGCATCCATAGAATTTGATCTGGAAGGCAATATTTTAAATGCCAATAAAAATTTCCTCAAAATTATGGGGTATGCTGCAAAAGATTTGATTGGAAAACATCATAGTCTTTTAGTAGATTCAGCCTATTCAAAATCAAATGCATATCAATTTTTCTGGAATAGTTTAAAAAACGGGATTTATCAAAAAGATGAATTCATAGCGGTTGCTAAAAATGGTAAATTAATATGGTTTTTAGGTAGTTATAATCCCATTTTTGATACACTTGGCAAACCTTATAAGATTCTAAAAATAGCGACAGATATTACACTTGCCAAAACACAGTTTTTGCAGCTGGCAGTCCAGGCCCAGGAAAAAGAAAAAAGAGCATCTGAGTTAATTATCGCCAATAAAGAACTTGCTTTTCAAAATAAGGAAAAGGAAAAGCGTGCAGCTGAATTAATTATCGCCAATAAAGAGTTGAAATTTCAGAATGAACAAAAAGAAAAGCGTGCAGCTGAATTAATTATCGCCAATAAAGAACTTGCTTTTCAAAATAAAGAAAAGGAAAATCGTGCAGCAGAATTAATTATCGCCAATAAAGAGTTGAAATTTCAGAATGAACAAAAAGAAAAACGTGCTTCTGAATTGATTATCGCCAATAAAGAACTGGCTATTCAAAGTAAAGAAAAAGAAAAACGTGCTGCTGAACTTATAATTGCCAATAAAAAACTTGCTTCTGAAAAGATTTTGAAAGAAAAAAGAAAAGTGGAAAAGCTAAAACGGGCAGCAGAATTGATTATTAAAAATAGAGAACTTGCCTATCAGGAAAAACGAAGCAGTGAGCTAACCCTTGCCAATGATGAACTAAAAAAAGCTCAGGAAGAACTGGGATCATTTTCCTACTCCGTTTCTCATGATTTGCGTGCTCCAATTCGGGCCATTAATGGTTATACACAAATCCTGATAGAGGATCATGCTGATTCAATAGATGATGATGGAAAAAAAATGATACAAGCCATAATTAACAATTCTACTAAAATGGGAATATTAATAGATGACTTACTCGCTTTCAGCAAATTAGGACGTAAAGAAGTTTCTTCTACCAATATAAATATGACGGCACTAGTAAATGGAGTTATAAACGATATCACAATTGAAAAAGGCGAAAACAGACCCATATTTGAAATTGAAGAACTTGCTCACTCACATGGAGATCCTTCGCTAATTAAACAAGTTTGGATCAATTTAATCTCTAATGCTATTAAATATTCAAAATATAAATCAGAAATCAGAATTAAAATTACTTCAGCCCCGGAAAAGGATAAAATTATTTACAGTGTAAAAGACTGGGGAGCAGGATTCGACATGGCTTACTACGATAAATTGTTTGGCGTTTTCCAACGTCTGCATTCACAAGACGAATTTGTAGGAACAGGTATTGGACTGGCTATAGTACAAAAAATAGTCAACAGACATTCGGGAACAGTGTGGGCAGAATCAAAACTAGATGCAGGTGCTAATTTTTTCTTTAGCCTGCCAAATATTAAACATTAAAAATAAAAAAAATGGATTACGACGATATTGAAATTTTATTTGCAGAAGATAGTATGGAAGATGCCATGCTAACTGTACGTGCGCTTAATAAAAGCGGCTTTACCAACAAACTCTTACATGTAAAGGATGGTGCAGAAGCACTTGATTTTTTATACTGCAAGGGAATTTATTCTGAGCGAAATCCTAAATCACATCCAAAACTTCTTCTCTTAGATTTAAAAATGCCAAAAATGTCCGGAATGCAGGTGCTTGAAAAGGTTAAAAGTGATGATGCGCTTAAATCTATCCCAGTTGTCATTCTGACCTCTTCACAAGAAGATCCAGATATTGCTAAATGCTATAATCTTGGTGCTAACAGTTACATTGTAAAACCTGTAGACAGTAATAATTTTTTTAATGCAATAAAAGAACTTGGAATGTACTGGATGATATTGAGCCAGCCTGCGAATTAAGTATTTAAGTAATACATCTAAAAATGATTCCTTTCAAATGAAAAAAGATATTAAAGCATTAATATTAGAAGACAATACTGCGGATGCAGATTTACTGGTCCGCCACTTGAGAAAATCAGGACTGTCATTTGTATCAAAAATTGTTGAATCAAGAAAATCTTTTGAAGAGTCTCTTGACACATTTTTGCCAGATATTATATTATCAGATTATTCACTTCCTTCATTTGATGCTGTTTCGGCTTTTAAAATAATAAAAAACAAAGATCTTAATATACCTTTTATAATTATCTCAGGTACAATTGGAGAGGAAAATGCTGTAATGCTGATAAAAGAAGGTGTAACAGATTATGTTTCCAAAAACAATTTCTCATCCCTGATCCAAAAAGTAAATAGGGCGCTCAAGGAAGCAGAAGAATTAGTTCAGAAAGAAGACCTTATTGAAAAACTTAAAATACAGACAAAAGCACTACTCATTGCAAATCAGGAATTAAAGCTTAAAAATGCTGAAAATGAAAAAAGAGCAATTGAATTAATTAACGTAAATAAAGAACTTCTGGCTTTTAATTTTATCTCAAGTCATGATTTGCAGGAGCCTCTTCGAAAAATTCAGACTTTCATTTCCATTATTATGGAAAAAGAGATGGAAACTTTAAGCGAAGCCGGAAAAAACAATTTGAAACGCATACATGTTTCTGCAACAAGAATGAGACAACTTATTGAAGATTTACTAGATTTTTCAAGGGTTAGTGTTGTCGATCATCCTTATGAAATGTGTGATTTGAGTGATATCATTAAGGATGTAAAATCAGAACTTTCAGATACAATTGATCAAAAAAAAGCTATCATTGAAATAAATGGATTAGTACCTGTTTTTATAAGGCCATTCCAATTTAATCAGCTTTTATTCAATTTAATCAATAACTCATTAAAGTTCTCTATCCCTGATATTGAACTTCATATTACCATACAATCCACTATTCTTAAATATAATGAATTCAGGTTGCTTAACCTGCCCGATAGTCCACAAGTTTGTGATTATTGGAATCTTACATTTAAAGATAATGGAATTGGTTTTGAAGAACAATACAATGAAATTGTTTTTATTATCTTTCAAAGACTTCATCATATGCAAGAATATTCCGGAACCGGAATTGGTCTTGCAATTGTAAAAAAGATTGTAGACAACCACAACGGAATTATAATTGCTGATGGCAATTTAAACAAGGGAGTAACATTTAATATCTATATTCCAATAATTAAGGAAAATATTCAAGCTTTAAATTAGTATGAGACGAAAACAGCAATACACTACGATAATGAGTTATATATAACCTTTCCTTTTTTCCAGTTAAATTAATATATAAATTATTCCGTTTGAAAGTAGAAATGAATAATATACGTAACTGGGTTATCTTACGTTGTAAAAAAAACTACCCAAACATCATTTAAAACGAGTTTGGGTAGCTAGAAAAATTACTTATTTAGAATGATTTTTTTGGTTGTCATTTTACCATCGGTTATGACCTGAAGGAGATAAATTCCTTGTCCAAAACTATTCAAATCAAGTTGTTGTTCATTTCCTTCAAAAGTGGTGTTCAACAATTGTTGTCCTAAAGTATTGTACAAACGAACGTCAGATTTTGTGTTATTTTCTAAACTCAAATTCAAAATTCCGTTTGTTGGATTTGGATACACTACCAATCCGTCAGCAACTCTTATGTCTTCAACATCGGCAACATCCAACATTTTTCTAGTTCCGGAACATCCAGAAATATAATTGTGCTGAATATCATCAATCCAAACCGTCATTGTAGTAGCTGTATTGTTTTGTTTGATAACAATTGCATCCAAAGTTACAGATGCCCCGCCAACGATTCCGTTTCCAGTTGTGATCGTTGTTCCTACTGCATTTGGTAAAAACCATTCGTAGTAATTCCAGGTTCCGTTATTGATAATTGCAATCGGAGGCAATTCTTCCAATCCGTCAGCATCATCAATCCAGGCAGTTACAACCGCTCCAGCGTTTGCTGTACTTGTTTTCAGCCAGAAACCAAAAGATCCCTGATTACCAACAAATGCCTGATTACTTGCAGGAGTTCCTCCACCAGAAAGTAAACGTACTAACCAGTTTGTAGTTACCGAAGTATTGTCATTCAAAACTGCTTTTAAACTTGCAGTACCGTTTTTGAAACCGTCTGTAGCTCTGGCTAACGTAGAAGTAGTTGCGATACCAACCGTAGAACCCGAAGTAGTTGGACTTTGCGTAAATCTTCCGGCAGAAGCTTCAAAAGTTTCTAATGTAGTAGTTGTATTTGATCCCACGCAAACTGTCATTGTATAGGTATTGCTTCCGCAAGCATTTGAGGCTACCAAAGTAATCATTTTTGAACCTGCAGTTGTAAAACTTACTGATGGGTTTGCAGCTGTACTCGTTGCAGGAGATCCGTTAGGGAAAGTCCAGGCATAAGTAGTTGCTCCCGTAGAAGTATTTGTTAATGTCATGCTCTCTCCAATAGCCAATTCTGTCAAAGGAGCTGTGAAACCTGCTACAACAGTCGCTGCAGGGTTTACTGTTACCAATCCTGTTATTGTTTTAGTATCAGAACCAGTACCATTTGTTGCTGTTAAACTTGCATCGTAAGTTCCTGCTGTGTTGTAAGTAATTACAGGACTTGCAACAGTACTTGTACTTGGTGTTCCTCCTGGAAATGACCAACTGTAAGAAGATGCATTTGTAGAACTACTAGTATAAGTTACCGTTTGTCCTGCACATACTGTAGCAGTTGCTGGTGTAAAATTAGCTACTGGAGCTACAACATCTGGCAAACAATCGATAAAATCAAATTTAATAGCGTCTGCAATAACAACTCCTGTTGTACCTGTTGTACGAATCACCACTTTATGAATTGAACCTGCGCTCAAATCATATCTTCCTAATGAAACCCAGGTTGCATTATTGATTTGTTGATTTACGGTAACTGTGGTTGTTCCATTTTCATGAATGATATCTACAGGAACATTTGTCGGACGGTTTGTACCTGCTGTGAAGTTGATAAACACCTCATATTTACCTCTTTGAGCAATTGATGGTGTAAAAGTTGCTGTTTTTGTACCCTTAGCAGTATCGCCATCATGCACATAATCTGTACCAATATAACCAGTAGTTGCTGCGGTAGAAGTCCATGCGCCTACAAAAGTCGCAGCTAAATTATCAACAGTAATAGAAGTTGAACCCGGCAAAGTACAACCTGCACTTTTTGGAGTAAAACTTACCGGAGTTGAATATTTTGAAGTTCCTGTTGCGGCACTATAACTTCTAATTGTATAGTAATAAACAGTTCCTCCCACTGGAGATTCTGAAACCGCTGCGCTAGTCGTATTCCAGGAATATGTTTTTACAGTATTTACAACATCATTTACCACTACTGTACTATTTGGTGAAGTTGAAGCTGTAAAACCATCTGTATCTGTCCATCCGGTATTGGATTTAGAAACCTGAATACGGTAATCTGCTGTAGCAATTGTAGAATCCCAAGTAAAATTTACCGGAGTACTTATATATATCTGACCAGCTGTAGGAGCTGTAGGAGTTGGAGCATTTGTTACTCCTCCAGCAGCAATTTTCCCTAATAAAACATTCCAACGAGCAGTAGTAAGATTAGGGCAATCTGTTGATAATTTTACGTCATTATGTCCGTAGATAGCACGATTTCCGTTACTAACTCTCCTAGTTTTAGAAATTCCATAACGGTCACAAACATTAATTGCTAAATCTGCCGCTGCATTCAACATTGGCTGACTGTCCCACATGGCCAGGTTAGTAGACAAAACCTCATGTTCTGTACTAACTCCTGCCCCATTCCATTGTGGTTCACCCGTTACACCTTGTGCATAAGCGCGATCAGCTTCACGAACAACCTGAGAAATTTGTCCATCAGAGTTACGAATACAATAATGCGCAGAAGACGGAGTCGTTCTACTACAATCGCTAAACCAGGAAATTGCTCCTTCGTAAGTTCCTGTTGCCATATAGTGTACAAAATAATAATCGACACCATAACCGCTACGTCCTGAACCATAGTTACAAGTCGTAAGTCTTGATAAAGCTCCAGGATAATCAACAGCAGCAACTGCTTCAGTCCCACTTCCTTTTGCTGTAGAGCTTTTTGAAGTTTTAGTTGATGGAATTGTTACGGCATTTCCTTTAATATCAATGATTTCTTTCCAAAGTGTAACCGTTTTAGAACCCTCTTTAATTACCTTAAAGAAACGTTCTGCCAATGAAGTTTTCATAGCTTCGTTTTTCAAACCAGTCAACTCACGAGTAGCATCAAACCAATCTTCCAAACCTTTTGGGTTTTCATTAGTTTGGTAGCTTTTTAGTAAAGCTGCTGCTGCTCTAATATTTGTTTTTGCATCCGTTTTAATAGCTTCCGGAGTAGATTTGATTAATTTTGCAGCGACGGCAATTTGGTTGTTATAATCGCTTTCAATCAATCCCATTACACCCCAAGACCCGTAGAAAGAAGAAGACACTTGTGCCCAGTTACTTTGTACTTGCCCTACTGCCATCAAAATTTCTACAGGAACACCAAATTCTTTGCCTGCATCAGCAAAATATTTAGCCATTGTTCCTACAGACGGATGAGGTCTGTTTAAGTATTCTTTCAAAAGTTCCCCATTGTGATCACAATCTAATTCATCGTGCTTTTGTGCAGCATTTGGCTTTTGAGTCGAAACATTTTTTTTGTTTGTTAAAGCCAAATAATCATCCATATCTCTTTGTAGAAATACTTCGCCATCAGCTTTAACTTCTTTTTTAATTGAAGATTTTACATACTTGTCTGCTAAAGAATACAACTCGGCATCACTTGCCTTTTTGGAGCCTGGCGTTGTCTGCGCCAAACCGGTTGCAACACTTAACAAAACCATAATTGCAGCAATTTGGTTTCGGAAATTAATAGGTTTGTTTTTCTTCATGCTTTTTGTTTTTGTTAATAAATGGTTTAAATTGGTTATGATTAATAGTAAGAAATTACATAAAAAAGTAAATTTTTAAGCATAAAAGAGCCGCCACCTTAGTTGGCGGCCTTTTAGCCTACAAACAAAAATTACTTATTTAAAATGATTTTTTTAGTAGTGATTTTTCCATCTGTAGCAACCTGAAGAAGGTAAACTCCTTGTCCAAAATTGTTCAGATCAAGTTGTTGTTCCGTACCTTCAAAAGTGGTACTTAGCAATTGTTGTCCTAAGAGATTAAACAATCGAACATCAGATTTTATATTGCTATCCAATTTCAAATTCAATATTCCGTTGGTTGGATTTGGATACACGATTAATTCATCAGAAACTTTAATGTCTTCAATCTCTGCAATCTCTTCTGTGTGTGACATTTTTCTAGTTCCGGAACAAGCCGAAATATAGTTATGCTGAATATCATCAATCCAAACCGTCATTGTAGTTGCAGTATTGTTTTGTTTGATTACGATAGCATCCAACGTTACTGAGGCTCCGCTAACAATTCCGTTTCCTGTCGTAATAGTAGTTCCTACTGCAGTTGGTAAAAACCATTCGTAGTAATTCCAGCTTCCGTTGTTGATGATCGCTAATGGAGGTAATTCTTCTAAACCGTCAGCATCATCAATCCAGGCCGTAACAGTTGCTCCAGCGTTTGCAGTACTTGTTTTCAACCAAAATCCGAAAGATCCCTGATTTCCAACAAAAGCCTGATTATTGGCTGGTGTTCCTCCACCGGAAAGTAAACGTACTAACCAATTTGTAGTCACCGTTGTATTATCATTCAAAACTGCTTTTAAACTCGCTGTTCCGTTTTTAAAACTGTCTGTAGCTCTCGCCAGTGTTGATGTTGTGGCAATTCCTGTAGTCGAACCAGATGCTGTCGGAATACTGGTGAATCTTCCTGCTGAACTTTCAAAAGTTTCCAGTGTAGTTTTGGTGTTCGTTCCAACACAGATTGTCATCGTATAAGTATTACTTCCGCAAGCATTTGAAGCTACCAAAGTAATAGTTTTAGTGCCTGTTGTTGTAAAATTTACTGTCGGACTTGCAGCTGTACTTGTTGCCAGAGAACCATTAGGAAAAGTCCATGCATAAGTTGTAGCGCCAGTAGAAGTATTGGTTAAAGTCATATTTTCACCAGTTGCCACTTCTGAATAAGGAGCGGTAAAACCAGCTGTTACTGCTCCTGAAGGATTTACAGTAATTACATTCGTTAATGTTTTAGTATTTGAACCAGCTCCATTTGTCGCTGTAAGAGCAACATTATAAGTTCCTGCAGTATTATAAGTTACAACCGGATTTGCAGCAGTGCTCGTACTTGGGGTTCCTCCTGAAAATGACCAGCTATAAGAAGTCGCATTGGCAGAAGCATTGGTATAAGTAACCGTTTGTCCGGCACATACAGTTGCAGAAGCTGGTGTAAAATCTGCTACTGGTGGCGTAGCATCTGGCAAACAATCTATAAAATAGAATCGTACCGCATCAGCAATAACAACGCCCGAAGTACCTGTTGTACGAATTACAACTTTATTATTAGTACCCGCACTTAAATTATACGTTCCTAACGAAATCCAGGTTCCGTTATTAATTTGCTGATTTACAGGAACAGTTATTGTTCCACTTTCGTGGATGATATCCACAGGAACATTATTCGCACGATTGCTACCAGCGGTGTGATTGATAAAAACTTCATATCTGCCTCTTTGAGCAATTGTTGGAGTAAAAGTTGCTGTTTTTGTACCTTTTGCTGTATCGCCATCATGAATATAATTCGATCCGACATAACCCGTAGTTGCAGCTGTTGCTGTCCAGGATCCTACGAGTGTTGCATCAATATTGTCAATGGTAATTACAGTTGCTCCTGGTACCGTACAATTGGCACTTTTTGGAGTAAAACTTACAGGAGCAGAATATTTTGAAGTTCCCGTTGCAGCACTATAACTTCTAATTGTGTAGTAATATGTCGTTCCTCCTATCGGAGCTTCATAAACTGCAGCATTAGCCTGATTCCAAACATAACTCATAGTTGTATTCACAACATCATTTACCACAACCGTACTATTTGGCGTTGTAGCGCTTGTAAAACCGTTTGTTTCTGTCCATCCGGTTGCAGATTTTGAAACCTGAATACGATAATCTCCATTTGTAACTGTAGAATTCCAGGAGAAATTTACCGGAGAACTCACATACAATTGTCCTTCTGTCGGATTTAAAGCTACTGGAGCAGCAGGCAAACTGCTATAGGTACAACCCGTTATATTAGCACTTTCGTTATTGTTTTTATCTAAAGCTGTTACCAGGAAATAATTATTTGGCGCAGTTAATTGAGCTGTAGTCAACGTAATTTGAGTTGCATTTACAATATCCAAAACTTTGGTACCGTCTTGTTTAAAATTTGGAATATCTGCCTGCGTAGCAAATGCATACACCACATATTTTATAGCCAAATCGCCATCAGTAGCGGCAATTGGAGCATCCCATTTCAAAATATTTCCTTCAAATCGAATATTAGTTGGTTCCAACGGACATACATTATCTTTCCATGGCATCGATGGTGGAAAAGATTTATATCTGTATTGATTATTTTGTAAAGTTGTTGCGATTCCTTTTTCGTTACTCATAATATATTGAGTCGAATAAGAAGTCTGGCCAAAAGTATTGGTCATTCCTGGAATTCTATTTTGATCGATCTGATTTTGAATTTCCGAAGCGGGCCAATTCTGAGATGAGGTACTCGGTAAACGATCATAACCCTGGCTAATATATAAATGTCTGCCATAAGTTGCTACCTGATCATTCCACCATTGCGAAAGTTTGATGTAATCCTGAGAACCGCCAATTTTCCAATATAATTGAGGAGAAATAAAATCTACTTTACCATTTTGCAACCAATTTATTGGATCACAATATAATGCACTATAGGAAGGATTTCCAACAATTCCAGACGGAACACCACTTTTCCAGATACCAAACGGAGCAACACCAAAAACAATGTTTTTATTATTAGTAGTATTGATAACCTGCAAAGCATCATAAACACCTGCAATCATTTTATTCACGTTATCACGGCGCCAATCATCAATATTGCTTATTCCTGTCGGATTATTATTGGCGTAAGTAGCGGCATCCTGATTGTTTGCCATCCCCTGATCCGGGTAAAAATAATCGTCAAAAACAATTCCGTCAATATCATATCGCGAAGCAATATCTTGTACAATACTTATAATATAATTTTTTACAGCAGGCAAACCCGGATTCAAAATTTTAAGATTAGCATTGTTAGAAGCTGTAAAAACCCAGGAAGGATTTAGTTTAGAAACGTGATTATTGGCCAAAGTATAGCCGCCAACACTTGCACGATAAGGATTTAACCACGCATGCAAATCCAATCCTCGTTTTCTACATTCTGTAATAGCAAAACTCAAAGGATCCCACAAAGGATTTGGTGCCACACCTTGAGTTCCTGTTAACCAATATGACCAAGGTTCTATTGATGAATTATAAAGCGCGTCACATTCTGGCCGAACCTGAAAATAAACAGTATTGATTCCTGTAAGAACCAATTTATCCAGAATTGTAATCAATTCGGCTTGTTGAACTGCAGGAGTTGCAGTTCTGTTACTCGGCCAATCTAAATTATAAACGGATGTTAAATAAGTACCTCTCAAATCTGCTTTAGGGCTTGCACTTATCTCAGCGCCACTATTAGAACAACTAAGTGGGATATTGGTTCCCTGGCCTAACATAAGGCCATTAACAGCTATTAAAAAGAATAAATTAAGTAATTTTTGCTTCATAGGTTTGCTTGTTTAAGTTTAATAAAGGTAAATATATCACAAAAACATGCACAAATATCAATTTTAAAACATCATTTTAACTTAAAAAATGCAAAATAACGCATTTTTAAGTTAAAATAACGCATAAAACCTAGTAAACACAAGGAGTGTTTTTTCAAATATGTTCAACAATTGTTAATAAAAATAATCTAAAAGTTTAAAACTTTTTTAATTTTTAAAGAAAAATAATACAAAAATTATGATTTCTGAATAAAAAAAGCCAATCAATTTTGTAAGAGCCAAGCACTTATATACATAATTTAACGAATATTCATTTAAAAAGAATTTATACTGTATCTCTTAACCAAATGATAAAAGTATTGATCTGTCATTCCGTGCTATATATTCTACAACCAAGACTGTTGCCAAAGTTATTATAGCTGAATCTAAAAAAGCCTGACTTTTAGGTCAGGCTTTTTGTAAAATTTTATATTTCTAATAAACATTATTCCATATTATTCTCAGCAAGCCAATCATAGATTTCGGTTTGCGCACGTATGGGTTCATCTGTACTTAAAATATTCAATTCATTATTTCCTTCACTATTTATGATTCTTCTTTTTGTATTGTCTTCTAGTTGTAACTGAATAATTGCATTAATTTCTGCAATGTGTTTTTCATCATACAACGGAAAAGCAACTTCTATTCTTCTATTTAAATTTCGGCTTAACATATCGGCAGATGATAAATAGATTTTTTCCTGGCCATCATTCGCAAATTTGTAAATTCTGGAATGTTCTAAAAACATATCTACAATTCTATAGATTTTTATATTCTCGCTTACATTTTTAATTCCCGGCAATAAAGTGCAAATTCCACGTACAATCAATGTTATTTGAACGCCTGCCCTGCTTGCTTCAATAAGTTTATCAATAATATCTTTCTCATCAACTCCATTTACTTTCAAAAACACAGCAGCTTCTTTTCCTGCTTTTTTATTTTCGATTTCAGTATCTATTAATTCTAATAACTTCTCTTTCATATTAAAGCCTGCCGCCAGAATATGTTTAGGTGCTTCTGCTTTTTTCTTGGTTTTTAAAAATGTAAAGACCTTTTTTAGATCATCTGTATATTTTTTTTCAGAAGTAAAAAATCCAAAATCAGAATAAATATTGGCTGTACTTTCATTAAAATTTCCCGTCGACAAATAATTATAATGTTTTTTATTTCCGTATTTGTCTTTCATTGTCACCATTGCCACTTTAGCATGAACTTTTAAATTCGGCATGCTTTGAATGATTTTTATTCCGGCATTTTTCATTTCTCTGGACCAGAATAAATTATTGTATTCATCAAAACGTGCCTTGACTTCTACAAAAACAGTTACTTTTTTACCATTCTTAGCAGCACTTATCAAAGCATTTGCGATTAATGATTGCGATGAAATTCGGTATAAAGTAATTTTTATCTCAAGAACGTTTCTGTTAATTGCAGCATGATTAAAAAATTGAAGTACATAATAATACGATTGATACGGAAAGTGCAACAATTGATTTTGTTTGTCAATAATTTCAAAAACTGACTTCTTGCTTTCAAAAGGTAAATGTTTGAGACCCGGATAATTTATTCCCTGAAGATTTGGCTTAACAGGATTTGGAAACTTGAATAAATCATAAAGATTATGATGGCTCCCTCCTTTTATCATTTCATCTTTTTTAAGGCGGAAAATTTTTTTACATACCGAAATTGTTTCAGCATCCATATTAGAATCATACAGAAATCTTGTCGATGAACCACGTTTACGTTCTTCAATTTTTGCTTCAATTTTCGCTATCAAATCTCCTGAGTTTTCGTCTTCTATCAAATAATTTTCATCCCGATTTAATTTGATAGCATTACAGGAAACCACTTTCCCGGCAGGAAATATAAGAGATAAACAATTCTTTATTATAGTATCAATCGAAATAATATAATGTGTATCTCCTTGACTTTGCAATTGTTTATATCGATCCAGTTTATCCGAAGGAATATTCAGATAAGCATAATTATAATTGCCTGCTGTATCTTTTAACTTTACCAGGAAATATAAACTTCGATTATTTAAGAAATACGTTTTAGGCTGATTTATTGAAATATAAATTACCTGAATATAAGAGAGAATAATACTTTTAAAATAATATTCGATTTCATGCAGATGCTCTTTTAAAAGCTCTTGATTTTCGTAATATACAATATTATTAGCCGCTAATTCAGGCAGTATTGAACTCTTCCAAACCGTTCCGAATCTATTTTGCTGAAGATTTACTTCGGCGAGAACCTGATCTAATAAATCTGTATTTTTTTTTGATTTTTTGATCAGCAATTTTCTGATTTTAACCCTGAAAAATTCATCCAGATTAGAAGAATGAATAGCTAAAAATTTAATTCGTTCGTATAGTGAATTATTTGAGTCATCAGCTTCATCCAAAATACAATTATTGAAAGAAAGCCAGGAGATTTCTGAAGATATAAGGTGGTTCTGCACGTGTAATAAGCTGCTATTATATGAAAATAAATTGGTTTATGTTTTATTGATACACTTGTAAATTTCAGCATTAATTATCTTAAAATATAAATACAAACAGCCAGTTAACCATAATTTAATTTACCGGTAACATATCTTAATTCGCATAATATCATGATGATAACTGTCTATATGTAGTATTATAACTCTTATATCTGCAAAATATACATCAACGTTTTTACTGACTTCACAAACAACAATAATCCTAATCCTATTAACTTTTTGTTAACGGTATTATAATACCACCAAGATAGTACGATTTCTCTTTTAAGGTACTTACAAGTAGTAAGAATTATAATTCAAAACACACCTATCGATAAAATTTCAAAAACAACGTTTCCGTCGCTGCTGATTATTTTTTCTCTCAGTTAGTTATTGCTATCAAATAATTTATCAAAATCAATGAATTTAAATATGTTATAAACAATTAAACTAGAATTATGAAAAAACAGAATCGAAAAAAGATGTTAAGTAAGGTCTTAATTATGATGTTATCGGCGATTACATTCTCTTGTCAGGATACGACATTAGATGAAGTAGAAACTACAGCTGTGGTAACAAAACAACAAAATACCAAAAAAATCAGCGTAGCAGCAGTTTCTGATTTGGCAAGAAGATGGGCACCTATTCATTATAAAGATGTAGATGCGACAGGAACTTATGCTGAAGGAGGAAAATCAGATTACCTTACTGCTATTAATTATGACAACGACTGGAATGGCGAAAACAACTGGAACAATCTTCCTGCTTATGCTAATTCTTTAGCTGCACATTGTTACTATTCAGTAGTCGAATCAAACACACACTGGTTTATTACTTATGCTTTCTTTTCTCCAAGAGATTGGACAGATAATCCGCTTTTATACCAATTAGACCAACACGAAAATGATTTAGAAGGAGTATTAATGATTGTTGAAAAAAATGGTACTACTTATGGTTCTTTAAAAGGAGCTGTTACCGTAAGTCATTCCGATTTCTTTTCGTATGTACCATCAGGCAGTTCGTATGTAAGCGGATTAGAGAGTGTTGATGGAACATTACAAATGAGAGATTATAATGGAGAATTACATCCTATTACAGCACAAGATGCTAAGGGACATAGTCTTAAAGCCTGGCCGCAGCACGATATAGATGGAGATGGAATTATCTACTATCCTTCGGCAACTGGAACTGCACAAATACCATCTGATAATTACGACAACTATGTAGAGTATAAACTTGTCGATATTTTTGAAAACGGAGGATTATGGGACCAAAGATTTAACACTCAATTGTTTTCTAGTCCAGGCGGAGGATTTACAGGAAATGATTTTAAAACTGGCGGAGCCAATGCTCCATGGGCGTGGAATGATGGAAATGATGCTATTGTACAAGGTGGCGAATTTGCAACGGATCCTGCCAAATTAGCTGATAATTATTTTGACGGCGTAGGCAATTTATCACGCACTTATACTAATAATAAATACAATAGCACAGCGGGGGGTATTGTAACAGTTTATCAAAATTGTAATTATACGGGTTATGCAATTGCCTTGCCTACGGGAGATTATACATTAGCTCAACTAAAATCATATGGTATCGTAAATGATGATTTGTCTTCTGTTCGTTTAGAAAATGGATACAAAATTACAATGTATCAGAATGATAATTTTGGAGGAGAAACTGTTGTAATAACAGGAAACAATAGTTGTTTAGGAAGTTTTAATGATAAAGCCAGTTCTATAAAAATTAGCGCTATATAAACTGACTTTTATTTTGAATTTGCAAAAGCCCATTCTTACTGAATGGGCTTTTTTTATGTTTTAATACCCTTTTAACCGCCATTCTTATTGGTTTTTCGGTTCATAAAGCATTGCTGTGCATAAACAGTTTTTTCTTTCCTTGCTCATCAATATCGGACAGTTTACACATGATTTACAGTTCTCCCAAAACGCTTCATCTGAAGTTAACTCCGAGAAAGTAACCGGTTCAAAACCGAGTTCATGGTTCATTTTCATAACAGCAAGCCCTGAGGTTAAGCTAAAAATACGAGCATCAGGGTACATTTCCCGGCTCAGTTCAAAAATCTTCTTTTT
Source organism: Flavobacterium sp. GW821-FHT11G01 (assembly GCF_058808175.1). NCBI lineage: Bacteria > Pseudomonadati > Bacteroidota > Flavobacteriia > Flavobacteriales > Flavobacteriaceae > Flavobacterium > Flavobacterium sp. GW821-FHT11G01. The sequence continues at coordinate 117,569 of NZ_JBXARK010000004.1, read as the reverse complement.
GATTTTTTTTGCAAGTCCGGTATGTCTGAATTCAGGCGCTACAATAAGCCCTGAATTAGAAACATAGTTATTATTTTCCCAGGCAGAAATAAAAGCGAAACCCGCCCATCTTCCATCTGATGCAAAAGCAATGACAGCTTCTCCTTTTTTCATTTTTGTTTCCAAAAATTCTGGAGAACGTCCTGAGATTCCTGTTCCCCGTTCAATAGCAGAAGATAATGTGACCTCACAAATCTGTCTGATCCAAAAAGCATGAGTGGCTCTGGTTTTTTCAATAGTAAAATCAATTGGTTCTTCAGCCTGTTCAACGGTTGTTTTTTTTATATTGTGAAATGAGTCTGAAAAGAAAGAATTTTTCTTAGTTAAGTGTATTGTAGAATTTATTAAAGGGTTTATAATTTTCATAATTGTTTAAGATAAATTGCATTAATTGTGAATTGGAAATATGGAGTAAATAGTTTATAAACAGGACTTAGATTATTTGAGAAATTATCAAAATTGCAATAAAGAAAACAATCATAAATACCATTAAGTTGATGATCCTGTCTTTTCTCTGCATCGATTTATTTGATGCATATAGTTTCGTAATCTCTATTTTTCTTGTTTTATTTGCTTTCATATTTTTTTATTGATAATTTTTTGGATTTGTGTGATGAGTTCATTTGCCTGTTAAAGACAAACGACATGCCAAAGCATTTCATCTAAAAACAAAACTCTAACTATCAATTAATTACAAAACAATCATTCTTTATTTATTTTTAAATACTATCAAAATGATAAGATTAGCTATTCAAAATGATAGTATAATAGTATATTCGTGATCACCGGAATGGAAATTCGAATTGTGTTAAAACGATAAGAGACTCCACAAAAAAACCTCTAAAATCAAATGAATTTAGAGGTTCTAATTTTTTATAGTGATATACTTTCTGCCTAACTAGTTTGATTTTATAACTGCAGGTGGTGTCCATTTTCCGTTTACCACCTCTTCTTTTGGCCAATACGTACGTAAATAAAGTGAAAATACTCCTTTTTCCACAGCAGGCAGCCAATTATTCTGCCATTCACCCTCAAGCGGAATAGATTGAACATATATAGTTAGAGATCCATCGCTGTTGTATTTCATAGTTTTATTCTTTGTTCCCAATGAATATCTGTTCAATTTATTAATTTCAAAAAAATGATGTTCATTGTATAGCGTGAGAGACCAGAATCCGTTTACAGGAGGCAGCTGTCCTTTATCAAAAGTAATTTTATATTTATTAGAGCTATTCAGCCGGACGCCTGCTGAATCTAAATCCTGATAAAAATAACGTGTCTCATTTGGAGCATTTACCAGGATATTTGATTTGGCCACAGCTGTACGCGTAAAATAATCGGTTCCCCACGATGCTCCATTTGCAACAGAGGACCAATGATACGGGAGTTGTATACCCCAATTACGGAATTCAAATAAAGGTTTTATTACTTGTTCGTCGGTTTCAATAGCTGCATTTATCATTGCCTGTTTAAGTTTCGGATCTTTTTTAGCCGCTTCAATTACAGCAAGTATTTGCTTGTATTTTGCTTCCTCTCCTATGAGTGGTTTGGCATCCGCTAGTACTATTGGAAGTTCATCAAAAAAGGTTTCAGGATGCACCCATACAGCTTCAGCCTTTCCTCCTTCGCCTCCTGGAATTTTTTTAATATTAGCCCAGTCAATAGTCTTCATCTTACCATCATAATCCGATAAAGGATACATAACTACTAATTTTAATATTTTCTGAATGATTTTACGATCTTCGTCTGTATCATCCATGAAGATACGGGGTCCTACTAATCCTGTATTGGTCGACGCTCGGAAAACTTTTGTTATTCCTTCTGGCACCTCTCCTTTCCAATTTGGTCCTGCCAATAAATAAAATCCCGGTTTATTTTTATACATTTTACCCAGTTCTGCAAAACCTTCTGTCCGCAAATCAACAATTTGGTATACCCAGAAACGTTCACCAAAATCTGGGACTTGTATAACTACTGGGGACTTGTCTAAAGCAAGACATCCAATACCATAAACTACATCTTGGTTAGGACAGGCCACGGCACGTTCTGTGGGTATTACATAATCAGTGAGCATAGCAAATCGATTGAGTGGCGCCATAATCAGGGGTCCGGACAATGCCATCTCTTTCACATCTTTGAAAGCCATACGTCGATTGTACATGTTTACCATTGGCCATGCCCAGAAATAAGCATCGCGTGCAACGAGTCTTGCGTAATCTTCAGTTATCTTAATGTTTGTATCTGGACCTGGTGGTAATGAATCTGGCAAGTGTTTTAAAGTAGTGCTACTTTTACCTTCATTTGATTCATCAATATTTGTGTTTTTATTTTGATTACACCCTACTAACAGAGCTATTGCAAATAGTGAAATAAGTTCTTTTTTCATGGTATGAAATTTTAATTGCGTTTCGCTTTTAATTAATTCCCTCCTTCTTTGTATCTCAGGATTTTTTTTATTTAATCAATATAAGCTTAGATGTTTCTAACAATATAAAAGAGAATTTCTTCTTCTAATTCTTTCGATAAATTTTCACATTCTAGCTGATGCTGAAAATTCTTTTCATACTTTTTTTTAATTTTTTCTGCTTTTATAATACTGTTACAATACTCATCGCAAATGTTTTTAAATTCTTCATCTACTAAATAAAGGGCGCGTACGGCGTCAAAATTTTCGGCAAATTTTACATTATATAATTCATCAGGCAGTGTCATAAGTTTAAGTTTTGATACCATTCATTAATTTACTCTTTCGACATTTTTACTTTGAATTCATTCTCTACGTTCTGATAAGCATCATTACTTACATCATACACTACTTTTTCAATTTTACCACCTGTAAAATCGAATTTAGCTTTATATTGTTTGCTGACCGGATCGCCGCTGTCACGCCCCACACATAAACCTTCTCCGGAAAGAGCATAATGTCCTGCTTGTGTGCGAAAAGGTTTTTCGTCTACTACTTTATCATCCAAATAAAGCTTCATTTTTCCTAAAGTTTCATTTTTATCGCTCATTTTTTCTTTTATAAATTCTACTCCAACAATATGTTTTCCTGTTGAAGGTGCAGAAGTGCTTAAAACCTGTTGAGGCGATAGTCCAAGGAAATTATATTCGTAGTTAAGTTTTCCATCTTTTACAAATAAAGAATAACCTCCAAAACGTGATCCCTGAGATACTATTACTCCCTTTGTATCTTTTGTAAAATTTACTTCTGTCAGGATTTTAAATGAACGCCCAAGAGTTGGAGCTGCAGAAGCTTCAGGAATTTCTGTTGTGCCTGGATAGTAAATAAAACGACCGTCTGCCGGAACTTCTTTGTGATATTCCATAGCATGAAATTCATTTACGGAAACATCATTTAGTGGCAGTACATGGTATTTTATTGCTTCGTCCATCCAAACCTGTTGTAGCTCTTTTACTTTATCTGGATATTTTGCTGCAAGATCTGTCGATTCTGATCGGTCAGCATCTACATTGTAAAGTTCCCATTGATCCTTATCGAAATTTCCAATATTTACAGGTAATGCACCGTGAACTGCTGTTGCTTTCCAGCCGTCTTTCCAAATACCTCTGGTACCAACCATTTCATAGTATTGTACTTTTTTAGCTGTAGGCGCTTTTGCATTATCAAAACTGCTTAGCATAGAAACACCTGCAAGAGGTGTCTGCTTCACACCTTCTACTACATCTGGCATGGTTACACCACAGGCTTCTAATATTGTCGGTACAATATCGGTACAATGGTAATATTGGCTTCTAAGTTCTCCTTTGGCTTTAATTCCTTTTGGCCAGCAGATAACAAGAGGATCAGCTGTACCACCACTGTAACCAGAATATCTTTTAAACATTTTAAAAGGTGTCGAAAAAGCAGCTGCCCAACCTGTTGGATAATGATTATAAGTATCCTCTGATCCTAATTTATCCATCATGCTTAAATTAACCTTCATGTCATCCGGATAGGCATTAAAAAAATTATTTTCATTTACTGATCCGTTTGGCGATCCTTCTGCCGAGGCGCCATTATCAGCACAGTACATAATAAGAGTATTATCAAACTGTCCAGAATCTTTCAGGTATTTAATGACACGTCCAACCTCAGCGTCGGTAAATTCAGAATAAGCCGCATAAACTTCTGCCATGTGGCTGAATAATTTCTTTTCATCGGCAGTAAGACTATTCCAGGGTCTTACAATATCTCCTTCAGAAAACTTTCCTTTAGGCATAGGATTTAAAGGGGTAAGTTTAGTTCCTTTTGGAAGTATGCCTTTGTCAATCATACGCTTAAGCACCCAGTCTCTGTAAGCTTCGTAGCCATCGTCAAATTTGCCTTTATATTTTGCAATATAATCGGCCGGTGCATGATGTGGTGCATGGTTAGCTCCTGGATTATACCACATAAACCAAGGCTTGTCCGGCTTTGATTGTTTTGAATCCTGAATATAGGCAATTGCTTTATCGGCTAGATCTTTACTTAAATGATAACCTTCTTCTGGCTGTTTTGGCTGATCTATAAAATGGTTGTCTTCTATAAGACTTGGGTACCACTGATTGGTTTCTCCTCCTATAAAACCATAAAATCTATCAAAACCAAGTCCAAGCGGCCAGCGCTCTTTTGAGGAAGCCATGTCCAGGGCATCAACTGGAACATTATGGTTTTTGCCTATCCAGAATGTTGACCATCCGGCCTGACGAAGTACGGTCGCAAGTGTAGCATTTTCTTTTGGAATATGTCCACTGTACCCCGGAAAACCTACAGCAGATTCTGAAATGGAACCAAATCCATTCTGATGATGATTACGTCCTGTGAGTAACGTAGAACGTGTTGGGGAACAAACAGATGTTGTATGCCATTGCGTATAAGTCAATCCATTTTTCGCCAGTTCATCCATTACAGGCATATTGATTCGGCCTCCATAAGGTGACCAGGCTGCAAAACCGGTATCATCATATAAAATTATAAGAACATTTGGAGCATCTTTAGGGGCTTTTGGTTCAAGAAACGCAGGCCAGTCCGCTTTTGAGTCGCGTATATCTAATTTAATATCTCCAGTAAATTTCTTTTCTTCTTGTTTTTTAGGAGGATTCTGCGCCATTATTACTACACTACAAAATAAAATGAGAATTTTAAAGATTTTCATGATTGTAATTTTTTGGGGTTATACAAAAAACTATTAATAGCTGATATTGACAACTTTTAAATATCCTCGAAATTACTTATTTGTGTATTTCCAGTATTTAATTAAAGGGAAAATTATGTTGCAGATTATAATATGAAACCATTTCATTTATAAAGAGTTGAAAATATCTAATCGAGATATTGTTGCTAATAATGGGTTATAGTTTATTATAAAAAGACTCATTTTCGGATTGCGATATGCGCTAAAACATTTCAGCTTTTAGAATGTCCGCTTCGACACCTACTTCGCCTGCTTAACCTAATTACAGATTGTACAACGTGCATTATCAAAATACTTTTGTCCACGAATTTATACACCAAAAGATATTAAGGGTTAAGAAGCAATTCACCCATTCGATTATTTCCATTCAATAGTTCATTCATCACAAAACCATTATTAGATGACTAATCTAGTACAGGATTTGTTGCTAATGTTTTTTACTATTGACTATTATAATGATTGCATTTACTGCTTTTTTTTGGCTAAATTTGGGTTTACTGATTTATCTTTAGTTTTATTTATAAGGAAAAACAATTACAATCATTAAAAAAACAATTCATTAATACATAAAAAATTATGGAAAATTTAAAAAAGGCATACATAGCGGGAGGCTGCTTCTGGGGAATGGAAGACCTATTCCGTGTACGTCCCGGAGTAAAAGATACTCAGGTAGGTTACATTGGTGGACAAAATGAGAACCCAACTTATCATAACCATCCTGGGCATGCAGAAGGCCTGGAAATTATATACGATCCAAATGAAACATCATACAGTGAACTTTTGGATTACTTTTTTAGAGTTCACGACCCTACAACTGTAGATCAACAAGGCAATGATATGGGATCAAGTTATCGTTCTGCCCTGTTTATTCAGGACAAACAGGAAGAAGAAGCTGCCAAAGAAGTAATTAAGATTGTTGAGGATTCAAAAAAATGGCCTGGTAAAGTGGTTACTACACTCGAGACCTATACAAAGTTTTGGCCTGCCGAAGAATATCATCAGGATTATCTTGTAAAGAATCCTAATGGCTACACTTGCCATTTTGAAAGATTTGGCACATTTCTGTAAATTAAAATTCCCTTTAGAGAAATTATACTGTTAAAACCTTTGCTCCTGCAGCAATCGTGCTGAATGCTGCAACGAGCCGAAACTAATTGTTTTAAACGTATTATTTCCTTAATAATCCCATAAAAATACCACAATTGATTACTATTAAAGAATGCCAAAAAGACCAGCTTGATTTATTATTTAAAATTGCAATTCAAACCTATAACGGCACTTATCAATATTTATGGTCAGATAAAGGAGCCTGGTATCTTGAAGAATATTATAAAAAAGAAAACTTCAATGAGGAACTTTCAAACCATGATATTTTTTACTTTTTAGTTTATGACAACGACAAAATAATAGGTTATTTTAAACTAAAAAATGATGTCTTAGCTCTTTATCCTGATAAGCAGTGTATAGAAATAGACAAATTATACTTTCTTAAGCAATATGTAGGCAAAGGAATTGGAAAAAAAGTCATGGAATTTATCTTTTCATTTTCTGAAAAAAAACAATGCAGTGTACTTTGGCTAAAAGTAATGGAAAGCAGTCTTGCCAAATACTTTTATGAGAAACATGGTTTTACAACAACCGAAAAAAGTTATTTAGATTATCAGACAATGCAACCTGAATACCGATTCATACTCACTATGGTTAAAAAAATTGATGTTGTAATTCCAATTAAATGAGCTGGTTACTTTTTCTGTAAATCAATATTTAAAATTAAAACCAATAAAAACTATATTCCCTTCATCAGAATTAAAATAAGCGGCCTGAAGACTAAGAGAGCTCAGTCCGCCAAGCCAGATTCCGCCACCTTGCGAAGTATGCCATTTTTTAGAAAGATCGTTTGCTATCCAGACACGTCCAACGTCAAATCCACCATAAAGACCGAAATCAATCGGAATGAGCCCTGTTTTAAAACTGGCCACTTTTAGTTTAAGATTTGAGCTGTCATATAAACTGTTTTTACCACTGAAGCGTTCGTTACGATAGCCTCGCAAACCATTATTACCGCCAAGAAAAGAAGAATGATAAAAATAATAATTATCACCAAAAATAATTCGGCCCTCAGCAACAGTTTGAAATACCAGATTACCTGAATTGGTAAGTTTATCCTCGAGTCCTATTTTTCCAACAAAATAACCAAAGTTGTTATCACTGTTGTCGGTATTGATTTTCCACCCTGCCTTAGCCGATGCATATAATCCTTTCGTAGAAAAATCTTCTGCATCTCTATTGAGATACATTATAGATGCCTCTGTACCAACATAGTTTTGATGCTCAAAGACAGCGGGATCTACATTGGCAGGAGTAAAAAAACGATCATCCATTTGCTGAATTTCATAACTTTCAAATAAAGCTTTAATTTTAAATTTGTGATATTCTAATCCTGCATTTAAATTCGTCTGTCTGGTTCTTGCACGGTTATAATCTTTACCGAGCGTATTATCATCATTTACTGTTTCGTTTCCATAACCAAAGAAATTATTCGAAAACTTAGTTCCCGAGAAATAGGCTTCGACTAAAAAGTTGATGTGCGGAAAAACATTAAAAAAACTTCCATTATATCCGGCTTCAGCTGACTGATAAGTGAAATAATAATTGGCAAAAATCTCATGTATTTGTTTATGCGGATTTCCATTAAAGGCATTGTAAGTGTAAGTATCTTTAGCGCCCAATACAAAACCGTCATCAGTAGCATAACCTAATACAGGCACTAAAATATTATTGCTTGGAATAAAGTATCTGAAATGCAAATTATTAGTTTCGTAAAGTGAAGAAAACTGTTTTTTTGAAGGCTGTTTGGCATCTATACTATTCTTTTCATAATCGTAGTCATAAATACGGATCTTATCATTATTCTCAAAAGTATAATGGTCTGTTCCATAGCCTCCGATAATCCGTACCAAAATCTCCTTGTCTCCGTCACCACGAACTATAAAATCATCATCTCCATTGAGTCCGTAGATCCAAATCTCACAGGTATTATCAGAATTAATTACTGATGAATAAAAAGGCTGGGCACTATTACCGGCAGAAAATATTTCTATGGCTGTATTACCCTTTGGCTGTCTTGTAATCTGAAAAATATCTTTTTTATCAGTACCATGAATGACGACTTTTTCATTGAGAAAATCAGCATATTCTAAGGCCATAGTATTCAAATTTTTAAGCCTGTTTTTTAATTTAGTTTTAATTTCTTCCAGAGCCTGATCCTGCATTTCTTGTGGAAGGTTTAAAAATGCCTTGTCAATTACAGCGTCAGTTAACCCTTTTTGAATCGATATTGCTTCTTCACTCCAAATAGATGCATCATATTGGGAAACAAAAATCATATCCAGGTTATACGCTTCAGAATTAAACCATTTTACATTATCCAGATTGTCATCATAACTTTGCCAAAAACGGGTTTCCGGAACTCTATTTTTAACAACTGCTAAAGCGGCACCATCAAATTTGGAAAAAGCCGCGTCACGATCTCTGGGTATTGGCGAATAAATGCCTGACTTATTTCCTGTTTCCCTAAGAGCCCATCTCCATTGGTTCTCGTGACGGTCCCAGTCTCCAATAAGCATATCAAAAATTCTGGAGCGAACGTACTGACGTTTATCTATGGTATATTTATCTGTAGCACGCAGCTTTTCAAGAACTTCTATTGTATTTGCAAAATCAATTATTTTACCAGGATTTTCAATTGATGTGTGCTGATAACCCTTAAATTCTTTCTGATCTTTTGATGGTCTTTCTTCAATGTAATAGAGTCCATTGCCATATTTATCATTTAAATCTCCAAATCCTGGCTGTTTGGGGAAATAATATAGCTTTGTGTTGGAATGATTAATCAAAGCTGCTTCTGCCAAATCATTCACCGCCAGCTGGGCATAAGGATGCGCTGTGGTAAAAAAATCTGAGACTAATTCCTCTGTAGCTGTATCATCATATGCATCGGGATTAAAAGCAATTCCTTTTAATTTAAATCGTAAAAATTTGAGCGCGTCTTTATGCAATGAGCGCATTACATATTGCTTTCCGTTTTTACTTTCAAGTCGCAAAGACTGTGACTGATGTCCTCCTCCTTCTTTTAATATAGTGACTCCTCCATATAAAGTATCTAGCAAGGCGGTCTTTACCGTTACCTCTCTGGAATAATAATCACGGTAATGCTTGCCCCAGAATATTTTGTAAAACCACGATTTAGAAGTTTCTTCTTTACTTAATATTTGGGCTTTTGTAGTACCTGAAAAATCAGAAAACGGAGTATTTTTTTGTTTTTCTTCTATATTTGGAAGTGCCTTATTTACTGGATGACGGTATAATAATTTGTTGTTGTCAAAGGAATAAAATTCTACATCTGAAGAACCATCCGCGTAATAATTAAGTTTGGCATATCCCTTTTCACTGGAGCTGTAAATACCTTTATAACTCAATTTTCCGCCCGGAGCTGTTATTAATTCTTTGGAGAGTTTTGTAGCTTCGCTTTTTGAAAGAGAACCGCTGATAATTTGATGAATACCATTTCCTTCTAAATATTGCAGACTGTTTTCATGTCCGGAAACAATAACAATGTTATCAGATAGTTTAGCCAGTGCAGCCACAAAACTAGTTAATTCCTTATATCTGTTATAAGCAATATCCTCTGAACTCGTCCCTCCTAGTTTGCGAACCGTCTTATCAGCCAGACCAATTAGAGGCAAAGGATGTTGATAATCATTAAAACTATATTTACCACCATGTTTGCCATTGCTGAAAATTGGATGATGCATCGCTATAATTACATTTTTAAATGCGGCATCACGTATCATACTTTCCAACTCTTCCAGAAAACGTCTTCTGGTTTTAATATCTGGGGAATCTTCATTTATATACTGAACATCATCCCAGTTTGATATATACCACTGTGAATCAATAAATATAATTTCGAGATTTTCATTAATAGCTACTTTGCTTAAAGGTCTCCCGTTTTTAGGTAAATATCCAACTGTATTATTTGATATACTTTTTACTAAATTCTGGTTCTCTTGTATCTTTCTGCTATTTTTATACTTCCACTCATAATCACCGGGAAGAAAATACGTTTTTCCACCATAACCTTTGCTCATTTCTGTCTGTTCAGTTAACAATACTTTATCAGAAAGAGTATCTTTTAGATGTCCGGATATATTGTCACCCAACAACAAAAAGACAGAATTTTGATCTGTTTGTTTTTTTAAGATTTCGTTAAACTGACTTAAAGTATTGTTATCCGTAGTTTTTTCTCCATAACCTCCAGCTAAATACACAGAATAAACAATCTTTTTATCTGGTGCATCGGTAGTTTTTTCAATCGATCGTTCCTTGAATGTGGCGCATCCTGCTATTTGTAATAAAACCAGGATTACTAAAATGACATTTTTTTTCATAATGTTACGTTTAAATGAAAAATAAAATAGACACTACTAAGCGTACTTTTCTGTACTTTTAATTGTAAATTATCACAATTAAAAATACAATTAAACCACAATATACAATGAGCGAGCCGTTAATGTATGATGTTAAAAATCAAGACATTACAGGTACACCTATATTATCTTTAGCTTTATTTCGTTAATTGATAAATAGGAATTAGTGATATTTAAAAAATCAATACTAGTACACAATTAAGAAGTCATTGCTACTATATTCTAAATTGTTATCGAATGTAATTAAAGAAAGAGCATAAACAACAAATGTTTAATCCTTATACCTTTTAATTATTTAAAGGATTTAAAAAACTCATAGGCTCTTTTCTCTGCATATGAATACGTTGAATTACGCAACGGAAAAGCACAGTGTCCTCCATATTTTGGGGTTTCAAGAAAAACATAGGCACTATCCTGAGCTATAGCTGTTGGGTAACATCTTTCGCCTAAAAATGGATCATCCAGAGAATTAATAATTAAAACCGGAATGGTAATATTTTTAAGGGAGAATTCCGGAGAAACACGTTGATAATAATCATCCCGACTGGCAAAACCATGCAAAGGCGCTGTAAAATAATGGTCAACCTCATCAAAAGAAGAAATTCTATCAATTTGATCGCGGTTTATAAAATCAGGAAACTGTGCTGCTTTATATTTCAGCTTTTTCTTGATGTCAATTGTAAAATTCTTCAAATAAACCCGGTTAAAGCCTTGCTTGAGTATAGCCGCGCTTGTTGCAATATGTGTGGGCACTGAAATGGATACTCCTGCCTTTATGCGCTCATCAATTTTTGTCCAGCCAAAATAATTCAAGAGCTGAACGCCTCCCATTGAATATCCAATTAAATAAACATCTTCGAATCCTTTTTTTAAAACAAACTGAACCACTTCATCCAGATCATCAACGGCACCGTGATGATAAAGTCTCGGCAACCGGTTCATTTCTCCTCCACAGGTGCGATTATTCCATGCGAAAACTGAAAAACCTTTCTGCTGAAAATAAGTCGCACAACTATTGTTATACGTTCTGCGGGAATCACCTTCTAAACCATGACATAAAATTACCGCCTTTTTAGGATCATTTATAATAAAATCAATATTGATAAAATCTCCGTCACTCAACTCATGTTTTTGTCTTGTGTATCCCGGAACTTCAAACTTCTTAAACAGCGCCGCATAAATAGTAGAGATATGCCTGTTCCGATGAATAATCGGAGGAAAATTATATTCTGATTGTTCAATTACTGGCATGATAAGAAAAGTTTTTATTGGGTTATACAAATCTAAGAAATCAATCAATATGTAACTTAAAACTGTCTTTTTTATTTCATTTTTTGATTCAATACTCAAAAAAGGTTTACGACAAAATAGTGTAATTTTAAGTAATTCTTTAAGTTTCATACGTGTTTATGAAATTTAGTTTTGGGCATTACGCATTTCAACATAAACATTACAACGTATTGAAATTTAACCTATTACAATTAAATAAAAAGTAATTTACATTCATTGATAAAATTATATTTTGTAATTTAGTAAAAATTTAAGAAGAAATAGATTTCTTTTATGCCTATATGCCTACCCGATTATTTACAATCACAGTGTTGTAAATTTTAAACATGTCTTTAGAATACTACAAACTAAGACAATCCAAAATACAATTCTTCAAGCCTGGAAATTGCCCCCAATTTTAAGCTATAATTTACTATTCAATATTTTCATATTTAACCATAAATATATTTATTATGAAGATAAAATACTTTTTTTGGGTTAGTTTGTTTTTTTTTATTTCTCAAATAAATGCTCAGACAAACAATGTAGGTATAGGAACTCTCAATCCAGACAATTCAGCCGTTTTAGATTTAACAAGCTCTAGTAAAGGACTTCTCGTTCCCAGGATTAGCCTGAAGAGCACTACAGACCAGACAACAATTAGTAGTCCTGCACAAAGTTTATTAATTTATAATAATGCTTCTACTGCAGATATTACGCCGGGGTTTTATTACTGGGACACAAATAAATGGGTAAAAATAACAGGTGAAGCTAATATGCCAAATGAAATAACTCGATTAATACCTGTCATTCCGCAATCTCCTTTAGAAGGACATAAAATTGGTACTTATGTTAATGAAAATAATGTTTCAACTGATATTTTGGAAACTGTTACCAAATTAAATAATTTAGGTAACGGAAAGTACCAATACAATGATGAAAATGGCACAACAATTACTATAGATCTTTATGCTGATATTGTTAGTAATCCAAACTTTATTAATGATATTACGTCAATTATTCAGAATGGTGCAGAAACAGTAACAACTATTACTCCGGTAGTAAATTCCGGAAATGTTATCGCTACTTATAAAAATGAGGATGGTGTCGAAGCTGATATTAAAGAAACACAAACCTCCTTGATTTATGACAATGTCAATAAAAAACTAGTTTATAATGGCGAGGGAACAACTTCAACTGAAATTTCACTTTCAAGTTTGGTTAGAGACAATGAAACAAAATATACAACGGGAATTGGAATTAATTTATCGGCCACAAATGAATTTTCGGCGAAAACAAATGATCCAATCTGGAATGCCAGTTTACTGCAAGGAAACTCAATTTCTACGACTATTCCATTAACAAATCAGGTTTTAAAATTCGATGGAATAAACTGGACGCCTACAACTTTAATTGATAATATTCCTTACATTGCTGGAGCCAATATCGACATAACAGGAAATGTAATCAGCGCAACTGATACGCAGTACACTGCCGACGAAACCACGATTAATTTGGCAGGTACAGTTTTTTCCGTACCAAATTCTACCGCACAATGGAACGCAAACCTGTTACAAGGAACTCCAATAAGCACTAGTGCTCCAACGGCCAGTCAGGCTTTAATTTATAATGGCATTAATTGGACTCCTACCTCTTTAACTGATAACAACACTACTTACACTAATGGAACCGGGTTAGATTTAACAGGAACTGTATTTTCGTCCCAAAATACAAATGCAATTTGGAATGCCAGTCAATTACAAACACAACCTATAAGTAACACAGTTCCTACAGATGGACAAGCGCTGGTTTTTAACAGTATTGCTGGAGTTTGGGAACCACAAGATCAGCAAAATGCTACTTATTCTGCAGATGAAACAACATTGACTATCTCAGCTGGAAATCAATTTTCTGCCTTAAATACTGTTGCACAATGGAATGCTAATCAATTACAGACAATCCCTGTAAATAGCGCTGTTCCGGTTCTAAATCAGGCTTTGGTTTTTAATGGCACAAGCTGGGCGCCTGAAACTTTAATAGACAATAATACTACTTATACTGCTTTGTCTCCCGGAATTAATCTTACAGGAACCGAATTTTCTGTTCCAAATACAACGGCAATATGGAATTCTAATTTATTGCAATCAACAGCAGTAAGCGCTATAGTTCCAACAGCAAATCAGGCATTAGTTTATGACGGATCTACTTGGATGCCTACTACTCTAATTGATAATAATGATATTTATAGTAATGGAACAGGATTAGATTTAACAGGAAACGTTTTTTCGGCTCAGACAACAAATCCAATTTGGAATGCAAATCAGCTTCAGACGCAGCCTATTAGTGCAACACTGCCAACAAATGATCAAGCTTTGGTTTACAACAGTACAACTTCACAATGGGAACCGCAAGACCAGCAAAATGCTACTTATTCTGCTGATGAAACTACAATAACCAAATCAGCCGGAGACCAATTTTCAGCACTAAATACTACTGCACAATGGAATGCCAGCCAATTACAAAGTAAACCCATTAGTGCAACAGCTCCAACAACAAATCAAGCTTTAGTTTATAATGGTGCAACCTGGACAGCTACTACATTGACAGATAATAACACAACTTACTCTGCAACATCACCCGGAATTACTTTGGCAGAAACTGTGTTTTCTGTTCCAAATACTACTGCACAGTGGAATTCTGATCAATTGCAAGGAACTCCAATAAGTACTAGTGCTCCAACGGCCAGTCAGGCTTTAATTTATGATGGCATTAATTGGACTCCTACCTCTTTAACTGACAACAATACAACTTATACTAATGGAACCGGGTTAGATTTAACAGGAACTGTGTTTTCGGCTCAAAATACAAATGCAATTTGGAATGCCAATCAATTACAAACACAAACTATAAGTAACACAACTCCAACTGATGGGCAAGCATTAGTTTATAATAGCATCGCAGGTGTTTGGGAACCACAAGATCAACAAAATGCTACTTATTCTGCTGATGAAACAACACTGACTATTTCAGCTGGAAATCAATTTTCTGCCTTAAATACTACTGCACAATGGAACGCAAATCAGTTACAGACAACTCCTGTAAATGGCGCTGTTCCGGTTCTAAATCAGGCCTTGATTTTTAATGGTACAAGCTGGGCGCCTGAGACTTTAATAGATAATAATACCACTTACACCGCTTTGTCTCCCGGAATTAGTCTGACAGGGACTGAATTTTCTGTTCCGAATACAACGGCAATATGGAATTCTAATTTATTGCAATCAACAGCAGTAAGCGCTACAGCTCCAACAGCAAATCAGGCATTAGTTTATGATGGATCTAGTTGGGTGCCTACTACAATAATTGATAATAATGATATTTATAGTAATGGAACGGGATTAGATTTAACAGGAAACGTTTTTTCGGCGCAGACAACAAATCCGATTTGGAATGCAAATCAGCTTCAGACACAGCCTATTAGTGCAACACTGCCAACAAATGGTCAGGCTTTGGTTTATAACAGTACAACTTCAGTTTGGGAACCGCAAGACCAGCAAAATGCTACTTATTCTGCAGATGAAACTACAATAACCAAATCAGCCGGAGACCAATTTTCAGCACTAAATACTACTGCACAATGGAATGCCAGCCAATTACAAAGCAAACCCATTAGTGCAACAGCTCCAACAACAAATCAAGCTTTAATTTATAATGGTGCAACCTGGACGGCTACTACATTGATAGATAATAACACAACTTATTCTGCAACATCGCCCGGAATCACTTTGGCAGGAACTGTGTTTTCTGTTCCGAATACTACTGCGCAGTGGAATGCAAACCTATTACAAGGAACTGCAATAAGTACTACCGCTCCAACGTCAAGTCAGGCTTTAATTTATGACGGAACATCCTGGATTCCAACAACATTAATTGACAACAATACAACTTATACTGCAATAGCTCCCGGAATTACTTTAACAGGAACTGCATTTTCGGTTCCAAATACAACGGCACAATGGAATGCAAGCGAATTGCAGACACATCAAATTAGTGCGACTACTCCAACAGATGGACAAGCATTAGTTTATAATGGGACTACGGCTGTTTGGGAACCTCAAAATCAGCAAAACTCAACTTACTCTGCTGATGGAACAAACATTAATTAAATCTGCAGGAAATCAATTTTCTGCTTTAAATACTACTGCACAGTGGAATTCAAATCAATTGCAAAGTCATACAATAAGCGCTGTAACTCCAGCTAATGGTCAGGCATTGGTTTATAACAGTACCACTTCGGTATGGGAACCTCAAGATCAGCAAAATGCAACTTATTCTGCAGATGAAACTACAATCACAAAATCAGCAGGAAATCAATTTTCAGCTTTAAATACTGCCGCGTTATGGAATGCCAATGAATTGCAATCTAAACCAGTCAGTGCCACAGTTCCGATTGCTAATCAGGCATTAATCTTTAATGGTACTAATTGGGCACCTGCAACATTACCGGATCAAAACGTTATTTATGCCGCAGATGAAGTAACCTTAACTAAATCTGTAACAAATCAATTTTCAGCATTAAATACAGCGGCACAATGGAATGCGAATCAACTGCAAAGTCATCCGATAAGTGCGACTTTGCCAATAAATGGGCAAGCGTTAGTTTTTAACAGTACAACTTCAGTCTGGGAACCTCAGGATCAACAAAACGCAACTTATACTGCAGATGAGACCACAATTACCAAAACAGCTGGAAATCAATTTTCAGCCTTACATACAACTGCTCAGTGGAACGCAAATCAATTACAGACAACTCCTGTAAGTACTGCAGTACCCACTACAAACCAAGTTCTAGTTTTTGATGGAACAAATTGGATACCGACAACTTTTACCGCGACAGCACCAGGAATTTCTTTAACAGGAACCACATTTAATGTACCTAATACAACAGCGCAATGGAATGCCAGCCAATTACAAAGTATTGCCGTTAGCGCAACAGTTCCAACAAACAATCAAGCATTGATTTACAATGGTACAAACTGGACACCTACAACATTAGTTGATAACAATACAGTTTATACAGCAGTATCACCCGGAATTACTTTAACCGGAACTGCTTTCTCGGTGCCATACGCAACTCCACAATGGAATGCCAGCGAATTGCAGACACATCAAATTAGTGCGACTACTCCAACAGATGGACAAGCATTGGTCTATAATGGAACCACTGCTGTTTGGGAACCTCAAAACCAACAAAATACACTTTATTCTGCAGATGAAACTACATTAACGGTATCAGCGGGAGATCAGTTTTCTGCCAAAAATACTGTGGCACAATGGAATGCTAATCAATTACAAACCAGACCAATTAGTGTAACAACTCCAACCACAAATCAAGTTTTGCTTTATAATGGGACAACTTGGACGCCTACTACTTTGACAGATAATAACACAACATATACTGCCACAGCACCAGGAATTACCTTGACTGGCACCGCATTTTCTGTACCTAATACAACAGCTCAATGGAACGCTAGTCAATTACAGACTCATCCTGTAAGTGCCACAGCTCCAACAACGAATCAGGCTTTGATTTATAATGGCACAAATTGGGCACCAACAACACTCGTTGATAACAATACAACTTATACTGCAACATCACCAGGAATTTCATTGACCGGAACTGCATTTTCTGTACCTAACACAACGGCACAATGGAATGCTAATCAGTTGCAAAATAGAAATATCAGTGCAACTGCTCCAGCCAACGGACAAGCTCTAGTTTACAATAGTACAACATCTGTCTGGGAACCTCAAAATCAGCAAAATGCAACTTATTCTGCTGATGAAACTACTATCAGTTTATCAGCCGGAGATCAATTCTCTGCTAAAAATACCGTTGCACAATGGAATGCGAATCAATTGCAAACACATCCAATAAGTGTTACTGCCCCTACTGCAAACCAAGCTCTGATTTTTAACGGCACAACCTGGACACCAACTACATTAGTAGACAATAATTCAACTTACACTGCAGGAACAGCATTAACATTAACCGGAAGTGTGTTTTCGGCACAAAATACTAACGCCTTATGGAATGCCAATCAGCTGCAAACGATTGCTGTTAGCACAACAGCTCCAACAACTAATCAGACATTGGTTTATAATGGAACAAGCTGGACACCAACAACAGTCGTAGATAATAATACAACCTATACGGCGACATCACCGGGAATTTCATTAACAGGAACTGCTTTTTCTGTTCCGAATACAGCAGCACAATGGAATGCCAATCAATTACAAAGCAGAAATATAAGTACAACGTTGCCAACCAACGGACAGGCATTAATTTACAACAATACAACTTTAGCTTGGGAACCACAAAATCTGCAAAATTCACTTTATTCTGCAGATGAAACTACATTAACGGTATCAGCAGGAAATCAGTTTTCTGCCAAAAATACTGTGGCACAATGGAATGCTAATCAACTGCAGACCCACCCAATAAGTACAACTGCTCCAACCACAAACCAAGTTTTGCTTTATAATGGGACATCTTGGGCACCTACTACTTTGGCAGACAACAATACAACTTATACTGCAACAGCACCTGGAATTACATTAACTGGTACTGCTTTTTCGGTACCAAATACAACGGCTCAATGGAACGCTAATCAATTACAGACTCATCCAATAAGTGCCACAGCCCCAACAACGAATCAGGCTTTGATTTATAATGGCACAAATTGGGCACCAACAACATTCGTTGATAACAATACAACTTATACTGCAACATCACCGGGAATTTCATTAACAGGAACTGCGTTCTCAGTACCTAACACAACGGCACAATGGAATGCCAATCAATTACAGAGCAGAAATATTAGCGCAACTGCTCCAGCCGATGGACAAGCTTTAGTTTACAATAGCACAGCATCTGTATGGGAACCTCAAAATCAGCAAAATGCTACTTATTCTGCTGATGAAACTACAATCAGCTTATCAGCCGAAGATCAGTTCTCTGCTAAAAATACCGTTGCACAATGGAATGCCAATCAATTGCAAGCCCATCCAATAAGTGTTACCGCTCCAACTGCAAACCAAACTCTGGTTTTTAACGGCACAACCTGGACACCAACAACATTAGTAGACAATAATACAACTTACACCGCAGGTACAGCATTAACATTAACCGGAAGTGTGTTTTCGGCACAAAATACTAACGCCTTATGGAATGCTAATCAGCTGCAAACGATTGCTGTAAGCGCAACAGCTCCAACAACCAATCAGACATTGGTTTATAATGGAACAAGATGGACACCAACAACAGTAGTAGATAATAATACAACCTATACGGCGAC
The DNA here is from genome assembly GCF_058808175.1 of Flavobacterium sp. GW821-FHT11G01. Classification (NCBI taxonomy): domain Bacteria; kingdom Pseudomonadati; phylum Bacteroidota; class Flavobacteriia; order Flavobacteriales; family Flavobacteriaceae; genus Flavobacterium; species Flavobacterium sp. GW821-FHT11G01. Next base: position 98,240 of record NZ_JBXARK010000004.1, on the reverse strand, counting down.
ATCACCAGGAATTACTTTAACTGGAACTGCATTTTCTGTTCCAAATACAGCTGCACAATGGAATGCTAATCAACTTCAAACAAAACCTATAAGTGTTACTGCTCCAACAACAGGACAGGTTTTAACTTACAATGGCACAAGTTGGGGCCCGGCAGCAGTTACAGTTCCAATAACATCACCTTGGCGCGATCCTGATAATGCAGGTGCATCTGCAACAAATACTGCATCAAGGATTTACTTTACCGGTAAAGTAGGTTTTAACACCACAAATCCAGTTAATATGCTGGACTTAGGTACAACATTTGGAAATAATACTTATGCTGAAGTCGGTAAAAAATTAGCAATGTATAATTCAGGTGGTAATGATTTTTATGGATTTGGAATGGCAGATGCTCGACTTTTGATGTGGGCAGCAGCCAAGAAAACCCAAGCGGCAAATGTAATACTTTACAGTACAGGAGCATTAGAATTATACCCATCAGGAATAATTGACGCAGATCCTACAGTGGCACAGCGTCTATTTCTTTCAGATGCTAATGGTAACTTAACAATTAAAGGTTCAGGAACTAGTACACAAGCTTCTTGGAATGTAAGCTCAGATTCACGTGCTAAAAAAAATATCACACCTTTTACATCTGGCTTAAAAGAGATCATGAAAATCGAACCCAAAACATTTGAATATAACGGCAAATTTGACACAAATGCAGATGGCGTTGTTCATACTGGAGTTATTGCTCAAGATATTCAAAAGGTATTGCCAGGATCAATATTAGAGACAAAAGACAGTAAAGGAGAAAAATACTTGCAGCTTAAAGGTACCGATCAAATTTTATACAGTTTGGTAAACGCCACTAAAGAACAGCAAAATGAAATTGTATCAACTTCAGATAAAGTGAAAGAGTTAGAAACCAAACTCGAAAAACAACAAAAAGAAATTGATGATTTGAAAGCTTTAGTTGCACAGCTGGCAGCTAAAAAATAAATGTAATACTATGAAAAAAAAGTATGCATATCCTATAATAAAAACCAGTAAAGCCATTTGTATCGCTTTCTGTTTTTTTCTGCTGCAAAATAGTTACGCTCAATTTGTAAACAGCTCTGTCATCAAAGTAACGCCTGGCGGAATTCTTTCGCTGCACACAGACTATGAAAACAAAGCAGAAGGTCAGTTAACCAATGATGGTGAACTACATGTTTTTGAAAACTGGAAAAATGATGGAACTACAAAATTTAGTACGCCTAGTAACAGTAAAACTATTTTTGAAGGCAACGAAGAACAGATAATTGAAGGCATTACCGTTTCCAATTTCAAAAATATTGCTTTCAATAATACAACAACGACGATTCCGTTTCATTTGGCAACAACTATAAATATTTTTGGTCAAGCCGAATTTATAAACGGAGTCGTTAATGCCACTAGTTACGGAGGAAAGATGATTTTTAATGAAAATACTTCACATGTTTCAACAAGTGATTTGAGTTTTGTTGATGGTGAAGTCGAAAAATTTGGACGTGAAGAATTTGAGTTTCCTGTTGGTTCAAAAGGTTATTACAGACCTTCATCTTTGGCCGCATCCACAGCACAGGAATCTGGTTTCTCTAGTGAATATTTTTACGACCCTTCTTTTTTTCTACAAGAACCTTACGGCACGAAAGAAGAAACTATATTAGCTATTGACAATGTTGAATATTGGTTTGTTCAACGAAAACTTGGTAATGAAAATATGGTTTTAAGTCTGACTATAGATCCCGCAACCACGCCAGACGGTTTTTTAACCGATGAATCTGACAAACAAATCGTTTTAATTCGTTGGGATGAAAACGAAAAAAAATGGGTTAATGAAGGCGGTGAAGTGGGAAATACAACTGTAAATGGCCAAAACATAAAATTTATAATGGCTGAAGTTAGCCAGTTTGGAAAATTTACTCTTGGCAAAATAAAAAAGGGAAATGGACCAAATCAGGATTTAATAATATATAATGCACTTTCGCCAAACGGAGATGATAAAAACGAATTCTTTCATATTAAAGGAATCGATAATTATCCGGACAACGAAGTCGAAATTTACAATCGCTGGGGAATAAAGGTTTATAGTGCAAAATCATATAATGAGAGCGATACTGTTTTCAAAGGTTATTCTGATGGACGTTCGACAATAAATGATACTAAAAAATTACCTGACGGAACTTATTTTTATACTTTGAAATATATAAAAGATAATATCAAGTATTCACGTTCCGGATATTTATACATTTCCGAGTAATTTTCTGCAGGCTTTTTGCAGGTTTTAAAAAATTTATATGCTTTTTTCTCTGCATAGGAATACATTGAATCACGTAGCGAAAAGGCAACATTCAGATCCTGCAAGATCCAAATGTTTATTATATAACAAACATCCTCAAAAAAGAATTAAATTTGAATTGCCTTTATTAAAAATACTATTATGAAAAGCTTTTTAATTCTTTTAATATCAATTTTCTTTTTTTCATGTCAACAAAAAGAAAATAAGAAAACTAATATTGATGTCTCAGCCCCTATTCTCGAAAAGAAAAACAATGAAGAGAGCAAACAAATAACTGAAGAAAACAAACAAGTAGGCGACACTATCTTCATGAATTCTATAAACAAAAAAGGTTTATTTATAGCTGAAGGTTCTTTAGATTCTATTCATTCAAAAATATACATCAAATTTAAAAATGAAGATTTAGGCGAATTGAACGCAAAGATTGTCCCTACTACAGGCAAAGGAAATATCCGTTTTAACCAAATTATTTTTCCTGATAAAACTTCAGATGGACCTTTTGGAATGGATTTGAATATTCAACTCAAACAAAAAGGAAATCATATTCTGGTAATTGGACATTCACTAATGGCTGACAATCCCTATTTTGGTAAATTCAGCGTAGAATTGGAGAATAAAAAAGAATAATGATACATTACGGTTTTGGCATATAACTCCCCTTTAAAATAAGCTTAACAGATCCAATTGTAACACCTAAAATTAAAATATTTGTCAGGCAAAAAACAAGTAATGCAAGTGCTGTAACAACTGAATCATTTGCCTTTAAAGCAAATAGGGATAAACCTTGGGATAAAGTGGCAATTCCAAAAATATAAGCCCAATAACCTGGAGCAAAAGGTTGTTCTTTGAGCCATTTTAGAGCAAATGTTATCGATACAAAAATAAATAAAGCATATCCCATAAGGGCATAAGTAACAGGCATACTTGATGTTGTACCTGCTAAAACCTGATAAGCGACAAATAAAATAACAGCTGGCGCCATATAAATTCCCATAAAATTTCTGGTTTTAATCCCAAGTCCACCCACTGTTAATTGTTGAGTAATTACAGAATCCATAATCAACCAGGAAACAGTACCAATACCCAAAAGCATAAAGCCATAATTAGTGTAGCCCAATACCCCGGCTACAAGAGCATTTACCATTATACTTGCTGTAAAAGTTAGAAATAATGAGGGTGTGGTTTGTTCGCTTTGACGTTCTTGTATCCACAATTTTGAAAGTCGGTAAGCACCATAAATAAGATTGAAAATTGAACCAATCCAGAATAATGAAACAGCAATACTTTGATCATAAGGATGAAGTGCCAACGCCATTAAAATAACAGATTCCGGAATCAAAGCTAAGAAAGAAGACTGAACAGGATCATTAAATTCAAGTAATGCCACTTTTCTGTGCTGAATCCACTTATTACAATAAAGCGTGAGCCACCATAAAAATGAAATAACAGCTAATCCTTCCAGGATTTCACCAAAATAGGCGGGTAAATTCCATAAAGCAACTGCATTTCTCCATGCGTTTCCTGTTTCGGCTAATCCTAAGGTCATTGCAAAAAACGATGCCGGTGCTATTGGTAATGTAAACTTCTGTGCCTGATAACTTTGCTCCTGAACTTTTTGAATAATTTTATCCATCATTAAAATATTTAAATTAACTTTGAGCAAAATTATACTGATTTTATAAATTTATATCTGTAATATTATACACTAATTTAGTAATAAACTACGATGGCAAAAAACAATCTCTATCTTCCATATGAAGTTCTTTTTAAGGAAATTGATGATTCGCTGGCAACAAAAGTGGGTAATAATTTCTTCGAATTAGTATATATCATGTCTGGAACGGGTATTCAAACTATAAATGAAAACCGTTTATCGTATCAACCTGGTCACTTATTTTTAATAACTCCTGACGATAGCCATGGCTTAAAAATTGAAAGCCCTACTTCAATTTTTATTTTACGCTTTACCGATATTTATATCAAAAATGGACCATTTACATCCAATAATCTTTATAAGTTAGAATATATATTACAACACGCTAATCACCAGCCAGGCTGTATTTTAAAAAGAATTACAGACAAAAATCTGGTTCATCCGGTTATTGATGCAATCAGGCATGAATATCATAATCCTACACTTTATAATACAGAACTTATTCAGTTATTAATTAACACTTTAATTGTAATTATTGCCCGAAATATTTCAGAATATTTACCTGAAAACATTAATAAACAAACAGATGTAAAAGCACATGCATTATTGCAATATATTCAGTCTAACATTTATGAGCCTGAAAAATTAAGTGTGGCTGTAATGAGTGAAAAGTTTGGAATTTCAGAAACGTATTTGGGAAGATATTTTAAAAAACAAGCCAACGAAACACTACAAGATTATATTTCAAAATACAGAATAAAACTTGTAGAGAACAGATTAATGTATAGTGATTTGCGAGTGGGTGAAATTGCCAATGAATTAGGTTTTAATGATGAGAGTCATCTGAATAAAATCTTTAAAAAACATAAAGGTACTACTCCATCGTTGTTTAGAAAAACACCTCAGCATATTTAAACCTGATAAAATCTAGTGCGACTTCTTATCTATATGTTTTTTAAAATTACCGCAATTATTATAAGGAACACTCCCACCCATTGACTAAAAGAAACAGATTCATTTAGTAACAAATGTGCAAATAAGATCGCGACCGGAATTTCCAGAGATGTAAATATTGCTCCCAATCCCATTCCTGTTAAAGGCATTCCTTTAGCAAATAATATAGGAGGAAGAATGGTACCGAACAGTGCTATTACTATACCCCAACTTAAGAAAATGCTAAAAGAAAATTCGTGTAGAAGAGAAGAACTGAAGACAAGCACAACTGTAATAAGACCTCCGGTTACCATTAAAAAACTTCTTTTAATTGGCGGAAAACTCAATTCGATGTTATTCGATGAATAAATTGTAGCGGTATAAGATAATGCTGCCAGAATGCCCCAACCAACTCCTATCCAATTAATTTGGTTGTAATATTGCCAAATATCAGTTGCTATTAGGGTTCCAAAAATTATTATTACAACAGTAGCAATCTTGGCAAATTCCGGTCGTTTTTGTTTTTGTATCATCTCTACAACAAGACTCATCCATACTGCCTGAACAAGAAGGACTATACAAATACTAACAGGTACATATTTTACTGCCATATAATAGAAGATACTTGTAAATCCTAATGAAGTACCAGCCAGAATAAGTTTACTGTAACTCTTAAAATCTTTTTCAGTTGCATTTACAGCAACTATTGACTTACCCGAAATAATAGTAAGAATAAGCAATATAATAAACCCTATAAAAAACTGAGAAATAGTTACTTCTGCAGTATTATAACCATCACTATAGGCTAGTTTTACAAAGGTTCCTAACATTCCATAACAGCAGGCAGCTAAAATAATAAACAGGCTTCCCTTAAATATCTGACTGTTCGATTTCATAACCTGACTTTATATTTTTATGTACCTTATTGGTAATTAATTTTCTAATGGCTTGATGTGCGGAATCAACATTTTGGCGTAGCTTTTCGGGATCAAGAGAAACGCCCTCAATTGTAACGGTATGTATATTATGAATCCCTATTAATTTGAAAACCGTTTCGAGGTAAGTATTTTGAAAGTTCATATGCTCATTTGGCTCTCCTTTTCCATAACCTGTTCCACCTCTTGTTAATAGAAGAAAGAGTGTTTTATGCTCCAGCAAACCTTTATAAACATTTGTTGCATTATCAGGATTGAATTTCCATGTTTCATTAATTCGTATTATCTGATCAATATATGCTTTTAGAATGCCCGGTACTGACCAGTTATACATAGGCGAACCAAGAACGATAATATCGGCATCTTTCAGTTCTTTGATATAAACATCACTAACTTTGAGTGCACTTTTATCGGCTTCACTCCTTTGCTCTTTTTTCTTTGATGCTGCTTCGATCCAACTTTCAGTAACATAGGGAATCTCAGAAATGGTCAGGTCACGAAAACTAAAAAGAGCTTCACCATTAATATTTTTCCATTGGTTTATAAAAACTTCTGTAAGCTCACGGCTTTTTGATTCGGAACTTCTTGCACTTGTATTAATTACCAGTATTTTTTTCATGATAAATATTTTGAAGCAAAATTAGCCGGCATTTCTATTTTAACAGGATACCACTTCTCACAAATAAAAGGATCCAGCTTCTTCCGAAAAAGGCAATCAGCATCAGAACTAATAATAAATAATCTGGTTTAAAGGCTCTAATTATTCTCAAATACATTTAGACAGGCCAACACCGAATCACAAACCAAAAATGAAGATTCATTTCCTGATTTGAGAAATCCGAAATCTTCAAGATTTTGAAGTAAAGACAACAATGGATCATAATAACCATCAATATTTAACAATACAATTTGTTTTTGATGAAGCCCAAGCTGTGACCAGGTAAGTATTTCAAAGAGTTCTTCTAAAGTGCCAATGCCTCCGGGCAAAACAATAAAACCATCTGCGAGCTTATTCATTTTGGCTTTTCTCTGGTGCATATCTTCTACCAAAATAAGTTTGGTTAATCGAGTATGTGCAACTTCTTTTTTCTGAAGAAATCTCGGTAAAACCCCTATAACTTCGCCCTGATTTTCTAAGACTCCATCTGCTAAAACGCCCATTAAACCAGTAGCTGATCCACCGTAAACTAAACCAAAACCTTTTTGGCTTAATAATTTGCCTAAATCATAGGCGGTTTCCTTAAAAATGGGTTTAGTACCAAAACTGGAACCACAGAAAACTGCTATCCTTTTTTTCATAATTTCTAATTTATGTACTGTAAAATAAAGTCATACCCTACTACTATTAAAGCTCCAGATTGCACACAACACAGGCCCCAACTTTAAAACTGTCATCTGGGTCCTATAGTTTAGCAAATCTGGGATAAAATAAAAACACAGACTGACAATACCTTTGTCCCTATAAAAACATAAATAAAGAAAATTATGGAAGATACATTTAAAATTCCCCAGCTGCTTTTAAGATACGCACTGGGTATCACGTTCCTAACTCCGGTTTCGGACAGATTAGGTATTCTGGGTCCTGCTGGTACCGGTAATATTGAATGGGGTAACTGGCAAAATTTCATTGATTACACTTCTACCCTTATGCCTTTTTTTGACAGACCAATGGTTAATATCATGGGACTTGTCGCAACAGTAGCCGAATTATCGATCGGTATCTTTTTAATTTTAGGATTTAAGACTAAATGGTCGGCAATCGGAGCATCAGTTCTTACTTTCACATTCATCGTCTTTATGACATTTTCAGTAGGAATTCAAAAACCAATTAATTATGGTGTTTTTACAGCCAGTGCCGCCAGCCTTTTACTTTCGTTTATTCCAAATTACCAATGGAGTTTAGACAATCTTTTTAAAAAGCAAAAATAGTGACTATGTAACTATTTGATATTCTCTATATAATTCTATTGCTATGAAAATAGAAAATATAATAAAATCCGCTGCCACATTAACAGTAAACAAACGAATACTATTGAATATCATATATATCCAAACTACCTTTAAGGAGGGTTTAAACGAAATATTAAAGTTTCATAACCTTTCTAAAGAACAATATGATGTTTTAGTGTTATTAAGGAACCTGAATGGCAAATGTGCTAACATGTATATGATACAGGAAAGAATGGCATCAAAAACAAGCAATACTACCAGACTTATTGATAAACTACTTCTTAAGGGATTTGTAACCCGCGAAGAATGTCGCGAGAATCGGAGAAAAACTGATATATCAATTACAAGAAAAGGAATATTGCTTCTTGAAGATGCTGAACCCAAAGTAAACACTTACGAAACAAAACTAGCTGATAATCTGACTCTGGATGAAATGGAAAGTCTTCATCATCTTCTGGATAAATATCGAAATAGCAATTACAAATAAATATAAAATTAAAAAAAATGAAAACACGTCTTAAAATCGACCAGGTCGAACCTGCAGGATATCAAGCAATTCTTGGCCTTGAAAAATTTATAGAAAGTACTCCACTGACAAGAACACATAAGGACTTAATAAAAATCAGAGCGTCACAGATAAACGGTTGTGCTTTTTGTATTGACATGCATACCAAAGAAGCGCGCAAAGCCGGTGAAACGGAACAACGTATTTATACACTCAATGCATGGCGCGACACTCCCTTTTTTACAAATGAAGAACGCGCAATTCTGGCCCTGACAGAGGAAGTAACACTAATTAACGGGCATGTTAAAGAGGAGACCTATCAGGCTGCATTAGAAGCTTTGGGAGAAACATATCTTGCACAAGTCATTTTAGCCATAATAACTATAAACGCCTGGAACAGAATTGGAATTACAACACAGCTCGTTCCTGCTTAAAATAAACTGATTGTAAAATTCAGTAAGCTGCTCCGTTTTCTAAGCGAGCAGCTTTTGTCTTTGAAATACGCTCGTCATTTTCTAATAATTAAGTTAGAAAATTATAAATTTACTAAGACATCTGAGGAATATCGCTAATCTAAAATAGTACAAATGCTTCCATATAAATCACTTATACAGCTCAACAGAGACTCAAATGTTTCTCTCTATGTACAATTGTGCAATTGTTTTATTCAATTGATTACCAATGGCACACTAAAGCCCTCCGATATTTTGCCAAGCACAAGAGTACTGTCTGAACTGACGGGAATTAGCCGTAATACTGTGAAAGTTGCATACGAAGAACTTATGAGCCAGGGTTGGGCAGAATCTATTGAACGCAAAGGGATATTTGTACTCTCTAACCTTCCTGAACTTTCAGAAAAGAAAAAGCATAATCCTATTTCACCTTTTAAAGAGAAACCGGAATCTTTTAAATGGAATAATCCGTTTGTGGAGAAGTTTGCTGTTGAGGATTATCAGAAATCAATTCTGACAATCGATGACGGTTTCCCGGACGTCCGACTAACACCTGTAGACCTCTTAATGCGGGAATACAGAAGCATATCCAAAAGATTCTATGGAAAGAGCTTTCTAAAGTACGGTCATCCTAAAGGTTCTGAACATCTTCGGATGGCATTATGCAGATATCTTTCTGAAACAAGAGGTCTTACAGTCAGTGCTGAAAACATAATCATTACCAAAGGAAGCCAAATGGGTATTTATCTGGCAACCCAATTATTACTGACTTCATCAGACAAAATTGCCGTTGGAGTTTCAAATTACCGCTCAGCAGATGAAATTTTTAAATATAGCGGTGCTGAACTTTTGAGAATACCTGTTGATGAATTTGGGATGGATATTGATTATTTAGCCGATATGTTGCAACACCACAAAATAAAAGCGGTGTACATTATCCCTCATCATCACTTTCCAACAACAGTTACTATGAGCATGGAAAGAAGACTAAAGCTTCTTAAACTCGCTGAAAAATATTGTTTTGCAATAATAGAAGACGATTATGACTTTGATTTTCATTATGATAACAAACCTTATATACCACTAGCCAGTATAGATCACAATCAAAATGTTATTTATATTGGTTCGATCACCAAAACCTTTGCTCCTGCACTTCGTATTGGTTTTCTAATTTCAGATCCACAATTTGTAAATGCTTGTGCTTCGTTAAGACAACTCATTGATAAACAAGGTGATTCTTTACTTGAAGAGGCATTTTCATCTCTTTATGATAATGGAGAAATGGAAAGGCATTTTCGTAAATCGATCAAAATATACAGACAGAGAAGAGATTTTTTTTGTGAGATACTCGATACTAATTTTAAAGATGTAATTACTTTTAAAACTCCTGAGGGCGGAATGGCTGTGTGGGCCTTATTTGATAAAAAAATAAACCTTATAGAATTAGCCAGCCGTGCAGAAAAGAAAGGATTAAAGATTTCAAATGGTACGTTTTATAATAACGAAATTTTTACCCCTAATGGACTTAGACTTGGATTTGCAGGAATTAACGAGCGAGAAATCGAACAATCGCTTTCCATTCTCCGTCAGATTATTTAAAAACAAATAGAGATCAGGAAAGCGAACTATAAAAGTAACCTCCGATTTACATAGGAACACTAATTCCCAACATGCATCTGCTTGTGTTCTCCTCATGGTCGTAGGCAGGCATGATCCATAGTGTAACTTTTAATTTTGTAATGGTATATCTGAAATTGGGTCCAAGTCCATGGTATCTCCAATCCATCATTCCCAGACTTATCTTCTCCGAAAATTCGTAAAATATATTGACTTTATACAAATAATTATCGGCACCATCTCCTTTCTCTCCCAATGCAAGAAAGCTAACACTTCCATTCTTTAACCAAATACTAGAAGAATATCGGGGTGAATGATGTCCTTGCTCAATACCCGCACTTACAGAAAAAACAATTTTTTCTATTGGTGAATAAGACAATCCTATTAAAGCCTGTCCCCATTTTTCTCTTGTCAGTCCAAAAAAAGTCAGTGCAAATTGATTGCTTATTTTTTTACTTCCAAAATAATCGATTATGGGTTCAATTGATCCATCGCTATTCAATTTAGAATATTGCTCGAGCTGTGCCTGAGCGAATATTGGAAAAGCAATAAAGAAAATAACCGTTAAGTATTTAGTATTAAAGTTTCTAAAATTTGTTATTCTTTGAAAGAGGATATAAATCCCTGTTTTTAAATATTCCCAAATTAATAGTATTGCATCTGAATTTTTCATTTTATGGTGTATCGGTGATCAGAAAGCAAAAGTACCAGAGCATGTTGATTGCTATCGACCCCAGCTTCAAGAAAGGGGGTAACCCAGTTTTATTTGAAAATCTTAATTTATACCGAGTAGTATCAATAGTTTTTTACTACAAAATACTATAAAAGTGCATTATAATCTAAATCGTTTAAAGCTATATACAACATATAGGTTGAAATTCATTTTGTACATTTACAAGAAAATATTTTACGTCGAAAATGCTTAATACCTTACATGAATATCTTATTGACAAAATAGTACTCTCTGAAAAAGAATTACTTTTGATTGATTCTGTATCAATAGTTAAAAAAATACGAAAGAAGCAATTTATACTAGAGGCAGGAGAAGTATGGAATTATAACGCATTTGTGTGTAGGGGATTAATAAAAACATTCTCTATAGACAAGGATGGAAAAGAACATATTATAAATTTCTCACCGGAAAATCACTGGTTTGGAGACCGTGAAAGTTTAACAAATAACACTCCTTCCAAATTCAATATTGACGCAATCGAAAATTCAGAAATCATATTAATAAAGAAAGAAGATTTTGAGATGCTCTGCTATGAAATTCCCTCTTTCAACAACTTAGTAAATACTATTTTACAAAAGAGTTTTATGGTTTCTCAAAACCGTATACATGCAAGCATAAGTCTTTCTGCAGAAGAAAAATATCAAAACTTTCTAGACTCGAATCCTTTATTAATAAATCGCATTCCGCAACATATGATTGGGGCTTATCTTGGAATAACTCCAGAAACCATTACACGAATTCGCCGTAACCCAAAAAAATAATTCTTATTTATTTTTCCTTGACATTTGTTTGTTTTTTTTTCAAACAAATGTCAAGGAATACAAATGCTGGTGTTATAGATCTTTGTATTGTTAAATTATAAATTTAGTAACTATGACAAAGACAATTTTTATTACAGGTACCAGCACCGGATTTGGAAAACTGACAGCTATAACCTTATCAAAAGCAGGACATAATGTAATCGCTGGCATGCGTGCTACAAATGACAAAAATAAATCGGCAGCGGAAGAACTTTCTTCATTTCCAAATATTGAAGTTGTAGAAATAGACGTTACTGACGATGTTTCAGTACAAACAGCATTTCAAAAAGTACTTAGCAAATATGGAAAAATAGATGTTTTGATAAATAATGCAGGATTAGCAGGTTTTGGATTAGTTGAAGCTTTTTCAATTGACCAGATCAAGAATTTTTTTGAAGTTAATTTTTACGGTATCATTCGTACTTATCAGGCAGTATTACCTTCTATGCGAGCTGCAAAAAGTGGTTTGGTAATTAATCTTACCTCAGGCGCCAGCGGCCATTCCCTACCTTTTATGGGACCCTATTTAGCTTCTAAATTTAGTGTGGAAGCCATTACCGAATCTCTTCAGGATGAATTAAAACAATTTAATATCGAAAACGTTACTATTCAGCCAGGTGTTTATCCCACTGAAATGAACACTGGAGTAAAAACTGGTAATAATGCCGATTACACAGAAATTATAAAAGCTTATGATCCTGTCGCAAGTGAAATGTTTAATGCTATTGGCGCAGGATTATTTGGAAAAATGCAGGAATTTAATATGGACCCGCAAACAATAGCCAATGGCATACTGGAATTAATTAATATGTCTGATGGTACAAGGCCTCTACGTTTTCCTCTTGATGCTATTGCAGAAGGAACTGATGTTGCATTTATTAATTCAAGAGCAGAGCACAAAGCGAAGTGGCTAGCTAAATATACCAGTTAAAACTACGAAAAACCTAAGTATTTTAAATTCAAAAAGCCTTCACAAATGTGAAGGCTTTTTCCAAAAAAAAAATAAACAAACTGAACACAAACTTAAAGCGATCTTAAACACGAAATCGCTCTAATTATCTTCATAATTTTTTCAATACTTTTTCAGGATAATCTGTAATAATTCCATCGACTTGTAAAGCAAACATCCTTTCAATGTCTTTGTCTTCATTAACAGTCCATGGTATAATTTTCATCTTCAAATTTCGAAGTGAATCCATCTGCATTTTATCAAGCAATTTGTAATTCGGACTATAAATCTCCGGCATAAAGTCAAGCTTTGCCAGATTTTCTGTCAAAGTACCTTCACCTACAAGAAAAGCGATGATAACTTTAGGATATTTTTTATGAAATACGTTTAAAAGTACAGGATCAAAAGACTGTATATTCATCTTTTTTTCAATTCCTTTATCAGTAATGATTTCCATAACCATTGCAGAAAATACTTCAGGTTGTGGTTGTCTTTTGCCATAATCTGATTTTTCTGACTTGATTTCGATATTGTATCTGACCGGTTTTAACTTATTTGTTTTGATATAATGCTCCACACTATCAATTACTTCTGAGAGTAATGGTTTATAGGTTTTCATTTTTTGCTGTGCCGGAAAATTAGAATTTCCTCTGGAACCGCTGTCAAATCTTTTTATGTTTTCATAGTCCATTTCATAAAGATTATAAGCGTGTTCTTTCTCTTTTACTATAGAATTTCCATCAGGATCTGACATATATTGGGCAGACATAAAAGTCTCATGCGAAACCACTACTTTCTGATCTTTAGAAATCACAACATCAAGTTCTATAACATCAGCACCTTTTTTTATTGCACTTAGAAAAGCCGGAATGGTATTCTCAGGTAAATTGCCGCGATCGCCGCGATGTCCCTGTACTTCAACCGTATGTTTTTGAGATTTCTGAGTTTTGGTCGCACAATGACTGGCGGTTAGCAATAAAGCAAAAAGAAATAGAATTTTTATTGTTCTTATCATCTTGTCTTTAGATTATTTTACTTTGTCAATTCTGTAACTGCTGCTAGCCGTATGGGTTTTACCAAACATATCTGTGGCTTTTATTTCAATAGTATGGTGTCCCAAAGCAAGATCAGAAGGGATATTTCCTCTCCACACATGCGTACTTTTTTCAGGATCTGAAGAGCGTTTTCCAGGCATCAGCACTTCTGAGAGTTCCCATTCGTAAACCAACTCTACATATGACGGATCTTCCGCCTGTACATAATCCATTTCTTTCCATTCTCCCTGATCCACACGGTAAACCACTTTATCTTTTTTACTTCCCATGAAAAAATTCACAAACACACCTGATTTAGTACGCTTGCCTTTGGCAACCACCTTTGGCGTAAAAACTTTCATTTGATACTCCTGTGGTTTACCAGCCGTTTTATAATCTACCGTATATTGGTTTCCTGTAAAATGAATAAAAGCATATCCCTTTGGTGTTCCGTCTCTCATAACCGAAATAGGAATTCCTTTCTCGTCGAGTTTTCCGGAATACCAATCGCCTGAAGTTGTTCCGATATTATAATGATGATGTGGTTTCTCTTGCAACCAGCCATCCTTCTGATCGAAAAAATCCTGACGTTGCATATGAGTATGGGCAGAAAGTGACAACGTGTTTGGAAAATCTTTCAATAATTCAAATAATTTTTGACGATCACTGTCTCTAAAAGAATCATCTTTAGCATCTGGCTCACTAAGCGGAATATGAAAAGCCATTACAATCAGATTGTCTTTCGGTACAACCTTTAGATCATTTTCTATAAATTTCATTTGTTCCTCTGTAAAACCTCCCCAATATCCTTCATTATCTCGTGGATCCGGATATAGCACATCATCAAGAATAATAAAATGTACTTTACCATAATTAAAAGCATAATTTGCAGGCCCAAAATGTGCTTCGTAGGTTTCATCAGCCATATTATCAGCCTTGGCATCAAAATTTAGATCATGGTTTCCTAAAAGATTGTACCATGGAATTCCAATTTTCTTTACAGCCTGGATATAAGGATTAAATAAGCTAAGGTCATTCCCTACCAGATCTCCCATACTTAGTCCAAACGGAATATTCTTGATCCCTTCAACTTCAGAAACAATTCCTCTGGTAAAAAAATCAACTTCTTCAAGATTATATGGTTGTGGATCTCCAAAGACTAACGCTGTAAAATCTGCCGTTTCTTTTTGTGGGATTAATCCAAAATCAACAGATTCCGGGAGTTTTCCTGTTGGTGCTACACCTTCAAACTTACTTTTAGGAGATCCTTCCGGTTTGTAATTGTAAAAAAATTGTGGAAGATTATCTTTATTAACCACAATTTTATAACCCGATGGTTTAATTACAGCAATAATCGCATCGTTTTCCACGGGAAGTACATAGTTTCCTTTTTTATCGGTTAACACTACCTCGCGCCCATTGGTTACTGCAATACTGGCGATACCTTTTTCTTTTTTGTCCTTTTTTCCGTTTTGATTTAAATCTTCAAACACGTTTCCTTTAACAGTTGTCTGCGCTGTCAAAATCCCGCTAAACAGTAAAGCACTTAATATAATTGTCTTTTTCATTTTTAATTTTTTATTTATCCCACCAAACTTTAGAATTGATATTATCCCCTTCAATCATTTGAATGGCTTCCATATAATTTTCTGTGTTTTTAATCTGCTGATTGTCCGGATAAGTGAATCTTGAAGGCATAATTCCTCCATTAAGCATAGCAGTTGTTTTGGGTAAAACCGGAAACCCAGTTCTGCGGTATTCAAACCATTGTTGATAGTCTGTAAAATACAACGCGTAATATTTTTGAAGCATGATTCTCTCCAATGTTCCATTATACTGCGCCTGTACATTATCAAAATAAGTTGCAGGAACTACTGCTTTTACTTGTTCAATAGCCGATTTAACACCTTTTATATAATGCCCGGCAGCATCAGCAACATATCCACGTTGAGCCATTTCTGCTTTAATGAATTCCACTTCAGCATAAGTCAAAATAAATATCTGCATCGGATTCTGTGCCTGCACATTTAGCAATGTAGAAGCATTGTATTTAAACTGTGAATCTGAACCCGCATAAGCACTTGTAATTCCTTTATAACCAAGAGGTGCATTCGTAACAAGAGTAGTTGCTCCTGTTGCAATTATGGCCCTTCTTGGATCTTCCAGAACATTAAGATTATCAATAAAAAACGAAGCCATTTTTATATTAAGATTAAAATCCTGAGGTCTTCCCCACGGAGACATATTTGGAGAAACACCTGTTACTTTTAAAATAGCTCCTTCTGCCGTAGTGGTAAAAACAGGATAAATTTCAGGATGCTCGATCATATAAGTCAGCTTTTCAAATGCTTTTGTTTCGGTGCGGTTTGAAATCCTTAATAACAATCTCATTTTTAAAGAATTGGTAAATTTCTTCCAGCTGGCAACTTTATTCTGAAATAAAATATCTTCCGCATAAATCATCGGTTTGTTGACATCATAAAGTGTGTTAGCTCTTTCCAGATCTGCCAGTAATGTTTCATAGATGAATTCCTGTTTATCATATCTTGGATAGAGAATACCGTCTTCACCACGCGCAGCTTCAGTCATAGGAACTGGCCCGAAAAGATCCGTTAAATTAGCATACACCAAAGCATTAAGCGTAAGGGCAATTGCTTCATAATTACCATCTTTTGCTTTCGCAGATGCCATACGCATCTCTCTGATGTTATTAAGCCATTTGTAATAATTATTCCATGCCGAATTACCAATGTTGTTGCTGACATCATAGCGATGAAGTCCGCCTGTTATGCTTGGAAAAGGCAATGATACCTGCATCAGGTTGAAAGTAACATCAACACTTTGAAGTGCATTCTGAGAAGCAATCCCATAAATTATGGGGTTTAACAGTGTACCGGGACTTACCTCTGTTATAAGATTAGGATTTTCATTAAGTTCTTCAAAACCTTGTGTACAGGAAATACTCATTCCGGTTAGCACTACTAATATTGCTGCAATTTTTATCTTTTTCATTGTTTTATTATAAAGTCAAACTTAAATTAAAGCCATAGGTTGTTGGTGAAGGCATTTGTCCAGTCTCTACACCAGGAAGAATAGTGTCTCCATTTAATGCGGCAGTTTCAGGATCATAGATTGGAAAATCTGAAATAACCGCCAAATCTCTTGCAAAAACGGAGAACTGAACCGACTGCAATCCTGTGTCTTTAAGCCATCTTTTTGGCATAGCATATTGAAGGCTGATTTCACGTAGTTTCGCATAAGAAGCATCAAATGAATTTGATTCAATATTAGCTCTACGGTAATAACGCACATACCAATCTGCTGTAGCAACTTTCTTTGTATTTGGTGAATAAGTTCCATCAGCATTCTGAATCACACCATCTCCGATAATATAACCTTCTGCCCTTCCCATATTATTAGAATTTAATTTCCCTTGCTCAGCAAGTTTGTGATGTGTCATTGAATAAAGAACGCCACCGTACTGTCCGTCAACAGTTACATTCATGGTAAAATTTCCGATAGTAAAAGTATTGGTCAAACCCGCTTTCCAATCCGGGCTTGCATCACCAATGTATTGAATCTCTTCAGGATATGCCGGAAGACCTGCTGTGTCATAAACAATTTTTCCGTCAGGTGATCTTACAAATCCAAAACCATAAATGGCACTTGTAGTTCCGCCAACTTTTGCAATGATAGAAGCTGTTCCTCCTGTACCAATAATCTGTTGTCCATCGATTCCTTCAGCAAGTTCCATTACTTTATTCCAATTGCGTGACCAGTTCAGGTTTGCATTCCATTTGAAATTTTTATTATCAATAAATTTTCCACCAAGAGTAAGCTCAATACCACGGTTTCTTACTTCGCCTCCGTTTAATACAGCTCCACTGTAACCCGTTGAAAAATCCATTGGAATATCAATGATCTGATTTTTTGTACTACTCTCATAAACGGTTGCATCGGCTGTCAAACGATTGTGAAGCATTCTGATTTCAAAACCAGTCTCAAAACTGGTCGTAATCTCCGGCTTAAAATGGTCATTATATAAAACCGTTAACGTTTGAGCTGAACTTGGAAAAGCGCTCTGTCCGTAATATTTTTGTGTTTTATAAGGTTCTGTATCATTACCAACCTGTGCATAGGAGAATCTGTATTTTAAATAATCGATCGCTTTTGGCAAAGCAGCCATTTCTGAAATGATTAAACTTGTATTTACAGACGGATAAAAGAAAGAATTGTTTTTTACCGGTAATGTACTGGTCCAGTCATTTCTTCCTGTAACATCTACAAAAAGCATTTCGCCATACGACATCGAAACTAATCCATAAAGACTATTCATCTTTTTATAGGCATCTCCCAAAGTTAAAATCGGAGCGCTTGAACCATTTGAAAGTTTATAAACTCCCGGAACTACCAAGCCAGTTACTTCTGCCTCTGTTCTTCTGTATTTGTAACTCATAGCATTTCCTCCGGCTGAAGCAGCAAGAGAAAACTTGTTTCCAAAATTCTTTTTATAAGAAAATAAAAAGTCGGAATTGATTTCCTGTTTGTATACATCCTGTCTTTCATAGAAACCTTTTGCATATCTGTTGATACTGTAAGGTCTTTTTTGTTCTCTGGTCTGATTGTAAGTATTAAGAGCCGAACGAACCATTAAATCCAGGTTCGATGATAATTTGATGTTGGCAAAAATATTCCCAACAATCTGATCACTATTTAAAGTATTGGTTGCCTCATAAGCAATTAGATATGGATTATCAATAAAAGAACTAAAAGGATGCAATTGCTGAATTTGTTCTTTTCCTTTTTCCCAAATTGGACGATACCAATCCAAATCAATATTGGGCTGTTGGAAAATCATGAAATAGGCAATAGAACCGTTATTATAACCAGTTGAAGGAAGATTATCACTGTTTCTGGTATTGTAGTTTACAGTAGTTCCTAATTTGATTTTATCGGATACCTGATAATTGGCATTAATTGCCGCAGTCACCCTGTTAAAACCAGTGTTTGGCATAATCCATTCGTTTTTCTGATGACCTAATGAAAGACGCATAGATCCTTTATCGTCACCTCCCTGTATAGAAATATTATTATTTAAGGTTATCCCGGTGTTCCAGAAATCTTTACGATTGTCTCTATACGAAGTCCATGGAACCCTGTTTACCGACTGGCCCTGAACCGTTGGATCGTATTGATAAAAATTTTGTCCGGTAAAAGCAGGTCCCCAGGCACTGCTGGTTCCACTTGTACTGGTTCCGTCAGCAGAATTGCCATAAGAATAATATTGATTACCCTGAGCATCTGGTGAATTCCCCGTTCCTTGTCCGTAAGTATACTGATAATCTGGCCATCTCTGGATTTTATCAAAAGCGGCGCTACTACTATAAGATATACCCAATCCTTTATTTTTCTTACCCGATTTTGTTGTTAAAATCAAGGCTCCATTTGCGGCACGGCTTCCGTAAAGCGCAGTAGCTCCTGCACCTTTTAAAACGGTAACACTTTCAATATCATCAAGATTAAGATCAGAGATTCCGTTACCATAATCAATTGGAGAGTCTTCCCCCATATAGGCGCTTGTTGAACCCGAGGTTGTCATTTCTGCATTTACCGGTACTCCGTCGACTACAATCAGTGCATAATTTCCTTTAGGACTTAATGATCTGTTTCCTCTTAGAGTAATCTGCTGCGAGTTTATAGGTCCTGATCCTGCTGAGATAATGCTCAATCCGGCAACTTTTCCTTTTAAAGCAGATGACCAGTTATTCGATCTCGCCTGAGACAAACTTTCTGATTTTATAGTCTGCTGTGAAAAACCAAGTCGTTTTTCTTCTCTTTTAATTCCTAAGGCGGTTACCACAACCTCATTTAACTCACTTGTACTTAATTTCATGGTAATTTTCAGAGGCGAATTACTAATGGCAACATCCTGTGAAAGATAACCAAGATAAGAAACTGTAAGAACTGCTGAAGAGTTTGAAACTGCAAAACTAAAATTCCCTTCCATATCGGTTAACGTACTGGTTTGCGTTCCCTTTTCAAGAACTGTAACACCCGGCATTGGAAAACCACTTTCATCTAGTACTTTCCCGCGTACAGTCATTTGTACACGTAGATTCTTAGTTACTATAATAGTGTTATTAATTTTTTTGAAAGAAAGTCCGGTTCTTTCTGCTATTTTTAGGAGAATTGCATCCAGGCTTTCCTTTTCAGCAAAAATCGTGATACGTTGAGAAGTTCCCGATATTTTTTCATCAAAAACAAAAGTGAATGCTGTTTTTTGTTCAATCACTTTAAAAAATTCTGTAATTGTTGCGTCCTTCAGGTTTAGGCTAATTTGATTTTCCTTTATCGGATTTCTCATCGCAAATCCATGGAGAGTCAAAAAGAATGTTATCAGTATATAAAGATTTTTCATCTTAATATACTTATTGAAAAAAAATTGTAGTTTCGTATTCATTACTATTGGGCTATAAATTTTTATTTGTAGTCTTTTTTTTAATGCCCGTTTCCGTTGCACCGGAGGCGGGTTTTTAATTTTTTAATATTAAGGCGTCTTTCTTCTTATAACGATATGGTTTTGGGTTAGGTAAATGATTTTCAATTGTTTCAAAAAGGCAATACTTTCCAGTACATTCTCCAATTTTTCATCTTTAAATTTTCCTGAAATAGTAAGTTTTTTTATTTCCTGATCTTCAAATGTAATATCCACATTGTACCAGTTTTCAATGATTTTTGCAGTTTCAGAAAGGGATGTGTTTTTAAGAACAATAGTGTTGCTGGTCCAGGCAATCCCTTCGGTGCTATCATCTGTTGAAATATGGAAATCAGCATTACGTTTCAGATCAGCCTGTTCATTTTTCACAATAACTACTTTCTTTCCTGAAGCAGAGCTAACTTCAACTCTTCCGGTGAGAACACTTACTTTGGTAGATCTATGTTTATAGGAGTTGACATCAAATGAAGTACCTAATACCCTAACTTTTACATTATGAGTTTGTACAATAAAAGGTCTTTTTACATCACGAAAGACTTTAAAATAAGCCTCTCCACTAAGTTTGATATTTCGGGTTTCACCAAATTCTTCCGGATAAGTAATACTGCTATTAGAGTTCAGTACAACGATACTACCATCTTGCAACAAGACTTCTTTTTTCTCTCCTTTTAGAGCAATCTGAATTATTTCTTTTGGTGCCAGGGCAAATTTTACAACTGAAAAAGAAATTCCAATAGCAACAATTAAAATCGCTGCAATTCTAAGCGCTCTTTTAAATTTGAAATTTCGTGGTTGTTTTTTGGTATGTAATTCCTGGAATATTTTTCCAAGAATAATATCCCCTTTTACATCGGGGAATTGATGCAGATTAATTATTGAATTATCCTGCATTTTGTCGAAAAAGGCTTCAACTGCCATTTTTTCTTCAGGTGTGCAAGTACCTTCTGTGTATTTTTTTGCCAGTAGCAAAAGGGTTTCTTTTTTCAAAATGAGTGCTTTTATAGATAAGTCACCAATTTTGATCAGTACAAGTAGTCGAAAAAGTAGTCTTAACGTTTTCTTAAAACTGCTTTTATTTAGTTAACATAAAGAAAAGCTGCCCAGTAAAAAATCAGAGAATTATAATGATGCCCGTTAAGGCGCAACTGTTTTAAAGCATTGCTGATGTGCTTTTCAACCGTGTGAATGGAGAGGCTTAATTTTTCTGCAATTTCGGCATTCGAAAAGTGTTCTATACGACTTAATAAAAAAACCTCACGGCACTTGGGAGTTAATTGACCAATCTGGTTCATAATACCCTTTTCGAATTCAACATATTCAATATTATCCACAGTATAGCCCGGTTCAGGAATGGCCTCAAGAACTTCAAAATGCTCACGATCAAACTTTAGACTTCTGATGTGATTGGCAATTTTATATTTTACAGCTCTAAAAAGATAAGCTTCTAAATTGAGAATCACTGTATTTGCTGAATTTTTCCAAAGACTGATAAAAATTTCCTGAACGATGTCCTCACAGATTTCTTCTTCTTTATAAATCTTAAAGGCATAAGTATATAATTTCTTCCAATACCGGTTGAAAATAATTGCAAACGCATCGTGATCCTCCTGAAAAATCAATTTCTGGAGTTCTTCGTCAGACATTTGCAAAAGATAGTTTTTCATAATAGATTTAAAAGAGCAAATGAAAACTAACGAACAAAAAATACCTAAAAAGTTGATTTATCTTTGTGTTAAATTAATAATGTTATGAGAAATTAGTCTAAAACTACCTATTAGATAGTGATTAAAGAATCATAATAAAATAAGCTATAATGAATGTTAAGATGATTTTCTGTAAGTTAATCCGTTGGCTTTATTCACATGTTCGCCTTAGTTCAATAAAAAATTGCCGGCATCTCTAAATGTATTTTTTACACATAAAAAAGTATCATACATAGCCTTAAAGTGGACTATTAATGACCCAATGTTTCATCATTTTTCTCTAACTTAGCACATTCAATCTTAAAATATAAGATTACAACAAACTTCGTTTTTCTGCAAAGAACTGAATGAAAAAGCATTACTGTTTTTTCTCTTGCTTATTTTCAGAAAAAGCATTTTATAATAATTTTAGTTAATTGAAAACTATGAACAAATTTGATTTTGGAATTGTAGGATTAGGTGTAATGGGTCGTAATTTACTTTTAAATATTGCGAGTCATAAATTTGCAGCAGCAGGTTTAGATTTAGATACCGAAAAAGTAAACTCTCTTCAACAAGAAGCTGATGCTGATCATACTATTGAAGCAACAACAGATGTTAAACATTTTGTAGAACTAATTCAACAACCAAGAGCGATAATGTTGCTTGTTCCTGCAGGGAAACCTGTTGACAGCGCAATTGCAAGCTTACTTCCTCATTTAGACAAAGGAGATATTATAATTGACGGTGGAAACACTTATTTTACTGATACAGACCGTAGATTTTTAGAATTATCCGAGAAAGGAATTCATTTCTTTGGAATGGGAATTTCAGGTGGTGAAAAAGGTGCCAGATTTGGTCCTGCAATGATGCCGGGCGGTGATCAGAAAGCATACGAAAGACTTCGTCCAATTTTTGAAGCTATTGCAGCAAAAGTTGACGGTGAACCTTGTGTAGAATATCTTGGAAATGGTTCTGCCGGAAACTACGTTAAAATGGTTCACAACGGAATCGAGTACGGAATTATGCAGTTAATCTCTGAGATTTATGACCTGATGAAAAGAGGTTATAATCTGGATGATAATACAATTCAGAAAACTTTTGAAGAATGGAACCAAACTCATGATCTTAAGTCTTATTTAATTGAAATTACCGGAAACATTTTGAAACAAAAAGATGAAGACGGAACTCAATTAATCAATAAAATCTCGGATTGGGCAAAATCTAAAGGAACAGGAAAATGGACCTCGCAAAACGCAATGGATTTGCAAGTTCCGATTCCTACTATTGATGCGGCAGTTTTTATGCGCGATATGTCTAAAACGAAACCAGAAAGAATTGAAGCGGCTAAAAATTTAGTTTGGAAGGCTAACGAAACTGATGTAAATACTACCGAAGCAATTGCAGCATTAAAATCGGCTTTATATTTTTCTATCGTTGTGACTTATGCACAAGGTTTAGCACAGCTTCATACTGCTTCAAAAGAATATAATTACGGATTAAATTTAGAAACGGTTGCCAAAATCTGGCGCGGTGGTTGTATTATTCGTGCCAACATTTTGGAAGATTTCAGAAAAGCGTATGTGACAAAATCAGATTTACCAAACTTGCTTTTAGATTCTGGAATTGCTTCAAAATTAACAGAAAATCAAGCAGGAATGAGAAATGTTATTCAGTTTGCTGTTCAAAAAGGATTGCCTGTTGCCGGACTTATGAATTCGTTAGCTTATTTTGATGCTTACAGATCTGAAAATCTCCCAACAAATTTAATTCAGGCACAGCGTGATTATTTTGGAGCACACACTTACGAACGTATCGATACCGCTGGTGTTTTTCACACACAATGGTCTGAATAATAATTTATAAGCAATACAACTACAAGCAACACAACTACAAAAATGAGTAAAATCAAAAATATAAATCCAACAATTATTGTAATTTTTGGAGGAACCGGAGATCTTGCAAAGAGAAAACTCTTTCCCGCATTTCAAAATCTGTTTCTTGACGGCCGTATGTCTGAGAAATTTCAGATTATTGCTCTTGGAAGAGCCGAAAAAACTGATGAAGATTTTCGCAGTTACGTCTTAGAAAACATACATACCTTTTCTAGAAAAAATGACGTTTCTGATCCTCAAACTGAAAAATTTCTTTCTCACATAACGTATCAAAGTTTTGATATTGATAAAGAAGATTCGTATCAAAGATTAAATGAAAAGATAAATGCTATTGATCAGACTTTTGGAGAACGTGCCAATCGTCTTTTTTATCTTTCTATTACACCTTCTTTTATTACTACAATTTCTAGTAATATTAATAAAATAGGTCTTGCCGCTAATCCAAAACAGGATCGTATTATTATTGAAAAACCTTTTGGTTACGATAAAACTTCGGCGATTGAATTGAATACAATGCTTTCGCAGACTTTTAAAGAAGAACAAATTTACAGGATTGATCACTATTTAGGTAAAGAAACTGTTCAAAATATTTTGGCTTTCCGTTTTGGAAATTCGATGTTTGAACCTTTATGGAGCCGTAATTTTATTGACTTTGTTCAAATTACCGTGGCCGAAGAAGTTGGCGTTGAAGAGCGCGGCGGTTTTTACGAAGGTGTTGGAGCTTTAAAAGATATGATCCAGAACCATCTGCTTCAAATTTTATGTATGACAGCTATGGAAGCTCCGGCTTCACTACAAGCTGATGACATTAGAAATCGTAAAGCCGATGTTTTAAAATCGATTCGCCGCATTAAACCGGATGAAGTTGATCATTATATTGTCAGAGGTCAATACGATGCTGGCGAGATAAAAGGAAAACCAGTTCCCGGATACCGTCAGGATAAAGGAATTGCTCCGGATTCTAATACAGAAACCTATGTAGCAATGAAAATTTATCTGGATAACTGGAGATGGCAGGGAATTCCGTTTTATTTACGTACAGGAAAACGAATGGAAGAAAAACAATCTTCAATTATTATACAATTTAAGCCAGTTCCGCATTCTTCATTTTCTTATGGAAAAGAAGGAATGACACCAAACAGGTTGATTATCAACATTCAGCCAGCAATGGATATCAAGCTGCAGTTTATGACCAAAAAACCAGGTCTGTCACTTTCTTTAAGACCGGCAGAAATGATTTTTGATTATTTCTCTTGCTCGACAATGTCACCGGAAGCTTATGAAACTCTTATTGCTGATGCATTAGTAGGAGATCCTACCCTTTTCATGCGTTGGGATCAGGTAGAGCAAGCGTGGGATGCTATTGATACCATTCAACAAGTATGGAAAACTACAGCACCAACCAATTTCCCAAATTATAAAGCAGGAAGCTGGGGACCTGAAGAAGCAGATGAATTATTGGCTCGCCAGGGACATAAATGGATTCCGAATACACAAACAAAAGAAGAAGTTTTAAATGATACAGATTTACAATAATACAGAAGAAATCAATACTAAAGCGGCAGATCTTTTTGTGGCAGAAGCTCAGAAAGCAATTGCCAATAAAGGAAATTTTACAGCCGTACTTACAGGAGGTTCTTCTCCTGCAGGTATTTACAAACTATTAGCTTCTGACGATTACAAAAATAAAATAGACTGGAGTAAAGTTTTTATTTTTTGGGGCGACGAGCGTTGGGTACCTCTTAATGATGACCTTAGTAATGCAAAAATGTCTTATGCGACATTATTAAGTCATGTCCCTATTCCAAAAGAAAACATTTTTGAAATGTACAAAGATGGTGTTACACCTGAAGATTTTGCAGCTACCTATGAACAATCCATCAAAAAAGTCCTTGGAGATGAAGGGAAATTTGATCTTATTTTGTTAGGTATGGGAGATGATGGACACACAGCTTCTCTTTTTCCTGGTCAGGCAGTATTGGAAGAACAAAAAAAATGGGTTGATGCTTATTATTTAGCTCCTCAAAAAATGTATCGTATCACGCTTACTGCACCACTAATTAATAAAGCTGAAAAGATCATTGTAGTGGCTTTCGGAGAGAAAAAAGCACCTGCATTGAAAGAAGTAACAAGTGGAGCATACAATCCCGTGACTTATCCTATGCAATTGATTAAACCTGTTTCTGGTGAATTGCTATTTCTTGTAGATAAAAGTGCTGCTGGCACAAATTAGAAACTTGTTTTATAACCAGTTTATGTTCTTAATAAACTGGTTATAAAACTAATTTTTCCACAAATAGTATATATCTATTATCCTATTTAATTTTTCTTTCCATAAATTAACTGACATTTATTTGGAAATTGGTTTTGAGAATCTCTTCTATTTTTCCTTTGCATTTAAAAATACAACATCGACTTATTAATTCAAGATCAGGCTAACTGTTTTTCATTTTAATTTCATTCTTAGCACTTACATTACTATATTTGAAGTGTAAAAACTACACCCTGTATGATGTTGTCCCTTCTCTTTCAAATTCTTATTTCCTGGCTGGTTGCCTGTTGTATTCTAAGAATATTCAATAAGGGATTATCCGCAAGAGACAACGAATTTTACCAAGAACCCACACTGCTTACAAGTCTTCTTTCTATTATAAATATTGATTTATCGTTAAAAGCGAAATTACAAGCCGGAAAGATATTGCATCATAGCTTAGGGTTTTGTTTTTCAGCAGTTTATTACCTGATATGGTATTCTGAATTTGCAGAAATTTCATGGACAACAACTATTATTATAGGTTGTGTGAATGCCTTGATACGAATTATAAGCTGGATCTTTCTGCTCGAAATTATACCATCAATTTATACTGTCAATTTTAAGGGATACTATTTACAATTGGTATTCGTACACAATATTTTTATCATTATTGCCTTTTCTGTTGATTGGCTCTTCCTGTCATAAATTCTAACTCACAATGAAATAAAAAAGTTGTCACTTATTTGACAACTTTTCTCTCCATATTCTGTATTATACTTTTTTAAATAATACAGAAGCAAACTAATGCTGATTAATTCTTCCTAAATGTTCTTCCATCACAAAATACCTCTATACTTTAATAGAGGTGATTTTTAGTTTTAATTGAACCGAATTTTAGAATTTGAAAGTCAAATTTACCAGGAAATTTGCCGGTGGCTGAGGCGCTCCCCAAGAACTCCAGTATTTCTCATTGGTCAGGTTATTCAACTTAACTCCCACTCTCCAGCTTGATTGCTCGTAAAATACAGTTTGATTAAAAATCGTGTACGACGGAATATAAAAAGTATTCGTAGTCGCCATATAACTTTTGTCGACATAATTAGCTCCAACTCCAATGCCAAATCCTTTTAAAACATTTTGAAATTTATACGAAGCCCAAAAGTTGACTACATTTTCAGGTGCGTCCTGAGCTTTATTGCCTTCAATCGCTTTGTTTGCCTCGCTTGTTTTAACGATACGATTATCATTATAAGCATATCCGGCCGTAATGTCTAAACCAGGAATCGGGTTCGCCAAAAATTCAAACTCAACACCTTTACTTACCTGTTTTCCATCTTGTTGGTAAACTAAATCGGCTTGTCTTATTACAGCGTTGTCATTTGTAATTTTATAATAACTAACCGTAGTACTTAGCTTTTTATTAAATAATTCCGTCTTTATACCTGCCTCATATTGATTTGCATAAAGCGGATCTAATATCAATTGCTCGCCACTTGGTTGTGAAACCGGTGCTAGATTTTGGAATCCGTTCATGTAATTTCCAAATATAGAAACCTGATCCTTAACAACTTGATATACAACTCCTAATTTTGGTGACAAGGAGTTTTGACTATAGCCCGGTACAGTTCCGCTTTCTTTTCGGTCAAAATTATCTAAACGCAAACTTGCCATGGCATACAATCTGTCAGCAACACCTAAAACATAAGATGCATAACCGCTAAAAGTATATTCATCTCTTCCGGCTCTTATAACCGGTGCCAACAATACTTTATCAATTTCACTTCTTCTTACCGGAGTAAAATTGGTCGTTACATCAATTGTTCTAAATGGAGCTGTAGGCGTTGGTGTTGACGAAAATGTATCGGTATAATATCTATAATTAGTACCAATTAATATTTTATGTTTTAAAATTCCTGTTGAAAATTCACCATTAATATTTTCCTGAATATTAGTGTAATTACTTGAAATAGGTCCAAAAAGAGTTGCACGTATAGTAGCGGTAGTAGGCGAAGTCCAGGTTGGTAAAACCTGATAACTATATTCTAAATCTTCATTCACGTAAGAAAACAAAGTAGTTGATTTCCAATGATCTGATATTTGATATTCTGCCTGAACAAATGCCTTAGATGAAGAAGATTTTGCATCAGCATCCTCATGTACCAATGCTTTTTTATAATCTAATTTTATATCTCCCGGATTAGTAATTCCCGAAGTAGCGGTAACAGTTGGAAATAATGGTTTGGTACTATTAACCTTAAATAACTCTGCATCTATATTGAAAGTAAGTTTTTCACTTGCTTTAAAAGTAATACTTGGTGTAAAAGACAGCGTCTTATTAAAACCGTAATCTAAAAAGCTTTTTTCATTATTGACTGCTGCATTAAGTCTAAAAAGTACTTTTTTATCTTTAGTTAAAGATGTATTGATGTCAACTGTAAGTCGGTTTACACCAAAACTTCCCGCTGTATACGAAATTTCAGTTGCTGATGCCTCAAAAGGTTTTTTAGTAACCAGATTGACAACGCCTCCGAAAGAAGAAGCAGACGAACCGAATAAAGTTCCTGAAGGTCCTTTTAATACTTCAATTCTTTCTACGTTTGCAATACCAACAGTTGATCTTCCTGATAATGTTTCCATTCCGTTTCGGGAATTAATTCCCACAGTGAAACCTCTAAAAATGACAGCAAACCCGCCAGAAGGATAATTAAGCGGTACAACTCCTGGTGCGTTTCTTATTGCACCTGCCGCATCAATTACAATTTGTTCCTGAATAAGTTCTTTATGTATAACATTATAAACTTGAGGGTTTTCTATGTTTTTAAGAGGCATTCTGGCAACGTATTGCGTTTTTTTAGAAAGAAGGCTCTTTCTGTTATTAATCACTACTTCTTGTAACTCTTTATTAGAAACAGTTAGCTGTAAATTTAATACAGCAGTTTTGTTGTTTTCAACCAGAACTTCTTTTTCTGAAGTTTCATAACCAGCCAGAGAGATTTGCAATATGTAATTATTTTCTCTTACTCTGCTAATCTCAAAATTACCATCTTCATTTGTAGTAGTACTGTATTTTGAGTTTTTAAGTATAATATTTACATCTGATGCAGGTTTCCCGTCAGAAGTTGTGATTAGCCCTTTTATTTTTCCATGATTTTGTTGAGCAAAAGAAGAAAAAGCTGAAAAAAGACAAACAATAAATAAAAACTTTGATGTTCTTAAACTAAGATATTTCATTGATTTTTAGTTTTGGTTAGTAATTATTTTTATTTAGAATTAATAAAAACAGTGCAAAAATAAAAATTAATAGTTGTTTAACAAGTAATATTCTAGTTTATTCTTAAGAAATAAAGTTTATGTTTTATGCTACCTATATTTTCTTTTTTTACTTATAAACTAGACAGAATATTTAGTTTATAAATTCAATATTTTTTTTAAAACATAACCTATATTTAGTCTAAATAAGTTTAAATTTGCGCCAGAATACGGTGAAAACATATTTCAAAGCAAGTAATTTGAGATTGCGAATAAAACTTATATATGAAGAAAACATTAAAAAAGAATATTGGCTTATTACATTTATGGTTAGGACTTGGCTCTGGTATAATTGTTTTTATTGCCGCATTATCGGGAAGTATTTTGGTTTTTGAAAAAGAAATCGATAAAGCTATAAATCCTGAGTATTATAATATTTCAACGATAGGAAAAACAAAAAAGAGTATAGACTACTGCGTAGATGTACTTCAAAAACAATATTCGATAAAAAAGATTACTCGTATTTATACTTTTAATGATCCTTCGCGCACATTTCAAATTTTGGCAAAAGATTCAGATAAAAAAGCACAATTCTTTTCTATTGATCCCTATACCGGAAAAGTTCTGGGAACAACACCACAAGAAAGCAGGTTTTTTGTTATTGTTTTATCCCTTCACAGGCAATTATTATTAGGAGAAACCGGTGAAATTATTATGGGAACTTCTTGTTTAATCTTTGCTTTTATGCTGATTTCCGGAATCATATTGTGGTGGCCTAAAAAAATGAAAAATCTAAAGCAAAGGTTAACCGTAAAATGGGGTGCTTCTTTCAAAAGAGTAAATTGGGACTTTCACTCTACTTTTGGTTTTTACAGTTTTTTAATTCTACTTATTATTTCACTTACCGGATTGTCTTTTGCTTTTACCTGGTTTCAAAATGGTGTTTATTTTCTGGCGGATGGCACAACAAAAAAGCCTTCTGCAAAAGTAGAAAACCCAACTAAAATAGATCCTAAACTAGATAATACTACTTTTTATCAAAGTATTTACGATAAGACCGACAGCATTTTTCCTTATACTGGAAACATTCAGATTAGAATGCCTGCGGACACTATTAATAGTATTTTGGTACTTAAGGAAAATATAGAAATGGCCATTCCAAATCAATCAAGTGCTGCTTATTTTGATAAATATACAGCTAAAAATATTGAAGCAAGACCCTACAAATTATACTCAAACGGCGAGATAATAAAACGTCTGAACTATCCTATTCATACGGGAAGTATTTATGGTCTTCCGACTAAAATAATTGCATTCCTGGTAACGCTATTTGCCATGACATTACCTATTACAGGATTTTTGATCTGGTTAGGAAAAAAAAATAAAAAAAAGAGCAAATAATTTTGCAATAATTATAAAAGCCAAAAGCCACTCTTTAAACGGAGTGGCTTTTGTTTTGATTCTGCTATAATAAACAATATCGAGTTGTGATTTTTATTTATTCCGACAGATTGTTTTAAATTATAGTAATACTATTGAGCATCCCATGCTGCACTAGCATAATAAATAGAACTTGTTACCGGAGCTTTCCAGTATTCCTGACTACCTCCACGGAACGTGTGAAGACTTACTGCATTAACATTTCGTTTAGCATCGTTAGTCACCCAACGAATTGTCTGATTCAATAACTCTGTACCGTTTACATAATATTTTACATATCCATTAGTATTTGAACCTGTATTTAACTTAACAGAAATCTGACAGTTATAGGTCACGCCTTCTTGTATGTAGTACTTTTTTCCAAAATCATTACCAAATTGTCCAGGCTGATCTTTATAATAAACATAAGGTTGAAGATAAGCTCCGCTTCCTTTGGCAGAATTTGATCCATTCGGACAATACCACATAAATCTGGCGCTACCACCATTTCCATCCCATCCTGGATCACCACCGGTATTTTGGTCTCCAATTAGAATACCATATCCGCATTTACCACCTCTGCTCCAATAAAATCCGGAGTTAAATTTCATCTGGAACCAAACAGTATAAATACCTTCTGACCAAACGCCATACGATGTACACAAACCACCAGGACACGATAATGTATTTGTCTGAAGTGTGATCGTTCTGGCTCCAGCACCACCACCTGCGGCTGCGGCTGCTGCGACTGCAGCTTTGTTAGCACTCTGCAACGCTTCCTTATTAGTACCTTGCGCTACTTCTTTGTTAACGGCTTGTGGCTCATTTAAATCTTGTTCCTTTTCACAGGAATTAAACACTACTGCTGTAATAAATAGCAAACTTGTTAATTTTAAGAATTTTTTCATTTTTAAAAGGTTTATGGTTAATAATTAATAGTTAGTTTATTACAAATCATATCTATGCAATTCGTAATAACAGTGTAAAGTTGATGAATTACTATACGCAACGGGTGTAATAAAGTACGTTTTTACGTACGCAGAAGTCCTGAACATACGTTTTACATATATTATTTAGGTTTTAAAAACAGTATCAATAAAAAAAAGACTAAAAAATTACACACTACTCAAATAATTAATAATCAAACATATACCTTAGAAAGATTATATTCCCTAGTTTGGTTGGCTATAATTAAGACATAAGGTAGATTTATGACTATTTTTAAAAGAAGCGTTAAAACTGTAGTAAAAAATTTCTGCATCGGAAAGAAGAAAAACAAGACATTGTAAAACAAAAAAAACGAGTTAATATAAAATTAACTCGTTTCTTGTTTTAGCTTTCTTTGGGGGCATCAAGCTATTTTTTTATTTTATATCTCAAACTTAACTTTGAGAAAAAAATTAAATTTTACTTTCATCGTCAACAGCATCCTGCCATTTGTCCCATACTTTGACACCTGCATTGTATCCATCATAACCAAAGTTCTGACTTAACTGACCTTTAATATTAGGTTCTATAGCAAGTCTATAAGGAATTGGCCAGTAATTATTACGTTTGTCCATAGTATAAAACTTTACACCTGGTTTAATAGAAATACCCGCTGGATATTTGTTGTAAAGGGTGTAATGTACAATACGTTGGTACCAATAACTTCCTCCAGCTTTATCTGTTCCTGATTGTTTATCCCAATTGGTTTTGCTGTAGGTATTCCCCCATTCATCTGGTTTTCCGCTAATAGCCAAACAGTGCGAAATACGTTTTAACTCCACATTTCTCCATTCTTCCATATAAAGCTCTCTTCCTCTTTCTGCGCAAATATCACCAATAGTTACAGTAGTATACATTTGCGTAGCTTTCGCTCTTGCTCTTACAACATTTACATCCTGAGCTGCTCCAGTAGCATTCCCTTGATAAAAACGTGCTTCTGCACGTAACAAATAAGTCTCAGCTAAACGGTAGATGTACAAATGTGCACTAGCTCCTGCTGTAGCTCCCTGAAAATCATTTGCTGCCGGATTAGCTTCAGCTACAACATCGTGTAAAAAGATTTTATAGTGAGGAAAATCAAACCAATCACGAATAGAATCTTGCGCCAACAGTTTGCCAGCTGCATCCTTCATTCTAAAACTTTGTCCAGCCCATACAGTACTACCACCTGCACCAGGAGCGTATTTAAGGTCTTCCATATTCACCCAGTTACCAACAGTGCTATTATGTCTAAGATCTTGTTTATCCTCAACACCGTTCACAACCCACATAGGATGTTGTGAATAATAAGAACCACTGATAGTACCAATACCACGTCCTATTGCTCTTTGATAATCATATTTTGCATTATAATTCGTTTTATCAGTCAATGGAAAACGTGGTGCTGCTGTTTTACCATCAGGAGTAATTAAATTAGCATCGTTCCAGTTAGGCCCAAAAATTCTCATCGAAGCAAATGCTAAAAATGATTGTGCTCCACTATTTGGCGCAACCAATATAGCTTCAGTATTAGCAGTAATCACTTTGTTTTCAGGTCTGTGTAAATCCCAGATTACATTTCTCGTAATAGGCCATGCCGTAGGATTTCCTCCCGGATCAAAAATACCCAGATTACCTTGAACTAAAGCGTAACCCGATTGATTAATCAAAATATTGGCTTGTGCTTCAGCTTCCGCAAATTTACCAGATGCCAAATAACATTTAATTAATAACTGACGACATGCACCTTTGCTAACCATACCTACATATCCAATTTTTGATTGCTCTGGCACAAACTGTACCGCTTTTTCCATATCAGCTGTGATCATTTCTATGATGGCTTCCTTTTTAGTAGAATAATAACTCTGCTTTGGAACCTCCAGAATTTTAGTAATCAACGGTATATCTCCAAATTGATACACTAAATTAAGATAACGGTATGCTCTATGAAAATAAGCTTGTCCGATATATTTATTTTTAACCTCGTCAGATAATTTCACATTACCAATAAATGATAATACGGTATTAGCATTCTTAATACCAGTATAAGCTTCAGTCCAGAGAAACCCAAGATAAAGCGATTCACCACTTGGATCTCTTCGAAAATCTCCAGTAGGAACTATGGTAGCAGCATAATCAGCAATATTACTACCCGTATCCGTTTTTCCATATTGTGCCATATCAGAGAAAAGATACTCTGTACCAATAGGCACACTAACACCGGAAAAACCATAGTGAATATAATTATTACGCAGCTGTTTATCGCACAGTGCTAAAGTTGCCTGTAACCCAGCTTCTGTAGAAAATGTGGTTTCAGGTTCGTAAAACGAAAGCGGGTCTGCTTCGAGAAAATCTTTTGAACAAGAACTAGACAACGCAGCCAATACTATCAAAGGCACCAGTCTTGAAATTTTACTTTTTATAAATCTTTTCATTGTTGAATAATTTTTAAAGTTGTACATTAAAACCTAGATTAAACTGACGTGTTGCCAATCCTCCTGTTTCCGGGTCTCCATAATATTTCCATTCTTTAGAAGCAGACCATGTTGCTACGTTTTGAACCGAAGTATAAATTTTTAAATTTTTAATATGCACACGATCTAAAAGATCTTTAGGAAGCGAATAAGCCAGTGAAATGTTATCCAGACGGATAAAACTGCGATCATACAATTTTCCTGGTGCAACTGGAGTTCCAGCAGGTCCTTTAGCATCAAGACGCGCCCAATCATTGGTTGCATTGTCAAGTGTCCAATACGGGTTTACATATGGATTGAAGTTGAATTTATACAAACTCGCATCGTTGAAAGTGTTCATATAATTTGAATTAAGTGATTTACCTCCATTATATGAATACATACTGATAGCCAAGTCCCAATTTTTATAAATTTTAAAATCATTACGCAATGACCACTGTACAGGAGGATTTGAATTTCCTAAAAACTGCTTGTCTTTTTCATTATAAACCGCTTTTTTATAAGCAACACCATCTGTACCAACCGCATCTACATCGTCTGCAGTATAGCTGTTATCAACTTTTGGATCTCCTGGACGCTGTCCGTATTTTTGAGCCTCTTTCCACTCATCCTTTTGCCAAATTCCAGTTACCTTATAATCCCAAATTTGAGAAATCGGTCTGCCTATAAACCATCCATTAGCAGAATCATCACCCTCTTTTTTTCCAATAACATTACCACTTGCATCCTTAATATCTACCATATTGCCATACAATGACACAATTTTATTCTCGTTATAAGATATCCCAAATGTAGTACGCCATTCAAAGTTTGGTTTTTTCATGTTTAGCGTGTTAACACTCAATTCAAAACCTTGATTTTCAACCTCTCCAAGATTGGTTGCAATTGATGAAAATCCAGTAAAACCAGGCAAAGATTGACTCATAATCATATCATGAGTAGATGCCTTGTAAAGATCTACAGTAGCCGTAATACGATCATGTAAGAAACCTAAGTCAAGACCAATATTAGTTGATGTTGTTTTTTCCCATTCCAAATTTGGATTTGCCAAACGATCAAGTGCTAAGTACTTCAACTCAAGCGCTTTTCCTGAAGGATCTAAATATCCCATTGTTCCGGTATTTACTAAGTTTGCCACAGAAATGTATGGATCAGCAAGCGACCTGTTTCCATTTCTACCCCATGATAGACGTAATTTACCTGTAGTCATGGCATCCCAATTAAACCAGTTTTCATTTTTAAAGCTCCATGCAACTCCAAATGAAGGGAAAACTGCATAAGGATTTGAAGCTCCAAATGCCGAATATCCATCACGACGCACAGTCGCTGTCAACATATAACGATTATCATACGAATAGAATAGTCTTGCCATCAAACCATCTGCTGTTTCATGTGAGTCATATGATCTAATCGCGCTATTTGCCATTGTTGCAGTATTAACATTGTGAAACCCTAAAGCATCTGAAGGTTGAATATTATAAGCATCCATTCCATCTGACCAATAACGGCGTTCTTCAGCTTCCTGAACAAAAGTTGCAACGAAGTGATGTTTTTCAGCAATTGTATAATCCCAAGCTAATGTATTATTCAGGTTATATTCAAATCTTGTAGCATTATTTCTGGTTGCTCCAGTAGTAGCTGCAGGCCAGTTTGGATTTTGTGTTGACCTGAAATAACGATCGTGAAAAAACTGATAACGAGGAGAAATATTAAATGAATAAGTAATACCCAAAGGTAAAGTTACCTTTGTATTGAAAATAGCATTCAATGTTGTATATCCTGTCTCCTTCTCAATAAATTGACGCTCATAGTAATAGTTATAATTTTGTCCTGAAACGTTTTTCCCCATTGGCTGTCTCTCATAGTTACCATTTGCATCTATAAAAGTTCCAAATGGGCTGGTTCTCATCATATTATTATCCCCAGCATTTGTACCTAAAGAAGGCGTAACATCTCCATCTGATCGATCCTGAAAATTAATATTTGCTCCAAAGTCAAGCCAATCTGTAATTTTAGCATCAACTTTCATATTGGAACGAGCTGATTTATAATCATTTCCAACAATAGCTCCTTCTGAAGTTAAATAACCAAAAGACATGTAGTAATTAACCTTGTCGCTTGCTCCGGAAATACTTAAATTATTATCATGATTAATTCCTGTTCTAAAAGAGCTGTCGCTCCAATCATGTGTTTTGTCTGCCAGAAAGTTTGCCATTAGTGAAGGATCAAAATTCAATCCTAAACGTGCTCCCCATACTTCTTTAGAACTTTTTCCTACTGTTTGAGTAGCTGGTTGATACGCTAACCATTGCGCTTCAGTGATACCCCATTTACCTAAATCATTAGGGTTTGAAAAATACCCCGGTTTACCAGGAGCAACTGTTCCTGATATAAATGCTTCGTATTGTCCAGATGCTGTATTTACACCATAAGTTTGGGCAGTTTCCCAATCTTCACGATATTTTAAATATCCTTCTGGAGAATACACACCACGATAAGCGCTTTTGTTACTAATCGTTGTATTTGTAGTAAAACTAACGATAGGCTTACCCGTTTTACCTTTTTTGGTTGAAATAAGAATAACCCCTGCTGCCGCTTTCGCTCCATAAACAGATGCTGCCGACGCATCTTTTAAAATATCAAGCTGGGCAATATCATCAGGATTGATTTCTGAAAGTTCACCATAAAACTGCATTCCGTCTAAAATAATAAGCGGTGAATTATGACTTCCTCCTGTATAGACAGAAGTCTGCCCTCGAACTTGTATACTTCCTCCTCCTTTTGCAGAAGGATCATAACCTACTCTTACACCAGGAGTACCTCTTAATACATCCTGAACTGTCTGTGGGTTTTGGTTCGCCAGTTTATCAGGTGTTACCTGAACAATTGCTCCCGTCAAATCCTTTTTCTTCATTTTACCATACCCAACTACAACAACTTCTTCTAATGAAGTGGTAGCTTTTTGCAGTTTTATAGTAATTGAAGGTTCGCCTTTTAAAGTAACTTCCTTAGTTACATAGCCTAAATAAGATACTATTAACACAGCATTCTCGCTATCTACTTTTAAAGTAAATTTTCCATCAAAATCTGTTGAAGTAGCATTTTTACTTCCTTTTTCTAAAATTGACACTCCCGGCATCGGCATACCGCTTTCATCATTTACTTGTCCTTTAATGCTTTTCTGCGGATTTACATTTTGTGACTCTCCTGTACTCTTAAAGCTAATTGCGTAACCATGGATTTGCGCTAAAGAAAACAATGCACAGAATATCACTATTTTCTTTTTCAAATTAAATCCAGATACGCAATTAGGACTTTTTTTAATCCTAGTAAAATTTGTCATTTTGGTTTGTAATTTTTGGTTATTAATTAGTTAGTTTTTTTGAAAATCACCGTAAAGTCTGTTTAATGAATTCGTGATTTTACATTGACAAAATTGATTAATAAATGGGTCTTTGAGGGATCCATAAATCCGTTTTAGGGTATACTAAAGTTTCGTTTTGTCGTTTTTTAGTATAAAAAAATACTATTATTAAAAAAAAACTCACAAATAATTAAGGATTCGGCACTACTGACAAATATCTTTAAGTTTCTTTTAACATAAACAGTAGTTGTTATATAACCGCTTTAATCTAATTATATGCTTATAATCAATCTACAACACGTCACATTTTTTTTCTAACACTGGTAATAAAAAACATCTGCAAGGTCAATAGTTGAGTTTTTATTGACTACTTGCTAAAATTGATTTGCATCTCTTTTCGGATTACTTAACCCGTTTAACTTGTAAACTGATTCCCAATTAACAATAAAAAGCCCTGCATCAAAAAAGATGCAGGGCTTTTAATAAATTATCCTGAGAACCTAAAGTTGAATATTCCTGAACATTGTCTTACTTTACATCAAACCATAGTTTTGTAGTAAGCAAGTCCTTTCCTTGTACAGAGACTGCAGCTTGATAACTAGTTCCGTTCAACGACTGTTCTGTACCTGGGTAAAAGAAACGAGAAGGAATCTTTCCATCCAAAACTGTAGCGGGACCAGCTGTTAACACAGGATAATCAAGTCTTCTCCACTCCACAAAAGCATCAAGGCCTTGTCCGTAGAATGCGATCCATTTTTGTGTACCGATCGACTTGGCATAATTTGCTGCGTCATATTTCACTGTCGCCTGATTAAGGTAATTTGAAATTGCTGTCGCATCAGTAATACCAAATTGATTGAATGATGCTGTAATTGCATTTTTATAAAGCTGTTCAGCATTTCCGGAAATATAACCTCGGGCTACAGCTTCTGAAAGATTGAATAACGTTTCAGAATAAGATGCAATGACTGCTGGAGATGTCGATGTCAGGAAGTAAGTACCTGGTTTTGATGTTTTAGCAAAACCCTGACTATTGGCATCACTGTTAGATAATCCATTTGCACCTCCAACATATTTGCCTACACTTGTATCTGATGGCAGTTGCGCATATACAGGCAAACGCGGATCTGCTAACTCATTTAATTTATCTACCAATGTTTTCGAAATACGATAATCATCACGAGTTTCAAACCATGCCGAAGCCGGATTTTGCTGAGGAGAACTGATATAAGTAAACTTAAAAGTATCATTATTACTGCTAAGTACTCCAGCCGCATCACTAGTTGCATCAATTGCCGCTTGTTTAGCTAATGCAGGCTCTCTATCTGAAATTCTTAACGCTATACGCAAACGAAGTGAATTTACCAGTTTTTTCCATTTTGTAATATCGCCTTTATAAACCAAATCACCAGTTACAGCTCCGTTTGCTGTATTAAGTAAAGATTGAGCTTGTTTTAAATCTTCAAGTAATCCTGTATAAACCTCTTTTTGAGTATTATATGCCGGTGTTACTTTTAGACCTGCTTCTTTATAAGGAATACTTCCATAAGCATCTGTCAACAATAAAAACGTCCATGAACGTAAAGTCAGTGCAATTCCTTTATAATTTGAATTTGCCTGTTCAGCAGGAAAATTCAGAATCGTGTTCAAATCTGTAATTAAGGTTGCATATCCCGTATTCCACAAAGAAGTGAAAGAAGTATTAGAAACATCGTATCGGTCTGGTTCTGTATATTGGATTTTAGCCCAATGCTGCACAAATAACAAAGACGAGTCAAAATTATTTGTTGATCCCCAATATAAGTCAGCTCCCTGTTTTAATGTTCCTGTTAACAGATAAGGTGCCAATGGTGTTTCAGTTGCATTTGGATTTTTATTAATATCATCCAAAGTATCACTACATGATGTCAGTGATAATGCAAATAGTGTTGTATATAATAGTTTTTTTAGCATGATTTCGTTTTTTAAAATCTAAGATTAACATTAAGACTAAAGTTTCTCGTAGTTGGTAAAGCTAAACTCTCCAAACCTTGTGCATTTCCTGTATTGAAAGCTGTTTCAGGATCAATATTTGGTGCATCTTTATAGATAAATAACAAGTTACGACCTACGGCTGTAATACTTGCTCCATCCAATCCTAACTTCCTTGCAAATGATTTATTGAAGTTGTAAGCCAATTTTACTTCCCTTAACTTTACAAAAGTTGAGCTGTAAATATAAGCTTCGCCAATATTGTATGATGCCTTATAATATTCTTGTGCACTAAGAACTGAAGTATTTGGAGTTCCATCAGCATATGCTCCGTTAAAGATCATTCCATCATCATATACTACTGCTCCACCAGGTGCAGTTGTACCAGCAGGAAGTAAGGTTTTCGTAGTACCATTAATGTAATAGTTTAATCCACCATTCTCTGCGCCACGACCTGGAAGCGTTTGCGCTAATACTCCGGTGTAATTACCAGTTCTGTTCGTTCCGGAAAAAAGCTCTCCTCCTACACTAGCATCAACAAGGAATGAAAGTTCAATATTTTTGTATGTCAATGTATTTGTAACTCCGGCTAAATAGTCTGGTGTATAATGTCCTAATACTTTTTTATTGGGATCAGCTTTTGGTAATCCATTCGCTCCTACTACTATATTTCCATTTCCATCGCGCTGATAAGCAGTCCCATAAAGTGCACCATAAGCTTGTCCTACAGATGCTAGTACATCAACACCTCCTGAAGTACCAATGGTGTAATTTTGAATCTGTTTATCATAATCCAAAATCTCTACTTTACTTATATTCTTTGAATAATTTACAGCTACATTCCATTTGAAATTTTCACTTTGAACAGGATTTCCGTCCAATTGAATTTCTACACCATGATTGTTTATTTTACCTGCATTGATTAATTGCGAATTATAACCACTGGCAGCAGTTGTCTTTATCTCCAGAATTTGGTCTAAACTATTAGTATTATAGTAAGCAACATCAAGATGTAGTCTGTTTTTCCAGAAAGAAG
The DNA here is from genome assembly GCF_058808175.1 of Flavobacterium sp. GW821-FHT11G01. Lineage (NCBI taxonomy): Bacteria > Pseudomonadati > Bacteroidota > Flavobacteriia > Flavobacteriales > Flavobacteriaceae > Flavobacterium > Flavobacterium sp. GW821-FHT11G01. The sequence continues at coordinate 57,569 of NZ_JBXARK010000004.1, read as the reverse complement.
ATTCTAAACCAATTTCAGTAGAACGTGTTGTCTCCGGTTTTAAGTTCTCATTAAGTTTCTTTTGTGAAGAGGTTTGAATCGGATTTCCGTCAAATGCAGTTTGAAAATTGTAAACTGTAGACAATTGGTACGGATCTGCATCGTTTCCAACTTCAGACCATCCGCCACGTAATTTTAAGAAATCGAGTGTATTGCTTTTCAGATTCAAAGCATCAGATAATACCAAACTACCATTAATAGAAGGATAGAAATAAGAACGATTACTACTTGGTAATGTCGATGACCAGTCATTACGGGCTGTTACATTTAAAAATGCATAATTTTTATAGCCAAATTGTGCCGAAGCATATGCACTGTATACTCTTAATCTTGATAAAGTGTTCGATGAAGTTAAAGGATCTCTTGAATTGGTCAATGTGTATAAATCTGGAACAGCCAAACGTGGTGCTTTTTGATAATTGTTTGCATCACTGTGATTACGGACATTGAATCCAGCAAGAGCGTCTAAACTAAAATCATCGTTCAGTTTTTTAGTATAGGTAAAAATACCTTCTGTGTTTTGTTCGTTTACAGTATACGCATCTTCAGCATACGAGCCGAAAGGAGTTCCATTTGTGCCATACTTAATCTCGTACTTTCTGCGATCGTTATAATAGTCAACTCCTGTGCGGAATTTAAAATTAAAGCCATCAAAAATCTTTGCATCCAAATGAATATCACCTATTAAACGATTACGTTGTTGGCTGGTTGTATTGTAATTGGCATTCCAATATGGATTGCTGTAATAGCTGTTGTTCCAGTTTCTATTCCAGTCATTGTTAAGTTCATTGATGTCTACCTGACGTCCGAACCAAAGAAATTGTAACATTACACCGGCAGCACGGTTACCTGATGGTCCACCTGGTAAAGCTGGCGCATTGGTAACAATATAGTTAGCCGTTACTCCTACTTTTACATTTTTAGATATTTGATAATTAGAGTTAACTGTAAAGTTTGTTTTATTGACTTCACTGTTAGGCACTGTTCCTAATTGTTTTTGATTATTTACTCCCAAACGAAAATCTGATTTTTCATCCGATTTGGCTACAGAAATACTATTATCATAAGTAAGACCAGTATTAAAAAAGTCTCTTACATTATCCGGATGGGCCACAAACGGCACTGCCTGACCATTTGAATAGAACTGAGGAATAAGGCGTCCATCTAATTTAGGTCCCCAACTTTCATCAACTCCATCATTAACTCCGCCTCCTTTTCCATCTACATAGCTAAATTTTCCGTTTGATCCTTGTCCATATGAATTTTGAAAACTTGGCAAAGTAGAAACCTGAGAAATCGTTATACCAGAATTGAAAGTTATACCTAGCCCTTTTTGATTTCTTCCTGATTTAGTTGTGATAAGAACCACACCATGCGCAGCACGCGAACCGTAAAGAGCGGCTGCATTTGGTCCTTTCAGTACAGTCAGCGTTTCAATATCCTGCGGATTTAAATCGGAAATAGCATTTTTAAAATCACGGGTGGCTCCACCAACACTTCCTAACTGTGAGTTATCTACCGGAACTCCATCAACCACAAATAATGGCTGATTATTTCCAGCTATTGATGTTTCACCACGAATAATGATACGAGAAGATCCCATATCTCCCTGCGAATTGGTGATGCGTACTCCTGCTAATTTACCACTTAAGCTATTTAAGAAATTCGTTTCTTTTGTATCTGACAATTCCTTCCCTTTAAGTCCCTGAGTGGTATATCCTAAAGATTTCTTTTCTTTCGTAATACCAAGTGCTGTAACCACTACTTCTGAAAGTGCATTCTGCTCCTGAGTAAGATTAATAACAATTGAGTTTGTATTAGCAACAACTTCCGTTTTTTTGTATCCTAAATAACTTACGATTAACGTATAAGGCAATTTTTGTCCTGTTTGGAAAAAAAACTTCCCATCAAAATCTGTTACAACGCCGTGTGTAGTACCCTTAATGTTTATTGAAGCGCTAATAACAGGCTCTTTTGTAACTGCATCTATTACCGTTCCTTCAAGTTTGGACTGAATTAACGGTTTTGTTTCCTGAGCTTTAGCCCCTATGGAAATCAAGAAAATACATAACCAGATATATCTATTTAATTTTTTTTTCATTACTTTGTTTTGGTTTAAAAATAAGTGAGCCCTGAACGGATTAACTCCATTCTCGCTTTTCTTATAGAGAGATGAACAATTTCTTTAAGCTTTACCATTTCTGCTGCAACAGAAATGGTTTTTTTATTTACAACACATTCGCTTTTTCATTTTTATATATTTTAGATTACTACTATTTAAAATTGTTTTTTTATAAATTCCCTCGTGCAATTAAGAGTTCATTTATTAAAATTTTTCATGAATTAGGTATTTGAAGAATTTTAAAAAGGACCAAAATCTTCAGAATAAATCTTCAAAATGGTAATGGTTTTTAAATAAAACGTATTTGATAGTCTTGCATCCCTTTATATTTAAGACTTTTAAATTCTACCAATTTGATAGAACAAAGGTATATTAAAAATATTTAATCCAAAATTTTACGTGAAATTTTTGCAAAAAAAATGTTAACTAAAATTTTAGTAAAATTTTAAATCACTTCAAATAAGACAGTTAATAATTTGCAATTTCTTTTAATAAATACGAATTTTCTTAAATTTAAAGGCGTAAATTATCAACATTAACTGTTTTTAAGACTCCAAAAGTCAGATAATTTAACCGTTTTTAAGACTGGTAATTCTTTAAAACCCTTTAAAAAATGGTTTATATATTTTAAATAATTGACATCAGATTTCATTTTAAACTATCTTTATAATAACAAACCTTCATTTTTTTAATATGACCGATAAATCACTACTCCGAGGTTCTATTTTCAGACATCTTGACGGCTTAGCTGTTGCGCCAGTAGCAATAGCACTGAAGAAAAATGCAGTTTTAGAGTTTATCCTGAACAAAAAGCAAATACAACTAACACAGCTTGTAACTGCATTTAAAGCAAATGAAGGCTATCTGAATGTCGGGCTGAGAATTTTAGCTTCTCAGGGCTTTTTAGACTATGAAGTCGATAACAAAACACAGGAAATTAAGATCTCAGTAAATGAAAAGACAGAAATAGCTTTTTCATTGTTTTATCTCTACGAAGATGTTGTCGATTTACTTCACTTTTCTATCCAGTTTCATACCCGCATTTTTGACGACGTACCTTTCGAAAAACTCAATGTTATTTTTGAAAAATATAAAAATAGATATGGAATTACACCCTCAGATGATGCTCTTACAAATACGATTCAGGATCAGATTTTAAAGCATGTTGAAGGCTATTTGATTGCGCCAACAATAGTTCGTTTGGCAATGAACGGAATGTTTCACAAATATTTCATGGAGACTTCTTTCAAACCGGAAGAGTTTCATAAATCTCCCGAAAATTTTAAAAAAATATTAGACTTCCTTGTCCATCTTGGATGGTTCCTGGAAAAAAACGGCAATTATCAATTTACCGAAATAGGTTTGTTTTTTGCAAAGAGATCTAGTGCCTACGGTGTTACAGTTTCTTATTTACCGACATTTGCTAAAATTGAAGAATTAATTTTTGGTGATCCGGCAGTCTTAAGAATGATTGCTGATGGCGAAAACGAAATTCATGTTGATCGTGAAATGAATGTCTGGGGAAGCGGCGGTGCTCATGACACGTACTTTAAAGTGGTAGATGAAATTATTATTAAACTTTTTAACCTGCCAATTGAAGAACAGCCAAAAGGAATTCTGGATATGGGATGTGGCAATGGCGCTTTCCTGCAACACATATTCGAAGTAATCGACAGACAAACCTTAAGAGGTAAAATACTTGATGAGTATCCATTGTTTTTGGTTGGCGCTGATTATAATCAGGCCGCTCTCAAAGTAACCAGAGCCAATCTTATAAAGGCAGATATTTGGGCAAAAGTAATTTGGGGAGATATTGGACGTCCTGATATACTCTCGGACGATTTAAAAGAAAATTACAATATTGATTTGAAAGATTTACTTAACGTGAGAACTTTTTTAGATCATAACCGAATTTGGAAAGATCCGGAAAACATTAACAAAAATAGAGTTAGTAAATCTACCGGTGCATTTGCCTATAGAGGAAAAAGAATCAGTAATAATCTGGTAGAAGACAATCTATTGGAACATCTACAAAAATGGTCGCCGTATGTCCGCAAATTTGGTTTGCTTCTGATTGAATTACACACCATAAATCCAAAACTTGCTGCCAATAATTTAGGAAAAACTCCCGCAACTGCCTATGATGCTACACATGGGTTTTCCGATCAATATATTGTTGAGATAGATGTTTTTAATAGTGTTGCCGCAGAAGCAGGATTATTTCCGGATAAATCAATTTTTAAAAGATTTCCAGAAGCTGATATAGCAACGGTAAGTATCAATTTATTAAAAGGAAACTAAATCTAAAAAAACCTCCAAAATCAAATGAATTTGGAGGCTTTTTTTTAACTGTCTTAAGCTTCTTTAAAAAAACTATGATATCAATACTCTTTTATATTTAGGTATGTCTTTTAGAACAATTCCAGTACCTCTCACTACAGCTCTTAAGGGATCTTCAGCAATATATACCGGAAGATCTGTTTTCCTTGAAATCCTTTGATCGAGACCACGCAACATTGCTCCTCCACCAGCCAGATACAAACCTGTATTATAAATATCTGCAGCCAGTTCAGGTGGTGTCAAAGAAAGTGTTACCATAATAGCATCTTCAATTCTTAGGATTGATTTATCTAAGGCTTTCGCAATTTCTCTCGAAGTAATCCTGACTTCCTTAGGTTTTCCGGTAAGCAAATCCCTTCCACGAACCATTAAATCATCAGGTGGAGAATCTAATTCTTCAATAGCAGCACCTACATCTATTTTTATTTGTTCGGCCGTAGCATCTCCAATATATAAATTATGATGTGTTCTCATAAAATACAGGATATCATTGGTAAAAACATCTCCGGCAATTTTTATGGATTTGTCACAAATTATGCCTCCTAAAGCAATAACAGCAATTTCTGTAGTTCCTCCACCAATATCAACAATAATATGCCCTTGTGGCTGCATCACATCCAAACCAATTCCAATTGCAGCTGCCATAGGTTCGTGAATTAAAAATACTTCTTTTCCGTTTACTCTTTCACAAGATTCTTTTACGGCTCTCATTTCTACCTCTGTAATACCACTGGGAATACAGACCACCATTCGGAGTGCGGGAGTAAAAAAATTCTTCTTTAATTCGGGGATATTTTTAATAAACCAGTTAATCATTTTCTCCGATGCATCAAAATCTGCAATAACACCGTCTTTAAGCGGCCGGATCGTTTTAATATTTTCGTGTGTTTTACCCTGCATTAAGTTAGCCTCTTTGCCTACAGCAATAATTTTTCCGTTTCTAATATCCTTTGCCACGATCGAAGGGCTATCCACAACTACTTTTCCATCATAAATTATTAAAGTATTGGCGGTGCCTAAATCCATAGCTATCTCCACTGTCATAAAATCAAATAAGCTCATAATATAATTTTCTATAAATAACGAACGTCTTTGTTATTGTTTTATTCTCTAAAAAGAGGAATTTTAATTATAATTTATGAAATCCTATTAAGAATTGGCGCTATATTTTTAATAATATTAATAATTTTCTGATTAAAATAAAAACTTCCATTGAACAGCCAAAAGGATTCTACCTATAATTTTAAGTCATAATATCTTAAATTTAATTTTCTGTTTCATTCCATCATCTTAATTTTTGAACAAAAAAAAACTCCAAAATCATTTGACTTTGGAGTTTTTTAAAATTTTGTATAGCTATTACATTTCGTTCAGGTCGTTGAACTCGTGTAATGATTTCAATGTGCTTTCGTAGAATAAAATCGCAGCAATAAGATTTCCTTTATCAGAATAAGGCATCATCTTTCTTTGGAAATCTACTGTAGTATCCAAGAATGTTGTTGTACCAATTGCCTGATTATCTAATACTTTTTTGTGTTCAGAATCGTCCGGAATACCTAAATCTGCCATCGTAACACCTGGTTTAGTAACCAAAGCAATGTACGGTAATGTTTTCACCAAAACTTTAATACGTTCGATGTATAATTCTAAAAGTTCTCCTTTTTGCATACCACTCAATTCTTTTTGATCATGGTATTTACGAATTAGAGCTGTTGTACTGATGATACTTCTTGGAGCATTTTTTGCCTGTGCTGATATAGCGCCAGTTGTCAAGAAGAAAAGGACACTTAGTAGAGTAATTTTTATTTTCATTTTCTTAATGTAGGTTGGTTGTTTGATAAAAACAAAAATATATAAATTAACTTAAAATACAACTTTATTGTTTTCTTTTTTCTAAAAAAAGTTAACAATTAGTTTTGTGTCATCGTAATAGCTTATAAAAATTAAATTTTATATAGTATTCAATTAATATATTAATCTTATTTTTCCGACAATTATTATGACTTTATTATTCTAAAACGCCCTGGATATTTTATCCATATACTTTTTTTGTTGCCGTAATAGTCCATAAATTCTCCACAAACAAAAACAGCATGGGCAGTTGACCAGGCAACAACGCCACAAAATTCACTTCCGGACTCTCGTTTTAACTTTTGAATTTGTTTCCCTTTTTCGAATCCTAAATATTTATAAATTGTTGGAGTATATACTTCGCCATCTTCTAAATCTTCTAATGCTCTATCAAAAGTTGACTCGTTGTCAATAATTTGCTTGTATTTTGCCATAACTGCATATGTCAATACTGCATAGTCTGTTATTTTTTCACTCTCACAATTGTCTTTGATAAATACAAAACCAGCTGATACTTTGGCCTTATTTAGTTCATCATTTTTCAGATTAAACGAGGCATTATTTTTTAATGTAATTTTATATAAGCTGTCATTTACTTTTTCACTTATAAAAAGGTTGTCTAATCCATAAACATTTAAAGCTGCTTTAATAAAAGCAATCGATGAGCAGTTTGTACGTTCTCCTTGTTTAAAGCTCTCGAATATTTTATCCGCACTCAATTGCGAATAAGCATTTGAACAAATGAACATTAAAAATAAAAATATTGAAGTAACAGATTTCATTTTCATTAGTTTTATAATTGTTTCCCAAACTGATTTTTGGGAATAACAGATTTTACAAATCTATAAAAATCAACCCATACTTTTTTTTTTACTTTTTAACTTTTTTTAAACTTTATATATGGCACCTCAACTGAGGCTTTTGAATACATAACTATTTAGCACAACTGCTAATTTATTAGGTATAAAGCAAAAAAAACGTCTCAAATATTATTTTTGAGACGTTTTTAAAATTTATTTTTTTTCTTCATTGTTTAACTTATCATCAAATTCAGGTTCCTTACCTTTAAATTTGTGAGTGTCAACATCATAATTTTCATCGTTTGTTAAAACTTCATCATGATCTTTATATTGATGTTTTCTGGCATCACTTCTATCAGCGCCAACCTTGTTAGCCCCTTTCGGATTTTGATTATTTGTATTCATAATATGTAAGTTTTAAAGTTTTATTAAAATTACTTTAAATACCTACTTATATACTTATATAATCATTTTTAAAAGTTATAAAAATACAACAGTAAATGCGATCAAAACTAAATTTATCTTGCTGTTAAATTTAGAGAAACTGTAGAAAGGTTTCCAAGTCCATCAAAACGCTCTGCCCAAATTTCAATATAATCTCCTGTTTTCATTTGTACCGAGCCTACGATAGGCAACGCTACAATACCAGTAGTCGTAAGAAGCCCGCTACTAGCTCTTCCGTATACCTTCGTTTCAGTAAGAATTGTACCATTTTTTGCTATATAAAAAATCATAGTTGCGTCGGCAGTAGTTTGATAGGAAACTGAAGCTGCGACCTGAAAATATCTTGTTTTGGTTCCTCTATACGTAATAATGTTATCTCCATCTCTTGTAAAACGAAATAAATTATTAGAATTAGTGGTCCCAACTATTTTTTTTCTGCCCGTAGGTCCTGTAACCGTAAAATTAGTTGCTACACCACTACCAACTGCAGCATTCAGATTAATGTCACCGGTAGATTCATTATCAGCTTCACGCGGAATCCCGGGTGATTCTACTGTCCAGGCATTACTAAAATTATAACCTGTGTAAGTTGATCCACTTGGATAGCGGTTGATAATACCTAAAGGTGATGTAGTAGTACCAGAAAAAACCGTACCTATTAAAATACCTGTCCCTACAGTAAGACTCGCAGCGCTAACATCTAACGCTACATCACTTCCGTTAACCGTGCTAAAACCACTATTCTTTTGTATTAAGCCAAAAGTACCTGTAAGTGTTTCAAAAGTTCCATTATTAGTATTCAACCAGGCTTGATTACTTAGTAACAAATTACCAATATTAGAATATGTAATTCCGTTAGCGTTGCCCACAAACTGAACAATATTACCAAAATACAATCCAAAACCTGAAATAGTGCCAACACTAGCAGTCATTCCATCAATAATTGTATTTTGGACCAAAAGAGAGGAATTAGTTCCTATTCCAGGGCCAGTAATATTAAATGCAGTCACCCCTTTTAAAGTTACATTTCGAATACTGCCACCTGTGTTTCCCTGAAAAACAACTCCTGAAGATTGGAGAATATCTTCATTTGTATCAACTCCTGAAACGTAGGCATTGTTTAAATTAATAGGAAATGAGAGTGTAATAGTTCCATTTATTTCATAAAGAGTATTACTGGTTAGCAGATAAGTTGTATTTCCTCCCGCGATTAATTCTGGTGCGAGATCTGCCGCTGATTTTACCAGTTTATAATTATTTCGTAAAACAGAGCTCTCATTAGCAATTTTTACCCATGAAGTGGTACTAAGATTATAATAATAAAAGGCTTTAACAGTAGTATCATACACTAATAAACTTTCGGCAGGAGTAGTGATTGCATTTCGCTCTGTTGTGGTCATCCTTGGGGCTAATAACCCCTTTGTGGTTGAAGTAATATCTAAGACAGAACTTGCGTTTGGAGTGACAGTACCAATACCAATTTGTGCATGGCCTAGAAATGTTAAAAAGAAAAAGAATAGTAATAATATAATTCTTGTATTTCGCGGAGTAGATACATTTATCATAATTTCTTATTTTTAGTTTATCGTTACTTATAAAGTTTCTAATTTTATTCTCTCATTTATTATCTAAGTAAATTTGAAATGACAACTTTTTGCGTTAATTTTTCATTATCTGTTGTTAAGAACTCAACTATATAAATTCCATAGCTTAAGCCGTTAGTCGAAAAAGAAAAATTGGAATCTGTTCCCAAATCATCTTTAGATAAAACTACTTTGCCAAGCATGTCGTAAAGTTTAAATGACTTTATTGCTAAATTATTTGGATTTGAAGCCTTTAGACTGTTTTTACTATTATCCTGAAAAATTATAAATTGCCTTTGGGCTACTTCACCTACTCCAAGCGTCTCACTCATAAAGGTGATTTTAAATCTTTCTGAATATGTGCCAGGAGAAACGGTTGACTGATACGTTCCGTTTTTTATATCATGATAAGATTGATCAAGAGCATCATAAAGATAAATTGTTTGTGAATTATTAAAATTGTTTACTTCAGGAATATAAAATTTAAAAGTAGCATTGGTGTTTGCTTTAACCGTTAACGGTATTTTTTTTGCCGGATCAAAATTGGTTCCCTGAATGACATAATTACCATTTTCAATCCTGAATGCCACATCATTGGGAGGGCTGGTATCCATATTTAAAGCATCAATACCAAAATCTACACCGTCTGTAGCCTCAGGCAAAAATGCCAATGCCAGCTGTCGGGTAAATTGATTGTCGATAATAGTATTTAATTTAAAATATTGAACAACAACTTCTTCATTGTCATTTGTGTTATTAGTTTTATTAGTAGCTTGTTTTGAAGGTTTTTCAAACTGAGAAACTCCCAAGCCTTCTTTGGTATAGACGCGATGTGAGTTTTTAAATGTAGCCGTACTACTAGCATTGCCAAAAATTACAAATCCCTGTCCAATTGGTGCATATCTGCGTGGGATTGAAGGTGCAGATGATAACCCTGTTGTATTTAAAGTTCCGTCTTGATTATAAGAATTAAATGTTGCGGGCACATATAAACCTTCAGAACCTAACAACAGTGGAGCATAACTACCATATCCTCCTCTATAAGCGGAGAGGTAATGAGAATTTACATTTTTATCCTGCTGCCAGAAATAAGCAATTCCTCTGGTCGCCACATTTGACGGGTCTAAAAGAAATGCATTTAAATGCAAGGCAGACGGGTATGGATTACCTGTTAAAGTTGAATTATTAAGCCCTAAATTTATCGTAATATTGCCATCATTTGGTTTTCCTCTAAAATCATATCTTTGTGCACTTCCGGGATTGTTTACTATGCCAGTTCCTTCAGGGTTTGTACTATCAGTCCCACTGGTTCCTTTCATAGAAAAACCTTCACCTGCGCCTATAGTACTGGCATTACCAACAAACAGCCATTGCGAATAATTATTTGCATTTACTAACTTATAAATCCAAACTGATGATATCGAAAGCGGATTGGCAATTCCGTCATTACCACTAATAATAGTTGCTGCATTTGAGTTGGTTGATGTAATTGGCTGATTAAGCATTGTGATTCCGAAATTTTCGTTTCCCATAGCTGCAGAAGCATTTCCAACGGGCGAACACCAATAATTATACTCGAAATTATCACTTGTTCCTTCCTGATAAACGGATAATTTTCCAAGTCCGGTATTAGTAGATAAACCAATCGTTCCCTGAATTAATTGTCCATTATTTCGAAGATATAAATTTGAGTTTGTTGCTAAATTAATGTTCTGCGTTACAAAAAGAATTTCGTTTTTAACGTACATATTAGCAGTAGATCCAAAATAAATCTGAGCCAAACATTTTGTAGTACTAAGTAACAATAAAAATAATATTTTTCTCATAATTCCAATATTTAGAGTATACTAAAAATTACATACAGATTTAGTTGTCAAAACATTTTATGTTTTCTTTTTTCTGACAACAAAAAAGCCTAGCAGAATAGCAGAAGCAATTAAAAATAAAATTTTATCATTGATTGAAGCTGGTAATCCCACTGGTGGTGGAATGGTTGGTGGCGGAGGTCCCTCGCCCTGAAATGAATAAACTTTAAGTGATAAAAAAAATAATAAGAATACAATTAACGTCGTCATTTTATATTTCATAATATTTAATTTTGAGTATTAAATAATTGTAAAAACAAATTTTTAAAGAAAAATCAAGACATTAATTAGATAAAATTGTCATGAAAACACCTACATTTTGGCATTATTACTGTGTAGGTAATTTCATTCGACTTATATTTTTGGTATTCACTAAATTATGATTTATCTTACAAATTATTTTACATTTTGAAATGTTAATATTTATATAATTCCCATATTAAAGTGTTAAATTTCCTTATAATAATATAATTTAATCAGCTACTTTTTTCTCAACTTGCATTTTACGTGTGTATAAAAATTCCAAAGTAAGCTTGTAGTAGTAATGTTTTATCCTAAATTTGCACCGCGCAAAAAGCATCTATTAATAGAGTCTTTTTTTAAAGAAAGAAAAATTGGAGAATAAACAGACAAGCTGGACCATTTGTCCCGAATGTAAAGGACGAGGCAAAAAAAGTCAAAGACTCAGTAAGAAAGTCAGACTCCACTACAAGACAGAACTCGACCAGTTTGAAAAAACAAATGGTGAAGGAAAGGTTCCTGTTCGTCCTAAGGCTCATCTATATTTATGCCTGAATTGTTCAGGATCTGGATTACTTCCTTCTGTCAACTCTCCTATTGCTGATAAAGAAAATTATCCACACATTGCGATTATCGGTGGTGGTATTGGAGGAGTTGCTCTGGCTGTAGCTTGTTTACACCGTCGAATTCCTTTTACTCTTTATGAGCGTGACAACAACTTCGATGCACGATCTCAGGGCTACGGACTCACCTTGCAACAAGCCAGTAAAGCGATTGAGGGATTGGGAATTTTCTCTTTAAAAGAAGGAGTTACTTCAACAAGACATATAGTTCATACCACAGACGGAAAAGTAATCGGTGAATGGGGAATCAGAAAGTGGTTGCAGTTGGAGGAAAAAAAATCTCCTAAACGCACAAATGTTCATATAGCAAGGCAATCCTTGCGCTTAGCTTTATTAGAGCAACTCGGTGCACATGATGTGGTGCAATGGGGACATCAATTAATTGATTTAAAAAAATCCGATGATAAATCTTTGGATATTAGCTTTCAGGTCAATGGAGAAGTAAAAGTCATTAAAGCCGATCTTGTGGTTGGGGCTGATGGTATTCGTAGTGCGGTACGAAAATTACTAATTGGTGAAAACATTACCCCTTTACGTTATCTTGGTTGCATTGTAATATTGGGAATTTGTCCGTTAAATGTTCTCAAAGATCTTAATAGTTCTTTATTAGATTCTGCTACGGTATTTCAAACAGCCAATGGTAATGAGCGAATCTATATAATGCCTTATGCATCTGACTCTGTGATGTGGCAACTTAGTTTTCCAATGTCAGAAGAAGAAGCCAAAGCATTAAGCGCTCAGGGACCTCAGGCACTCAAGGAAGAAGCTTGTCGCAGAACACAATGGCACGATCCTATTCCACAAATTTTAACTGCAACTTTAGAAACTCAGATTTCCGGCTATCCTGTATACGACAGAGAATTACTCAATATAGAATTATTAGAAAAAGGTGGACAAGTGACTCTTATTGGAGATGCAGCTCACCCAATGAGTCCTTTTAAAGGACAAGGTGCAAATCAGGCCCTTTTGGATGCGCTCTCGTTGGCTCGTGGAATAGCAAAAGGATGTAAATCTTTATCGCATTGGAAAAAAGTTGGATTGCGGGAAAGTGTACTAAATGAATTTGAATCGGAAATGTTAGAACGCAGTGCTGTCAAAGTGAAAGATTCAGCAGAAGCTGCAGCGTTTCTACATTCTGAAATTATACTTCATGAGGGCGATGAGCCAAGAGGGCGATATTTAAAGAAAAAAGATCAATTTTGAAGTTACCATTATCTTATTATCTGAATCAAGACGTAATTTTCCTGGCAAAAGATTTGCTCGGAAAAGTGTTGTTCACTCAAATTGATGGACAAATAACAGCGGGTGTAATCGTAGAAACGGAAGCTTATTTTGGCGAAATAGACAAAGCTTCTCATGCCTATGGCGGACGACGTACCAATCGAACTGAAATAATGTACAACGAAGGGGGTGTTTCTTATGTATATTTATGTTATGGCATACATCATTTGTTCAATGTCGTTACCTCCGTTAGAGGTGAGCCTCATGCAGTATTAATAAGAGCAATCGAACCTATGATTGGTACAGAAATAATGGAACTAAGACGTAATATGTCGATTAACAAAAGTGCTATTTCATCTGGTCCGGGTTCTGCGGCTAAGGCTTTGGGAATTGATAATTCATTTAATCAAAAAGATTTAGGCGGAGAAGAAATCTGGATAGAAGATTATAGTATTAGATATCCGGATGATCAGATTGTAGCCTCACCCAGAGTTGGCGTCGCATATGCACAGGAAGATGCTTTTTTGCCGTGGAGATTTTTTGTTAGAGGCAATAAATATGTTAGTAAACCAAATAAGGTTTAATTTAAGGCTACCGAACAAATCTATAGTTCAAATAGTGCAGAAGGAAATTCTTAAAATAAAAATACTGATTTAGCATTGAGTAAAACCATCTGCCTTTTTTCAATTAAAACAATACGGTTAATTAAAAATCAATATATTTGCAACTCAGAAAAACAAATGAAAAACAGTATTAACATCTCTATTATAATTAATGTAGCCATTATTAGGTGTCTATAGAGAGGTGTTATATAATATATCTAAAAATATAATTTAAAGACCTCCTTAATCAGGAGGTCTTTTGTTTTAAACAACAATGAAAAACGTAACAACTAACATTATCACAATTATTATTATTCGTATCACATGACGAGTCAGGATTCTATTGCGCAATAATAAAAACCTTTCTCCTTCAAAACGAGAAAGGTTTTTTTTTGAAAAAAGTACATCAAATAATAAACAAATACTCAAAAAGAAAAGCCATGAAAAACCAATACACCTTTACAATTTATGCCGAAGATCAAATACAATTATTCCAAAAAATCACTTTAATCTTCACAAGGAAAAAAATTAAAATAGAAAGCTTTAATTTTTCTTCTTCTGAAGTTGATCAAATATCCCGTTTCACGATCGTAGTGACAGAAACTTCTGAAGTCGTACAAAATTTAGTACCTCAAATAGAAAAAATTATTGAAGTTTATAAATGTTATTGCAATACTAATGAAGAAATTATTTGGAAACAGCTTTCTCTTTTTAAAGTACCAACAGCTATCATCTATGAAGATAATTTGAGTAGTTTTCTAAAAAAAACAAATGCCATAGCCGTTTCTATCGAGAGCGATTATACTGTATTTCAATCCATTGGAAACGAAAAAGAAATCGATGATCTAATCCTAAAATTGTCTAATTACAATCTTATTGAATTTATAAAAACTCCCAGAATTGCATTGATTAAAAACAGTAAAGGTTTTGCGAAGGAATTATCAGATAGGGAAAGAGAAAAGGGAACTTTTTCTATAACGCTCTGGAAAACTTAAAATCATTATATTTACTTTTTGGTTTACAAAATTCGTTGTGTGAATGATCCTGTTCCTGCTTCGTTAAATCAATTAATTTTAAGCAGTAAAGATGGAAAATCATATCGTATCACCGACATCTATATCATTGGCTGACAACCAAATACTAAACAGTCTAATAAAAAAAGCAGATTTATTACCTGATCCTGAATCTCGATTAGATTCTATGGAAATGAAAGAAACACCGCTTAGTGATCCTGATATTACCTTTAGAGATTTGACAGATGCCGTAAGCAAAAAAGAAAGTATTCACCTACTGATTGCTAAACTTGATGTTGAAAATAGTATTAGATATCAGCGAACTGTAGAAGATACGTATTGCAATGTTTACTCTTATGATTATTGCTATTTCTCTAAAGTTTATCTTCCAACAGTTTGGTGGACAGAGGAATCTCTTGAAAAAATGGCACAAGGACAAGAGGTTGAAGCTATTTTTGAGAAAACCGTAGACAGAATTTATTCTAGCGCCATAACCGATTGGTTTTCTGAATGGGGACCTAATTTTGGCTGGCAAAAAATGTTTACTGCCGAAGAAATTCAAAATAAGGTAAATGAAAATGGCGGAATTGGAATAATTTGTGCCAAAAGAAGAGAAAAAGGACTTTCCGGACATATTGTTCCCGTAGTTCCGGAAACAGATTTGCATAAAGCTTATCGTGAAAACGGTGTTGTCCTATATCCATTGCAATCTCAGGCTGGAAAACTGAATTACAATTATTTTTCGGAAGTAAGAAAAGACTGGTGGAATGACGAATTATATTCTTCTTTTGTGTTTTATTATCATGAATAAATAAAAGCAATTGAGCTGTTAGTCAAACACTCACAAAAATAATTGATTTTCAGCGTGTTAACCACTTGGAAATAACATAATAAAACACTACTTTTGCAACTTGGAAAAAACAGGAATAGCTAAAAAGTACAATTAGGCTATTCATCTGCTTAAATTATTGATATAAAAGTAATTAATAACGATTATAGTTTTATAAGCCCCTTTATAAAATTTTACTTTTTCATCAGTCTTTCAGTCGATATAAGTGCAAAATTCCTGAAACTAAATATACATTTCTTAAATTCTAAAAGTCAAATAAAACTTTTTTAATGGAGGCAACAATTTATGCGATCCGTTGCAGCTTTTTTGTCTCTGGTCTTGACCAAATAGATTTGTATTTCCGAATAAAAAACAACTTTATAAATTACATAACCATAAAAAGAAAATTAGTATAAATGAAAGACAATCAGACAAAAAAATATTATTGGGGAATTGGATTAGAAAACGAAACCTATATGCAATTTGAGGAATCCTTAATAGTTTCTGGTGAGTTTATACAAGAAAAAATTGGTTTTGAAAAATACAGCATAGATTATAGAAAATGCTATAAACCAGAAAGCCTTGCTCCTGTTTTGAAAAAAGCTTTTAGCTCAAAAGAAAACTATAAAGTGAGCAGAATGATGAACAGTCATTCGCTGGAAAAACTGGATATCAACTATCAGCATAAAACATTATCTCCAATAAAACCATTGCTTGACACAGCAACTGGTGAAGTAAGCGCAGAACCAATTGAAAATCCAGAATATTTAGGGAAATCGATCATGGAACTTTTCCTTGAAGATCAGCCGTACAATATTCAAAGCATGATTACCCAAAGAAACAAAACAATGGGCTCTGTACATTTTGATGGCGATTCGATCGAATTTGTAACCAAATATTTTGAAAATCGTACAATTGCGGATTCGTGCAAAGAATTAAAAGCAACTAAAAAGTTGTTTCTGGATAAAATCAATGAATCATCTGTTTTAAATGGAAAATTAAACTTTCCGGATTATAACAACGGTCTTAATATGTTCATGACCAATCAGGAAAACCTGGTTTTGTTTAATAACGGAACGTACCATTTCCATATTACTTTGCCATCATTGACTGAAGATAGCCGAATTGTTGATTACAATGATTTTGAAAAAACACATGCCAACGCGATTTATTTATTGCAATGGTTTGAACCGTTTTTTATAGCAACACTTGGAAGTCCTGACATTATGGGTGTGATCAGCGACAAATACAGTCTTGACAAGAAATTTACCTTAGGTTCTATGCGAAATGCAATGTCGCGTTACATTGGCGTAGGAACATATAATAAAGCAATGCCAAAAGGGAAAATTCTAACTTATAATGTAGATAATTTTAGAAAGCTGCTAAAATTTGAAAAGGAAGAAAACGTTTGGTGGCGTGATCAGATCGAAACTGAAATGGAATATGAAATGCTTTCGGAAGTGGGGCTTGATTTTAATCAGGAAAAAATGTACCAAAGCGGTTTTGAATTCAGAAGTTTTGATGAATTCCCGGCAGAATACCTAAATGATGTTCTTTTTTCAATTATTTTGATTTGTGAGCACTCTTTAAATCTTCCTGATGTACAATGGGGACATGACAGCAAAGCCTGGAATAATTTGGTTTTTAAAACCTTAAAAATGGGTTATGCGACTGAAATTAATGAAGAAGAAAAGAAAGAAGTTTTAGATTTGCTTCAATTAGTAAATCCGTCAGATAGTAATTATGATGCATTAAAATCTGAATTTGAAGCTATCACAATGCTTGACGAATTTTTCTTTAAAATTCTGGCTGTTTTACACGATAAATACAAAGACAACAACATTTGTCTGGATGCAATGTATGGGCAAAAAACAACTGTTGCGCCAAAATGGGACAACTTTAATAAATATCAAACAGAAAGACATTTAAAGCAAATTGGTGCTTTTTGTGATAATTAAAAAATTAGTTTACTGATAATACACTAATCCTTATGTCTATATACATAAGGATTTTTTATAGTTGATTTTTTATTGAAACAATGTTGCATTTACAAATAAGAATTTTATATTTGCAACAACATTGCGTTAAGCACTGTTCATTATAATGATAAAGAAATTCAAAATAATATCTCTTTTCATGCCGTTGGTTGTAGTATTTGCAATACTATTTCCGGCGATACATTCTTATGAACACATACAAAGTCACAATGCTTCGCATAAAACTGTAAAACTACAGTTCCACACCACTAAAACCGACTTAAAAGTACACGATCATTCTAACGAAGAGTGTGCTATTTGTCATTTCAAATTTAGTCCGGTTGCTACTTTTTCTTTTAGCTGTTTTCAGTTTTATAAAAATAGTACGTTAATTCACACCGTACATTTTTATGCCAACTCCTTTTCTGAGTTTTTCAAAGGCTCTTTATTTTCCCTTAGGGCGCCTCCTGTTTTCTAAAACCATAAAAAGTAAAATCATTTCAATTTGAATTGAAGTGCATTGATGTGTTTTAGAAGAAAATAGTTTCGAAAGAGTATTTATGCTTTTTCCAAATACTTGCTATTTATCTGATTTTTCTTGTATCTGATTATAAAGTGCAGTCTTTCAAGACCAAACTTCAAATTATTTCAGTTTAGAAAATATAGTACGTTTCAAACATGCTCTAAATTATCAAGGCAACATTACATCGTGTAAACGGTGCAATACTTCATTTTACTTTTCACATTTCACATTTCTCATTTCACATTTTCCTTTTAACCATTTCCTATACGAAATGCACTCCTCTGTAACCCATATTTTATAGTTATGAATACTCTCAAACACGCAACAATCAGAATCCTTGTATTCTTTTGTTTAACTGCCTTTGCTCTCACCTCTTGTGAAAGTGACAAAAATGAAATTGATACCGAATATCCTGTAATTGATGTTTCGGCTGCAAATGCATTCCCAATACAATGCAGCGAAGTAACGCGCGGACAGAAAATTACGTTCAGGGCAAAATTTACAGACAATACTCAATTAGGATCTTACAGTCTGGACATTCACCACAATTTTGATCATCACACGCACAGTACTGAAGTCAATAATTGTGATACTGAACCTGTCAAAAAGCCTGTAAATCCTATGTTGTATATCAATTCTGTCACAATTCCTGCAGGTCAAAAAAATTACGAAGCAACGCAGGAAATCACGATTCCGAATGATGTTGATCCGGGTGATTATCACTTTATGATTCGCCTAACGGATAAAGAGGGTTGGCAAACCATCAAAGGATTAAGTATTAAAGTTTTATAAGTTGTTTTTGATGTATAAAAATAAATCAAATCGATTGAGAACCTTTTGCCTGTTACTTTTTTGTTTTACTATAGGAACAAAGACTTCAGCGCAAACTTTTCGTCTGTCGGGTAGCGTATTTTCTAATGGTCAAAAGCCATTAGAAGGCGCTATTGTTACCCTTCATCCATCCAATACAACCACAATTACAGATAAACTGGGTAATTTCTTTTTTAATCAAATGCCAAAAGATTCGAAGTTTCTAACAGTACATTATTCTGGTTACGCGCTTTATGAAATGAAACTTTCCTTAGATAAAAACGAAATTATAATTCCGAAGATACTATTGCATCCGGAAATAAAAGAATTACAAGAAGTTATCATTACAGATTCATATGAAATGCGACGCAAAAAAGAAGCATCGCTTAATCTTGAAATCGTAAACAGCAGTTTTATTCAGCGGAATCTCGGCGGAAGCCTAATGCAGTCTTTGCAAAGAATTCCGGGGGTTAAAACCATTTCCATTGGCTCTGGCGGCTCAAAACCCTTAATTCGCGGACTGAGTTTTAATCAGGTTATTGTTGTCGAAAATGGTATTAAACACGAAGGTCAGCAATGGGGCGCCGATCATGGTTTAGAAATTGATCAATATGCCGTAAATCGTGTAGAAATCATAAAAGGTCCCTCCTCTTTTATCTATGGATCTGATGCTATTGGTGGTGCTGTCAACATAAAACCTGTACCATTTCCTTCTAAAAACACATTAGGCGGAGGTGTTGATTTTACCGGCAAAAGCAATAATGAACAATTTGGAGGATCGATCAACCTTTTTGGTCGTAATGAAAAATGGTTTTTTGATACCCGAATAACAGCTATGGATTATGGTGATTATCGCGTTCCAACAGATACGGTGCAGGTTTACAATTATGCCGTTCCGCTTTATAAAAATCATTTACGCAACACAGCAGGACGCGAACTTGACTGGCATGCAAGCGCCGGATTTGTTGCTGAAAAATTTAAATCGGTTCTCTATTTCAGTAATATTTACAGCAAAAGTGGCTTTTTTGCCAATGCGCACGGTCTCGAACCGCGAAATGTAGATACAGCACTTCATGATAAATCGAGCAGGGATATTTTGATGCCTTTTCAGGAAGTTACTCATACCAAAATTAGTAATACAACTTCTTTTCAATTGGGTACCCATCAATTAGAGACGCAATTGGGTTTTCAGAAGAATTTCCGCAGAGAATACAGCCATTATGTCAATCATGGATATATGCCACCTGTCTATCCTGTTGACATGTACGCACCACAAAACCTGGAAAGACAATACGATAAAGAAGTTTTTTCTGCATCAATTAAAGATGGATTTTCAATCCAAAATCATCAACTTACTATAGGACTAAATGGTGAAAGACAACAAAATGAAATAAATGGCTGGAGCTTTTTAATCCCGGCTTTTAACCAAATCAATGCCGGATTATTTGTTTACGACAAAATGCAATTCAATGATTTATGGCTGCTTCATGGCGCACTGCGACTGGATTATGGTCAAATTGAAATGAAACAATACACAGACTGGTTTCCGAGTGAAATTACAGCAAACGGCCAAACTACTTCCGAATATTTAAAACGTTCTGAAAAACTGACAAGAACATTCAGCAGTTTTAACTGGTCGGCTGGTGTAAATTATACTCCTGGGCAATGGTCGTTAAAGGCAAATCTGGGAACGAGTTTTAGAATGCCAATTGCAAAGGAACTTGCATCAAACGGTGTCAATTATCACTATTTTAGATTTGAGAAAGGAAATCCCGATTTAGCTCCCGAACGCTCTTATCAGCTAGATCTTGGTATGGAATGGCAATCGAATAAATGGTCATTTCAACTGAGTCCGTTTTTCAATTATTTTCCTAATTACATTTACCTGAATCCCACTTCTCAGCATGATATTTATTATGGTGCCGGTAATCAGGTTTTTGAATACGAACAAAGCAGCGTCATGCGTTACGGTGGCGAATTGCAAACCCGTTATCAATTCCTGCCTCACTTAAGTGGCGAAATCCTGGCGGAGTATCTATACTCGGAACAATTATCAGGCAGTAAAAAAGGCTATACACTTCCCTTTTCGCCGCCTGCCTCCGTTTTGTTTGGATTGAATTATACACCGGAAATCAAAAATTTAAGAGATACTTATTTTTCAATTGATTACCGTTATACGGCTGCGCAAAATCAAATTGTTCCTCCGGAGAAAAAAACAGAAAGCAGTAATGTATTTAGTCTCGCAGTGGGAACTAAAATGACAACAGCACAACAGGATTTCATTATTAGCCTGCAGGTTCAGAATTTGTTCAATACCAAATACCTCAATCATACCAGTTTCTATCGATTAATCGAACTACCCGAAGCCAGTAGAAACATTATTCTATCGGTGAAAATTCCCTTTTTAATATCTAAATAAAATGCACTATAAATCAAATTTAATTCCTAAACCTATGAAAAAAGTAAAATCATTTCTCCTGCTATTTGTTGCTTTCGCTGCCTTTACGGCTTGCAATAACGACGACAATGAAACTATTGTATCCAAACCCACAGCCGAAAATATCGAAATTGGAACCGCCAATAACAAGCGTGCCCTTATTGGTCGTGATTTTCATTTTAATGCCGATGTTGTAGCAGGCAATAAAATTGCCGGTATACAACTAAAAATCCTTCCCAAAAAAGGAGAAATCTATACCAAGGACTGGAAGTTTGAATTATCATGGATCGAATATAACGGCGCCAAAAACACCAATGTACACAAACATTTCAATATTCCTGCCGAAGCTCCTGAAGGAAAATTTGATTTTTATTTTATTGTGAAAGATGAAAACGGGACCCAGCTCGAAATTAAAGAAGAACTAACTATTACAGACCCATCGAATATGCCCGCTGATCCTTTAATTGGCAGAGACATGCTTTCCAGAAATGACGATTTGATTTATTATATGGAAACCTGGACAGAACCGGAATTAATCTTCAAAAAGAATGACCTGCTCACCGCACACGCACAGGTAAGTCAAATTATGGGAGATGGTATCTTATATTCTGTTTTAATAAAAAAGAGTCTCAACTATCATCCTGAAAGTGTCGATAATCTGGATTTTAAAAAAGTAATTATCATCTCAAAGGTCGAGCATAAAGGTCTTGCTCCAGCTTCAAAAATTGCTACCCTTCAAAAGATAAATGAGGTCTGGGGTGGTGAAAGTATCACAATTGGCGCCGAAAAAGATGCGGAAGGAACTGCAATTACAGCAGACAAAGCATGGCAATCCGGCCAATACAATTGGGTGGTGCTTTATAAAAATACAACCTACAATCTGAGTGTCTACAAATCGATGCCAATTACAATCAATTATTAATTCCAAATAGTAACTTAAACACCTTTATAAAATGAAAAACAATTATTTCAAACTGATTTTCCTATTCGCTTTAGCTTCGTTTACCATCTCCTGTAACAATGACGACGATGACGCTACACCAATTCCGGATGAAACATTATCAGAATATAAATACGTAAGAATATTGCTTTCTGATGAAAAAACAACCGCTCTTACACTTGTAAATCCATTAGATGCCACTACAAATCTCTTTAATGCTAAATTTGCAAAATCAGCACTTTATACTACAGAATCTGGCAGATACGCCGGAATTATTCACAGAGCAGATAATACTGTCGAAACTTTTGACAGCGGATTTGAAAGCCACGGTGACCATGTTGATGTAGACGGAATTGCAAAGTTTGGTAGTTTGACTGGCCAATCGCTTATGCCAACCCATTTTAAAAGTAAAATTGGAGAATTAATGACATTCAATGACGGAGACGGAACATTATCCGTTGCCAAAGAAACAGAAATTAATACGGCCGGAGCGAAATTCAAACTAATAAATTCTGGTTTAGTAGCACATCACGGTGCAATGGCCAGTTTTACCAATGGTAGTTATGCTATTACGGTAAAAGATAATTCGGTTGCAGGAACACTGCCTGAAAAAGTAAAAATTATTGATAATACAGGCAAAACCCTTTTTGATGCTACTGTGGCGACAAAAGGTATTCACGGAAATGCTTCAGACGGAACTTATGCCGTTTTCGGATCTGCAAGCGGCGTTTTGGTTGTTGAAAGTTCAGGAAAGCAGAAGCTTATTACACTTCCGGAAGATTTTGCAACTGCTTGGTTTGGAACTATTTTAGAGACAAAAGCCAAAGGCAAATTTATTGGCTATACTGCTGCAAAAGGTGCTTACCTAATTGATGTGGTAAACGGAACGATTAAACCTATTTTGCAAAGTACTGCAATCATGCAATGTAAAGTAAGCTACAACGCCACAAAACTCGGAATCCTATTGCATTCTGGTGAATTTAAATTATTCAACCTGACTAGTTTACAAATTGAAAAAGAAGGGAAAATAATAAGCGAAACTGCAACAGATGCTACTCTAAAACCTCAAATGCAACTAACAGAAAATTTTGCTTACATCACCGCTCCAACTTCGGGAGAATTATTACAGCTGGATTTGAGAAGTATGACAATTATAAAGAAAATAAAGGTTTCGAATACGCCTTATATGATCACAATTCTTGGTTTTGAGAATAGTAAAAGTCATTAATAATCAATTACAAAAAAGCCCATTCCTTTCGGTTTGGGCTTTTTATTAGTCTTACAATTCAGGTTATTTATAGCTGATTTAGGCTCTTTTAATTTCCCACCACAGCTTTTAATGATATATATTTATCTAAGGTTTTGAAATCGTGCCCTTTTCCTTTCATCGATTTAATAAAAGAAGGTGTAGCACCTACTGCTTTTGCTCCTACTACATCACTAAGATCTAAATTATTAAACCCAAGATCTTTATACTCTAATATTAATTCAGGGGTTACATTTAGTGATTTCAAAGCAAATAAATCTTCTGTTTTGATATCTTTATAACCTGCTTTCTTAAAACTATTTATATATTCAGGCGTTATATCTAATGATTTCAAAGCCATCAAATCTCCGTTTGAAAGATCATCATATCCTATTTTTTTGAAAGATTCAATAAAAGCCTGATCAATGTTTAATGACTTAAATGCAATCATATCAGCATCTGTACCTTCATTATTTTTAGCATTGTTAGCATTATGAAAATCAGCAACATACTTTCCGTCAATACCTTGAGATTTCAATGCAATAATATTATCCGGACTAAGATCTTTGTAACCCGCTTTGCGAATTTCCTCGATATAAGCTTTCTCAATACCCAATGCTCTAAAAGGAACAAGATTATCTAAATCAATATCAGGAACTGCTTGTTTAATTGAAGTAATATAGGCTTCATTTACATCTAAAGCTGCAAGAGGAATAAGTTGATCTTTATCCAGATTGTTGTAACCATTTTTCTTAAGCATTTGCACAAAAGATTGTTTGATATTGATCATAAAGAAAACCATAAGATCTTCATCTTCCTTAAGATCAATTCCTTCCTTACGCATTGCTGTACCATAATCTTTGTTGGCCGTAAATTTATATGTTCCCATTCCTTTGTCGCTTTCAAACTTACCAATGAAAGTCATTGTTCCGGCTTCACGAGTTAACGTAAATGTCCCTTGTTGGTCTCTGGGAAGATCTTTAAATTCACTCAACTGAAAAGTGCTCGAAGAATTATCTTTCTCATCGCTCTTAAATTGAATATTTACGGTATTGCCTTTGATAGTGGCAAACCAATTTCCTTCTGTTTCCATTCCGCTCTGAATGTTTGAATGCCCTTCTTGTTTTTGTTCTTTTTCTTTAGAAACAAGGTTTTGACTTTGCGCTGCCGGTTGATTAAAAAGGCAGGCAAACAGCACCATAATTGGCACCAGGAAAAAATATTTCCAGGTGGTGTGCACGTTTGATTTTTTTGAGTTCATCATGATGATTCGTTTTTTTAATAATGATTGATTATAATTAGTTGTAAGACTCAAAGGGAATTGTGGCGCCGCTACTTTAAGCAGGCTGAATTGATAACTTTCTTTCTCCACCGCATCTTGCTGTAACATTTGATTATCTGTAAGGAATTCAAGATTAGTTTCTAAGGCTTTTCTCCATTGCCACGCAAAAGGATTAAACCATTGAAAAATTAGAACTACCTCGGCAAGCAGAAGATCAATCGTATGTTTTTGCTCAATATGAATTTTTTCATGCAGCAAAATCTGATTGTAGGTTTCCCATTCATACTTTTCGGGATTGATAAAAATATTATTGGCAAAAGAACAAGGCGCTTTATCGCCCGTAATTTCGACAATACGGAATTTTCCATCCTGAATAACCGACTTTGAATAGGCTCTATAAAATAATAAAATAGCCTGCATCAAAAAGTTAAGTGCAAAAATTATCACGCCAAACCAGTACAGATAAATCAACAACTTAGTAAATGATTCAATATTAATCACTTGCTTTGTTTCTTCAATGAGAGTTGGTTGTTGAATTTGTTCTTTTAATGGTGGAGTTACACTAGAATTAAATGAGTTTTTTGCTACTATAACAGGCTTTTCGACAGCAATTTTTCTGAAAGATAATTGCTGAGGAACAGGAACCAATGGCAAAATAAAAGCCAATGCCATACAGGAAAGTAATACAAACCGGTTTAAATGAAAGAAAGTTTCTTTTTGCAAAAGTAGTTTGTAAAATACCAAACAGGCAGTAAGAATAAGCGCTGAATATAGAATATAAGGTATCATATCTTTTCTTTTTTAATAATATTTACTATTTCATCTAATTCTTTTTCTGAAAGTTTTTGCTCTTTGGCAAAAAAGGCCAACATTCGGGGATAAGAATTATCAAAATACTGACTAACGATATCCTTCAACGCAAATTGTTGGTACTCTTCCCTACTGATTACCGGAAAAAAACAATGCATATTTCCAGCTGTTTCATGATTCAGGAAACCTTTTTCTTCCAATATTTTCACTATTGTGGCCACACTGTTATAATGTGGTTTCGGATCTGGTAATAATGGAATAATATCTCTTATAAAAGCTTTGTTCAAATCCCAAAACACCTGCATGATCTGTTCTTCTCTTTTTGCTAGTTTTATCATGGTTACAAATTTCATGCAATATACTACTAATTAATTAGTAGACAAACTAATTTGTTAGTATTTTAACTAATGCATTAGTAATCGGACTAAATTTAAAGCATTAAGCAACTTATAAAGTATTAAATATCAATAACTTAAAACAGTTTAAAACAAAACAAATCCAGGTGAATTTCTATCTTTATAATTATGTCGCAATGTCAATCATGCAAAACAAAACTCTTATTATATAAAATAACATAACCACAAAATTGCTTATTTTTATGTTCCTTATTTTGCCGGCTCCAGATTGTTAATGAATTTAAACAAATAAATTATGAGCGATATTGCACGAAGATTTCCCGAGAATCCACTTTTGATGCCTAAAGATTTACAGGCAAGTAGCGAGGAATTACAAATTATCAGTCTTTTAAATCCGGGCGTTTTTGTTTTCGAAGGAAAAACATGGCTTTTAGTTAGGGTTGCAGAAAGTATAGCTCAAAAAGAAGGAGTTATCTTTTTTCCTGTGGTAAACGCATTAGGTAAAATCGAAATTATTGAAATACCGCTTAACGATCCTGATCTTGTTGCTACTGATGCCAGAGTAATACAATACAAAGGACTAGATTATTTGACCACACTCTCTCATCTTCGTCTATTGTGCAGTGATGACGGAATTCATTTTTATACTCCTGAAGGCTTCAATTCTCTTGTAGGTTCAGGAATATTAGAACAATTTGGTATAGAAGACGCCAGAGTTAGTTATTTAGATGATCAATATTACATCACTTATACAGCAGTTTCTTCTAACGGTGTTGGAGTTGGATTGCGTACGACCAAAGACTGGAAAAATTTCGAAACAAAAGGCATGATATTTCCGCCACATAATAAAGATGTTGCCCTTTTTGAAGAAAAAATAAACGGCAAATTTTACGCTTTACACAGACCATCAAGTCCACAAATTGGAGGAAATTATATTTGGCTGGCCGAATCTCCCGATGGAATTCATTGGGGAAATCACCAATTTCTTCTGGGAACACGAATGGGACTTTGGGACAGTGCCAGAGTTGGTGCCGGCGCGGCTCCAATTAAAACAGATAAAGGATGGCTCGAAATTTATCATGGAGCAAATGCAGAACATCAATATTGTCTTGGAGCATTTTTAATGGATCTTGAGGATCCTTCTAAAGTTATTGCCCGTACGGTAGAACCTATAATGAGTCCGCAGGAAAATTATGAATTGAGTGGCTTTTTCGGTTATGTGGTTTTTACCAATGGCCACGTCGTTGAAGGTGATAAAATTACTATATATTACGGAGCTGCAGACGAATTTGTATGTGGTGCCTATTTTTCAATTAAAGAAATTTTAGCAGCTTTAGAAATATAAATCAAAATTTATTTTCATCTATAAATCAAAACATTACAAAAAAATAATTATATTTAAATCCCCCAAAAATTACAAATCATTTACCTGTTTTAAAACTATCATTCACCAAAAATTAAAAATATTATGAAATGGTTCACTAGTTTAATGGTAAAATTTAAGGGGAAATTTTCAAATTCGATAATTGATAAATCGTCAGAGAATTTAGAAAAAGCTAAAAAGCTTTATTTGGCTAACCAATACGAGGATGCTTTGGTATGTCTGAGTACTATTTCGAATTGTGATTCACAGCCGGATGCCTATAAACTTAAAGGCGACTGTCTTCAAAAAATGAATTTTCATTACAATGCAATAGAAGATTTTGATAAAGCAATTGAAACCAATCCTTTGGAATTTTCAAATTATTACAGTCGGGCCGTTTCTAAAAAAGCCATTTTAGATTTTACCGGACAAATTGAAGATCTCCATAATGCAATTTATTACTACAATAAAAATGTTGTTTTAAAAAAATCAGTTCTTAAAGCTTTTGAATCTGATTTGTTATCTGCGAAAATGAATATTGAAATGCTTGCAAAAAATGCTTCAGAAATGACAAAAACTCCGGCCATGGAAATTAAAAACCACATCAGAGAATCATTATATCTTATAAGAGAGGTTAAATCAAAAAATATACTGCTTGAATAGATAATAAAAATAAAGCCCTGAAAAATTTCAGGGCTTTATTTTTATTTCTTCTTTTTCGATTTTGATTTCGATTTTTTAGCTTTCTTTTTAGCTATTTTTTTTGCCTTAGCTTTATCTTTTGCTTTTTTCGCTTTGGCTTGCTTCTTAGCTTTTGCTTTTTGCTTGGCTTTTTTAGCTTTATCTTTCTTTTTATCCTCTTTCGCTTTTTCTTTTTTCTTAGCTAGTTGTTTTTTCTTTTTTGCTTTTTCTTTGTCCTTGTCTTTTGCGTCTTTTTCTTTCATCTTGGTCTTCTTCTTTTTAGATTTACTATTACTTTTATCTTCTGAAACAATTTCTTCCGTCTTTTCCAAAGCCTCTGCCGAAACAGCTTCTTCTTTTTGTTCTGTAGCTTCTGGTACTAAAACTTCAGGCTTTACAGGTTTCTTTCTTGTATTGGTACCTTTTGGCTTTACTGATACCTCTGGATTTGAATTTGTTGTTTCTGTTTTTACTTCATTTTCAGAAGCAATTTCATTTACAACCACTTCTCCACTCAAGTTCTCATTTCCTAAAGGTTGATTTAATTCATTTGCATTCTCTTTTTCTTTCATATGGCTTATATTTATTAGAGGTGAATTTTAAATAATCATTAATGTTATTTCTACTTTATCTTAATGTTAATTAATTATTAACAAATATACCGCTAAAAGCAATTGCCCAATGTTAAGTTTTACTTCAAACTAAAAACTTAACATTGGAGATTTTACACCTTAATCAAATGCCTGAGTATTTTGGTAATTGCTTGTTATTTTATCTTACGAATTTTATAAATTCTAAATCTAATTATATAATTACTTTTCATAAGTATTTGTCAATTTTGATATAAACAAATACTAACATGAAAAACTTTTTACGCAACAACGGTTTATGTATCTGCTTTTTAGCATTATTTATTGCATCTCTGGTTGGTCAGATAATTTTCGGATTTGAAGAACATAACAAGGAGCTTATTGAAGAAGGTAGTACTGCAATAAATCTTTCTGCCTATTTTGTTTCAGGTCATTTTATTCAATCGACTTTTGAGAATTGGGAAAGCGAATTTCTTCAAATGGCCTTGTTCGTTATATTCACTATTTTTTTAATGCAAAAAGGATCATCTGAATCCAAAGATTTGGATAAAGATGAAGAAGTGGACCGAGAACCCTCGCCTATCCGAAAAAATGCGCCCTGGCCTGTAAAAAAAGGCGGCTGGATTCTGGCTCTTTATAAACATTCCCTCACTATTGCGTTATTATTACTATTTGTAATTTCTTTTATACTTCATTTTTATGGAAGTTTAAAAGATGAAAATGAGCAATTAGCTTTAAAAGGAATGCCTTTAGAGTTTGTCTCAGATTATATCGCAGATTCAAGATTTTGGTTTGAATCCTTTCAAAACTGGCAAAGCGAATTTCTCTCTGTATTTGCCATAATAATCCTTTCTGTTTATTTAAGGCAAATAGGTTCGCCACAGTCCAAACCTGTTGATGCACCTCATATGGAGACTGGTGAATAACACATGTTTTCAGAGTTTATAATAAAAAGAATCTTTTTAATCCCTTTAAAATTATCATTATGCATACAGTTACACCTTGGAGCGCAACAGCTCAGGAAGATATTGAGAATAGTGAATTACTTTTAGAAAGAAAAGTTCTTGATTATACTTATCAATTTTACAACACAGGCGATTCTTTATGGATCGTGGTTCTCCTTCCCCAAAACGGAAAGTTGGCTTTTCGTACAGCATTTGGAATGAACAGCTGTTTTGAAGTTGCCAATCTCTTTAATGATGAAGAAACAATAGTTATTTTATTAAACTCTAAACTTGGAAGTTATGAAGTTCGTGTTGATTTTCCGGATCCGGCAACACCTCTCTTCCATTATATCACCACTTTTACGGCAAATACTGCTTTGATGATTCCATTTTGGCCAAGAGATATAATGCCTCTTACACAAAATGGCAACGTAGAAAATACAAACGGAACAATTCATATGGAACAATTTGGTTCCAGATCAGGATTAATATTTGCCAGTGTAACAAAACCCAAGACTGGATCCTTTTTTTATTATCAAAATCTTACATCGCTGTCTGAATATTGCGAAGCGACCCAAACGGAATCAAAAAATACAGTTGGGGGAAAGTGGCCAGAAATCGGATTTAAATTACCTATTACAGATAAACTGCCTCTTCCTTCAGGTAAGGCTTTTATACTATCAGATGCTTATGTAGTACTGCAAAAAGAAGTAATTAAAGAAACGTCGTCAATTTGTGAGCACTTTTTAAATAATCTTGTTAAGGTATATAAAGTGCTTCAACAACCAAGAATTGAATATCACAACTGGCCAGAAATTGCTCAAAAAGTTTTGACAGATCTCTATAATAACAAAGGTTCCTGGACACAAACAAATGGAATTCCATATCTAAATGCCTATCTATGCGACTACGAAACTCCAGCTGAAAGTATGGTTCAGCTTGCGGTATTAAGTCCTTTTAAGGAATACGAAAAGTGGAGTGGCGAAAAACATCCGCTATACGATGATTTAATTAAAGGATTACCCGCTTTTTACGATCCAAAAATTAATTGTATTAACAGATGGCTTCCGGCACTTGCCAATAAACTGGATCAGTCTGAAGAACAAAAGAAAGAAATGGTGATGGATTCCTGGTATTTACACCATCCCTTAATGAATTTGGCCAGACTGGCTTTACATGGAGACCAGACAGCTAAGAAACTTGTATTAGATTCTATTGATTATGTCATAAAAGTGGCGCATCATTTTAAATATACATGGCCCGTATTTTACGATATGGAAACGCTTGAAATAATCAAGAAAGAAACAGCTCCGGGTGCCGGCGGAGAAAGAGATGTTCCTGGCGCATATGCTCATTTAATGCTGCTGCTTTTTAAATTAACCAAAGAAAAAAGGTATTTAAACGAAGCAAAAAAAGCAGCAAAAAAATTAGCAACATTGGGTATTGAAATTTTGTATCAGGCTAACAATACAGCTTTTGCGGCCGGAGCATTATTAGAATTGTATAAAATTACCCATGAAAAAATATATCTGGATATAAGCAACACCTGTCTTACCGGATTATTTAAAAATGTACAGCTTTATGATTGCAAATATGGTTTTGGTAAAAACTACACTAATTTCTTTTCCATATTTCCGCTCAATAATGCGCCATATACCGCGGCATATGAAGAATTAGAGGTTTACGCCGCATTATCAGAGTATTTTATTCAGGCAAAAGACGTAGATATATTACCATCGTTGAAAACTTTAATCCCGGAATTTATTAAATATGCCGTCAATAGAATTGCGTACTATTATCCACCTATGCTGCCAAAAGAAATGCTTTCTGAAGAAGTAAAAACTGGAGAAATACAACATAATTTATGGGTGCCATTAGAAGATTTGTATAATGGTTGGGAACAAAGTGGTCAGGTTGGCCAGGAAGTTTATGGCGCTGGAATGGCATTTGGAATTGTACCAAGGCAATACATCAAAATCGATGAAGATTTTCTCCTTTTTATAGATTATCCTATTATAAAGCCTGTCAAAAGAGGAAAATCACTTACTATAAAACTGGATGGAGATAAGGATATGATTTACAATCTAAAAATTATAAAAAAGAACGATCACAAAATTCAAATGAAAGTATTTCAGAATAAGGAAACCCTGAAACCATTCAAAGAAAACCTAAAAATACACGAATACGAAATTTCAGGCAAGGGCTTAATTAAAGTACAATGGTAATGTACCACAAATAAAAAAAACATCATGAGAAAGCTAACTGAATATTTTGGACAAAACATTAAAGATAAAAGAATTGTGATAACAGGCGGTACTACCGGAATAGGAAAAGCAACTGCTGATTTATTGGTTTCTCTTGGAGGTCGTGTACTTATTTTTGGCAGAGATCATGAAGACTTTAAACAGGCTTTTGATGACATTAAAAAACATTTTCCTAATTGTGAACTTTACGGCACTCCCGCTGATGTAACGAAAAAAGAAGATATAGATACGATCTTAAAAATAGTAGATGAAGAACTTGGCGGCATTGACATTTTGATCAACAATGCGGGTCTTCCGGCTGATGGAATTACTGAATGTACTTTTGAAGACTGGAAATACATCATTGATACCAATATCATGGGATATCTTGGTTTTAGCAAAGAAGCCGTTTCGAGAATGTCAGAACAAAAATCAGGACATATTATTAATATCGGATCGATGAGTGCAGAAAGTCGCTCACCGGAAAGCACGATCTATGTAGCCACGAAATCTGCGATACGGGGATTTAGCACTTCATTGCGAAAAGAGGTTAATCCTTTGGGAATTAAAGTATCGCTAATTGAACCCGGAGCCGTAACCAGCGATATGCAGCCGGGCACAAAAGAAGAACATCAAAATAAAATAGATAAGCTTGAAATGCTTGAGGCTGATGACATTGCCATGAGTATTTTATTCTGTCTATCTCAACCAAAGAGATGTGATATTGTAACCATGCAAATAAGACCACATCTTCAAAGCATATAATGGTAATTGTACAACCTTATAAAACAATCTTATAAGATGTTGGCAAATACATAAAGTAAATTTGAAACACTGAACATAAATACACACAAACAATTGATATTCTGTTATTAACACATTTAAAATATCCAAAAAAACAAATCAAAATTTACTGTATATGAAAAATTTACAAGACGAAAAACAGCGTGATTTATTACAAAATAAATCAGACGGAACTAATAAGTTTCTGACTACTGATCAGGGCGTTCGCATTAACGACGACAACAATTCGCTTAAAGCTGGCGAACGCGGCCCTTCACTACTCGAAGATTTTATTCTAAGAGAAAAAATTACGCATTTTGATCACGAAAGAATTCCGGAAAGAATTGTACACGCACGTGGTTCTGGTGCTCATGGTTTTTTCGAAGTGACTAACCCGATTCCTGAATTGACTAAAGCCGGATTTTTAAAAGAAGCTGGGCTAAAAACACCTGTTTTTGTTCGATTTTCAACAGTTGCCGGTTTTAGAGGTTCTACTGATCTTGCAAGAGATGTAAGAGGATTTGCTGTTAAATTTTATACACAAGAAGGAATTTATGATCTTGTTGGAAATAATGTTCCTGTATTTTTTATTCAGGATGCTTCAAAATTTCCTGATTTAATTCACGCCGTAAAACCGGAACCTCATAACGAAATTCCACAAGCTGCTTCTGCTCATGATACCTTTTGGGATTTTATTTCTTTAATGCCAGAATCCATGCATATGATTATGTGGGCGATGTCTGATCGCGCTATTCCAAGAAGTTATCGAATGATGGAAGGTTTTGGTGTACATACTTTCAGATTAATTAATGAAGCAAACGAATCAACTTTTGTGAAATTTCACTGGAAACCTAAATTAGGAACGCATGCCGTAGTTTGGGACGAAGCCTTAAAAATTTCAGGTAAAAATCCTGATTTTCACAGACAAGATTTGTGGGAAGCTATTGAAAATGGAAATTTCCCTGAATGGGAATTGGGCGTACAAATTATTCCACAAGCAGACGAACATAAATACGAATTTGATTTACTGGACCCAACTAAAATTGTTCCTGAAGAATTGGTTCCCGTAAAAATAATTGGCCGAATGGTACTAAACAAAAATCCGGACAATTTCTTTGCAGAAACAGAACAGGTTGCTTTTCACCCGGGACATGTTGTTCCAGGGATTGATTTCACTAATGATCCGTTGCTTCAGGGAAGATTGTTTTCATATACAGATACACAATTATCAAGATTAGGAAGTCCTAATTTTCATGAAATTCCAATTAACAGAAGCGTTTCGCCAATTCACAACAATCAGCGTGACGGGCATATGCGCCAGGAAATCAATAAAGGTCGTGTAAGTTATCATCCGAATTCACTTGGTGGCGGATGTCCTTTTCAGGCTAAAATTGAAGAAGGTGGATTTTCAAGCTTTAACGAACGTGTAGATGCACATAAAGTGCGAGAAAGAAGCGAAAGTTTTGCGGATCATTTTGGTCAGGCAAAGTTATTCTTTAACAGTCAAACCACTACTGAAAAAAGCCATATTGTAAAAGCGTTGCGTTTTGAACTTGGTAAAGTTGAAACAGTTGCAATCAGAATCAGAATGTTGGGGCTTTTGTCTCAGGTAGATATGGAATTGGCTGAAAAAGTAGCTGAAGGATTAGGTGCTACAGTACCAACAATACTTGAAACTCCTATAAATAAAGGTGTTTCTCCTGAAAATGAAATGGGAAATCAGGAACCACGTTCAATTGAGTCATCTGTAAAATCTTCTGACGCGCTTTCTATGATCAAAAATCCAACGAATACACCAACAATAGCTTCGAGAAAAGTGGCTATACTTTGTGCCGATGGTGTTTCTGCAGCTTCAGTGATGAATTTGAAAAATATATTATTAAAAGAAGACGCTAAAGGATTTGTAATTGCTAAAAATCTTGGATCTGTTTCCACTGACGAAGGTGGCGCAATTCCGGTCGATTTTAGTTTATTAACTACATCATCAGTACTTTTTGATGCCGTTTATATTCCACATAGTGAAGGCTTAAATGATTTGGCAAAAAATGATGATGTACTTGAATTTTTAAACGATGCTTACAAACACTGCAAAGTTATTGGCGCCGATGGTCAGGCAATTGGAATACTAAGCGAAACACCATTTGCTTCAAAACTTAATAATGATGATGCTGGTATTATTTTATACAGCGATCCTGCAACAGAAGCATTTGCACTCGATTTCATAAATGCTATGGCAAGCCATCGTATTTGGGAACGCGAAGAAAATTTATACAACTAACACTAAAATATAAATCATATGAAAAATTCAGATAAACCTGCACCGAGTAAAACTGCAGTCAATAAAAACGGTAAAAATAATATTGTATCACCTTCTGCTGATGCTGCTTCGGAGTTAAAAGATTTCTTTATAGACAGCCTTAAAGATATTTATTGGGCAGAAAATGCACTTGTTAGTGCTTTGCCTAAAATGGCTTCAAATGCCACATCTGCTACGCTTACCAGTGCTATTTTAGAACACCTTACCGTTACAGAAAACCAGGTAACAAGATTGGAGAAAGTTTTCGAGTTGCTGGGTGAAACTGCAGAAGGAAAAAAATGCGAAGCTATGGCCGGATTACTTAAAGAAGGCGACAGCATTCTTCAGGAAACGGTTCCAGGAGCTGTGAGAGATGCCGGAATTATAGCGGCTTCACAAAAAATTGAACATTATGAAATTGCATCTTACGGTACTTTGTGTGCCTTTGCAAAAACACTTGGCGAAAATGACGTCGCAAAATTGTTAACGCAAACTCTGGCTGAAGAAAAAGAAGCCGATTGTGTGCTTAATGATGTTGCACTAAATACAGTAAATATGGTTGCAGCTGAATAGCAGCGTACTTTATTACTTATTTTCATTTACTAAAAAACATCTGCGTAACTGCAGATGTTTTGTTATTACAATCCTAAAAAAAACCATTTAAAAAAATTGCAGTTGATCAACAAAATACATTAAACAGTGACTAATTATTTCAAATTGAAGAGATTTCCAAAACATCAATA
Organism: Flavobacterium sp. GW821-FHT11G01; assembly: GCF_058808175.1. NCBI lineage: Bacteria > Pseudomonadati > Bacteroidota > Flavobacteriia > Flavobacteriales > Flavobacteriaceae > Flavobacterium > Flavobacterium sp. GW821-FHT11G01. The sequence continues at coordinate 21,974 of NZ_JBXARK010000004.1, read as the reverse complement.
AGTTGCAACAGGCATAAACGGCTCTGTTTTTGATAATCAATTCGATATATAGGCAATAAATAAAAGAATTAAATGTTTATGTTAAGAAGTTAAATCTAATATTAACTTATATATAAAATAATAAAAAAGTATGAAAAAGATTTTGTTTTTAGTTATGATGATTGGTATTTCGCTGCATGGGTTTGCACAAGATGAGCTTAAGAGAAAGCAGCAATCAATCCAACCTAAAAATTCAGAAAATAAAGAAGCTATTCCGCCAACAGAAACACCTCCAACAGAAGAACCGCCAGCACTTTCAAAAGAGCCGATTGTTTTGAAAATTAATCCGGATGAACTTTTCAATAATAATGTCCTTTATAAAAGAGAAGCCAACGTTGAAGGTATTTTTTACAGACGAAATGAATATTTAGGAGGTTTTGTAACAAAATCTTTTACCTCTACAATTCGTTACAGAGATGCTGCTTTTGTTGATGGCGATAAGATCAAAGTATATTTAAATGATAAAGTTATTGAACCGGAAGTTCTTCTTGATGGAAGTTATAAAGGTTTTAAAATAAATTTAGTGAAAGGAATCAACAAAATTGATTTTGAAGCTTTGAATGAAGGTTCTGCTTCGCCAAATACAGCTGAATTTCAGGTTTACGATGATAAAGGAGTTGTGATAGAATCCAGTCAATGGAATGTTGGTACAGGTTACAAAGCCGTTATTATTCTCTATAAAGAATAAACTTAAAAGGTTTAATTATTCATTCAAAATTATTTAGGGGGGCAAAGTGAAAAAATCATTTGTCCCTTTTTTTATATCAAAATTCTTTCATTTCTATTTTAAAAACAAGCTTTAAAACATATCTATTGTAAATCAAATATTTATGCAAATAATTTTATTCTTTTTTGTAAATTTGAGGTATCCCTTTACTAAAATCTGACTTTATAAATTTATTTTTTTTAAAACTAAAATTTGTAAAGCGAAAAGCAATGCATGGAGTTTTAATAAAATTTTAAGTTTTTTTTCGTTAGCAAAATCACTAACTTGTATAGAACTATTAATACATAGGTAAGCTTATTTTAAAATAGATATGCTTTTTAATTTATCCAAAAAAGGATCATAAAGTAAAAATAAACTAAAGTCATTTTTATCCGTTAAAAATAAAATGGAACTGACTTTATCTAACAAAAAAAAATAAAAATATGCGAGTACCCATCATTAGAAAAAACATAGTATTTACACCAGATTCGAAAAGAGTTGTTGCCCGATATTTTATGAATGGCGACGAACGAACCCAACAAATGGTGATGCGGATAATGATGCTGGATGAAAAACAGGTTTTAGAAACTTTAGAACAGACACTTCGCGAATTTGCGAGACGACACCGAAATATTTCAAGCATATTTTTAAAACACTGCGAGAAAATCAGACCTATAATTGAAGGGATGCAATTAGATTACGAGGCAATATCCCTCGATCGAAAGATGCTGATAGGTTCTTACTGTACCATGGAATATGCTATCGAATCTGCCGCTATTTTTAACCCTTCCATTATTGAAGATTTTGATCAGACGGGATTAGAAATGGGCGAAAAACGTGTCATTATTTCGTTTAGAGCCACGGGTGAAGGTCATATTTCTTCCATTGTTTTCAGAAGAGGAATTCTGGATCGCAACAACAACCTTCAGGTCATGAAGATTGGACATCATATCGATAAAGCCGAAATTGAACATAAAACTTTATACAACAAAGAGCGATTCTTAATGAAACTGTATGAAATGCATACAGATGATAAATACATCGCTCAGGTTATGAAGGACTTGCCAGATGAATTTGAGTATGCTGTCTTAAAAAGCATGGTCAAAACCAGCTTAAGTGATCCTTCAATTAGTCAGGAAAGAAGAACTGCTCTCGAAGAAATAATCTGGCTGGCCAATTCTTTTTATGATTTGTCATTCAAACATGATTCTGATATAACAGAGCGTGTTATTTTTCCGATATCAGAATCTGAAAGCCGTGGTATAGAAGATGCCCGTTTTGTTCGTTTTGATGATGATCACGACGATTCTCATCGCGTAATGGCCACTTATACTGCTTATAATGGCCACACTATATTGCCTAAACTTATTTCGACCGAAGATTTTTACACTTTTAGAGTAATGCCTTTGCATGGTGTGGGTGCTCAGAACAAAAATCTGGCCTTATTTCCGAGAAAAATTAAAGGCAAATATGCGATGCTTTCGCGTATTGATGGTGTTAACAACTACATTATGTATTCAGACAGGGTTACGCAATGGAATACCCCTATCCTACTTCAGGAACCGCGTTTTGCCTGGGAATTTACTCAGATCGGAAATTGCGGATCACCACTCTGGACAACAGAAGGATGGCTTGTTATTACCCATGGCGTGGGTACAATGCGACGTTATTGTATTGGAGCGTCTTTATTTGATCTTGACGATCCGTCTAAGGAAATTGGAAGACTAAAAGAACCTTTGCTTTCTCCTCTTGAAGACGAACGTGAAGGTTATGTGCCGAATGTCGTTTATTCTTGTGGTGCCATCGTTCATAACAACAGTCTGATATTGCCTTATGCTGTATCTGATTATTCTTCTACTTATGCAGTTGTCGATTTAGTCGATTTATTAATGGCTTTAAAGAGTAGTAAATAAGATTTTAAACTTATTTTGTTTTTATAAAATAGAAAAAATCCCATTTCGGTATGAAATGGGATTTTTGGCTTTTATTTATTGATAAGAAATTTATTCAATAGTAGTTTCCGGATCAATAATTTCAGGTTGAGGCCCTGTATAATGATGATCATCCAGCCAGGCAATAAACAGTTTATAGCCAATTGAAAATACAATTGGGCCTACAAATAGACCAATAAATCCTGACATTATGAATCCGCCAATAACGCCCAAAAAGATTACAAGCATGGGTACCAAAGCGCCTTTACCCAATAAAAGTGGTTTTAAAACATTATCTGAAAGTCCGCTTATGATGAAAAATATGGTCCAGCCAATCGCGTAACCCGAATCTCCTGTAGAAAAAAGATAGACAATTACACCAATGTTAATAATAATGGGCCCAATTTGTAAAATAGAAAACACAAGACAAATCAACGTCAATATTCCAGCATATGGAATATCGGCTAAAAACAGTCCGAATGCCTGAATAATAGTCTGAATAATGGCTACTCCCAAAATTCCTTTTACAACCTGATAAATAGTAGAAACGGAGATGGTCATAATTTCGTCTGCTTCGGTTCCGGCAATCTTCTTTAGAAATTTATAAACCAAAGTCTTAGCTCCAGGTGAAACCAATAAAATTCCGGCAATAATCACCGAAAGAATAAACTGTAAAAAAGCGACACCTGAACTCAAAATACTGCCCATAATTTTTGTCGAAAGATCTTTAATCTGATCCTGATATTTAACAACACTCTGTTCCAAATCTGTTGATGCGGAAAGCAAAAACTCATAAAGAGGTTTCCCGATTACAGGCCATTCTTTAATCGAAGCGCCTGGCGGAGTAACTTTTAATGTACCGGCATCAAAACTGCTTTTCAATTCTAAAAAATTGGATGTTGCCGCTTTTAACGCATAAACCACTGGCAATAACATTACAGCTATAATGGTAATCGTAATTATTACAGCGGCTAAAGTTTTTCGGCCTTTTAATATTCTTTGCAGAAAATTAAATAAAGGATAAAATGCTACAGACAATATCGCTGCCCAAAGAATTGGCATAAAAAAGGGCATTAGTAATTTAAGACAAAAACCAACAACCAGAAAGATAAAAAATAGCTGTAAAATAGTGTCAAAGAGTTCCTTCCGTTTATTCACATTCGAATTTTCCATTTTATTTTGTTTTTAGATAATAATTGGTTTTACATGTTTGTTTGTTATTTTTTTAAAGAAAAATTGGCATCAGAAACCAATCTTCCTATTAAGATTACGGGATATAAAACACCTGTCAGCACCTCTATCTGAACCAGGGAACGAGCAAAAGGATGAATAGGGACAATTTCGCCATAACCGGTTGAAGTAATGGTGATATAACTGAAATACATAAAATTGGCTTGTTCACTACTGGTTTCAAATGGAGAAACAGCCATTTGAAAAGAACCTTCGATGTGTTTAAAAACAAATAAATAAGCGGTACACCAGAGATTTACCAATAGCATATAAACGACAACCGAGCCAATAATGCGATATTGCGTTACTGGTCCAGGCTCTAATACTTTTATTAAAACCAATGTAATCAAGAGTAACATTAGAGCTAAGGTTAAGAAAAGATCAGCAAATACGACTAAGAGATTGGTCTGAAAAAAATCGATCCATTGTACCATTAAAAACAAAAATGGAATAATAGAAATATAAAGGGCCTGCCTTTTATTTTTTGCTAATGAAACAATTCCCGCCAAAATGAATAACATCCAAAAAATATTGATAACAACCATAAAACGAGAATAGCTGCCAAATAATGGAATCACTACAAAATGCATGATACATAGCAATAACAACATAATGCTAAGTCCACTTTCCTCAGTCCATAAACGATATAAAAAACGATCTTTCTTTAGTTTCATAATAATCCGATTGTCAATTAAATAAGATGCTAAACAATGTTTTTATCCAATATTTTATATTGGTATTGGCTCTGCTTCTACTTTTCCAATTGGTCTGCGCCAAAGTTTAAAAAGAAGAATAATAAAAATGGGCAAAAAACAAATCGCTGACATGACAAGATAAATGTCTTTGTAGGCCAGCAATATTGATGCTTGTGACGTTTGGTTCGAAAGACTTTTCTCTGCTTTTTTCTGAGCTTCGGCATCAGATAAGCCCATGAATAAAAAGTTTCTTTTGGAATTGGCTAATTGATTCTCTGCCTGTTTATTTGTCGCCGTCAATTGCTGGCTAAGGCCTGTTTTGTGTTGTATATTCATATTGGCGATACAGGTTCCTAAAACAGCACTTCCTAAAAGTGATGCAAAAACGGCCTGTGCAATAATACCGCTCATCATTCTTGATGTGCTTAGTTTTGGTGGCACTCCTTCTGAGATATAAAGCAAGGATACCGGGAAAAGAAATCCCATTCCGAGTCCTTTAAAAACCAATGGCAAAAAGAAATCTGATGCATCTATTCCGGGATAAAACCTTAAAAAAAGAATAACATGATACAATCCGTAACAGGCAAAGCCAATAATCCAGATGGTTGCCAAATAGATGCGTTTGTATAAAAGATAAGTTGACAGCGGAATCGAAATACACAAACCAAGCAATAAAGCAAGATGTGTTTGTGCTCCCAAAACCGAATCAAAACCCAGGATATTCGTCATATAACCCGTTACAACGCTTCCAGTTCCGTTCATAACGCCAATATAAAACATCAAAAAAGCACCAATAACTACGTTTTTATACCGATAAACATCAGGATCAATTATAGGATTTTCTGTAAAACGGACATGAAGCAAATAAATTCCGAATAACAGAAATAAAAAAGCGGTTGCCAATCCTATTTTGGGATCGTCGAACCAGTTTCGTGTTTGTCCTTCGGCACATAAAAAAAGAATAACCATAAAAAACAGAATCATGATGATCCATCCTCTCCAGTCAAACTGAAATACTGTTTTCATAGGCGCCACATCAGCTTTATAAAAATACCAGGCCAATAGAATACAAACCAAAAAATTGACATTCAGAAAATAAATACCAAAAGTCCAGTTATGCAAACTCGTAAAATGAGCTCCAAAATATTGATACAGATGCTGGCTTCCCTTCTGAATAAACTGCAATATTCCATACAATAAAGCCATATTAAAAACGGGATTGTATTTTAATAAAATAGGCACCATCGAAGCAAATATTCCGATAACGGAAACAATGGCCAAAAGAGCGCGACAAAAAGTAAACCACTCTATGGTTGGTGCAAATAACGAAGCCGTATTAAAAAGCAGTGATAAAAAACTCACCGATAAAATCATGGTGCGAACCCGAATCTGTTTGCCCAGTTTTAGTCCCAAAGGCATAAAAGCCAGCATGGTAAAAATGGGAATATAAACAGAATAGGTAAAAACAATAGTCGAAGCTCCAAAATGTCCGAGAATTTGCGAATTATCATAAGCCGTAACATTCAATCCATTAAAAAAAGGAATCGTAAGGACGTATAATCCTATGAGAGTAAAAAGACTTCCTTTTTTTCCTGCGATCATTTTTTACTTTTTTACTTCAACAGTTACATTCATTCCGGGTTTTACTTCTTCCAAATCCTTGGTCGATGCTTCAAATTCAATTCTAACAGGAATCCGTTGGGTTATTTTTACAAAATTCCCGGTTGAATTATCAGGTTCCACCATCGAGAATTTCGCTCCCGTGGCCGGAGAAAAACCAAGTACTTTTCCTTTAAATTCTTTTCCGTCCAATGCATCAATGGTAATCGTTACGGGTTGTCCTTGCTTTATTTTTTCGATCTGGGTTTCTTTAAAATTGGCCGAAATCCATAATTTTTGATTCAATACAATCGTAGCTATGGTCTGATTGGCGTTGATTAATTCTCCGATAGAGAGATTGCGTTCTCCAACATAACCATCAGATGGTGCGATAATGTTGGTATAAGATAATTGCAATTTGGCAGCATCAAGATCTGCTTTTTTTCTTGCGACTGTTGCCCTCGCGGCTTCCAGATTGATATTGCTTTGTTTGGTTACAGAACCGCTGGCTTCCAATCCTTTTTGACTTGCTTTTACATAAGCTTCTTCCGATTTCAATTTCGAAATCACCTGATCATATTGGTTACGCGTCACGGCCGAATCGGCATACATATTTTTGAAACGCTGATAATCTTTTTGGGCTTTTTCAAGACTTGCCAAATCTCCGGCCAACTTTTCCTGACCCGAAGCCTGATTCGAAGCCGAAGTCGTAATAGTCTGCTGTAAGGAATGCAGGTTTCCCTCGGCTATAGCCAAATCAGCTTCAGCTTGTTTGACCTTAATGATGTATTCCGAATCATCCAAAATAACCAATGTATCGCCTTTATGAATATATTGATTGGCTTCAAATCTAATTTCCTTAATATGACCGGTTGCTCTTGCTGCAACGCTATTTATATAAGCTTCGACCTGAGCATTATTAGTAGTCTCATAATTACTGAAATCAAAGAATAAGCTTAAAATCCATAAAGCTCCGGCAATCAAAAAAACAAAAGACAAAACCGTTAAAACCGTATTTCGTTTTTTGTCTTTTTTCTGAATTGCTTCATTTGGTGCATTTTCTTCGCTCATGATATCATATCTTAAAGTTTACCCATGGCATATTGCAGGGAATAATATTGAATAATTAAGTCTAAATTGGCGTTAACCAGTGAGATACGGGAATTATTCAATTGTAATTCGGCATCTACGATTTCGCTGATTAGGGCAAAATCATTATCATATCTGCTTTTTACAATTTTATAATTGCTCATAGAAAGCTCCACATCTTTTTTATAGGTTTTGATATTCTCTTTACTTTCAGCATAACGTACATAAGCATTTTTTACTTCGGTACTAATTTGATCTTTCGTTACTTCCAAGGCAATATTACTCTTATCAATCTCCAATTTATCGCCTGATATTCGGTGTTTTAAAGTATAAAAACTCGACACATCCCAGCTTAAAGAAAGCCCTGCTGCCCAATAATTAAGAATATTGACATAAGTGGGCCATTGTGCCGGATATTCGGTATTCAGAATAAGATTGGCGTTGATATTGGGTCTGAATCCGCTTTTGGTTAAACTCAAATTAGATTCAGAGAAGTTAATTCCTATTTCAGCACGTTTTATTTCTTCTCTGTTTAGAAAAGCTTCGGTTAAACTTTGCTGAAGATCTATATTTTCTGTAGGAAGCATGCTTTCTGCAACTTCAGGTTTTAAAATCGTATTGGTCGGAAAACCAATTAAGATGTCCAGATAATTACTGATCAATTCGATTGTATTGGTGCTTCTAAAAACTGAAACCTTAAAATTAGATTGCTGTAATTCGGTTCTCAAAAGATCACTTTTTAAATTTTGACCATTATTGACGCGCGATTTTAACTGGCTGATACGAAGATCTGTATTGATTATATTTTGTTTGGTTACCTCAATTTGGCGGTATAGTTTTTCAAGCGTAAAATATTGTTCTGTGATTGCGTTTTTTACTTCGGCTTCGGTCATTTTAACAACCGATTCCTGCATCTGACTAAGTAATTGCTGCTGATTAATTCTGTTGTTAATTGAACCTCCATTATAAATTGGTACTGACGATACTATATTGGCAAATCCCATATGATTGAGATAATCAACTGTAATATTGCTTTCATAAAATCCGTCATACAGTTTTGGATTCCCTATGTAAGTATATCCAGCGCTTAATCCCACACGTGGCATTTTGGCAATCTTAGCCTGATCTACATTTTCATTGGCGATGGCCAGATTGGTGTTGGCTATTTTAATTTGTTTATTATTCTGAAGGCCTAGTAATAGGGCTTCATCCAGCTTTATTTTTTTTGCAACAACGAGACTATCCTGCTGAGCAAAACTAAAGCTGACATTACATATCAAAAGACAAAATAAAAACTTTAAACCTAAATCTTTTAATTGCCAATAATTCATAAGATTTAATTCATTTAGTTATATAAGATTGTATTTAGAAACAATTCATTGTCAATAACTGCAGATAAAAGATTAGGCGGGGAAAAATTGAATATTTTGAATTATAAAAATTGGGATATACTATCAAATTTAATATTTATTTTAATAACTCTAAACAAATGTTAAATTTATTTCCAAATAATTCAATTAATTCTTAAAATAATGAAATTATACTAAATCATACTTAGGAAACTTATAGTCTCTTTTACAATAAAATCCCATTTTGAGCTTTGATAGATTTTGGAATATCTTCTTCCCGCATCATTTGTTTCAAATCAATTTCGATGGTTCGGCAGATAGAAAGCATCGGAATATCATTTGCTAAACCTCCAAATGGATTTTCAGAATAATCACCAACAAGCTCCATTAATAAAAAAATCCAGGAAACAATACTTACTACAGGAATAAACAACCATACATTATAAGGTCCCATTTGATCAAATTCGGCAATTAGGCCAAATGGCAATAAAATAATAAAAATCCAGACAAATAAAATACTTGCATAAGCATATAAACGCGGTAACGGGAAATTTTTAATTCGCTCTGCCTTACCCTGTTCATCATATAAATTATTCAGAAGTGTTTGCAATTGAACATGATAGAAATCGTTAATGATTTCATTTTGTCTAAGTTCCATCAAATCTTGAGATTGTAAATCAATAATATGCGTAGCTATACTCTTGAATTTTTTCAAATCCGCATATTCTTCTTTACCCAGATGTTTTTCTAACATTTCTTTTGTAAAATCGTCTTCAAGAGTATTCTCAACGACTTTTTCGATTGTTCTTCTACTACTTTTGGCGATATGAGTTCCCAGACTAATATGTTCCCAGGATGTTGGTATCAATAACTGATCGCGTAAGGCATACACATAAGCAATATTTCTATAAATAAGTTTTTTGGTAATAGCATTAATTTCTTCTTCTGAAAGTTTACCAACAGAAAGTTGTTTTTTAATATAACCTCTTGTAGTAACTCCCCACATGCGGCTCAGATTAAGAATCGTTCCCCACACTTTTCGGGCTTCCCAAATTCTGTCGTAAGATTGGTTATTTTTAAAACCGATATAAAAAGATACTGCAGTCCCTATAATTCCGATGCTGACCCACGGAATCGCAATCCATTTTAAATGTAAATATTCATATGAGAATAAAACCAGAAACGACCACACGATAATCCATAATAAGTAACCTCCGCTAAATTTTACTATTGCACCTAAGCTGAAACTATTATTTACAAACATAAGTATCTGATTTATAATCATTATAAAGATAAAAATTAGCTTAATACAAACTTCATTAATGTTAAAAAAAATGATTTAGAACAAAGACTGAAAGAAGCTTTTTTACTACGTAATATTGATATTATATAAAATAGGATATAAAATTGTGTAATTTTTAGCCGCTTATTTTATCTATTTTTAGGACATGAAGTATCAGCATATTTTGATAATAGATGATGATCCTGAAGATATTGAAATATTTTCAGAAGCCGTTAATTCATTTAGGGAAAACATCACTATTACAGCCTCTACAGATGCGCTTCTTGCTTTAGAAGACCTAAAAAAAACAGTTCAGTTACCTGATATCATTTTTCTCGATTTACAAATGCCGCGCTTAACCGGAAAAGATTTTTTACAAAAATTGAACGAAGATGCTACGCTGCAAAATATTCCGGTTGTAGTATTATCAGGTCAATCTGATGTAATTGTAAAGGATATGTACCAAAAAATTGGGGCCAGAAATTATATTTGTAAACCAAATAGTTATAAAGAGCTGATCGAAGAACTTCGTGAGATACTTCAATCTTAAAAATCACTGGCAGTATTCATTACTTTAATCTGAATTTTATTATTAATACGCTAAAAAGCTATTTGTTTCTCTCTATATTTGATTGTTTATAAACCCTACCATTCAAATATTTTAGAAAACAATGAAGCATTCGTACTTATATCTGTTAATTCTTATTTCTTTACCATCTTTTTCGCAGGCACCTTCTTCAACAGCACATTATGATGTAAAGAAAAAAAGATTGCTAATTCAGATGTGTTCGATGTTTTTGTATGCCAAAAATCAGGGTAAAATAGACGAAGACAGCGCAACCGTTTTGGCTGTAAAAGCTTATAAACTACCTCTTTCTTTAAGCTATGATGAAGGCTTTTATGATGAAAATCTTTTGACTACAACCAATCTTCTTGATAATAAAAATAGTATTGCTTTTAATAGAATACTAGCAAAATCAAAAAATACAAACCGTATTAAATTGCTATTAAATCTGGGAAGTTATTATCTTTTTAAACCCGGAACCAAACCCGAAGATCTTCAAAATGCTTTATCAAATATTAATGAAGCACTACAAATTAGTACTCAACTTAAAATTCAAAAATGGCAAAATGAGAGTTTGAAATTGTTGGGGAAATATTATGCTCAGACCAATAATGTAGAAAGTAAAAATTGTTTTGCAAAAGTGGTAAAGGAATGCCGCAAACAAGAAAATCAAAAAGAACTTGCCAATGCTCTTGCCAATCAGGGACAATATTTACCTTTTTCTGATCCGCAAAAAGAGATTATTTTAAAGGAAGCCACCAAACTTTATACTGCATTAGGCTTAGAGGAGAAAAAGATAGAAGCACATATGCGACTTATTACCGTTCATTATGCAACAGGTAACTTTAAATTAGCGCTTAAAGAATTCTATCAGAGTTTATACGATCAGAGAAAAACTGGTTTTAAACACACTCATTTTACCGAAGCCACAATTTCTTATATAGAACTTTTTCGGTATAATAGTAAAAGTGCTTTGTATTATGCTTTAAGAAGTATAAAAACAATGCAAAACATTAATGATTATAATTTTGCAGATGTCTTTTACCTGCGTTTTGGAAACGTCTATTTAGCTTTGGGACATTATGAAGAAGCCTTGGATTTATACAAAAAAAGTATCGAAGCAGGAACGCAAAACATTAATAGCGGAGGTTTCTACAGAAGTTATGTAAGTCTTGTTGCTGCCATGTCTTCAAGAGGAAAAACCAAGGAAGCCATTGATTATATCAACTTTATGACGGCAAAATATCCACCAACAAATAATTTTGACAAGATGATTGTGAGGAGTACTATGGGTACTGCCTACGAACATATAGGAAATTACAAATTGGCTGATAAAAATTTTAAGGAAATGGATCTTTATGCGCGACAACTTAAAGGTCCGGAAACCTTAATGGATGTTTTAAATGCTTATTCTTCAATGTCTTCCTTTTATGCCCGAACAAATCAATCGGCGGAAGCCAAAAAATATTCTGATAAAGTTTTAGCTTTATCAAAAGTCTACAAGAGAAATTATACTTCTGAAAATCTTGAAATGGCTTTATTTAAGATTGATTCATTGAATGAAAATTACGCTTCAGCTTTAAAACATTATCAGCTTTATAAAAAGATTACAGATTCGGTTGTAGATTTTTCGAAAAACAAACAAATTGAAGAACTCAAAATTCAGTATGAAACATTAAATAAAGAACAGGAAATAAGTCTTTTAAGCAAACAATCGAAATTGCAGGAAAGTGAATTGCGCAAGTCTAAGCTTTTAAATACTTTATCGATTGGAAGTTTAGTTTTACTTTTAATAACAATTGGTTTGTTATACAACCGGTACCGTTTAAAACAACGAAATCACGCTAAACTCGAACTGAAAGAAAGAGAAATCAATCAGAAAAACATCAATTTAAGGCATTTGCTGGATGAAAAAGAATGGCTATTGAAAGAGATTCATCATCGTGTAAAAAACAATCTTCAAACCGTTATTAGCCTTCTGAATTCACAATCAGCTTATTTGGATAACGATATGGCTTTATCAGCTATAAAGAACAGTCAGCATAGAATTCATTCGATGTCTTTAATACATCAAAAATTATATAATTCGGAAAATATTTCAACTATTAATATGCCAAATTACATCAAAGAATTGGTTGAATATTTAAAGGAATCTTTTAACCTTGGACAGAGAGTACGATTTCAAATTAATATAGATCCTTTAGAATTGGATGTGGCACAAGCAGTTCCGTTAGGGTTAATTTTAAATGAAAGTATTACAAATTCAATTAAATATGCTTTTCCGGATGATCGTACAGGAATCATTAATGTGACTTTAGAAAAAGTAAAAGAAAATTACTATTTACTAACGATTTCTGATAACGGAATTGGTTTTGATACTAGTAGTAGTTCTGAGAGAAAAAACTCTTTTGGAATGAGTTTGATAAAAGGTTTAAGTGATGATCTGGACGGAAAACTTTCAATAGAAAATCAAAACGGAACGGTTATAAAAATTGAGTTTTTATCTGAATTTCTCATTGATAAAAATCAATAAATTCCAAATTTTTAAAATTCCAAATTCCAATGAGTAATAAACTCAGAGTTGGAATTTGGAATTTTAAAAATTTGGAATTTTCTTTTAATTATTTAGATTCAAGGAAAAAATCTAATAATCCTTTTTGAACGGCTTCTGTATTTTCCTGAACGATCCAGTGACCTGCATTTGGAATATTAGTTTCACGTACATCATTAGCAACCAATTTGGTATGATCTTTTAAAAATGCTGCTGCAAAATATTGACCACCCATAGTTAGAACTGGCATATTTAATTTTGTTTTCATGAATTCAACATTATCTTTTCCATCTTCCGGAAAAGCTCCAAACCAATGAAAACTTCCTGTTGTTGCTCCTTTAACAGAATAAGCGCGAATGAATTCTGCTGTTTCTTCTTTTGTAAAAGAATCTTTATTTGCAGCAACTACAGGCCAAAATCCAGTTAGGAATTCTTTTTCTTTTCCGGCAACGATACTACCTGAAGATTGCCAGCTAAAAAATCCAAACCACCATGCAGAAGCCGAAACTTGTGACCAAACGGGTTCGATTCCCGGAAGCAAGGCATCCATTAAAGCTAATTTTTTTACTTCGCCAGGATATTGCGCAGCATAAGCATAAGCAACCATTAAACCGATATCATGACCCGCTAAATTGATATTTTTATAACCTAGTTTTTTTACTAATTCATGAATATCAGTTGCCATTGTTTTTTTGTCATAGCCGCTTTCTGGTTTTCCTGACTCTCCTACTCCTCTCAAATCCGGAGCAATAACAGTAAAGTGTTTAGAAAGTTCCGGTAATAATCTGTTCCACATGTACCAGTTTTGACCAAACCCGTGAAGTAATACTAATGGTTCTCCTTTTCCTCCAATTACGTAATGAATATCAACGTTATTTACGTTTACTGTTGCGTGTTTAAAATTAGCAGGTGGATTTGCAGCTTTTACTGATTTGTCTTGTGCCTGGCTAGTAGCGCCTATTAAAAGTGCTGTTGTAATCATTGTCAAATTTTTAATTATTGTTTTCATTTTTATGTTGTTGTTAAATATTTATGGGACAAATTTATAATAACGGAACGATCGTTCCGTTATTATTTTTGTTAATAGTTTGTTAAAACAATTAATAAAGAAGTTAAGTTATAAATAAACCCTGATTTTACTGACAATCAGGTCATTTTTTTTAAATGAGGATAATCAGAACACTTTAACAATGAATAAGAAAATAATTACAAAATAAGATTGTAAAAATGATTTTTAGATTTCAAAAACCAAATTGCAATATAAAAAAAACACCAATTTCAGTGCTGATTTGAAATTGGTGTATAAACTAATAATACTAATTATCAGTTTTATGATAGAGTAAGTGATATTATTAAGATTTGAAATCTGTTGAAAAAGTAAGTTCTTTATTGGCTTCCATTTCAGTTTTCAACGAATCAATTTTATAATTAGCAAATCCATAAGCATCAGATCCGGTTAGTAAACGAAGCGGAGGTTCCGGAGTTTGAGTGACTTTTATAATTAGATCGGCAACTTTTTCCGGATCGCCCAACTGTTTGCCCGGAATATCATTTTGATGTGCATTTACACCATCACGAATATTTACATAAGAATCAATCGGATTTGCAGCCGCAATCAGCGAAGTACTATTTAAGAAATTCGTACGCACATAACCCGGTTCTATAATCGTTACATTGATTCCGAAAGGTTTAACTTCCTGAGCTAATGCTTCAGAAAGACCTTCTACGGCAAATTTAGTAGCACAATAAATTCCCCAGCCTGCTCCGGCAACCAATCCAAAAACAGAGGAAAGATTTATAATATGACCAAATTTAGCTTCTCTCATATGCGGTAAAATAGCTCTGGTTACATTTAGTAAACCAAAGACATTAACATCAAAATTGGCACGAACTTCAGTATCAGAACTTTCTTCTATACCTCCGATTAAACCATAACCCGCATTATTGACCAAATAATCAATTGCACCAAATTGTGCAATTGCAGCTTCTACAGCATCTTTTACGCTATTTTCATCCGTTAAATTGACTTGTAAAGGAAGAAACTGTGGAGACGAAATTCCAATTGCTTCTTTTAATGAGGCTGCATTTCTAGCCGTCGCCGCTACATTATATCCTTGTATCAATAATTGTTTTACCAGAATAAGGCCAATTCCTTGCGAAGTTCCGGTAACAAACCAAGTTCTATTTTCATTTTTCATAAGCTGTTTGTTTTTAAGGTTTATTGTATAAAAGGATAATCGGTGTAACCTCTTGCCGTACCGCCACCAAATAAAGTATGAGTATCGGAAATTTCATTTAAGCTCAAATTTTGTTTCACTTTAGCGGGATAATCAGGATTGGTTAAAAAATGTCGCCCAAAACCGATTAAATCGACTAAATTTTCCTTGAGTAATTGCTCCGCTTCTTCGGGAGTTTTATTACCAGTAGCAATTATGGTATTTTTAAAAGTAGCTCTGAGTTTAATTCTAAAATCAATTGGAATTTGAGGTGCATCATCCCAATCAGCCTCGCAAAGATGAATGTAAGCAACATCGAGTTTGTTTAATTCGGCTGCGGCGAGCATTATGGTTTCTAAAATCTCAGGATCATTCATATCTTTAAAACTGATAAATGGCGATAACCTAACTCCTGTTCTTTCTTTTCCTATTGCATTCGCTACCGCTTTTGAAATTTCAATCAGCAAACGAATTCTGTTTTCCTTTGTCCCTCCATATTCATCAGTTCTTTTATTACTGTTGCTTCGCAAAAACTGATCGATCAAATAGCCGTTTGCGCCATGAATCTCAACTCCATCAAAACCTGCCTCAATAGCATTTTCAGCACCTTGTACAAACTCTTTAATTACAGTATTAATATCGGTTTTGTCCATTTCTCTGGGTTCATCAACCGGAACAAAAGTGGCATCTCCATTTAATGCGCCGTCAAAAATATAAACACTGGTATTTTGGGCAGTTAACGCAGAAGGCGCTATAGGTTGTAATCCGTTAACTTTTGAACTGCTCACCCTGCCAACATGCCATAATTGCAAAAATATTTTACTACCGTTTTTATGTACTGCATCTGTTATTAATTTCCAGCCTTCTATTTGTTGCCGACTGTAAATTCCCGGAGTATTGGCATAGCCTTTTCCCTGTAAAGAAACCTGCGTTGCCTCGGTAATTATAATACCGGCCGTACTTCGTTGTGCATAATATTCGGCCATTAGTGCATTTGGAATATCGCCTGGCTGCGAAGCTCTTGAACGCGTCATTGGAGCCATTAAAAAACGGTTTTCTAATTGATTTCCGCTTAACTCATACTGCTGAAATAATTTTTGATACTTCATATTAATTGTTATTTAATACCTGATTTTTGGTCTTATCATTCCCGTATGATACTCTTATCTTCATAAGCCATTTGAGCAATCTCGTCTTTTCGTCTAAAAGTAACGCCTTTATGTTTTTGAATGTAAGCAAGGATTTCGGTCGTTGCGGCAACCATTTGCGGCGTCCCTCCTATACGATCATGAAAGCTTATTGACATTTGTCTGCGTTTTTTTTCAGATTCCTTGTAAAGCTGATCGAATTCTAATATAACCTGACGCGCAAATTGATCAGCGCTAAAGTTCTTTCCTTCGATCAATACAATATCATTACAGCGAATGGTGTACGGAACTACGGCAAAATCCTTTTCTTTTACCTTTATTAAAAACGGCTCGTCGCGACTTAAATCATCAATGTGATACTTAAAACCAAGTTCCTGCAAAATTTCCAGCGTATTTGGACCTCGTCTTAGCCAATTTGCATTATAACCCACAGGATTAAAACCAGTTACTTTTTTAATAGCATCTGCACCATCTTTGATAAACTTTTTTTCCGTTTCATAGGGCATCGTATATTCCGTTGCCCAATCCATTCCATGAGCAGCGGCTTCATGACCTCTTTGTACAATTTCTTTCGCCAGTTCCGGATTTTTTAATACTGCTGATCCCACCATATGCGAGGTAACCTTAACTCCAAACTTATCCCAGTTGTCCAGCATTCTCGGAATTCCTTCTTTGTATCCATATTGATACCAGGTTTCACCTGGAAGATCAACAAATCCTTTTTGCATATTTTGCGGAAAAGGACTTTCAGCATTTACAGGCTGTCCTCCCGCTTCAAACTGCATCGACAGCGATACTACCAAACGTGAACCGTCAGCCCATTTGCTTACAGAATCTTCGTTGTTAACTATTGTATTTGCTTTTAAATCGCTTGAAAGTAATGTAGTCGTTGGTAACAATCCTGCAAGCCCAACAAGGCTTGCTTGTTTAAGAAATGTTCTTCTGTCTTTCATATTGACTTATTTTTAGGTTTTTAACCCTTATTATTATTTCATTTAAGTACTTTTTCAATAATTAAAGTCTCTTCATACAGTGAAAATTTGCTTATCAGATTATTTTCAACTGTTATATGTATGGCAAGTGGCATTTTAAAATGTTTGCCATTTTTTTTCACTGTTCTTTCCACAAAACCAAAAACGGCTACTTCATTTCCTCTCAATAAAAAAGATTGTGCCTCGAGTTTTTCACTTCCATCAACAAAATAACTAAAGAGCGTTGCAAACAATTTTGAAATTTCTTCTCTCTTAGAACGATGTCCCGTCCATGGCATGTATTTCGATTCAAATATGTACCAATCGACCTTTTCTGAAACCATAGAGGAAATTTTTTCCGGATCTTTCGCATCGATATAGCCAAAGAACTTCTCTACGGTTTCTTTTGTTTTGATTTCTTCATCCGTCAATTGTTGTCCGTATACTGAAAAATGAAGCAAGAGAATCACTAGTATTACATATATCTTTTTCATTTTTTGGTTCCGTTTTCTTTAATATCCTTATAAGCATTCGGAATATTAAAATTGAAGTGAAGCCAGTTAAAAAGTTCATACCCTTTATCATACTCTTTCATCGTTACCGAAGCTTTTGTTTCTTCTAAAGTCAGACCTTTTTTTACTGCATTTTCAACATTTGTTTTTAAGGCTTCAACGTAATCAATAGTATATTTTATGCCGGCTTTATTGGTAACTCTTCCGTGACCCGGAACTACAATGTCATTGTCACCAATCATATTGTAAATCTTATTCAGATTATTTACAGGCTCCAAAAAGTAGCCATCAAATAACCATGGGATGGTTGGACTTTCAGCTATAAAAGGATTTCCTGCCCACAAAACATTGCCTTTTGGTGATTTTAAATACACAAAAAGATCTGCTGGAGATTGGGCTGTTCCCACATTAATAATTTCAACAACATTTCCTTTTCCCATATCAATTTTCATGCTTTGATTGATGGCAATGGTAATGTCTGCTGGGCGATAAACACTTTCTTCAATACCTCTTCCTTTTCCAAAAAGCATAATCATAAACTGTTTGATATTGTCATAATTTTTAGAAAGATTGTCTTTGCAGAATTCGTTCTGAATCACAATCGTTTCTTTCGGAAGCAAATAATTCCCGAAACAATGGTCGCCGTGATCGCTGGTATTGATAGCATAAATGATAGGTTTTGGCGTAATAGATCGTATCAGTTTATAAAGCTGATCATAAAGTCGTTTGCTCAGCATGGTTTCGATAAGTAAAACGCCTTTGTCACCTACAATAAATCCTGCCGAAGTGGCTTGTGCAATGCCTTTTGATGTTTCTGCTTCGGCTGTTTCCGGAGCGACTGAATAAACATTGTCAGCAATTTTATGCAATTTTAAAGTGACTTTATTGGCATCCCAAATCGGAACATGATCGGGCATTGGAAACTGGGCGTGCACTGCATTACTTATAAAAAGTAATACAACAAGCGTAATTCCTGTAATTATTTTTTCAATTTTCATGATTTATATTTTATAGTTTTTATTGTTTTTTTTGATATCCACCAAAATATTTAATAGGCGACCAATCTGGAATTACGGGAGCAATAGCGGGATCCAGTGCTTTGAAAGCTTCATTTCCGTAAACCACTTTTCCATTAACAATAGTCAGGTCAGATTCAATATTTCGAACTTTATCTGCGTCAACAGTGAAATAATCGTCTGATAAAATCGACATATCTGCATACATTCCTTTTATCAACTTTCCTTTTTCGCTTTCTTCGCCCGAAAACCATGCACTTCCTGAAGTATATAATTGAAGTGCCGTAAATTTGTCTAATATTTGATCTTTTGGCCAAAACTGCATACCACCTAAAGTTTTTCCGGTAATAAGCCAATGCATTGCCATCCACGGATTATAAGTGGATATTCTGGTTGCATCCGTTCCCATTCCGACAGGGATTCCCATCTTAAGCATTTCTTTTATCGGAGGTAATTGTGTTTTTGGTGTTCCGTACATTTTTTGATACAATTCTCCCTGAAAATACATTCTGAATTGTACTGCGATTCCACCGTTTAGCGCTTTTACTCTTTCTAATTCCTGTGGTGTAATAGTTTCGGCATGATCAAAAAACCATCGAAGTCCATTAAATGGTATTTCCTTATTCACTTTTTCGAAAACATTGAGCATTCTGTCGATAGATTCACCATATGTGGCGTGCAATCGAAAAGGCCATCTGTTTTTAACTAATAACCGAATAATAGGTTCCAGATCGTTTTCCATTTCATCTGAAAGCACAATTCTTGGTTCCAGGAAATTTTCAAAATCAGCAGCAGAAGCCACTATATTTTCTCCTGCTCCTTCCTCAGTGTATCCGTTGGCAACTAAAAGATTGTCATTTTTATTGATTAAAGTTGAAGCAACCCATTTTTCATAATCCTGCAGCTCTTTTCCTTTTTGTTGTGCAAAAAGATAATAGGAAATTCTCAGATTTAATTTTCCCTGTTTCGCCAATTCCATCGAGGTCGAATAATCTGCAGGAAAGTTTTGTGATCCGCCTGCAGCATCAATTACAGAGGTTAATCCAAACCGATTCAATTCTCTGTTAAACTGAAGCGAACTGTTGATTCTTTCTTCCGGACTTAGTTTTGTCGTTAAACCTAAAGTGGTATAAATGGCTTTAGGAGTTTCTTTTGCAAACATTAATCCGGTCAAATTACCGTTTTTATCCTGTTCTAAAACACTTCCTTCATAGTGTGTATCTTTTGTGTATCCTAAAACTTCAATTCCTTTTTTGTTTAGAAAAGCCTTTCCGTACAAATAGGTTATAAAAACGGGTTTGTCAGGAACAGCCTCATTTATCTCTTCAATTGTTGGCTGTCGTTTTTCTTCAAATCCATATTCATTCCAACCGCCAATCACTTTAATCCAAACACCGGGCGGAGTTCTGGCCGCTTGTTCTTTTAGCATTTCCATGGCTCTTTTTAACGTTTTTACACCGTCCCAACGCAATTCGGCATTATAATTAAGCCCTTCACGAATAACGTGTATGTGACTGTCGTTTAAACCGGGAACAACCGTTTTACCTTTTGCATCTATAGTTTGTGTAGTGCCTGTTTTAAATTTTTCCAGAATACTTTTTGTCGTTCCGGTGGCTAAAATGATTCCGTTTTTAGAGGCAATTGCCTGAGCAAATTCACCGGATTTTTGCATCGTAGCAATTTTTCCGTTAAAAATAATCAGATCGGCTTTTTCCTGAGACTGCATTAACAGACCAAAGAAAAATAATAGTAGTACAAATATTCGTTTCATTGCTTTTAGATTTAATTGGTCTGTTTGCTATCTTTTAAAATTTATTTTGATAGAAAAAAGGCAAGCAAATCTTTTTGCACCTGAGCCGTGTTTTCCTGTACTAACCAGTGACCTGAACCTGCAATTTTTGATTCGGTTACATTTTCTGCTACTAGTTTAGAATGGTCTTTTAAGAATGCTGCGGCAAAATATTCTCCTCCCATTGCCAACAAAGGCATTTTTAGTTTTGTTTTCATGAAAACCAGATTGTCTTTTCCGTCCTGAGGGAAATTTCCAAACCATTTAAAACTTGATTTTGCTCCATCTTTAACAGCGTAAGCTCTAACAAATTCTGCCGTTTCTTCTGGTGTAAAAGGATCTTTTACATGTCCCACCATTGGCCAGAAATTAACTAAAAACTCTTTTTCTTTTCCTTTTACTATATCTCCGGATGCTGGCCAGGCAAAAAATCCAAACCACCATGCTGAAGCCGACACTTGCGACCAAACCGGTTCAACTCCAGGAAGTAAGGCATCCATTAATGCTAATTTTTTAACTTCACTGCCGTACTGTGCCGCATAAGCGTAGGCAACCATAAGTCCGATATCATGACCGGCAAGATTGATATTATTATAGCCCAGTTTTTTCACTAATTCATGAATATCTGTAGCCATTGTTTTTTTATCGTAGCCTGATTCCGGTTTATCTGATTCACCAACACCTCTTAAATCGGGTGCGATAACCGTGAAATGTTTAGAAAGTTCCGGAAGCAGACGATTCCACATGTACCAGTTTTGACCAAAACCGTGTACTAATACAAGAGGATCTCCTTTTCCACCAATTACATAATGAATATTGACACCGTTTACAAAAGCGGTCGCATGTTTAAAATTAGCCGGAGGATCTGCCGGTTTTACAGTTGCTGAATCTGTTGTGACTTTAGCGTCCTCTACAGCTATTGGTTCTGCTTTTTTGTTGCACGACACAAGCATAAAAAAACTAATTACTAAAAGGCTTAAAAAGTTTTTTGTGCTTTTCAGTCCTGCATTTTGTTTGGAAATTGATTTCATAATTTTAGATTTAAAGTGGTTATTTTTAATTGTGAATTGTGAATTATTAATTGTTTACTTTACTCGTTACTCTTTACTCGTTACTCTTTACTCGTTACTCGTTACTCTTTACTCGTTACTCTTTACTCGTTACTCTTTACTCGTTACTCTTTACTCGTTACTCTTTACTCGTTACTCTTTACTCTTTACTCTTTACTCTTTACTCTTTACTCTTTACTCTTTACTCTTTACTCTTTACTCTTTACTCTTTACTCT
>NZ_JBXARK010000003.1:137215-451358 GCF_058808175.1 Flavobacterium sp. GW821-FHT11G01 | reverse complement strand
TCAATATGTCTACGAACGTGTATTTCTTCTTGTTTCGCTTGTCTCTCAAAGCGGGTGCAAAAGTAGAAAACTTATTTCTAACTGGCAAATGTTTTTTGAAGTTTTTTTTTGAAAAATTTCTTTTCCTTTTTCCTCTCCTAACCTTACCAATCTATCAATGAACTTTCCGTGTTTTGCGGGGTGCAAATGTAACATCCGTTTTCAAATCTCACAAGCTTTTTTGAATCTTTTTTGAAAAAAATTTTTCAGTTTCAATTCGTATGCCTGTCAGTATTTCAGTGAACGTCTGTCGTTGTTGCGGGTGCAAAAGTACCACCTTTATTTACATTTCCAAGCCTTTTTTTTATATAATTTCAATCTTTTTTATAAGTCGCTGGTATAACGGTTTTTATAAGGCAAAGTTTTTTTGGGCTTTTATGGATTTTGCTGAGTTTTGTCTGTTTTGGGTGGTTTTTGCCACAAAGGCACCAAGACACAAAATTTGGATTTTCCCTTTTTATTAGGCTTTAGCTTCTTTTCAAAAAGGCACTAAGCTCAATTTTCCTTTGTTTTTCGGGGTACTTGTGAAAATAACATGGCGCGAAGTCTTCCTTTTTCTTCCGAAAACGAAAAACCTCTTCTGAAAACGACTCCCCTAGCCCCGATAGAAGTGGAAATCCTTTTGCTTTTTTCTTTAAAAAGCAAAAGATTGGAACGGATAGCGGGATTAGCTCCTGATTAAAACAAATCTCAATATTTAAAATTCCAAATTCTAATTTTAAAAATGCTTCTACTTCGCCCACTGGAATTTCTATTTAAATACAATACAATTTCTCTCCTTATATATAATGTATAAAAAACAAACCCGACAGGTTTGAAAACCTGTCGGGTTGGATGATTATATTCTTTCCTATATATTATAGTATAAAAACACTCCTTATATATGTATAACTTTTAGTTTAGACTATCGATTACTTCTTTTGTAATTTGAATGCTTTTTAGTTTGGCCTGATGATCGAAGATTGGACTTGTTGCCATTAATTCGTCTACGCGAGAGTACTCAATAAATTTTTTAAGATCTATTGCTAATTGTTCTTTGTTTCCTGTAAACGTACAAGCAGTCATTTGGTTTACGTGAAAACGTTCTTCTTCGCTCATAATATCGTCTAAAGAAGGAATTGGAGGTTGTAGACCTTTGCGATCGTTGCGAATTAGATTTAAAAACATTTGATACAAGCTTGTGGAAAGGAATTCAGCTTCTTCATTTGTGTCTGCAGCAACGATATTAACACATGCCATTGTTTTTGGTTTGTCTAGCACAGCTGAAGCCTGAAAATTCTCGCGATAGAATTCAAAAGCCTGAATCATTTGGCGCGGTGCAAAATGTCCGGCGAAAGCATAAGGTAATCCGTATGCAGCGGCTAATGCAGCACTTTCCATACTTGAACCCAAAATCCAGATAGGAACATTTTTACCTTCGGCAGGAAAAGCACGGACTTTTGCTGTCGCATTTTCTGCAGAAAAATAATCCTGAAGCTTGCTTACGTTAGCAGGAAATCGCTGTGCCTGCTCAAAAAAGTCTTTTCTAATTGCTTCGGCAGTTGGTTGGTCTGTTCCTGGTGCTCTTCCTAAACCTAAATCAATTCGGTTAGGATAAAGCGTTTCTAATGTTCCAAATTGTTCGGCTACTATTAAAGGAGAGTGATTTGGTAACATAATTCCGCCAGAACCTACCCGAATGTTTTGCGTTTGACTTGCTATAAAACCAATTAAAACCACAGTTGCTGTACTTGCAACATGTGCCATATTGTGGTGTTCGGCCAGCCAAAATCGCTTATAGCCTAATTGATCAGCAAGTTGCGCTATGTCTTTTGTTTTTTGAAATGTTTCGGTTGCGTTGCTATCCTGAGTGATGATAGCCAATTCTAATATTGAGACTGAAATTGGTTTTTTCATATAAATAATTGCTAAGATGCAAAATTAACTCATTTATACGGTTGCCTTTTGCTTTTGAATGTTAATTGAATTATAATATTTGTCACTACAAATGTTTTTAATTCAATTGCAAATTAATCAGTTTATGTTTTGTTTTTCCGTCGCTGGAAACTGCAAAATCTTTTGAATTGGATTCTGTTTCAAATTTTGAAGAAGCATCGACTACTAAAGAAATAGCTTTGTATCTAAAAGTTTCAGGAATTTCCGGAAGCTGAATTGTAACTGTAACTTCTTTTCCTATTTGTTTATAATCAATTTTTATTTGATCACGAAGCCAAATGTATTCGTAAACTTCCTGCCAAGGCGCCATCCAGATTGAATCGTTTCCTTTTGAACCGTATTTATTTGCAATTGTAGTCATGTAATATTTGAAATCAGGAAACCGCATACTTAGATTCCAGAGATTCGAATTTCCGACACCGTGTGTAAATTCATTGTACCAGATTGGTTCCGGTAATTTTGTCACCGAATCGAAAGTTGCCAGAAACCGATCCATAGTTTTAAATCCGATTGTGTCTTTTGAACTTTGAACAAAAGTTCTGGCGTAAATCATTTTATCCAGATTGACTTTACCATTGATTTTAATAATTGGTCCAGAACCCGCATAAGAAGCTACCGATCGAGATCCGTTTGCTAATGCATCTTTTTCATACTCTAAATGATATCCCGGATCACTTTCTCCGCCAGGAACCACAAAATGTGACATGCTAAATCCTAAATTTTGTTTTATTGAGGCTGTATTGTCAGTAACTTCAGTCAAAAAATTAGTTCCGTGTTTTGTGGCATGATGAAAACCGTGATTCAGAATATCCCAGCCAATATTGTACATTTCTTTTACTTCTGACCAGGAAAGATGTCCTCGATTGGCTGGCAAATCTCCAATTGCACCACCATTAATGGCTAAGCCTAATTTGAATGGAATGTTATTTCCTAATCTGTCAGAATAAAAAAGTCCTTTTGAAGTTGTTCCATCTCCGCCCTGATCATTTTTCCATTCGTTTATCATTGGAGGGCTAATTTTTCCTCCATTAAATAATGGAAGGGCCGTTAAATAAGCGGATCTATAACCATCATCAACTGTAAAACTATAGGCCAAATGTTTATTGAATTTTAAATCTGCAATTTGAATTTTTGCTTTCTCTGCTGATTTGAATTTTATTTTGAATGAAATAGTTCTTGACTTTGAAGAATCTGTCTTAAGATCTGAATCCTTCGCAAAACAGAAAAATGCAGTATTGATTGTTAGGAGAATCGTAAGTAATAAAGCTTTTATTTGAAACTGAGGTGTTTTCATTTGAAATGTCTGATTTAGAGTTTCTAAAGATACGCTTCTTTAAAAAAAATCTTATTTTAAAAATGATATTTCAATAGTACCAAATACTTTTTAACGAAATATAATAACTCTCAAATCTGCAAACCTCAACAAACGTTTTATTATCAAGGATTTACAAATGGGCATAACCTTTGTTTTTGAAAGTATTGTCATATTAGTATTCAAAAAATCTCAAACTGCTTTTTTATGTACCTATCTAATACGAAAACCATTGTGTTTATTACAGGAGCATTTGTCAGCCATTCTTGTTGGGAGAAATGGATTGTTTTTTTTGAAGATCAAGGATATAAAACAGTTGCCCCGCCCTGGCCTTATAAAAATGAAAGTGTCGAAACATTGCGAAATCAGCATCCTGATTCAAAAATTGCATTATTAAGTTTATCTGGTTTACTCGATTATTATATAGAAATCATAGAGAAACTACCTGAAAAGCCCATTTTAATTGGACATTCATATGGTGGCCTATTGACGCAATTATTGGTTCAGAAAGAATTGGCCTTTGCTGGAATTTGTATACATTCTGTTCCTCCACAAGGTATGTTTAGGACAAAAATTTCTTTTTATAAAGCAATCTGGAAACCTTTAGCCTTTTTTACTTCTTCCAAAAAAACATATTTAATATCTTTTAAAGAGTGGCAAACCGCATTTACAAACGAAATGTCATTTCAAGAACAAAAAGATTCTTATGAAAAATTAGTAATTCCGGAATCTAAATCAGTTTTGCGAAATATTTTTACCAAAACGGCACACATCAACTTCAAAAAGAAGCATGAACCTTTACTGTTTTTATCAGGGTCTATCGATACAATTATTCCTGCTTCGCTCAATTATTCTAACTTTAAAAGATATACTAATATTCATTCTATTACTTGTTATAAAGAATTTCAGGGCCGCAATCATTTTGTATTAGGGCAATCCAACTGGCCGGAAGTTGCAGGATTTATAGTAAAATGGATCGAAAAAATCAGTTAATTTAATTCTCTTTTAATTTCCAGTTTTTTGATTTTTGAATTTAAAGTAGAAGGATGAATGTCTAAAATTTCGGCTGCACCTCCCACTCCTGATATTTTTCCGTTACATTTTTTCAAAATATACAAGATATAATCTCTTTCGTTTTCGAGAATTGTTTTTATAGAGAATGTCTCACTGGCTTGCTCTGCATGCATTTTTGATGATGTAGAAAGCTCAATTTCCTTGATTGTGTTTCCGTCGGTCAATAAAATGGCACGTTGCATTACATGTTCGAGTTCTCTAATATTTCCCGGCCAACTGTAATTTGTAATTTGCTGTAAAGCAAAATCAGAAAGATTTGGTGCTTTTCGTCCCATTTTCTCACTATAAACTTTTATAAAATGATGGGCTAAGTCCGGGATATCTTCTTTTCGTTTTTTTAAGGATGGAACTAAAATTGGAAAAACATGCAAACGATAATACAAATCCATTCTGAATCTTCCGGCTGCCACTTCTTCTTCGAGATTTTTATTAGTGGCCGCAATAATTCTAACATCAATTTTCATTGAAGATCTTCCACCGATACGTTCAATTTCTCTTTCCTGCAAAACACGTAACAATTTCACCTGAAGTTCCAGAGGCATCTCTCCTATTTCATCCAGAAAAATTGTTCCTCCGTCGGCTAATTCAAATTTACCAATTCGTTTGTCTAATGCTCCGGTAAAAGCACCTTTTTCATGACCAAAAAGCAATGATTCTGCCAGGTTTTCAGGAATGGCTCCACAATTAATAATAATTAAAGGCTTGTCTTTTCTTGGCGATAAAGCATGAATACTTTGTGCAATTTTTTCTTTTCCTGTCCCACTTTCGCCTAAAACCAAAACCGATGTATCTGACGGGGCTACTTTCCTTATGTAATCAAAAACAGTAATCATTTGCGGACTATTACCAATAATCCCTTCAAAACCAACCGATTTATTTAACGGTTTTACCTCTTTTATAACCGCTTCTTTTTGATCTGAATCTACATTTGTTTTTGGATACATTTTAGCTATAAATTGCCCAAATGTATTCTCGAGATTTGATAACATTTTAAGGTTTTCTGCCGAATAAACATTGAAGTTTCTACTATAAAAGGTGAAATAAAATCTTTGTATTGTGGCAATCGAAACAGGGAAAACCAAATACGATTTAATTCCGAAATTATGGGAAATCAAGCTTTTAATTGGTGCTGCCTGAAAGTTATTAATCAGCGCTTCTTCGCTATAAATAATAGGTTCTAAGTCTATTTTTGATTTTTTATAGGTTTCGTTTAGTTCTTTTATCGAAATATCGGCTATTGTCGAAAATCTTTCCGGACTAATTAATTGATAATCATCAATATTTCTTCTCATTATTCCGAGATTGCCATAATGCGTTCTATTAGCAAAACCGACTTCTAAATAATCAAACGAAATATAATTTTGTATCATTCTTCCGAATGCCAATAATGCGTTCTCCCATTTGAGATTTGAATTTAAAATCTCGTTCATATCTTTTTGCAATTGCATTTGCTGCATTAATTGCGATTCTAAACTGTATTCCTGACGGTAAAAAGCGATTTCGAGAGTCGTTAAAACATCTTGCTCTCTAAAAGGTTTTACTATAAATCCATAAGGTTGTGTGATTTTGGCCTGATCTAAAATAGTTTTACTCGAGTTAGCGGATATAAATATAAATCCGATATAATTTTCTTTTAGAATTTGTGCTAAATCTATTCCGTTACGACTTCCCTTTAACATGATATCGAGAAAGACCAGGTCTGGTTTTTCGATTTCGATTTGCTCCAAAGCCTTATCGACCGAACGTGCAATTCCTATAACTTCATAATTTGCTTTCTCAAGAATTAATTGTAAATCGTGAGCTTCAATAAATTGATCCTCAACGATTAAAATTCGCTTTTTAGAAACAGATTTGAGGGAAAAATTTGCATCGTTGGACACGTTTTTCATAATTGTAGTACTTTTATCGTTATTTAGTATCTAATATATTGGTATAAAATTAGTTAATTATCTGAACAAAAACCTTTATTTCTTCTAATATAAATCATAAAAAACCGCTTTTATATGAATTTTCTTTATTTATTTTAAAAAACCACAAACGTTTATTTTTATATTTGTTTATCAAAAAACCACTAACCATTTAATTGTAAGTGAAATATGAAAAAAAAATATTTTATCTATTTTATACTCTTCCTTGCATTTCAAGCTTTTGGACAAACCGCTACTTCAGTCAGCAAATATGATTTAAAGAAAAAAAGACTTTTAATCCAGGCTTGCTCCATCTATTTATTCAATGCCAACCAAGGTGCTATAGATGCAGACAGCTCTGTAGTTCTGGCCTGTAAAGCATATAAACTGCCTGTTTCTTTAGCTTATGACGAAGGTTTTAATGATGGTTCTAATTTAATTGGTAATGATTTGATTGAAAAAGGAAATATTAACTCGGCTATTCGGCTATTGCCAAAAACAAAAAATGAAGACCGGATTAAATTACTTTTTCAGCTAGGGAATTTTTATCTTTTTAAACCCGGTACAAAACCAGAAGATCTTAAAAATGCTAAAACCTATATCGATGAAGCTGTTTTGGTTGGTAATCAGCTTAAAATAAAAAAATGGCAGCATCAAAGTTTATTGCTGTTAGGCAAGTATTATTTTCAAGCCAATAATCCGGCCGAAGGAAAAAAATGCTTTTTGCAGGTGATCAATGAATGTCGAAAAGAAAATGACAAAGCCGGACTCGCCGATGCTCTCGATGCTTATGGAACTCTATTGTCCAATTTGGATCCTGAAAAAGAAAAGATACTGCAGGAAGCAATTACAATTTATGCATCATTAAGAATAGAAGAAAAAAGAATTGAATCTTACATGAAGGTTACGACTATTTATTTTTGGACAGGAAGAATTAATGAAGCCAAAAAGAGGTTGTACCAGAATTTGGTTGATTTACGAAAAATTGGGTTTACGCATGAGCAGTTCGCTGAAACAACAATTACTTATGTCGAATTATCGCAGCACAACATGAAAAGTGCGTTGTATTATGCTTTAAAAAGTGTAAAACGAATGGAAGCTGAAAAGGATTATACTTTTGGAGATATTTTCTATATGCGCCTGGGGGATGTTTATAATTTCATTGGTCACAGTGAAGAAGCACTGGAATTGTATAAAAAAAGTATTGAAATAGGGCAACAAACGCTGGATACGGGCACTTGGTACAAAAGTTTTTTTGGTGCCGTTGCTGCTTTATCTTTAAAAGGAAAAACAAAAGAGGCCCTTAATTACATTAATTCAATGACATCGGAATACCCTCCAAAAAGCACCTTTGATAAAATGTCTGTTGCTTACATTAAAGCCAATTGTTATGATGAATTAAAGGATTATGTGCCTGCTGAAAAGTATTTTAAGGAAACCGACTTCTACGCGCAACAAATAAGCTCTCTTGAAACTTTTATAGAAGTCGCACATGAATACACAACAATAGCATTGTTTTATATCAAAACAAAGAGGCCAGAAATAGCAAAGCTGTATACTGATAAAATTTTTGCTCTTTCTAAAACATATAACAAAACGTATAACTCAGAGACTTTTCAGCTTTTATTATATAAAACAGATTCTATTAATGGAAATTACAAAGGCTCTTTAGTACATTTTCAGAACCTAAAAAGAATAAGCGATTCGACTCATGGGATTGCTAAAAATAAGCAAATTGAAGAATTGAAAATTGAATATGAAACTAAAAATAAAGAACAGAAAATCAAACTTTTAAACGATCAATCGAAACTTCAGGAAAGTCAATTACAAAAATCACAACTGTTGAATACGTTATCGATTTGGAGTTTACTTTTACTTCTGCTTACAATTGGTTTGCTTTATAACCGATACAGATTAAAACAGCGAAATCATGCCAAATTAGAATTGAAAGAAAAAGAAATCAAGCAGAAAAACACCAATCTTAAACATTTATTAGACGAAAAAGAATGGCTTTTGAAAGAAATTCACCATCGTGTGAAAAACAATCTTCAAACGGTTATAAGTCTTCTGAATTCGCAATCGGCTTATTTAGATAACGATATGGCATTGTCAGCTATAAAAAACAGTCAACACAGGATTCATTCGATGTCTTTGATTCATCAAAAATTGTATAATTCTGAGAATATTTCGACAATCAATATGCCCAATTATATTAAGGAACTGGTCGAATATTTACGTGAATCTTTTTCGCTTGGGCAAAGAATTCGTTTTGAAGTAAAAGTTGATCCGCTTGAATTAGATGTAGCTCATGCTGTTCCGCTTGGATTGATTTTGAATGAAGCGATTACAAATTCTATTAAATATGCTTTTCCCGAGGATCGAACCGGAATGATTTATATAACGCTTGAAACGAAAGCTGAAAATGAATATTTATTAACGATTTCTGATAACGGAATTGGTTTTGATTTGAACCTCAACGATAAAAAAGCAAACTCTTTTGGAATGAGCCTGATAAAAGGTCTAACGGATGATCTTGACGGAAAATTGACGATGAAAAATAATAACGGAACGATTTTGAAAATCGAATTTTCGCAAGAATTTCCACTGAATCAAAAAAGGAAAGTGATTTAAAACCTAAATTTGTACATCAAAATACCATTTCGGTTTTAGCTTATCTGCAAATGACACACAAAATTTTAATTATAGACGACGAAGAAAAACTTAGAAGTCTGCTCGCACGTATTATAAAATCGGAAGGATTTGAAGTTATCGAAGCCAAAGATTTAAAATCAGGTTTTAAGAAACTGGAACAAACCGAAATTGATGTTGTTTTATGTGATGTGAAATTACCTGACGGAAATGGAGTTGATTTTCTTCAAAACATAAAAGGAAGTTTTCCGCTGACGGAAGTTATTCTGCTGACCGCTTTCGGAAATATTCCAGATGGCGTTCAGGCGATGAAAAATGGCGCTTTCGATTATATTGTAAAAGGCGACGATAACGACAAGATTATTCCGCTTCTTTATAAAGCGGTCGAAAAAGTACAATTGCAAAAGAAAGTACAGCAACTCGAAAAACGTATCAACGATAAATATTCTTTCAGTACCATAATCGGAAAATCGAAAGGAATTGAACAAGTTATTGATCTCGCTCAAAAAGTTGCCAAAACCGATTCGACCGTTTTGCTTACGGGTGAAACCGGAACCGGAAAAGAGGTTTTTGCACAAGCCATTCACGAAAACAGTAATCGTGTCGGGAAATCATTTGTGGCATTAAACTGCAGTACTTTCACAAAAGAAATTTTAGAAAGCGAACTTTTTGGTCATAAACAAGGCGCTTTTACGGGAGCTGTAAAAGATAAAAAAGGTTTTATTGAAGAGGCAAATGGCGGTACTTTGTTTCTGGATGAAATTGGTGAAATGCCAATTGATCTTCAGGCGAAATTATTACGTGTTTTAGAAACTTCAGAATATATTCCGGTTGGCGATACAACTCCAAAAAAATCAAATTTCAGATTAATTGCCGCGACAAATCGAGATTTAAAAACAGAAAGCGACGAACATCGTTTCCGTTCTGATTTGTATTTCCGTTTGAATATTTTCGAAATAAAACTTCCTTCATTACGAGAAAGAATTAAAGATATTGCCGTTTTAACAAATCATTTCGTGAAACAGTTTTCTGAAAAAACGAATAAAAAAACATTAAATATCAGTGATGATTTTCTGCAGAAATTAGAAAGTTATTCCTGGCCAGGAAATATCCGTGAACTTAAAAATATTATCGAGAGATCGGTTATTTTGAGTAATGATGATATTTTAACTTCGGATGTTCTACCTTATGAAATGCAGCATCAAGCTGAAAAAAGCACCAAATCGATGTCGGCTTTCTCCATGCAGAGTGTTGAAAAACTTCATATTCAAAAGGTTTTAAATTATACAAAAGGGAATAAAGCGGAAACGGCACGATTATTAGAAATTGGAATTGCGACTTTGTATAGAAAATTGGAAGAATATGGGATTGAAAAAATTTAAATTTAAAATTCCAATATTAAATTCAAAGGAGATTACAATTTACCATTAACAATTCATAATTAATCTTATCATTTCAATAAAAGCTTATCATTTTGATAGGCTTTTTTTATGCCTGATTTTTGGCACACAAATACATTCCTTTAATTTACAACACTTTAACTACAACCTGACTTTTTCGGAACATATTTTGGCATAAGGAGGAAGAACATAAAAATTCATTCTCATGAAAAATCAAGTAACCTCAATCTACAAACAAGCCGAACGGTTTGCTGAGATAACCAAAAAATCTATTATTTCAGGTAATATCGTTAGAGCAAAAAAATGCCTTGCTCTTGCCGAACGTTTGTTTATAACCGGAAGTATCGAAACTAAAAATGCCATTTCTAATGTGTATGTTTTTTCGGTTTCTTCTTTTATGGAAGTGCGTCACTGCAATATTTCACATCTTTTTCCACAAACGCTTAAAGCGGAATATATCAAGCAGGTTAATGCTTCGGGCGTATAAAGTTTAATCGGTTAACTGTTTAATTGTTTAATAGTACTGAAAAATCTAAAGTCTACAATCTTAAATCTAAAATAATATTATGATCACTTTTCTTTTACTCGCACTGGCCATTGTGCTGTTTGCCATTTGTTTTCTCTCTGTTGAATTTTTTGAAAAAATCTAAATCATGACTGCATTATTTATTATTTCAATCGCCGTTTTCGTGTATTTGGTTTATGTATTAATCAAACCCGAAAAATTTTAAAAAATGAATTTTTAGAATTTAAGATTGTTTCAAAGAAATCTAAAATCTAAAATCAACAATCTAATATTAAATATATGAACACAGAATTATTATGCGTCATTGGTATTTTTATCCTAACTATTATTTTAGCGATTCCTTTAGGAAAATATATTGCTAGAGTTTATTTGGGAGATAAAACACTTTTTGATCCGATTTTCAATCCAATTGAAAAATTTATCTTTAAAATCAGCGGTATTAATTCCACTGAAGAAATGAACTGGAAACAACACTTAAAAGCACTTTTAAGTATCAACATGGTCTGGTTTTTTCTTTGCTTTTTTGTCTTATTGTTTCAGGGTTCTTTGCCTCTTAATCCGGATAACAATCCGTCTATGACACCTGATTTGGCATTTAATACTGCTATTTCATTTTTAGTCAACTGTAACTTACAGCATTATTCGGGCGAAAGCGGGGTTTCTTACCTTTCACAAATCGTGTTGATGTTCCTTCAATTTGTTTCTGCTGGTATCGGAATGGCTGCTGCCGCAATGATTTTTACAGCAATGAAAGAAAGAACAACAGAAAAATTAGGCAATTTTTACAATTATTTCATCAAAAGCTGTACTCGTATTTTATTACCACTTTCAGCAATTGTAGCTATCGCGTTAGTTTTCAGCGGAACTCCAATGACTTTTGAAGGCAAAGATGCTATTACAACTTTGCAAGGCGATCATGTAGAAGTTTCTCGCGGACCCGCTGCTGCCTTTATTGCTATTAAACATATTGGTACAAATGGTGGTGGATTTTTTGGAGCCAACTCAGCGCATCCATTAGAAAATCCAACTTATTTTACTAACGGAGTTGAACTTTGGGCACAAATGATTATTCCATTTGCGATGATTTTTGCACTTGGTTTTTACCTCAACAAAAGAAAATTATCAAACATCATTTTTGGTGTAATGACGGTTGGATTTTTACTTCTCGTTGTTCCAACAGTTATGAGCGAAATCAACGGAAATCCTGCTATCGAAAAAATGGGTATTGCACAAGCAACCGGGGCGATGGAAGGAAAAGAAGTTCGGTTTGGCCCGACAATGTCAGGTTTCTGGAGTATTGCTACAACCGTAATTTCTACAGGTTCTGTAAACAGTATGCACGATAGTTCTATGCCGGTTTCTGGTGCTATGCAATTATTATCTATGATGGTAAATGCCTTTTACGGCGGATGTGGTGTTGGTATTTTGAACTATTACATTTTCATTATTCTAGCTGTATTCATTTCCGGATTAATGGTAGGTCGAACTCCTGAATTTTTAGGGAAGAAAATCGAAGCTCGGGAAGTAAAAATTGCGGCTTTTATCGCCATTCTTCATCCTTTATTAATATTAGCGGGAACTGCTTTAGCTTCTTATTTTGCTGCGCATGATACTGCAATGGGTTATTGGTTCAGCGGAAACGCGACAGGCTGGTTAAACAATCCTGGCAACCACGGATTCTCTGAAATGTTATACGAATATACTTCGAGCGCTGCCAATAACGGTTCTGGTTTTGAAGGATTGGGAGATAATAATCCGTTCTGGAATATCACTACAGGAATTGTATTACTGCTAAGCCGTTTTATTCCAATCATTGGTCCATTAGCAATTGCAGGTTTATTGGCAGGTAAAAAATACATTCCAGAAAGTGCAGGAACTTTAAAAACTGACACATCCATTTTCGGAATCATGACTTTTGCTGTAATCGCAATTATCGCTGCTTTATCATTCTTCCCGGCGTTGGCTTTAGGTCCATTGGCAGAATTCTTTACTTTAAAATAACAATTCATTTTTCAATGCTGAAAATATTTTAAACACATAGAAATATAGTCTTTTCTTGACCTAAAAAAGAAAATCAAAAGAAACTAGTTTCTAACACATAGCTATGTGTGTTAATGCAAGTGAAACGCCTTTTCCTCAAAGTAAAATCTATGTTTCTATGTGTTTAAAAACCATTCAGCCAATTAAACAACAAAAAAAAATGACAACTAATAAATCCACATCATTGTTTGAAAGTAAACAGGTAAAAGAAGCCTTAGTGCAGTCTTTTGTCAAGCTGAATCCAAAAATGATGATCAAAAATCCGGTAATGTTTACCGTAGAAATTGGAACAGCTATTATGTTTGCTGTCTGTATTTCGATCTTAATGGGCGCAAACGATCAGGGAAGTTTTACTTATAACCTAATTGTATTTTTAATTTTACTGGCAACGCTTTTATTTGCCAATTTCGCCGAAGCAATTGCCGAAGCAAGAGGAAAAGCACAAGCCGACAGTTTAAGAAAAACAAGAGAAGAAACTCCTGCAAGACAAATTTTACCTAACGGAGAAATCAGAAATATCAGTTCTTCAGCATTAAAAAAAGACGATATTTTCGTTTGTGAAGCCGGTGATTTAATTGCTGCCGATGGCGAAATTATCGAAGGTCTGGCTACAATCGACGAAAGTGCTATTACTGGAGAAAGTGCTCCTGTAATTAGAGAAGCTGGCGGAGATAAATCTTCGGTTACAGGAGGAACAAAAGTATTATCTGATAAAATTAAAGTAAAAGTTACTTCTGAACCTGGCGAAAGCTTTTTGGATAAAATGATTGCTTTGGTTGAAGGTGCGAGCCGTCAGAAAACACCAAACGAAATCGCCTTAACCATTTTATTAGCCGCATTTACTTTAATCTTCGTGATTGTGTGCGTTACGCTAAAACCGTTTGCCGACTATGCCAACGCACCCATCACGATTGCGGCTTTCATTGCTTTGTTCGTTTGTTTAATTCCAACTACAATTGGAGGTTTGCTTTCTGCGATTGGTATTGCGGGAATGGACAGAGCTTTACGAGCTAACGTAATTACAAAATCGGGTAAAGCGGTTGAAACTGCTGGAGATATTGATGTTTTGCTTTTGGATAAAACGGGAACCATTACCATTGGAAACAGAAAAGCAACCAATTTTTACCCAACAAAAGGAATCTCTTTTGATGATTTCGTTAAATCGGCTGTTTTGAGTTCGCTTGCTGATGATACTCCGGAAGGGAAAAGTATTCTCGAACTTGGTAAAACGTTAGATGTAAATAGTAAGATGCAATCAGACATTTCACTTCTTACAGAAAACATCTCACACAGTATAAAATTTACTGCCGAAACCAGAACTTCTGGAGTAGTATTAAAAGACGGAACTAACATTAGAAAAGGGGCACAAGACGCTGCAAAAAACATTGCGCAGCAAGCCGGAAATTCTTTCCCTGAAGATACTGCTCAACAAGTTATTACAATTTCGTCTAACGGAGGAACACCTTTGG
The DNA here is from genome assembly GCF_058808175.1 of Flavobacterium sp. GW821-FHT11G01. Taxonomy (NCBI): domain Bacteria; kingdom Pseudomonadati; phylum Bacteroidota; class Flavobacteriia; order Flavobacteriales; family Flavobacteriaceae; genus Flavobacterium; species Flavobacterium sp. GW821-FHT11G01. Next base: position 437,007 of record NZ_JBXARK010000003.1, on the reverse strand, counting down.
TTGTCATTAAAAATAATGAAGTTCAAGGTGTTATCGAACTTCAGGATATTATCAAAACCGGAATGAAAGAACGTTTTGAGCGCTTGCGCAGAATGGGAATCAAAACGGTTATGGTTACGGGAGATAATCCACTTACTGCCAAATTTATTGCCGAAGCAGCCGGTGTTGATGATTTTATTGCCGAGGCTAAGCCTGAGGATAAAATGAATTATATCAGAAAAGAACAGGCTGAAGGAAGATTAGTTGCCATGATGGGTGACGGAACAAATGATGCTCCTGCCCTTGCTCAAGCAAATGTTGGAGTTGCCATGAACAGCGGAACTCAAGCGGCAAAAGAAGCCGGAAACATGGTCGATCTTGACAATGATCCAACGAAACTAATCGAGATTGTTGAAATTGGAAAACAGCTTTTAATGACTCGAGGTACTTTAACTACTTTTTCTATTGCAAATGACGTTGCGAAATATTTTGCTATTGTTCCTGCTCTTTTTATTACTGCGATTCCTGCGCTTCAAGGTTTGAATATCATGCATTTGCATAGTCCTGAAAGTGCGATTTTATCGGCTGTCATTTTCAATGCGATTATCATTCCTATATTGATTCCGCTTGCGCTGAAAGGGGTTGATTACCGACCAATTGGAGCGAGTGCGATCTTAAAAAGAAACCTTTTGATTTATGGTCTTGGAGGATTGATTGTCCCTTTTATTGGAATTAAGGTAATTGATTTGTTAGTAGCACTATTTATGTAAGATACTAAGGCGCTAAGTTGCTAAGATTCTAAGTTTTTTTTCTTAGAATCTTTAAACCTTAACAAATCAGAATTTAAAAAAACTTAGAAACTTAGAGACTTAGTCTCTTAGAAACTTTAAAAAAATGAAAAATCTATTTTCTATAATAAAACTTACTGCGGTTACCTTAATCTTATTCGCAGTTATTTATCCTTTAGCGATTTACGGAATCGCACAAATTTCTCCAAATCAAGGAAAAGGAGAAACTATTTCGGTTAACGGAAAAGTGGTTGGTTATCAAAAAAATGGTCAGAAATTCGATAAGTCGAATTATTTCTGGGGAAGACCTTCGGCGGTTGATTATAACGCGGCCGGAAGTGCCGGAAGCAACAAAGGCCCAAGTAATGCTGATTATTTGGCTTTGGTTCAAAAAAGAATTGATACGCTTTTATTGGTTCATCCTTATTTGAAAAAATCGGATATTCCGTCGGATATGGTTACGGCTTCAGGTAGCGGTTTAGATCCTAATATTTCTCCGCAAGGGGCTTTGATTCAGGTTAAACGAATTGCTAAAGAACGAAAACTGGATGAAGCTAAAGTAAAGGCTTTGGTGGAATCTAAAATTAATACGGCTGTTGTTGGTCCTGAAACAGTGAATGTTTTGGAATTGAATGTGGCTTTAGATGCGCTTCGCTAAGATGCTATCCCGAGGCTTCGGGACTAAGATACTGAGATTTTAAGTTTTTCTCCTGCAAGGTTTTTGAAACCTTGTAGGTATGATAGACTAGTTGATACGAATTTTCATTCTTGTTCTATGCGCATTCTTGTCATTTCGACGAAGGAGAAATCACACTCGTAATTCGACAAAGATTGGCGATTAACTGTGCGGAATTTCTAGTGTGATTTCTCCTTCCTCGAAATGACAAACTAAACGATAAAAACTAACCTTTAAATTAAATACCTACAAGGTTTTGAAAACCTTGCAGGAAACGAAAACGCCTTTTTACCCCAATTGCCCTAGCCCCGATAGTAGTGAAAATCCTTTTGTGCCGGGGTTCGGCACAAAAGATTGAAACGGATAGCGGGATTAGCTCCTAAAAAATCTACTAATAATTTAATTCAGAGGATGAGATTGCTTCGTTCCTCGCAATGAAAAAATGAAAAAAATAATACTTACTGCTTTAATCGCTTTTGGTTTTAGCAATTTACACGCACAAGAAGAATCTAAAAGTCCATTGACATTTTCGGGATATGTTGACGCTTATTATAGTTATGATTTCGCGAAACCGGAAAATCATACTCGGCCGAACTTTTTTTACAGTTATAATAAAAGCAACGAGGTAAACCTGAATTTAGGTATGGCAAAAGTGAATTATTCGAAAGAAAATATTCGAGGGAATTTTGCTTTGATGGCGGGAACTTATGCCGAATATAATATGTCTGCTGAGCAAGGTTTGTTGAAAAATGTTTACGAAGCAAATGTTGGGGTAAAGATTTCGAAAAGCCATAATTTATGGGTTGATGCGGGAATCATGCCTTCGCATATTGGTTTTGAGAGTGCGATTGGAAAAGATTGTCAGACTTTAACGAGAAGTATTTTGGCTGAGAATTCTCCTTATTATGAAACGGGAGTTAAAATTGGTTATACTTCTGAATCTGGAGAATGGTATTTGGCAGGAATGTACCTGAATGGCTGGCAGAGAATCGAGAAAGTCGAAGGCAATCAAACGCCTGCTTTTGGAACTCAGGTTACGTACAAACCGTCTGATCGGGTTGCTTTGAACTGGAGTACGTATGTTGGAAATGAACAGCCAGATATCGACAAAAAATGGCGTTATTTCAACAACTTTTACGGACAGTTTAAAGTAACGGAAAAAACAAATGTTACGGCTGGTTTTGATATTGGATCTCAGCAATCGGATAAAAAAAGTAACAAATACGATACTTGGTTTTCGCCAATTTTGATTCTGCAATACAAACCAGTTGACAAGATTCAGCTTGCGGTGAGAGGAGAATATTATAGTGATGAAAAAGGTGTAATTATCGTAACTGAAACGCCAAATGGTTTTAAAACTTACGGATTTTCGGCTAACTTTGATTACTTAGTTGCTGATAATGTTATGTTTAGAATTGAAGCTAGAAATCTTTCAAGCAAAGACGAAATCTTCACCAGTAAAGACAATCTTCCAACGGATACGAATACGTTTGTAACGACTTCCTTGGCGATTAGTTTTTAGGGGAATATTTCTTGCCACAGATTACACAGATTAAAAGGATTTTTTTTTCGCCACGAATTACACAAATTTTCGCTAATTTTTATTAAATATAATTCGTGAAAATTTGTGTAATTCGTGGCAGATAAATCAACGCAGAGCCATTCAAATAATCCTTCTAATCTGTGTAATCTGTGGCTTTAAAAAAAACTTTGTGACTTAGCGCCTTCGTGGCAAAAAATATGGAAACCGAAAATAATAACGCACAGCACTTTCTCGATTTAATTCAGAAATCACGAAAGGGAAAGTTTAAAATCTACATTGGAATGAGCGCCGGTGTGGGCAAAACTTTTCGTATGCTTCAGGAAGCGCATTCGTTATTGAAAAACGGAATCGATGTAAAAATTGGTTACATCGAAACGCACATGCGAAAGGAAACGCATGAATTATTAGCGGGTTTGCCGATAATTCCGAGACGGACCATTTTCTATAAAGGAAAAGAACTCGAAGAATTGGATGTTCAGGCGATAATCAATCTTCGTCCAGAAGTGGTTATTGTTGATGAACTGGCACACACGAACGTTGAAGGAAGCAAAAATGAAAAACGATGGCAGGATGTTTTAGAGATTTTGGAGGCTGGAATTAATGTGATTTCGGCGGTTAATATTCAACATATTGAGAGTTTAAATGAAGATGTAAAACGCATTACAAACATTGATGTTCAGGAACGAATTCCGGACAATGTTTTGCGATTGGCGGATGAAGTCGTGAATATCGATTTAACATCTGAAGATTTGATTGCGCGTTTGAAAGAGGGAAAAATTTATACTCCGGATAAAATTCAGACGGCTTTAACGAACTTTTTTAAATCGGAACAGATTTTACAACTTCGAGAATTGGCTTTGAAAGAAGTAGCGAGTCAGGTCGTTCGAAAAGTTGAAAATGAAGTTCCGAATCTTCATGCTTTACGACATGAAAAATTGTTGGCCTGCATTAGCAGTAATGACAAAACAGCAAAAATTGTTATTAGAAAAGCGGCACGACTGGCAAGTTATTACAACGGATCGTGGTATGTTTTGTATGTGGAAACTCCGCAGGAAAGCAGTACCAAAATTGCTTTGGACAAACAGCGACATTTAATTAATAATTTTAAACTCGCCGTACAATTAGGCGCAGAAGTAATTAAATTAGAAAACAGAAATATTGCCGATGCGATTTTGGCAACAGTTGAAGAAAAACAAATTACAACTGTATGTATCGGGAAACCACATTTGAATTTATTTAAAGTAATTTTGTCTACAACAATTTTTAGACGTTTATTAAATCGCTTGTCTTTATCGAATGTCGACCTTGTTATTCTTTCGTAATATTTTCTAACCATTAAGATATTAAGTAAATAAAGACTATGCTTAATTTTCTCATTCAAAGTTTCATTAAGTAAAGCTTAATTTACTTAATATCTTAATGGTTCAAATAAAAAACTTGTTTTTAAATAAACGTCATGAGAATTAAAACCAAATTGAATCTGGGAGTTGGATTATTATTTTTACTAATAATAATACTAACATTAGTTAGTGCCTTTTATATTTTTTCTATAAAAAAAGACACTGAAAATATTCTGAAAGCGAATTATAATACGCTTGAATATTCACGAAATATGCTTTTGTCATTAGACGAAATTAATACAAATAAAGATAATGCAATTGTTATTTTTAAAGATAATCTTCAGAAACAAACACAAAATGTTACTGAAGTTGGAGAAAAAAAAGGAACCGATAATCTTAAAAAAAACTTTGCTCTTTTAGAGAAAAACAGCTCTGATGAATCTTTAAAAACGCAAATTAGACAGGATATTTTTGCTATCATGAAACTCAACATGAACGCCATAAAGCAAAAAAGTGATATCGCCAAACATACCGCCGAAACTGCCAATTTATGGATTGCTATTGTCGGAACTTTATGCTTTCTGATCGCTTTTAATTTATTGATTAATCTGCCCAATAATATTGCCAATCCGATAAAAGAATTAACACTGAGTATTAAGGAAATTGCCAATAAAAACTATTTAGAGCGCGTTCATTTTACGAGTCATAGCGAATTTGGAGATTTAGCCAAATCGTTTAATACAATGGCGCAAAAACTTCAGGAATATAACGATAGTAATTTGTATAAACTCTTCTTTGAAAAGAAACGACTGGAAACCTTAATTAATAATATGCACGATCCTATTATTGGTTTGGACAATGAAGGAATTGTTTTGTTTGCGAATGATGAAGCGTTAAAAATTGTTGGTCTGAAACTAGAAGATGTTATCGGAAAATCGGCTTCTACTCTAGCGATGTCGAATGATTTGATTCGTTCTTTGATTTTAAAAGAGGATTCAGATGCTCCTAAAAAACAACCCCTAAAAATTTATGCGCACGGAAAAGAAAGTTATTTTGAAAAAGAAATTCTAAATATCACTATAATTCCGACTGGAGAAGAAAAAGAAATCAATATTGGTGATGTGATTATTTTACGAAATATTACACTTTTTAAAGAATTGGATTTTGCCAAAACCAATTTTATTGCAACCGTTTCACACGAATTAAAAACACCGATTGCATCGATAAAATTAAGTCTGAAATTGCTTGAAAATGAAAAAACAGGCGACATGAACGACGACCAAAAACAATTAGTCGAAAGTATAAAAGAGGACAGCCAGCGCTTGTTGAAAATTACAGGCGAATTGCTTAATCTATCCCAATTAGAAACAGGAAATATTCAGCTAAATATCGAAAAAAGCAATCCGCATGAAATTGTAAATTATGCTGTTGAAGCGGTAAAAGTTCAGGCTGATCAAAAACAAATTAAATTGATAATTGATGCCGATGAAAATCTACAAGACGTAAAAGCCGACAGCGAAAAAACAGGTTGGGTTTTGATTAATTATTTATCGAATGCGATAAGATATTCTTCTGAAAAAAGTACGATTCATATCAAACTTAAAAAAGAACTAAATCAAATCGTTTTTCAGGTTATCGATACCGGAAAAGGAATTGATACACGCTATAAAGACAAAGTTTTTGATAAATATTTTCAGGTTCCGGGAAGTCAGAAATCTGGAACGGGATTGGGCTTAGCAATCAGTAAAGAGTTTATTGAAGCCCAAAATGGAAGTGTTGGTGTTGAAAGTAATTTAGGTTTGGGAAGTACGTTTTGGTTTTCGTTGAAGGTTTAGAAAAATTGTGAATTGTGAATTGTGAATTATTAAAAGAAAAAATATTAAAAAGAGCTTCGGAGAAGCGAGATATTTATAGCTAATTTGATTCACATTGATAATAAGCTCCAGCGGAGCGACATATTTCACCCCGATGGGGTTTTTTTAAAATGTGATAATAATTTTCTATAAATATAGCGTCCCTCTGGGACTTATTTATTACGATTATCAATCTGAATGATATAAATAATTTAGCCAATCTTAATTCAACTACTCCATTTAAAGCCAACTGATTAATATTCACTTAAGGTTCAATTAAGCCTAAAATACCTGCGTCGAACATTCGTTACTATTGCAAAATATAACGACAACGAAAGATGTTTTACAAAGCAATTTCTCTTCTATTTCTATTTGGATTATTTTCTGCAAATGCACAGCAAAATGATTCGATTACAAAAATTGACAGCACTTCTAATCATTTAAAATTCAATTACAAACAATTAATTATTCCCAGTGTATTAATTGGTTATGGTGTTATTGGTTTAGAAAGCGATCAGTTGTTAAGTTTTAATCATCAAATTAAAGATGAAGTTACCGAAGATATTGACGAGAAAATTACCATTGATGATTTCTCGCAATATGCACCTGCAGCATCTGTCTATGCGTTGAATGCTTTTGGTGTAAAAGGCAAAAATAATATGCGGGATCGTTCGGTAATATTTGTGACTTCTTATGTTATAATGGCTTCAACGGTTTTAGGTCTAAAATCGATTTCACATGTAGAAAGACCGGATGGGAGTTCGAACAACTCTTTTCCTTCCGGACATACCGCCACTGCTTTTGCCGGAGCCGAATTTTTATGGCAGGAATACAAAGACAAATCTATTTGGTACGGAATTGCCGGTTATGCCGTTGCAACCGGAACCGGATTATTTAGAATTTACAACAATCGCCATTGGTTAACAGATGTTGCTGCCGGAGCCGGAATAGGGATTTTGAGTACCAAAATCGCTTATTGGATGAATCCATATATCACTAAAAAATTATTCAAATCTTCCTCTGAGAATAAATCAACTTCTATGATTGCACCTTTTTATAACGGACAGCAATATGGTTTGAGTTTTGTGAAGGTTTTTTAGATTTTTTTTTGCCACGAAGGCGCTAAGTCATTAAGTATATTTAAAGATTTTTAAATAGCTTTGTGTCTTAGCGCCTTCGTGGCAAAAACTCTTTTACGTATTCGAAGTATTATTCTTAATTTCCATCACTTCTCTTTTCACTTCCAAAAGCAATTCTTTCATACTTTCCGTTTCAGATAAAGTTTGTTTTTTGTCTGATCGGCCGATGTTGCATTCGTATTCCCAAATCTCTAAAATATCAGACGCTTTCACTTCATAATTCGGATAAAAACTATTATCTGATTCTAAAACCAAAGCGTTCTTTTTGTTTTTGTTGAGACGTTTATAAACCATTCCTTCATTTTTGGTAATCAGGATATACGTTTTCCCATCCATCACCTCGCCTAACCTTTCCACATAACGGCCAATAATAATCGAACCATCTTCATGCGGTGGCATCGAATCTCCTTCTACAGGAAATCCGCGGTGCTTGCCAGGTCCTAAAAACGGAAGCGAAACCTGTTGCAAACTTTCAATATATTCCGGATCAGCATATCCGTTTAGATAACCCGCTTTTGCTTTTTGGGAGACAATTTCGATATAATTTTCACCAAAATTATCGACTTGAATAGGTAAAATGAGTCGGTTACCTTCTAGTTTTATCAAGTTTTCGATATTAATTTTCCGAATATCGACCGATAATATCAAATCGATACTTGTATGAAAATACAAAGCGATTTTCTTTAAAATATCATACGGTGCTTCCGAAGTTCCGTCTTCGTATTTCACGTATCTTCCTCTTGTAATGCTAAGGTTTCCAGCTAATTTCTCTTGTGATATTTTATGCTTAACCCTTAATGCTCTGATATTGTCTGAAAATAAGGACATAACTAATTTGTTATAATTTGGAACAGCAAATATACAAAAAAATGTTCTCATCTGTGCTAATTTTGTAATATACAAAAAACAAAATTTTGAAGTGATCATGCAATTGAGAAATATAAATACCACAAAATCAATAGAATTATATATTCCGGATATAAGTTCGGAAGTAAAACTACCTTTTTTTGACGTTGGTATCAGCGCAGGTTTTCCTTCGCCTGCAGATGACTTTATCGAATTATCGATTGATCTCAACAAAGAATTCATCAAACATAAATACACTACTTATTTTGCCAGAGTAAAAGGACATTCTATGAAAAATGTTGGCATCAATGATGGCGATTTATTAATTATTGATAAAAGTCTGGAACCTCAAAACAATAAAATTGCTGTTTGCCAAATTGATGGCGAATTTACCGTAAAGCGCATTAGAATAGAAAAAGACATTATTTGGCTTATTGCCGAAAATGAAGATTATCAGCCTATAAAAGTAACTCCGGAAAATAATTTTGTGATTTGGGGAATTGTGATTCATAGTATTAAATCTTTTTAAAATAGAAATAAAAACACATTTAGAAATGTTTGCTTTAGTCGATTGTAACAATTTTTATGCTTCTTGTCAAAGAGTATTTGAGCCACGTTTAAGAGGAAAACCTATCGTTATTCTCTCTAACAATGATGGCTGTGTTATTTCGCGTTCAGATGAAGCTAAGGCTTTAGGTATACCAATGGCTATTCCTGCTTTTAAGTATGAGGCTATTTTTAAAGAAAAAAACATTTTTGTTTATTCTTCTAATTATCCGCTGTACGGCGATATGAGTAATCGGGTCATGAACATGCTTCAAACTTATACTCCCGAAATTGAAATTTACAGTATCGATGAAGCTTTTTTGAAATTTTCAGGTTACGATTTATTTGATCTGAATACGCTGGGTTTAAAAATGCGAAAAGAAGTGACACAAGGAACGGGCATTCCGGTTAGTATAGGTTTTGCGCCTACCAAAGCCTTGTCTAAAATGGCGAATAAAATTGCCCGTAAATTTGCAGATCGTACGCAGGGTGTTTATTGTATTGACTCTGAAGAAAAAAGAATTAAAGCTTTAAAGTGGACTAAAATCGAAGATGTTTGGGGAATTGGAAGAAAACACGCCAAGCGCCTTAAATTAAAAAAAATCAACACGGCTTATGAATTTACTGAACTTCCGGATGCTTGGGTTAGAAAAGAAATGTCTGTCGTTGGGCTTCGGCTAAAACATGAATTAGAAGGAAAACCAACGTTGGAATTAGAAGACGCTGTAGACCGTAAAATGATTGCCACTACGAGATCTTTTGAAAAAAAATATACTACTTATGAAGAAATCTCAGAACGAATCAGCACGTTTACAGCTTCTTGTGCTGAGAAATTAAGACGTCAGGATTGTCATTGCAACATGGTAACCGTTTTTATACAAACTAGTTTTTTAAAGAATGAGCAATCGCACTATTCACGAAGTATTACCATCACTACTGATTTTCCAACCAATTCGACAATAGAACTTAATGAGGCGGCGCAAAAAGGATTTAAAGCTATTTTTAAAAAAGGTTATCGTTATAAAAAAGCCGGTGTAATTGTAATGGGCTTAACGCCAAATAGTGAAACACAGCTTAATTTATTCGAAACTTCAAATCCTAAACATAAGCCTTTAATGAGTGTGATTGATAAAATGAATCGGAATTATGGTAATAATAAAATTAAATTCGGCGTACAATCTTTGGGACGACAATGGAAAATGAAGCAAAACAGATTATCTCCCAAATTTTCTACTTCACTCAAAGATGTCATTACTATTAAAGTTTAAAATTTAATAAAACAACAGAAAAACAATCGGTTTTACGTTATACAAAGATGAAAAATACGGAATATGCCATAGTCGATATCGAAACCACAGGTGGTAATGCCAGTGGCAGCCGCATTACAGAAATTGCCATAATCATACATGATGGCAAAAATGTAATCGACCGCTTCGAAACGCTTGTTAATCCTGAAAAGGAAATTCCGCTTTCTATTTTTGGATTAACGGGCATTAATAATGAAATGGTCGCTAATGCACCAATCTTCGACGATATTTCAGAGAAAGTATTAGAAATGCTTACCGACCGTATTTTTGTCGCACATAATGTCAACTTCGATTATTCTTTTGTGCGTCATCAGCTCGAACAAGCGGGATTTAAATGGACAGCAAGAAAACTGTGCACCGTTCGTGCAGCAAGAAAAATTAAACCGGGGTTGTCATCTTACAGCTTGGGGAAACTTTGCCATTCGTTAGATATTCCTTTAGAAAATCAACATCGGGCTGGCGGAGATGCTGATGCTACCGCCATACTATTTTCTCAATTGCTGGAATGGGACAATGAAGGCGAGATCGCAAAAATGATCAAGATGACATCACAAGATCAGCGTTTACCTCCTAATTTACCTCCCGAAGACTTTAATAATTTACCCGAAAAACCAGGTGTATATTATTTTTATAATGAAGTAAAAAAGGTGATTTATGTTGGAAAAGCAATCAACTTAAAAAAACGGGTAGCTTCTCATTTTAGCGGTCATAAAATCAATCCGCAGAGACAACATTTTTTAAGGGATATCTATGGAATTTCCTTTGAAGTTTGTGCTACCGAATTAATGGCGCTTTTATTAGAATGTACCGAAATAAAACAACTTTGGCCAACTTATAACAGAGCACTAAAACGTTTTGAAGCCAAATTTGGCATTTATCAATACGAAGCAAGAAACGGATACAAATATTTGGCTGTTGGAAAACTAAGCAAATTTCAGACTTGTATTCATGAATTTAATAGTTTGTATAACGCTATAAATTTACTGAGAGATCTGTCTGAACAATTTAAAATCGATCAAAGATTCTGCAAATATTCCAGACCTGAAGGAGGAGAACTTCCGCAAAATAATGAAGTAAAAAGTCTGCCAGATGTTTTGCTTCACAACGAGCAAGTCGATAATGCAATTGATTTTCTGTTAAGCAACAGGCCCACTTTTGCGATTATAGAAAAAGGGAGAACAGCAGATGAACGCAGTTGCATTTGGGTTGAAAACGGACATTTTTACGGAATGGGTTATATTCCGTCAGATGCTGCAATTACTGATCCATCAGAAGTGAAAAATTATGTTACGCAGTACAAAAGCAATCAATACATGGTGCAATTAATTTTTGCTTACGCAGAAAATCATCCGGGTAAAGTCTTCTTTAACAAACAGTTTCTAAAATAAGAATGTAAAATTATCTCATTAAATGTTTAATAATCAGTAAATTTAAGATTACAACAAATTAAATCTACTATGAAAATAGCTACTTATAATGTAAACGGAGTTAACGGGCGCTTACCCGTATTATTACGCTGGCTTGAAGAAGCTGCCCCAGATATCGTTTGCCTGCAGGAATTAAAAGCGCCACAGGATAATTTTCCGCTTAAAGCGATTAATGAAGCCGGTTACAATGCTATTTGGCACGGACAAAAACAATGGAATGGCGTTGCGATTCTCGCCCGAAATATGGAAATTGAAGAAGTAACGCGTATTCTTCCCGGAGATGATGAAGATATTCAGAGCCGTTATATTGAAGCTTTAATTAACGGAATTGTGATCGCCTGTCTTTATCTTCCAAATGGCAATCCTTCTCCGGGACCTAAATTTGAATATAAATTGAAATGGTTTGATCGTTTGGCAGAACGTGCAGATATTTTGCTAAAATTGAAAATACCTGTAATACTCGTTGGCGACTACAATGTTATGCCAACTGAACTGGATGTTTATAAACCTGAAAAATGGGTTAATGATGCCCTTTTCAGACCTGAAGTACGAAAAGCTTTTGCGGCTATTGTTTCACAAGGGTGGACAGATGCGATTCGAAAACTATATCCCGATGAGAAGATTTACACTTTTTGGGATTATTTCAGAAATGCTTACGAAAGAGATGCAGGTTTAAGAATTGATCATTTTTTACTAAGTCCGGAAATAGCTGCAATATTGCGTTCCGGCGGCGTAGATCGTCATGTGCGAGGCTGGGAAAAAACAAGCGATCATGCACCTGTATGGATTGAAATTGACAAAAAATAAAGGAAAAAATGACATTATTTAACGACACCGAATTATTTACCGCAGGTTTGGCAGGAAAAAAAGTATTTGACATTCCTGATTCTGAATTAATATTGATCGACAATTTCTTTACAAAAGAAGAATCTGATCGTTTTTATGAAAGAATACTTCGCAAGACTAAATGGAGAGAATATGAAATGGAAATTTATGATAAAATCTATACTGTTCCAAGAATGATTGCCTGGTATGAAGACAAAGATAATCCCGGAGCAGATCCAAAAGGACCAGACTGGACTTATGAATTATTGACTATTAGAGGTCGTGTTGAAAAAGAAACGCAATTAGATTTTAATACGGTTCTGCTTAATTTATACAGAGATGGAAATGATGGCGTAGGCTGGCACAGCGATAAAGAACATAATACTGGGCCAAATCCTACTATTGCTTCAGTGACTTTTGGCGAAACCAGAATGTTCAGGCTTCGCCATAAATTTAGCAAGGAGATTCCGCAGGTCGAAATCCCACTGCATCATGGCTCTTTTTTGTTGATGGCCGGGACGACCAATAGTTATTGGCAACATCAGGTTCCGAAAACAGCCCGAGATGTTTTGCCACGAATTAATTTAACTTTTAGACAAACCCATCGTAGTTTATGATTTATAAATGACTGAAAATGAAATTATTTTATACAATCTAACGACGAGGAAAATTCTGTCGAAAAAAGTTAAATTACTCATTGCGTGAACCTTTTATTAGGCAGACCTTATCTTTTTTAGTACTTTTGCAACCCTTTTTTATAAATTCAATACCATAATGGCTTACTCAAACAATGATTTATCGCGTTTTTTAGATGCGCAAAACAAACTTTATCTTACTGCTTTTTCTGAAATCAAAAAAGGAAAAAAAGAGACACACTGGATGTGGTTCATTTTTCCTCAGATTAAAGGATTAGGTAGTAGTGATACTGCAAATCTTTATGCCATTAACGATCTAAAAGAAGCAACCGAATTTTTAGAACATCCTATTTTAGGAAAACATCTTATTGAAATTTCTGAACTTTTTTTGACTTTTAAAAGAAAATCAGCTGATGGAATTTTAGGCGATTTAGACGCTCGTAAATTACGCTCGTCGATGACACTTTTTTCTTTGGCAGAAAACACGAATCCTGTATTTCAGGAAATATTAGATGCTTTTTTCTCTGGAGAAACAGATCCTCTTACTTTGAATATTATTAATTCAACTATAAAATCATCTACTGAAACTGAAATGGTATAATCACCAAAACGTTTCCTGGATTATTTAAATCAAAAGACACTGTTAGAAATAAGCAGTGTCTTTTTTTTTTGAAATGTGCTGAAGATTTAACCGCAAGGGGCGCAAGGGTTTTACGCAAAGTGCGCTAGTGATTTTTTGGTCGCAAAGTCGCAAGGTCGCAAAGTAAAAAAATAAAGCTTAAAAAACTTTGCGCCTTTGCGTCTTTGCGAGATTATTTTCTCACGCAGATTCTGCAGATTGAGCAGATTTATACAAAGAAACCGCCTTGCTAATAACAAGGCGGTTTCTTTTATTTATTTCCACAGTTGATTTAACTTGAAACTTTCAAACTTGAAACTTTGAAACAACTTTTTAATTCTCCTTTGGTTTTGTTAAGTAATAAACCGGAATTCCAGTTAGCATAATTAATACTCCCCAACCACAGGTTGAAAATTTAGTTAATAGCAATGAAATACAAATCGCTGTTGCAATAATGATGTATAACATTGGTAAAAACGGATACCCGAAAGCTTTATAAGGTCTTTCTGCATCTGGCATTTTTTTACGTAAAATGAAGATTCCGTAGATTGTTAGTATATAAAAAATCAATACAATGATGATTACAAAATCTAATAAATCACCGTATTTCCCTGTCAGACACAAAGCTGAAGCCCAAATACATTGTGCCCAAAGTGCCCATGCAGGAACACTAGATTCGTTTAACACAGCTGCTTTTTTAAAGAACAAACCATCTTTAGCCATTGTATAATAAACTCTGGCGCCTGCCATAATTAATCCGTTGTTGCAGGCAAAAGTCGAAATCATAATCATGATAGCTATAATTAGTGTTCCGATATTTCCAAAAATATATTGCGAAGCCACAACCGCTACTCTATCTGATTTTGCTGTTGCAATTTCGTCAAGCGGAATTACAGCCAAATACATCAAATTGGTCAAAACATAAATTATCGTTACAATAAAAGTTCCCAGAAATAAACTGAAACCAACATTACGTTTTGGATTTTTAATTTCTCCCGCAATAAAAGTTACTCCATTCCATGCATCACTTGAAAATAATGATCCAACCATTGCGGCCGAAATTCCAGTAATTAAAGCTGTTCCACTTATCGGAAGCCACGAACCATTTTCAGTATTATACGAACGTGTTGTCCAGGCATCTGCCCAATTCGCATCCCAAACTGAAGCTTTTGCGGCAAGTGTTAATCCGAAAACAATTAAGCCCAGCAATGATAAAATTTTGATAATCGTTAAAACAGTTTGCAAAATTTTTCCGTTTTTCACTCCACGACTATTAATGTAAGTCAATAAAATAATAGTAAAAATCGAAACTAATTGTGCTGCATTGAGTTTAAAAGAACCCAATTCAAATAATATATTTTCGTCGCTTAACGGTTCATAAATGTAAGCGGCAAATTTTGAGAAAGCCACACCAACAGCGGCGATTGTTCCGGTTTGAATTACGGCAAAAAAGCTCCAGCCGTACAAAAAGGCAATCAGTTTATTGTAAGCTTCTTTTAGGTAAACGTATTGTCCACCAGCTTTTGGAAACATGGCACTCAACTCGCCATAACTCACGGCAGCAATAATGGTAATTAATCCAGAGATTAGCCAAATTAGTGTTAGCCAGCCCGCAGATCCTACTTGTCTGGCGATATCGGCACTTACGATAAATATCCCGGAGCCAATCATAGAACCCACGACAAGCATGGTTCCGTCTAGTAATCCGAGTTCTCTTTTAAAATGTTCTTGGTCTTGTTCGTTTTCTTGCATTTTTTTGGTTTTGGGTTGGTTAAAGATATACTTTTTTCTGAAATCTAAAGATTTCAAATTCCAAATTTTGAAAATTTAGAATTCCAATTAGAAATAAAAACTTGCACATAATAATTTGGGCATGTCCCGCCGAAAAAGGCGGGTCGTGCTTTCGGCTATATTCCCGATTAACAAAAACTACGGCTAAAAAGCCTTGTTTTTCTAAATCGGGAGATACCGCCTCTATCCCTCATGCGGTCTCGGTTTCATAAGACGATATTATATTTAAAAATCAAAAAAGATATTTTATACTTTAGCGATAATTTAAATCCCAAATAAGAAATATGAATATTGACATTTTACTTTATATAATTTTTACAATTCCTCTTTTTGTCGTGGGATTTCAAATAGAAAGATTAAAAGAGAAAAAGGTATTTATCATTTGGATTTCAATTGCAATTCTATTAATCATTATTGGAATATTAATTGAAGACAACTCTAATAACGAAATGAGAAACATTAGCTATTTCGGTTCTCAAATGCTTTTTATCTTTCTGATTATTCAAAAGATCACAAGAAATATTTACTTTAAAATATTTAAAAGAGAGCCTGAATTAGGAAAATTTCCGAAATATAAAATTGATTATATTTATACTTTCACAATCTTAATTGCAACGATGCTTTTACCTTTTATTTTAGACAGTTATATCTTTAAAAAGTTCTAAAAACAAGAATGGAAGAAATAATCAATAAAATAGCACAAGACAAAATAGATTTTAATTCTGGTCTCAAATTATTATTACAATATAATTTCGAAGATATTTTCAAAACTTTGAATTACTACATCATTAATTCAATTTCAAATAAAACAGATTATAATTCAGAAGCTTATCAAAATGCAATAGCTACAATTCCATTAAAACCAACCTATTCTCCAATTGTAATTTTAAAAACATATCCAACTAAAATTGCATTTAGTAAGTTACTTCTGCTTCCTGAAACTGAAAATATAAAAACAATAACTGCATTACTTTGGGTCTTTAAAATTACGGACACAGAAAGAAGAAATACCGAGTGCAAAAATGGTTGCGGACACTTCTGGCATGAAATTGAATAAATAAAAGCTGCTACTATTTAAATATTGCAGTTTTTATTTATCTAAATCAACTTCAAAAATAAAATTTTAACACTTTACGTCTTCCCGTAAGATTATACAATTTCAACTATTTATATTTGAAAATCAAAACTATAAAACTTAACCAACCACATTATGGAAACCACGAACGTAGAATCTCAGGAAGTAGCGAATCAATTTTATAATTATGCCGCAAATCTTTTAATCAACCAGGATAAGTCAGCATACGAAACCAGAGCCGCTCTTGTTGAAAAAGGATTGAGTGCTGAAAGTGCCGCAATTATTGTAGAGAAACTAGAAGAGCAAATAGAAGATGCACAACAAGAAAAAGCAAAAAAAGACATGATTTATGGCGCTTTATGGTGTGTTGGCGGAACTGCTTTAACGCTTGCAAATGTAGGTTTCATTTTTTGGGGAGCTATTTTATTTGGTGGAATTCAGTTTTTTAAAGGTTTAATAAATTACAACTCATAATAATTTTCTATCTAAAACATTCAGTCAAAATAAGCCGAAAACAGGACTTTAAAAGTAGTAGGCAATCTCATTTAAATCAGCAATTATGATAGTTTGGTCAGGAAGAGGATTTCTCTCACTTCTAATTTTATTTATCGCCATCTTTTTATTCATCCCAATTTTACCAGAAAATTATATAACGCAAAGTTTTGTTATTCCTCTTTATATTGCTGCAATTTTTAGCTTTATTTATGGAATTAAATGGAATAAAACTTTAAGGGTATTTATTGATAAAGAAACGGGTAAGGAAATAAATTTCAAAAACAATCACGGTTTATTCTGGATTAACATGGAATATTGGGGAATTATATTTCCTTTATTCGCGCTTATTATGTTAATGCAAAGTTTAGACAAACAAGGAACGGAACTTTACCTGAATATCTTTTTGATTCTGGTAGGAATTGCCTGTTTAGTATACTTTAGCATTACTCTTTTTAAAATTAAAAATTCGGCAATTTCGAACTCACAATTTCAAAAAACTGACGCTGAACCTAAATTAAGTTTTGTTAAGGAAGAAATTATAACAAATAAGTTTGATAACGAAGATCCCAACCAATATTTACCAAAATAATTAAGGAAACATAGTTATAGAGCGTTACTATTGTTTTTGTCATCTAAACAACTAAAAAAAATAAAATCTCAAATCATGAAAGAAGTTTTTGAAAAGCTTATTCAGCTCGGTATGATTGCATTATGTCTTGTATTTTGTCAAACCTGTACTAACGATTATATTAAAGGAGGCGACAATAAAGTCATTAACAATTATCAAAAAATCATTTCAGAGAATACGTTTACTACAGCGACATTTAGCCCGATTTACAAAGAAAACACAATAAAAATAGCTGGATTACCCATAAAAACATATGATTTTGATTATTCTTTTGAAGTAGATAACCAACGTTATGAAGGCAAAAAAACATTCAGTAAATTACCGAAAGGTAGTCAGACAAAAGTTTTCTATTTAAAAGAGAATCCTAACTTTAATACGCTTACTCCACAAAGTGACTTAAAAGCCGAAAAAGATAAAAACAATGCGACTGGAAATTTATATTGGGGAATTTTTTGGGGAATTCTAAGTCTTATTATGTTAATAGGTTTTATTATTAATATCCGTGAATTCATAAATAACAGAAAATTAGAAAATCAGAATCTCTCTGCGGATTCTTAGATTCAAATTTTAACTTAAGACTTTAGATCACTTTATATTTTTCAAGAAGATCTTTCTGTATTTAAAACGGAAAGATCTTTTTTGCTTTAATGCCTTAATTTCTCGAATAAAAACAGTTAAACAAAATATCCTTTTTTTACGATATTGTTTCTTTTAGATTACTTTCCATTTAATTTTCCATTAAAGCTTTTAAGTTATTTATTTTTTAAACTTTTTCAAAAAATAAATAACAAACAACTAATAATCAATTAATTAAAAATTAAAAGTATTAAACTTAAAAGAAAATTCGCACTATTTAATTAAAATCAATTCTTTTTTATTAAATTTGAAAGAGATGTTAAAAGTATAAAATTCAGGCATTTTATTAACAATTGTTTATCTTTTTCAACATAATAATCAAACCTCAATAGATTATTCCCTGCGGAAAAAATTGTTAGATGTTCATAAGAATTCATGAAACCAAATTATTAACCTACAAATACAAAACTATGCTTAAGTTCCATTTTTTTAAGAAATTACGCTTTGCGAATGTTTTTATTCTTTTATTAATTGTATTTGTTTCTTGTGCTCTATTAATTTGCATCAATTTTTTCACTATTAAAACCTTATCAGCAAACAGAGCCTATGTAAATGGCGAATCTCATTATTCTAAAGGTCAAAAAGACGCTTCCAGACACCTGATTACTTACCTCTATACCAAAGACCAAAATCAATGGAAATTATATCTGGAAGAATTAAGAGTACCACAAGGCGACGGAATTGCAAGAATAACGCTTTTGAAAGCAGGAGATAATAAAATTGCCAGAAAAGAACTGCTCATAGGACGAAATCATGAACAAGATTTAGACGATCTTATTTGGTTGTTTGAAAATTTTAAAGAAGTTTCTTTTTTAGCGAAAGCCATTCACGAATGGGAACAAGGTGACAAATTGATTTTTCAATTATTTATTATCGGACAACAAATTAACGCCAAAATAAAACGCAATATACTAACGATTGAAGATCAGCAAAAATTTCTACAGGAGATTAGTGTTATTAGCGACAAACTTACCATTAACGAACGTAATTTTTCTAATACTCTGGGTGAAGGAACACGCCAAATAAAAAGCTTACTTATCATAACAAACATTTTTTTCATCTTCATTATTATCTGTAGTGTTTGTTTGTATTATTCCATAATGGTAAAACGACTTATTGTCTCTAAAAAGGAGATTGAAATTAAAAATGAAAACTTAATGCTTGTTAATCACGAACTGGATCGCTTTGTTTATAGTGCATCACACGATTTACGTTCTCCTATTACTTCATTAAAGGGACTCATAGAAGTAACACAATTAGAAGATGATCCAAATCAGATCAAAAGATATTTGAATTTAATGCACCAAAGTCTTGCAAAACAAGATCGTTTCATTAATGATATTATAGATTATTCTAAAAATAAACGAAAAGAGGTTGTTATGGAACCTGTCAGTTTACAAGAATTGTTTGATGAGGCTATTTCACAGCTTATGCACATTGAAAATGCAAATCAAATTAAGTTTACCAAAGAGTTATTAGTTGATCAAATTCAAAGTGATAATTTACGATTAAAAATTATTATTTCGAATTTAATCTCAAATGCTATAAAATATGCAGACAACAGCAAACAGGAAATGTACATTTCTATCAAAACCTATTTTATAGATGGCTTTCATAAAATTGAAGTATCAGACAACGGGATTGGTATTCACGATGAATACAAGGACAATATATTTGAAATGTATTTTGGAACTAATAAAAACAAAGGATCAGGATTAGGTCTTTACATTGTCAAAGAAGCTGTAGAAAATATCAAAGGGAATATTTCAGTAAGCTCACAAAGTAATATTGGAAGTAAATTTATAGTCACAATACCATATGCATATGCCAGCTAAAAATATATTTTTATTAATTGAAGACAATCTCATAGATCAGCTTGTCATTAAGCAATTGCTAAAAAAGGTTCTTTCTATAGAAGAAGTTCATATTACCAATAATGGTAAGGAAGGAATTGAATGGCTTCAGACTAATGCAAAACTTTATCCAGCGATTATTATCATTCTCGATGTACAAATGCCTGTGATGAACGGTTTTGAGTTTTTGAACGCGTATGCCAAATTAGATAGTGAACTAAAAAAAGGCAATCAAATCTATGTACTTTCGTCGACATTAGATCCTGATGAAATTAAAGAAATAAGCGAGAGTATCTATGTCACTGATTTTTTAGGCAAACCTTTTCCTATTGAAGAATTTAGAAATAAAATTCATCAAAATGCCTAAATTTTTTCTAAAACACGGTTTACTTGCGAAAAAGCTCTTTCGTAATAAGGCTCTTTAGTAGAAGAAATCATAACACCGCCGTGAGTTGAAGAGTGAACAAACTTAATCTCTCCATCGAGCACTTCAATTACCATCCCAACGTGATTAATTTGTCGTCTTCCATTTGTTCTAAAAAAGATAAGATCACCTTTTTGCGCTTCACCTGAATTGAGTTTTACACCAATTCGTGATTGTTCTATAGAACTTCTGGGTAGTTTAATGTCGAAATTACTAAAAGTGGAAATCATTAAACCAGAGCAATCAAAACCTGCTTTTGTTGTTCCGCCAGACCGGTACCTGACTCCAATATTTTCAGTCGCATTAATTATCAGCTGATTAATTAAATCTGAATGATTACTAACCCTTATAACGGTTGACGAATCTTTTTTAATTTCTGAATTCTCAGCAATCTGAACATTTTGATTTGGAGTTGATAAAGAGTCTTTTAGCGCAGGATTTGTTGGCTGTAATAATGCCTGAGCCGCATCAGCCTTTTCTTTTGAAGTTCGAATCTTTAAAACATATCCAACCGGTAATTTTCCTTTAATAAATGGATTTTGTTTTTCTAACTCTGCAACTGTTAATCCGTATCTTTTTGCAATTGCGTATTTTGTTTCTTTAGGCTGAACCTCAACAACAACTTCAACATCAGTGACAATTTTAAGATCATCAATTGGTTTTTCTGAAACCGATATTGAATTTGACGGAATATTTATTTGTTGTCCAATTTTCAGTCCTTCGGTTTCTAATGAAGGATTTGCTTTTTTTAAATCGTCAACCGAGACATTGTATTTTTTTGATATTCCCCAAAGTGTCTCTTTGGCTTGAATTTCGTGCAAACCCGGAGTACTATTTGCAACAGTTTCGACAGATTTAATCTCAGGAGTTTGATTGGTATTTGGAATTAATAAAATTGAATTTAATTTTAAAATTTTAGGAGCATTAGGATTCGCTTCTGAAATATCTTTTGCTTTTACTCCATACTTTTTAGCAATTACTGTAAGATTTTCTCCTTTTGAGATCTTATGTTTGATGTATTTTTCCTGCGAAAAAACACCAACACTAAAAAAAAACAATACTATTATTAATCTAAAAACCATTTTTATTCTATTTAATCTTCGTCTTCTCAGTTCTATCTTTAATTTAAAACTGAAAAAACGAATTGTATTTGGGGGTAGGCGAATTTAACTTTTTAAAGTAAAAAAAACACATTTTTTAACAACTTATTTTATTGAAATTAACAAACACGGTATAAAAATTGATCCAATATTTTTTCAAAACACCATTTTTTATACGAAAAATTGTATTTTTAAACCTCTTAAATAACCTTAAGCCAAAACATTATGAAAAAAGTACTTCTACTATTTTTTTTCCTCCCCTTACTTTCAATTTCCCAAAACATTAAAGGTAAAGTTGTTTCTGAAAAAAGTAACCTCCCAATAGACGATATAAATATTTCAGCGTTCAATTTCAACACCTCAACATTAACAAATGAAAACGGTGAATTCAGTTTAAAATTGCCTTCAAATTTTCAAGAAAAAGATAGTATTGAATTTTCTCATATTGGGTTTACAACTTTAAAAATTAGCTTGGGAGATTTAAAAAAATTAAACTTTAAAGTTTCACTTCAAGAAGAAATCGAAAATTTATCAGAGTTAACAATTATAACTAATTCTTGGTTAAAACTAAAATCAAAACTTGCTTTTACTAAATTATCTCCTTTGAAACATCCAATTTCCTCTTTTGGATCCTGTATTAATGATGGTAAAATTTATATTGTAGGAGGCAGTGACAGCTATGAATCGAATGCTTTAGAATCCTTGAAAGCAAAAAACATAAACTCAGAAGATCCCCGATTTTTACAAAAATATCTGACCGAAGTCGCATCTCAATCTTCATATTCTTCAATTGCATACCAAGGCGTCTTTTTAACTTACGATATTAAAAAAGACTCTTGGGAAACTTCTGAAGCAAAATTCAAAAGAAGAGCTTTTAACAACCTTAATTATTACGACAATAAACTTTATGTTCTAGGCGGCAAAAGAGTTTCTAAAACTGGAAAATATCAGTATTTGGAAAACGAAATTGAAGTATTTGATCTGAGTAAACAAAACATTACAATTGACAAAACTTATCCTCACCAAGCTTCAAATGCAGCTTCTTTTACTTATAAAAATAATATTATTGTTCTGGGAGGTTCTATAAAATCTACTGAAAAAGGGGAAAAAGAATTTACAAATAAAGTGCATTTTTATAATACAACATCTGGTTATTGGTATGAACTGACAAACATGCCAATTGCAATGGAAACTTCAGGAACGATAGTCGACAATAAAATTTATTTAATTGGAGGAAACAACGGTAAGCCTCTGACAGCTATTGAAAGTTTAGATTTAACAACTGAAAAATGGCAAACTGAGGGAGAATTGTTTTCCGGTTTTGATCATCCAGCTGTGACGTCCAATAATGACATCATCTATTTCTTTGAAAACAGAAAAATATGCGTTTACGACACTAAATCAAAGCAGCTTAAAGAATATCTAGTTGAACTAAGTGTAAAATCTTCAGCTATGTATTTTTTTGATAATAAATTATACATTGCAGGAGGAACTACATTTGTAAATTATGCCACAGCTGCTACAGCAAATATGTACAGTATAGATATTAATGAATTTGAAAATACAAAACCAAATCGAATCAAAGTTTTATCACAGGGATTAAATTTAGCTAAAAACAACTGATCTATTTAAATTCCATTTTAAAATTCTAAAAATAAATCAGATCGAAATCCTGTTTAAATTTATCATTAAAAAAAACGCTCTGTTTTCACAGAGCGTTTTTAGTATAATCAAATCTTAAAGATTAAGCTTTTCCTGCAGCAATTAAGTTTAATGCTGAACCTGCAACAAACCAACCAATCTGACCAGCGTTATAAGTATGATTTGCCAGGATGATATCTTTAGTACCATCAGCGTGAAGAAACTCTAATGTTAATGGTTTTCCTGGAGCGAACTCCGTTAAATCAGTAAAATTAATAGTATCGTTCTCCTGAATTTTATCGTAATCGGCTTCGTTTGCAAAAGTCAATCCTAAAAGACCTTGTTTTTTAAGGTTAGTTTCATGGATACGGGCGAAAGATTTCACCAATACCGCTTTTACTCCTAAGAAACGCGGTTCCATAGCAGCATGCTCACGAGAAGAACCTTCACCATAATTGTGATCTCCAACAACAATTGATGGAACTCCAGCCGCTTTATAAGCACGAGCAACAGCAGGAACTGCATCATAATCACCCGTTAATTGATTTTTAACCGAGTTTGTTTTTTGGTTGAATGCATTTACTGCACCAATCAACATATTATTAGAAATATTATCTAAATGTCCACGGAAACGTAACCATGGTCCAGCCATAGAAATATGGTCAGTAGTACATTTTCCAAATGCTTTGATCAATAATTTAGCACCTGTAATGTTTTTACCGTCCCAAGCATCAAATGGAGCCAATAATTGCAAACGATCAGATGTTGGACTTACAACAACCTGAACTCCTGAACCATCTTCAGCAGGAACCTGAAAACCTGGATCTTTAACATCAAATCCTCTTGGAGGCAATTCATCCCCTGTTGGAGCTTCAAGCCTTACTTCTTCTCCGTCTTCGTTGATCAAAGTATCAGTTAAAGGATTAAAACCTAAATCACCTGCAATCGCCATAGCAGTCACCAATTCCGGAGAACCAACAAAAGCTAAAGTATTTGGATTACCGTCTGCACGTTTTGAGAAGTTACGGTTGAAAGAGTGAACAATAGTATTTCTTTCTTCTTTCTCTGCTCCATCTCTGTCCCACATACCAATACATGGTCCACAGGCATTAGCAAAAACAGTAGCTCCAATTTTTTCGAAAGTATCGATAAATCCATCTCTTTCAATTGTATAACGAACTACTTCAGAACCTGGAGTAATTGTAAATTGAGATTTAGTTTTTAAGTTTTTAGCACTTACTTGTCTTGCCAAAGAAGCGGCACGAGAAATATCTTCGTAAGAAGAGTTTGTACAAGAACCAATTAAACCAACCTGAATTTGTAATGGCCAGTTATTTTTGATTGCTTCCTCTTTCATTTTAGAAATTGGAGTAGCTAAATCTGGAGTAAAAGGACCGTTTAAATGCGGTTCTAATTCAGTTAAATTGATTTCGATAACCTGATCAAAATATTTTTCCGGATTAGCATATACTTCAGGATCTCCAGTTAAATAAGAAGCTACTTTGTCTGCAGCATCAGCAACATCTGCTCTATTTGTAGAACGTAAATAACGACTCATAGAATCATCATAACCAAAAGTTGAAGTTGTAGCTCCAATTTCAGCCCCCATGTTACAAATAGTTCCTTTACCAGTACAAGACATAGAAGTTGCACCTTCTCCAAAATATTCAACAATAGCACCAGTACCACCTTTTACCGTTAAGATACCTGCAACTTTAAGAATAACATCTTTAGGAGCAGTCCATCCTGATAATTTACCAGTTAATTTTACTCCAATTAATTTAGGGAATTTAAGCTCCCAAGCCATACCAGACATTACGTCTACAGCATCGGCTCCCCCAACACCAATAGCTACCATTCCTAAACCACCTGCATTTACAGTGTGAGAATCGGTACCAATCATCATTCCACCCGGGAAAGCATAATTTTCAAGTACTACCTGGTGAATAATTCCAGCTCCTGGCTTCCAGAAACCAATTCCATATTTATTAGAAACTGACGATAAGAAATCGAAAACTTCGTTACTTTGTGTTTTTGCTCTTGCCAAATCGGTTGCAGCATCTACTTTTGCCTGAATCAGGTGATCACAGTGAACTGTTGTAGGAACTGCTACTTTAGGCTTTCCAGCGTGCATAAATTGCAATAATGCCATTTGAGCTGTTGCATCCTGACATGCCACGCGATCCGGTGCAAAATCAACATAATCAACTCCTCTGCCAAACGCCTTCGTCGGATTTCCGTCCCAAAGGTGATTGTACAAAATTTTCTCCGTTAAAGTTAGTGGACGACCAACAATCTCGCGTGCTTTATCAACACGACCTGGCATGTTCTCATACACTTTTTTAATCATTTCAATATCAAAAGCCATAAGTATAATTGTTTTTGTTTTTTTTATTTTGAACACGACAAGATACAAAAAATAGAATAGCCATAAAAGAAAAAGCCCGAGAATAACTCGGGCTTTTGCATATAATTAACTAATCTTATGATTACATAACTAGTAATTTATGAGAAGGTGCAAATCTGGTCAAATTAATACCATCTACTGCAGCTGTATACTCATCCAAAGTAGGAGTTCTTCCAAGGATTGTAGACAATACTACAACCGGTGTCGACGAAAGTAATGATTCTCCTTTTTTACCCTCAGAATCTTCTACAACTCTTCCCTGGAAAAGACGCGTTGAAGTTGCCATTACAGTATCTCCTTTTGCCGCTTTTTCCTGATTCCCCATACAAAGGTTACATCCTGGACGCTCTAAATACAACATGTTCTCGTATTCAGTACGTGCAGCACCTTTAGGAGCATTGTCGTCGAATTCGAATCCTGAATATTTCTGTAAAACTTCCCAGTCTCCTTCAGCTTTAAGTTCGTCTACGATATTATATGTAGGAGGCGCTACTACTAGCGGTGCCTTAAATACAACCTTACCTTGTTGATCTTCTATATTTTTAAGCATTTGAGCCAAAATTTTCATATCACCTTTGTGAACCATACAAGAACCAATAAATCCAAGATCTACTTTTTTATCTCCTCCGTAGAAAGATAAAGGTCTGATAGTATCGTGAGTGTATCGTTTAGAAACATCAACGTTGTTTACATCCGGATCAGCAATCATAGGTTCTATAATCTGATCAAGATCAACCACAACTTCAGCATAATATTTAGCATTTGCATCTGGAGTTAACGCAGGTTTCTCAGCTGACTTAATTTCAGTAATTCTCTTATCTGCTTTATTGATCAATCCCTGAAGAACTTGTTTATGATTGTCCATTCCTTTGTCGATCATGATCTGGATTCTTTCTTTTGCAATCTCTAAAGATTCAATTAAAGTATCATCCTCAGAAATACAGATAGAAGCTTTTGCTTTCATTTCTGCAGTCCAGTCTGTAAATGTAAACGCCTGGTCAGCAGTAAGAGTTCCAAGATGAACCTCAATAATTCTACCCTGAAATACGTTTTCACCACCAAATTTCTTAAGCATTTGAGCTTGTGTAGCATGAACAACATCACGGAAATCCATGTAGCTTTTCATATCACCTTTGAAAGTAACCTTAACTGATTCCGGAATCGGCATTGAAGCTTCACCAGTTGCCAATGCAAGAGCAACAGTTCCTGAGTCAGCACCAAAAGCAACACCTTTTGACATTCTTGTATGAGAGTCACCACCAATAATGATAGCCCACTCGTCTATTGTAATATCATTAAGAACTTTATGAATTACGTCAGTCATTGAATGATAAACACCTTTCGGGTCACGAGCTGTGATTAATCCGAAATCGTTCATAAATTTCATCAATTTTGGAATATTTGCCTGCGCTTTTTTATCCCATACAGAAGCTGTATGACAACCAGATTGGTATGCACCATCAACAATTGGTGAAATAACTGTAGCAGCCATCGATTCCAATTCCTGAGCAGTCATAAGACCAGTTGTATCTTGTGAACCTACAATATTAACTTCTACACGAACATCTGAACCAGCATGTAATACTTTACCCGGAGTAATTCCAACAGCATTTTTGTTGAAGATTTTTTCTACCGCTGTAAGGCCTTGCCCTTCAATAGAAATCTCTTTTGACGGAGCAAATACAAGAGGAGCTTCGATATCCAGAATTTTTGCGGCTAATGTCTGAAGCTTTTTACCAAATACAATTGCATATGATCCACCAGCTTTTATAAATTCCATTTTCTGAGGAGTGAATGCCTTAGAAATGTCAATTAATTCTTTATCGCCGTTGTAAAGCTTCTTCGTTTTTGTGTTTATCGTAAGTACAGTTCCGGTAGCAACAGAGTAAGCTTCTTCTAAAATTGGCTCATTATTCTCATTACGAATAACATTACCCTCTGCATCAAGCTTTTTTACCCAGTTTTTAAGATCTAAACCAATACCACCTGTAACATCTACTGTTGTTAAGAAAATCGGAGAAATACCGTTTGTTCCTGCAACAATTGGAGCAATATTAATAAATGGAACATAAGGACTTGCTTGTTTACCTGTCCAAAGTGCCACGTTGTTTACACCTGACATTCTTGATGAACCTACACCCATAGTACCTTTTTCAGCAATCAACATAACGCTCGCATCAGGGTGTTTTGCTTGTAGTGCTTTAATTTCTTCTTGTGCCTGAGGAGTAATCATGCATTTACCATGAAGTTCACGGTCAGAACGCGAGTGCGCCTGGTTACCCGGAGATAACAAATCGGTTGAAATATCACCCTCACCAGCTATAAAAGTAACCACTTTAATTTCTTCAACTACTTCTGGCAATGTAGTAAAAAACTCTGCCTGTGCGTAACTTTTAATAATCTCTATAGCAACTGGGTTACCATTTTTAAATGCTTCTTTTAAACGGTCAGTATCTGCCTCATACAGATAAACTTGTGTTTTAAGAACATCTGCAGCTTGTTTTGCAATAGAAACATCATTACCAAGAGCCAAATCAAGCAATACTTCAATAGAAGGACCACCTTTCATATGTGATAATAATTCAAATGCAAAAGCAGGAGTTATTTCTTTTACTGCAAATTCACCAAGAATAATTTCTTTTAAAAACTTAGCTTTCAGACCAGCAGCACTAGTTGTACCCGGTACCACATTATAAATAAAAAAGTTAAGAGAATCTTCTCTGTACTCGTTATTCAAATCTTTAATTTGTTCAATGATGTCACTTAATAATTCAGCACCATCAATTGGTTTTGGATGAAGTCCCTGACCTTTTCGGTCTTCAATCTCTTTAATGTAATCCTTATAAATGTTCATAAATAGAAGTATTTCTTGGTATTTTTATTTTTTGTTCGCAAATTTAGCTATTAAAGCCGAGAATTAAAAAAAATATAATAGAACTCGCCTTTTCAAAAATTATTATTGTTAAAAAACGATTTTGACCGCTTGTTTTTGTCAAAACCTCAATTTTGTATTAAAATAATGAATTATTGATATTTTAAAATCTTTTCTTTAACAAAGTCGAAATTTGTTGTTACAATCGAAGTGAGATTTTACCTCGTTTTTCACTAAGAATCTTTCTAAATAAAGAATTATAACGTTATAGTTGCATTTTTTTCTTCTTTTGAGACTCAATCCTGAAGAACTGATTCCCTCAAAAAACTATTTTCAAAAAAATAAAATAAAAATCTTGTAATTCAAAATTTCTATTAACTTTGTATTTCAAAGTACTTTTAAATAAATATAACTATGAAACACAAAATAGAAATTTTAAAAAATTACACGCAAGAACCAGGTGTCTTAATTAGCTTAATTATTACACTCTTTAGTACGATACTATTAATCAGCTCTCTTGTAGGCAGAGAATTTCGTTTTTATAATTCAGAATCTATTGCCATATTAAGTTTAATAGTAGAATTTGTTTATGGAACTATTGTTTCATTCCTAATTCTAAAGCATAAAGAACAATACATTCATTTAACGTCATTTCTAATATTAAACTGGTTTATTGGATGCTTTTGTCTAAATACTTTAATTCCCGTTTTTCAGGATTTGCCAATTTGGGTTTACATCACAACCTTTGCTTTCTGTTTATCGAACTTCTTCATTTACCGTAACTCAGAAGACATTCCTAACACTTTTGTGTACTTTTTCATTAATGGATTGTCCTTTTGGATTATCTTTTATTTTGCACTCTATCTAATTCCGATTATACCTATTTCTTTCATCGGAATTTTAGCTTTGGGGCTTGGATTTTATGGTTTAGTTCCCGCATTAGTCTTAATCATTCATATGTTGACTATTATTCGTTATTTGCATCGAAACAGAATTCATTACATTTCGTTTGGTGTAGGGTTTTCAATTATATTAATCACTTTATTAATTTTCACTACAGGTTTAGCAATCGAAAGCAGGAAAATTTCCAAAACTGTGATGCTGCAATCTTTTAATTCTCGTGAAGATTTACCTTCTTATATTAAGGTTTCACAAAATTTAGAGCCTAATTTTTTTAATGAAATACTACTAAAGAAAGACATCGTTTATGTGTCTCCAGATGATTTCTTTTCATTTAGCGGACTTGATTCATTTGGAACAAAGCAATTCAACGAAAAAAAAATACACAACCCATTTATTACAATCGCTTATTTATGCTGCGCCGATCTTGGCCTTGATAATGATGATAAAATAAATATTCTGAAATCGAATTTTGATAAAAGACTAGAAACCGAAGAACAACTGTGGAGTGGCGAAGATTTATTTACCAAAACCATTAAAGAAGATGTAAAAATATATAGTGAAACCAGATTAGCCTATACAGAAGTTACAATGCAAATTGTTTGTAACGAAGATTCATGGAGACAAAAAGAAGCAATTTATTCTTTTCAGTTACCTGAAGGATCAGTTGCAACTTCACTCTCTTTGTGGGTAAACGGAATGGAACGTAAAGGTGTTTTAACTACTAAGGAAAAAGCAAAAAAAGCGTATAAACAAATTGTGGGTGTAGAATATCGCGATCCTTCCTTAATGCAATGGAGAGAAGGAAATAAAATTGTAGTCAGAGTTTTTCCAGTAAACTACAAGACACCAAGAACTTTTAAGTGCGGCTTTACAACTCCTTTACAAGTAGAAGATAATGAAATGAAATACCAGAGCCTTTCTATAAAAGGCCCAAACATTTCAAATGCTAAAACAATTTCAAGAATCCAAATAGTTGGAAATACAAAAATTGAAACCAGCAAAGACTTCGAACTCAAAAATGGATTTTATATAAATGAATCTGAAGGTTTAGACGACTGGCACGCAAAGATGCCTTTAAATAAAATACATTCTAATTCATTTGTATGGAAAGAAAAAGCATATGAAGTTAAAGATATTCAGAAAACGGTAGTTCCTTTTGCGCCGTCTGAAATCATTTTAGACTTAAACAACAACTGGACCACCAAACAAATCGAGTCATTTGTAAACCTGAATCAAAAAAATATTTACGTTTTTGTAAATGGTCGAAAAACAGCAATAAATAAAGATAATTTCAAAGCAATTCAGCTAGATTTTGAAGACTTTCATTATTCTTTATTACCACTTTATAAATTAGCAAAAAACAGTTTGATCATTACAAAATCCGGAACATTTTCGGCCAATTTTGAAGAATTGGAAAATTCAGACTATTTGAAGAAAATTAAAACCCAAACAAAACAGAGAAACATCAAGGTTATTAATATTTCAGCAGACATTAATCCTTTTTGGCAAACTGTTAAGGAACAAAAATACGTTGATTACTTTCAGACCAATTTACCAAACAGCTTAAAAATGATCGAACAGCATCAATTTATTTTATTTAAATCAACTGAAAACGGTGTGAATATTGAGCCAGCTCAAATTTCTATTCAGGAAAACCCAAAAGATAGTATTTCAAAAAGCAATGGTCCAAATCATATTTACAGAATGTATGCTTTTGGAAAAGTTATGGAAGAACAGGTAAAAATTCAAACCGATACCATGGCCAGCAATCAATATGTTGAATTAGCAAAAGATGCCAATATCGTTACACCAATTTCGTCATTAATTGTTCTTGAAACCGATAAAGATTATGAAAAGAATGGCATCGATAAAAACGTTAATACATTAGGAAATGCTTCTATAAACAATGACGGATCAGTTCCTGAGCCACATGAATGGCTTTTAATTATTATAGGAACTGCAACACTTTACTTCTATTATAGAAAAAATAAAAAACAGACTATTTAAATGAATCATCTATTGAAATACCAAAAAACAATTGGCTTCTTAATCATTTTATGTCTTTTAATTATAAATTACAAGATTGTATTAACAGGGCTCAATAGTAATTTGTTAGGAATCATATTTTCAATAGCATTATTTTTTATTGGGGGAAGAAAAACGACCTTAAATCTAAACTTTCCCCTTTTTACAATGATTTTTATATTAGAATTTGTAAGCTACCGTCTTCATACCAAATCTGTACATTTTTTGGCTTTAGCCTTATTTATCTGTCTTATATATTATAACATAACTCAAAAATTCTCCTTCATTGCCTTTATCTGTATTCTTTTATTTTCTTCATTATTTAGCACTTTTTTTGATTATCTGACAACAGAAA
Organism: Flavobacterium sp. GW821-FHT11G01; assembly: GCF_058808175.1. Taxonomy (NCBI): domain Bacteria; kingdom Pseudomonadati; phylum Bacteroidota; class Flavobacteriia; order Flavobacteriales; family Flavobacteriaceae; genus Flavobacterium; species Flavobacterium sp. GW821-FHT11G01. Next base: position 405,279 of record NZ_JBXARK010000003.1, on the reverse strand, counting down.
TAAAACAAGCTCTTTGCTATTATGTCTATATAACATTAAAGAATTTTATTCCGATTAATAAAATAGAAGGTGTCAATTTTTATATTAATGATGCTAAAATCACCATCGATACCGCTTGTATGGGATTGTCAATGTTTAAAACCGGTTTGCTTTCAGGAGCACTTTTATTAACACTGGAAGAAAGAAAATATCAAAAATATTTTAACATCATACAAATACTTTTGTTTTGTTGCTTCTTAATTGCGTTGAACATTATTTCAAATTATTTCAGAATCATCACGTTGGTTTTATTTAATTGTACCGAAGAAAACGTATTGCATCATACTATTGGAATACTCTGTTTTGTATTTTATCAAATCATACCAATGCTTTTTTTGGTCCGATTCTTCAAACCGAAAAAAGAAGAAATTAAAATAACGAAAAATCTTTATCCGGTATTTTTCACCATAATCACTGCAATAATACTATTCGCAACCAGTTTAGAAATCAAAAAAGAACAACATTACAATTTACTTGAAAATCTAAACCATGAATATAAAAACCACAAAGGAGTTTGGGTAAATAAAGAAGTATTTAAAATTTCGACTCCAGAGAAGCTGATTTACATTAAAACACCTAATCACAATCCATTGGTTTGCTGGACAGGTGTAGGATATAAAATAATTGAATCGAAAAAAATAAAAAAAGGAAATGAAAAAATTTGGTTAGTTAAAATGGAAAAAAATCAAATTCAATATTTCTCCTATTGGTGGTATGAATGTAATAACAAAAAATACACTTCTCTTATTGAAGTCCTTTTAGTCAAATTATTTGATAACAAACCAGTTCGCTTAATAAACGAAACACGTAAAGCTTAAAAGAAAAAAGCCTGACAAATTAATTCTGTCAGGCTTTCTTAGAAATCGCATCTATTGTTACAAAAGCTTCTGAATAATAATATCTTCTGTTATTCCTTCAGCATCTGCTTTATAATTTTTAATAATTCTGTGACGTAAAATTCCAGTCGCAACTGCTTTTACATCTTCAATATCCGGAGAAAATTTACCATGGAAAGCGGCGTGCGCTTTTGCTGCCAAAATCAAATTTTGAGAAGCTCTTGGTCCAGCACCCCAGTCTAAATAGTTTTTTACAAAATCGTTAGATAATGCATTGTCCGGACGGGTTTTACTTACCAGAGTCACTGCATATTCAATAACATTATCCGCCACAGGAATCCTGCGAATCAAGTGTTGAAAATCAATAATTTCCTGCGCTGTAAACAAAGGATTGATAGTTGTCTTAGCATCCGATGTCGTACGTTTAACCACCTGTACTTCTTCTTCAAAAGTTGGATACTCTAATTTTACAGCAAACATAAAACGGTCTAACTGTGCTTCTGGTAACGGATAAGTTCCTTCCTGCTCAATTGGATTTTGAGTTGCTAATACAAAATAAGGTAAATCTAATTTATAATTTTGGCCTGCAATAGTTACCGAACGTTCCTGCATTGCTTCAAGTAAAGCTGCCTGAGTTTTTGGTGGAGTTCTATTAATCTCATCTGCCAAAATAATATTTGAGAAGATTGGCCCTTTGATAAATTTAAAATGTCTGTTTTCATCCAGAATCTCACTTCCTAAAATATCTGAAGGCATTAAATCCGGAGTAAACTGAATTCTCTTAAAATCTAAGCCTAAAGCCTGAGACAAAGTATTAATCATTAATGTTTTTGCCAAACCCGGAACACCAATTAAAAGAGCATGTCCTCCTGAAAATATACACAGTAAAATTTGATCTACAACTGCATCCTGGCCTACAATGATTTTTGCTATTTCTGATTTTAATTCGTTTCGTTTTTGAACTAAATTATGAATTGCTGCTACGTCAGACATTTAAGTATGTTTTTAAATTGAAAAAGAGTTAGCTCTATGAATTCATAAAACTAACTCTTTTATTTATTTAATAAAAATTATTTTTTCAGCCAATTGTTAGCAAAAGCACAATCTCTGTATTCTCCAATAATTTTGATGTAAGTATCTTTAATCTTAGTATCGAACCATTTTCCAATTGCTTCAATCTGTTTTTCTTTCAGGGCTAAATCTTTAATTTTTGTATAATCTTTAGCATAATCAGCAACATGCTCATCAATTCTATTTGTAACTGTAATTAATTTATACGTTTTTTTCCCTTTATCATCTGTACTTAAAAGCGGCTGAGAAATTTCAGTATCTTTTAAATTTGACACCTGGCTGTACAATGCCGGATCCATCTTAGTCAACTCAAAACGAGTATCTTGCGTATTAGGATTTATTAATACACCTCCATTTGCTCTTGTTTCTTTTTCATCAGACTCTGTTCTGGCAGCATCTGCAAAAGTAATTTCTTTAGATTCTATCTTTTTTCTAATATTGGTAATTCTTTCTTTTGCTTCTTTTAAAGCATCTTCAGATACAGTTGGAGAAATTAAAATATGACGCAACTCTACTTCTTGCCCCTTAATTTTGTCTACCATAATAATATGGAATCCAAAATTTGTTTTAAAAGGCTCTGAAATTTCACCTTCCTGCAAACTAAATGCTACATCTTTAAATTCTTTTACAAAGGGTGTTCTTCTGGTCATTTTATAATAACCTCCGTTTGATGAAGATCCCGGATCTTGAGAGTATAAAACTGCTTTTGTTGCAAAGCTAGATCCTTCAAGAACATCTTTTCTAATAGCATTTAATCTGTCAATTACTTTTTGTTCGTCTTCTTTTGAAACTTTTGGTTCTACCACAATCTGTGCTACTTCCATCTCTGCTCCAAAAGTTGGTAATTCATCTTTCGGTATTTTTTTAAAGAAATTACGAACCTCCTCGGGAGTAATCGATACACCATCAACAATTTTATCTCTCATTTCTGAAGATAATTTTTGCTCTTTTAAAATATCTGCAAAATAGGTTTTAAATTCCTCTACAGAACTTTTTTTATAATACTCAACTACTTTATTTATATCACCAACTTGTTTTACCATATAATTCAGTCGGTCTTCCATCATTCCTCTAACTTCTGCATCACTTACTATAATACTATCCTGAATCGCCTGGTGTGCATATAGTTTGTCTTCTAAAAGTTTACCAAGCATCTGACATCTTGTAATATCCTTTACATTCCCTCCCTGAGCAGTAATTTCTAAAAATCCTTTATCAATATCTGAATCTAAAACAATATAATCTCCAACAGTAGCAATGATACCGTCAACTTTTAGCTTCTGTCCAGTAGGAACTTCAACTGGTTTTTGAGCTACAACATCTGGAATAATTTCCTGAGCCGAAACAATTGAGTTGAAAAAAAGTAAAAAACACATTGTCAACACTAGTTTGTAATCAATTGTTTTTAGCTGTAATTTTTTTAATAACATTATTTTAAATTTAATTTGAATGTAAAGATCTTGCCTTCGTATTTCGTTTTTAAACTAAAAATCACTAAATAATTAAGATCTAGTTCTTTTTAACTTATAACGAACAAAAATAACAATTCAATCACATAATACAACTATCAGCCATACTATTAACAAAAAATTATATGGGTTGTATTTCGATTTCAACAATTGAACCTATTTATCAAAGATTATTCTCTAAAAAGCAGCACAAATCACACTTTAAAAAATTTTTAGAAATAGCATAAATCAAAATTGACACAAAACACAAAAAGCTATATTTCAGTAAAATAAAAAAAGTTTTTAACACTACAACGTTTTCGTTGTATAACTATTTTCTTATAAAAACGGATCGAATTAAAAAACACATACTTTAGATGCGTAATTAATAATTTTCAGGTATTAAAATTACGAATATCACTTTATAAATACTTAAAAATAAACAATTACAAACTTTATTAACCTTTTAACCAAATCTAAATTATGAAAAACCACAATGCGAAAATTTATTTGATGACAGCAATAACAGCATTTTTTTGTTCGTGTTCGCCAAATGAAACAAATGAAGTTGATTCGAAAGCTGAAAGTCAACAATTTGAAATTATTAATGTGACACATCATGATGGGAAGCCTTTCAGTACCGGAGCTAAATCGTCACTAACAGGAAAATATGTGGATAATCCTGGAGGTGGAGTTATGATGCAAGCCTTTTATTGGGATGTTCCTGCTGGAGGAAATTGGTGGAATACCGTTAATGGTAAAGTAACGGCCTGGTCGAATGCCGGAATTGGCTCAATTTGGCTTCCACCAGCTTCTAAAGCACAAAATGGAGCATTTTCAATGGGATACGACCCAACAGATTATTTCGATTTTGGTGATTATAATCAAAATGGAACTACAGAAACCAGATTTGGTTCTAAAACCGAATTGGTAAGTTTGATTACAAAAGCACATACTGAAAACATGAAAGTGTATGCAGACATTGTAATTAATCATAACAGCGGAGGACAATCAGAAGCAAATCCGTTTACAGGAACCAATACCTGGACAAATTTTAATGGAGTTGCTTCAGGAAAATTTAAACGTACTTATGTTAATTTCTACAAAAATAGTTACGGTAATAATGATGAAGGTTCTTTTGGAGGTTTTCCTGATTTATGCCATGCAGATCCTTATGTACAGGATTGGCTTTGGAAAAGAGCTGATGGAGTTGGTAAATATTATAAAAACACCATGAAATTTGATGGATGGCGATTTGATTATGTAAAAGGCTTTGCTCCCTGGGTCGTATACGATTGGAATGCAAATGTTGGTGGATTTTCTGTTGGTGAATTATGGGATTCTAATGTCGACATATTAAATAACTGGGCAAATAGCGCCAACAGTTCTGTCTTTGATTTTGCTTGTTATTATAAAATGAATGATGCTTTTGACGGAAACAATCTGGCTCTTTTGAATGATGATATGATGTGGAAAAGAAATCCATACAAAGCTGTAACATTTGTAGCAAATCATGATACTGACGAGATTTCAAATAAATTACTGGCTTACTCTTATATATTAACACATGAAGGATATCCAACGATTTTCTACAGAGATTATGAAGAATGGCTGGATAAAACGAAATTGAATAATCTTATCTGGATTCATAATAACAAGGCAACGGGTACAACATCTATTTTATACTCTGACAATGATGAATATGTGGCAAGAAGAAATGGATATAACGGAAACCCTGGATTAGTTGTTTACATAAATAACTCAACTGTTTGGCAGGAAAGATGGATTCAGACGAATTGGGCAAATACTCAAATTAAAGATTTTACAGGAAGTTCAACTTGGTACCCAACTACGCAAGCAGATAAATGGGTGAAAATTCAATGTCCACCAAAAGGATATTCAGTTTGGTCAATTAATCAATAATTCTTAAAAACAACAATTAAAAGACTGTTCTAAAAAAACAGTCTTTTTTTTTGCCTAAAAGTTTCTGTTTATAAAGTAATGACTTCTAAATTATAGAAGTGAATATTTTTATTAAGCCGTAATTAATAGTACTTTTGCAAACCTATTTATACAAAATATGAGCTTTTTAAAAGAAATACAACGTAGAAGAACATTCGGAATTATATCGCATCCCGATGCCGGTAAAACAACTTTAACTGAAAAATTATTGTTATTTGGAGGTGCAATTCAGGAAGCTGGTGCGGTAAAAAATAATAAAATAAAAAAAGGAGCAACAAGTGATTTCATGGAAATCGAACGCCAAAGAGGTATTTCGGTTTCGACATCTGTACTTGCTTTTAATTATAAAGACAAAAAAATCAACATTCTTGACACTCCCGGGCACAAGGATTTTGCTGAAGATACTTTTAGAACTTTAACTGCTGTAGATAGCGTCATTGTTGTAATTGACGTTGCAAAAGGAGTTGAGGAACAAACTGAGAAATTGGTTGCAGTTTGTAGAATGAGAAATATTCCGATGATTGTTTTCATCAATAAATTAGACCGTGAAGGAAAAGATGCTTTTGACTTAATGGATGAAGTTGAACAGAAGTTAGGTTTGACCGTTACCCCTTTAAGTTTTCCTATCGGAATGGGGTATGATTTTCAGGGAATCTATAATTTATGGGAACAAAACATCAATCTTTTTAGCGGTGACAGCCGTAAAAACATTGAAGAGACTATTGCTTTTTCAGATGTTCAAAATCCTGAATTAGAAAAAATTATCGGGCAAAAACCAGCAGATAAATTACGTGAAGAATTAGAATTAATCGATGAAGTTTATCCAAAATTTGAACGTCAGGATTATTTAGACGGAAAAATTCAACCTGTGTTTTTTGGTTCAGCCTTAAATAATTTTGGAGTTCGTGAATTGTTAGATTGTTTTGTAACTATCGCTCCTTCTCCAAGACCAAAAGATTCTGAAACTCGTTTAGTTGATCCAAAAGAAGAAAAAATGACCGGTTTTGTATTTAAAATCCATGCCAATATGGATCCAAAACACAGAGATCGTTTAGCTTTCATCAAAATTGTTTCCGGAACTTTTGAAAGAAATAAGCCTTATTATCACGTTCGTCAAAAGAAAAATTTAAAATTTTCTAGTCCAAATGCCTTTTTCGCAGAGAAAAAAGAAATTGTAGATATTTCATATCCTGGTGACATTGTAGGTTTACATGATACAGGAAACTTTAAAATTGGAGATACTTTAACCGAAGGAGAAATAATGAGTTTTAAAGGAATTCCGAGTTTCTCTCCAGAACATTTTAGATACATCAATAATGCTGATCCAATGAAAGCCAAGCAATTGGACAAAGGTGTCGATCAATTAATGGATGAAGGTGTTGCACAGTTGTTTACATTAGAAATGAACAACCGTAAAGTGATAGGAACTGTTGGAGCACTTCAATATGAGGTAATTCAATATCGTTTGGAACATGAGTACGGTGCAAAATGTACTTATGAAAACTTCCCGGTTCATAAAGCTTGTTGGGTTAAACCTGATGATGCAAAAAATGATGAGTTTAAAGAATTTAAACGAATCAAACAAAAATTCCTAGCTCATGATAAATACGGTCAACTAGTATTCTTAGCTGATTCTGATTTTACAATTCAAATGACACAAAGTAAATATCCAAGTGTAAAATTATTTTTCACTTCTGAATTTGACTAAATTCTTCTTTTTTTGAAGAAAAACTATAAAAAAAGCGCTAATTATATAATTAGCGCTTTTTTTTAATTTGAATTAAACCAACCTTTACTAAGTTATTATATTCCAAAAAATTAAATCTTTTTATTAGGAAACTCTAAATTAGAATAATGTAACCTAAGATAGAAATATAGTCGATGAAAGTAAAATTAAATCGGTTAAAGTGCACTTAATTCTAAATTTCATGCAAAAAAAAGCCCCATTACTGGGGCTTTTTAAATTTATGCTTGTCCTGCCGGACCAAAATTAAGCGGAATTGGAGCTTGTTCAGTGTCTTTAATTTCGCCATGAGCGACTTCAAAACGATGAATATTTTCGCCAATTGCTTTTAATAATCTTTTAGCATGTTGTGGTGTCAGGACAATTCTTGACTTTACCTTGGCCTTAGGAATACCTGGCATAATGCTCACAAAATCTAAAACAAACTCTGATGATGAGTGGTTGATAATCGCAAGATTAGAATAAATTCCTTCTGCGATAGTTTCATCTAACTCGATATTAATTTGCTCTTGTTGTTGTTTCGGATTACTCATAGTTTCCTAATTAATAAATATATTCTTCTTTATTAGCCATCATTTCATTGTAATCGTCTTTAGATCCTACGATAGTGTTATCGTATTCTCTCATACCAGTTCCCGCAGGAATTCTGTGTCCAACAATTACATTTTCTTTTAATCCTTCTAAATCATCTACTTTACCAGCTACAGCAGCTTCGTTAAGTACTTTTGTTGTTTCCTGGAAAGAAGCAGCAGAGATGAATGATTTAGTTTGTAGCGAAGCTCTTGTAATACCTTGTAAAACTGGCGTTGCAGTTGCAGTAATTACATCTCTGGCTACTACCAGATTTTTATCATTTCGTTTAAGCAATGAATTTTCATCACGTAAATCACGAGGTGTAATAATTTGACCTGGTTTCAATACAGCAGAATCTCCAGCGTCTTCAACTACTTTCATACCATATAATTTATCGTTTTGAACGATGAAATCTTTAGTGTGAATCAATTGATCTTCTAGGAATAATGTATCTCCTGGATCCTGAACTCTTACTTTACGCATCATTTGACGAATAACTACCTCAAAGTGCTTGTCGTTAATTTTTACCCCTTGTAAACGGTATACTTCTTGAATTTCATTTACCAAATACTGTTGAACAGCAGCTGGCCCTTGAATTCTTAAGATGTCATCTGGTGTAATTGCACCGTCAGACAATGGAACTCCCGCTCTTACGAAGTCATTTTCTTGTACTAAGATTTGGCTTGAAAGTTTAACTAAATACTTTTTAATCTCACCAAATTTAGATTCGATAACAATTTCACGGTTACCTCTTTTGATTTTTCCAAAAGAAACAACACCATCAATTTCAGATACAACTGCTGGGTTTGAAGGGTTACGAGCCTCAAGCAACTCGGTAATTCTTGGTAAACCTCCTGTAATATCTCCCGCTTTAGAAGAACGACGTGGAATTTTAACCAATACTTTACCTGCTTTAATTTTCTCACCGTTCTCAACCATAAGGTGTGCACCTACCGGTAAGTTGTAAGAACGAATCAATTCACCTTCTTTACCGTAAACCAATAAAGTTGGGATTAATTTTTTGTTTCTAGCCTCAGAAATTACTTTTTCCTGGAATCCTGTTTGCTCATCAATTTCAACCATGAACGATTGTCCTTGTTCTAAATCCTCGTAAGCAATTTTACCAGTAAATTCAGAAACAATTACACCATTATATGGATCCCACTTACAGATCACAGTTCCTTTAGTAACTACTTCACCATCCTTAACGAAAATACTAGATCCGTAAGGAATGTTGTGTGTATTTAAAACGATTCCAGTTTTCTCATCAACCAATTTCAATTCAGTTGAACGTGATACTACGATATCAGTCGCATTACCTTCACTATCCTCACCTTTTACAGTTTTTAAATCTTCAATCTCAAGTCTACCGTTGAATCTTGTAACAATACTAGATTCTTCAGAAATACCTCCGGCAACCCCTCCAACGTGGAACGTACGAAGTGTTAACTGTGTACCTGGCTCTCCAATAGATTGAGCTGCAATAACTCCGACAGCTTCACCTCTTTGTGTCATTTTACCAGTAGCTAAGTTTCTACCGTAACATTTAGCACAAATACCTTTTAAAGCCTCACAAGTTAATGGAGATCTTACCTCTACTTTTTCAATTGGAGAAGCTTCGATAGTTCTCATAATTGCTTCAGTAATTTGGTGTCCAGATTGAACCATTACTTCATTAGTAAGTGGATTTATAACATCTTGCAATGCCACACGCCCTAAAATTCTTTCTCCTAATGATTCAACGATTTCCTCATTTTTCTTCAATGCAGAAACTTCAACACCTCTTAAAGTTCCACAATCTTCGATGTTAACAATAACATCTTGAGAAACGTCATGAAGTCTTCTTGTTAAGTAACCAGCATCGGCCGTTTTAAGAGCCGTATCCGCAAGACCTTTACGAGCACCGTGAGTAGAAATGAAGTACTCAAGGATCGAAAGACCTTCCTTAAAGTTAGAAAGAATCGGGTTTTCAATAATCTCACCACCACCGGCAGTAGATTTTTTAGGCTTAGCCATCAAACCACGCATACCAGTTAACTGACGAATCTGCTCCTTAGAACCCCTCGCCCCAGAGTCAAGCATCATATATACAGAGTTAAAACCTTGTTGGTCTTCTCTAATATTTTTCATTGCTAACTCAGTTAATTGAGCATTTGCAGAAGTCCATACGTCAATAACCTGGTTGTAACGTTCGTTATTTGTAATAAGACCCATGTTATAATTCACAGAAATACCTTCAACTTGTTCTCTGGCATCTGCAATTAATTTTGTTTTTTGTTCCGGGATTCTAATATCACCAAGAGAGAAAGATAAACCTCCTCTAAATGCGAATTTATAACCCATATCTTTCATATTATCCAAGAAAGCTGCAGTAGTAGGTACATCAGTCACACTTAAAATGTGTCCGATAATATCTCTAAGGTTTTTCTTAGTCAATACATCATTGATATATCCAGCTGCTTCAGGTACTACTTCATTAAATAATACACGTCCTGCAGTTGTTTGAATAATTTTGAACACTAATTCTCCAGCGTCATTAAAATCTTTTGCTCTAATTTTTACACGAGCATTCAATTCTAATCTTCCTTCGTTTAATGCAATGTTTACTTCTTCAGCAGAATAGAAAGTTAAGTCTTGACCTAAAATTACATGTTCTGGTGTCGAGATACGTTCTTTGGTCATATAATATAGACCCAAGACCATATCCTGAGAAGGTACAGTAATTGGTGCTCCATTTGCAGGGTTAAGAATATTATGAGAAGCCAACATTAATAATTGTGCCTCTAAAATAGCCTCTGGTCCTAATGGCAAGTGAACTGCCATCTGATCCCCATCAAAATCGGCGTTGAAAGCCGTACATACTAATGGGTGCAATTGGATCGCTTTTCCTTCAATTAATTTTGGCTGAAAAGCTTGAATACCAAGTCTGTGCAACGTAGGAGCACGGTTAAGTAATACAGGGTGTCCTTTAATTACATTTTCAAGGATATCCCAAACTACAGGCTCTTTTTTGTCTATGATTTTCTTAGCAGATTTTACTGTTTTAACAATACCTCTTTCAATCAATTTACGGATAACGAAAGGTTTGTATAATTCAGATGCCATATCTTTTGGCAATCCACATTCGAATAATTTTAATTCAGGACCAACAACAATTACCGAACGAGCAGAATAATCCACACGTTTTCCAAGTAAGTTTTGACGGAAACGTCCTTGCTTACCTTTTAAAGAGTCAGATAATGATTTTAATGGTCTGTTAGATTCTGTTTTAACAGCAGAAGCTTTACGAGTGTTATCAAATAATGAATCTACAGATTCTTGTAACATACGTTTTTCGTTTCTTAAGATAACTTCTGGAGCTTTAATCTCCATTAATCTTTTCAAACGGTTGTTACGAATGATTACACGACGGTATAAGTCATTTAAATCCGAAGTTGCAAAACGACCTCCATCAAGTGGCACAAGCGGACGTAATTCTGGTGGAATAACAGGAACCACTTTCATAATCATCCACTCAGGACGATTTTCGCGGTTTAAGTTAGACTCACGGAAAGACTCAACAACTTGTAATCTTTTTAAAGCTTCAGTTTTACGTTGTTTAGATGTTTCATTGTTAGCGCTGTGTCTTAGTTCATAAGATAAAGCATCTAAGTCAATACGAGCCAATAAGTCCATAATACATTCTGCTCCCATTTTGGCAACAAATTTATTAGGATCCATATCATCTAAATATTGATTTTCTTGCGGAAGAGTATCTAAAATATTCAAATATTCTTCTTCAGTTAAGAAATCTAATCTTTGTAATGATTCTCCATCTGCATTTTTAGCAATACCTGCCTGGATTACTACGTATCTTTCATAGTAAATAATCATATCTAATTTCTTAGATGGAAGACCAAGGATATAACCAATTTTGTTTGGAAGAGAACGGAAATACCAAATATGAGCAATTGGCACAACAAGGTTGATGTGTCCTACTCTATCACGACGTACTTTTTTCTCAGTAACTTCAACACCACAACGGTCACAGATAATACCTTTGTAACGAATTCTTTTATATTTACCACAAGCACACTCAAAATCCTTTACAGGTCCGAAGATTCTTTCACAGAAAAGTCCGTCACGCTCTGGTTTGTGAGTTCTGTAGTTAATTGTTTCCGGTTTCAACACCTCTCCTCTTGATTCTTTCAAGATAGATTCTGGTGAAGCTAATCCAATAGAGATTTTATTAAATCTTTTGACTGGATTTTTATCCTTATTATTGTTTCTATTATTCATCATAGTTTTTACTATTGATTTATTTGCAATTAAAAAATTGATTTTAGATTTATAATCTACTCTTAAAAAAATAAAGAGTTAATCATTCAGCTACTACCTCGGGTTACTTCTCTAAACCTCAAAATTACTTTGAAGCGCTAGTTATAAAATGCCTTGCATTCTTATAAAAAATCGGAACGGGTTACGGGTATAAATCTTTAAAAACTTTTATAAATGAGTAATCAGTCCCATTAAAAAATGAGACTGACTACAAAACTTTTATTATTCTTCTAAACGAATGTCAAGTCCAAGACCTTTCAATTCATGCATTAATACATTGAATGATTCTGGTAATCCTGGTTCCGGCATAGACTCACCCTTAACGATAGCTTCGTAAGTTTTAGCTCTACCAATAACATCATCCGACTTAACTGTCAAGATTTCACGAAGTGTACTTGATGCTCCATAAGCCTCAAGTGCCCAAACCTCCATCTCTCCAAAACGCTGACCTCCAAATTGAGCTTTACCTCCAAGTGGTTGTTGAGTGATCAACGAGTATGGTCCGATAGAACGTGCGTGCATCTTATCATCAACCATGTGTCCTAATTTAAGCATGTAAATTACACCCACAGTTGCTGCTTGATGGAAACGCTCTCCAGTACCACCATCATAAAGATGTGTATGTCCGAAACGTGGTACTCCAGCTTCATCAGTTAATTCATTAATTTGATCTAAAGAAGCACCGTCAAAAATTGGAGTAGCAAATTTTCTACCCAAGTTCATACCAGCCCATCCAAGAACAGTTTCATAAATCTGACCAATGTTCATACGTGAAGGTACCCCAAGTGGATTCAATACGATATCTACTGGTGTTCCGTCTTCAAGGAAAGGCATATCTTCATGACGAACGATTCTTGCAACAATACCTTTGTTACCGTGACGTCCCGCCATTTTATCACCAACTTTTAACTTACGTTTTTTAGCGATATAGATTTTAGCCAATTTCAAGATTCCAGATGGTAATTCATCCCCAACTGTAATAGTGAATTTTTCTCTTCTTAAAGATCCTTGTAAGTCATTCAGCTTAATTTTATAGTTATGAATTAAATCATTAACCATTTTATTAGTAGCATCATCAGCAACCCATTGACCTTTGCTTAAGTGAGCAAAATCTTCTACTGCGTAAAGCATTTTTTGAGTATATTTTTTACCTTTTGGTAAAACTTCTTCACCCAAATCATTCATTACACCCTGAGATGTTTTTCCGTTAACGATCAAGAATAATTTTTCAACCAATCTGTCTTTTAATTCAACAAATTTAGTTTCAAATTCCATTTCTAAAGCGCCTAAAGCATCCTTATCCTGAGTACGTTTACGTTTATCTTTTACAGCTCTTGCAAATAATTTTTTGTCAAGAACTACACCATGTAAAGATGGAGAAGCTTTTAATGAAGCATCTTTTACATCACCTGCTTTATCCCCGAAGATTGCACGAAGCAATTTCTCTTCCGGAGTAGGATCTGATTCTCCTTTTGGTGTAATTTTTCCGATCAAAATGTCGCCAGGTTTAACCTCTGCTCCAATTCTGATCATACCGTTTTCATCTAAATCTTTAGTAGCTTCTTCAGAAACGTTAGGAATATCGTTTGTTAACTCTTCATTTCCTAACTTAGTATCTCTAACCTCTAATGAATAATCATCAACGTGGATAGAAGTAAAAATATCATCACGAACTACTTTTTCAGAAATTACAATCGCATCCTCAAAGTTATACCCTTTCCATGGCATGAACGCAACTTTTAAGTTTCTACCTAAAGCTAATTCACCATTTTGAGTAGCATATCCTTCTGATAATACTTGTCCAAGAACAACTCTGTCACCTTTTCTTACGATTGGTTTCAAGTTAATACTTGTACCTTGATTGGTTTTTCTAAACTTAATTAAGTTGTAAGTTTTTTCATCAGCATCAAAACTAACCATTCTTTCGTCTTCTGTACGGTCGTATTTGATAGTAATGATATTAGCATCAACATATTCTACAGTTCCATCTCCTTCAGCATTAATCAATACTCTAGAATCTGAAGCTACCTGACGCTCTAAACCTGTACCAACAATTGGTGCTTCTGGACGGATCAAAGGAACCGCCTGACGCATCATGTTTGATCCCATCAACGCACGGTTCGCATCATCATGCTCCAAGAAAGGAATTAATGAAGCCGAAATCGAAGCAATCTGGTTAGGAGCAACGTCTGTATAATGTACTGCTGATGGCTCAACAACCGGGAAGTCACCTTCCTCACGAGCAATAACATTGCTTGCAGTAATTTTACCAGTAGCATCCATTTCAATGTTTGCCTGAGCAATCATTTTTCCTTCTTCTTCTTCAGCACTTAAATAAATTGGAGTACTTTCTAAATCAACTACACCATTTGTAACTTTACGGTATGGTGTTTCGATGAAACCCATTCCATTTACTTTTGCATAAACACCAAGAGATGAAATCAAACCAATGTTTGGTCCCTCAGGAGTTTCAATCGGACATAAACGACCATAGTGTGTATAGTGAACGTCACGAACCTCAAAACCAGCTCTCTCTCTCGAAAGTCCACCAGGTCCAAGTGCAGATAATCTTCTTTTGTGTGTAATCTCAGCTAATGGATTCGTTTGATCCATAAATTGAGACAACTGGTTAGTACCAAAGAAAGAGTTGATAACTGATGATAATGTTTTAGCATTAATCAAATCAATTGGTGTAAACACCTCGTTATCTCTAACGTTCATTCTCTCACGAATAGTTCTAGCCATACGCGCTAAACCAACACCGAATTGTTGAGACAATTGTTCTCCAACTGTTCTAACACGACGGTTTGATAAGTGATCAATATCATCAATCTCTGCTTTAGAGTTGATCAATTCGATCAAATATTTTACAATGGTAATGATATCTTCTTTGGTAAGCACTTGCTTTTCCATTGGGATATCTAAACCAAGTTTTTTATTCATTCTATAACGACCAACTTCACCTAAGTTATAACGTTGATCAGAGAAGAACAATTTATCTATAATACCACGAGCAGTTTCTTCATCAGGCGGTTCTGCATTACGCAATTGTCTGTAGATATGCTCAACAGCTTCTTTTTCAGAGTTTGTTGGATCTTTTTGTAATGTATTGTGGATAATAGCATAATCTGCTTGATTATTATCCTCTTTATGTAACAAAATAGATTTTACGTTAGAATCAATGATCTCTTCAACATTATCTTTGTCGATAATTGTATCACGATCAAGGATGATTTCGTTACGTTCGATAGAAACTACCTCACCGGTATCTTCATCAACGAAATCCTCATGCCATGTATTCAATACACGTGCAGCAAGTCTTCTTCCAATGTATTTCTTAATACCCGTTTTAGAAACTTTAATTTCTTCTGCTAAGTCGAAAATTTCAAGGATATCCTTATCTCTTTCGAACCCAATTGCACGGAATAAAGTCGTAACCGGTAATTTTTTCTTTCTATCGATATAAGCATACATAACGCTATTGATATCAGTAGAAAATTCTATCCAAGAACCTTTAAAAGGAATTACTCTGGCAGAATAAAGTTTTGTTCCATTTGCGTGGAATGATTGACCAAAGAAAACTCCAGGAGAACGGTGTAGTTGAGATACTACTACACGCTCAGCACCATTGATAACAAAAGTACCGCTTGGAGTCATATAAGGTATTGTTCCAAGATAAACATCTTGTACAATAGTTTCAAAATCTTCGTGTTCTGGATCTGTACAGTATAGTTTTAACCTGGCTTTTAAAGGCACACTATAAGTAAGACCTCTCTCTATACATTCTTGAATTGTATAACGTGGTGGATCAACAAAATAATCTAGGAACTCCAATACAAAGTTGTTTCTTGTATCTGTAATTGGGAAGTTTTCCATGAAGGTGTTGTACAACCCTTCGTTGCCTCTTTCGTCAGATTTCGTTTCTAATTGAAAGAAATCTTTAAAAGATTTAACCTGAACATCTAGAAAATCTGGATAATCAGGGATATTTTTTGTAGAGGCAAAATTCAATCTTTCAGTCTGATTTGTTATCATCAATGGACAAAATTTTGATTAAAAAAAAGTAATTTTTTTGTGTAAAAACACACTGTTTAATCTATACTTTCTTATTATAATCAATACATCTTTAAAAATAAACCAAAAGTAAGTTCAATTTTTTTTCTTCGTATTGATCAAAAACTTTTTCGTATTTTAAACTATTTGATAATAAAACTTGATATATTTTATTATACGAAAAATGGTTTAGGCCTTTGAGTGTTCACTCAGGACCTAAACCTAGTTCTTAAAACTGAGTTGAATTATTTTAATTCAACAACAGCTCCAGCTTCTTCTAATGATTTTTTAAGACCTTCAGCCTCTTCTTTAGAAACACCTTCTTTAACGTTACTTGGAGCACCGTCAACTACATCTTTAGCTTCTTTCAAACCTAAACCTGTAAGTTCTTTTACTAATTTTACAACTGCTAATTTAGAAGCACCAGCTTCTTTTAATACAACTGTAAATTCAGTTTGTGCTTCTTCAGCAGCACCTTCTCCACCACCAGCAGCAACTACTACAGCTGCAGCAGCAGGCTCGATACCATACTCGTCTTTTAATATTGTTGCTAATTCGTTAACTTCTTTAACTGTTAAGTTAACTAATTGTTCTGCGAATTGTTTCAAATCTGCCATTTTTTCTATCGTTTAAAATGATTTGTAAAATATAATTTATTTATTGTGCGCTAATTAAGCAACAAGGAAATGAATTCCCTGCTTCGAATTATTATGCTTCAGCCTCTTCTTCGCTACCAGCGAATTTGTTTTGTAAAGCAGAAATAATTCTTTGTGCTGGTGATTGCAATAATCCAATAAGTTCTCCAAGAAGTTCTTCTTTAGATTTAATAGTAGCTAATGCTTCTAATTGATTATCTCCAATATATACTTCAGAATTGATGTATGCTCCTTTTAAAACTGGTTTATCAGATTTCTTACGGAAATCTTTGATAATTTTTCCAGGTGCATTAGCTACATCAGAAATAAATATAGCACTATTACCAGTCAATACAGTAGGTAAATCACCATAATCATTAGCAGAAGCTTCCATTGCTTTTGCAAGCAAAGTGTTCTTTACAACTTCTAATTTGATACCTGCTTTAAAACAAGCTCTACGTAAGTTTGAAGTTGTTTCTGCGTTTAAACCAGAAATATCAGATACATAAATGATATTTGTACCAGCTAACTGCGCAGTTAAATTTTCAATCGCGATTGATTTTTCTTCTCTAGTCATACTAAAAATTTTTAACTACCAATTATACTGCTTTTGGGTCTAATGCAATAGCAGGACTCATAGTGCTTGTAAGGTGAATACCTTTAATGTAGGTACCTTTAGCAGCAGTTGGTTTAAGTTTTATTAATGTTTGAATAATTTCGTGTGCGTTGTCAACAATTTGCTCAGCTCCAAAAGAAACTTTACCAATTCCTGCGTGAACGATACCAGTTTTATCAACTTTAAAGTCAATTTTACCAGCCTTAACCTCTTGAACAGCTTTTGCAACATCCATAGTTACAGTACCTGTTTTAGGATTTGGCATTAAACCTCTAGGTCCTAAAATACGACCTAATGGACCTAATTTACCCATAACAGCTGGCATAGTGATAATTACATCAACATCAGTCCAACCATCTTTAATTTTTTGTAAATAGTCATCAAGACCTACATAGTCTGCACCAGCTTCTTTAGCTTCCGCTTCTTTATCTGGAGTAACTAATGCTAATACTTTAACATCTTTACCTGTTCCGTGAGGTAATGTAACCACACCTCTAACCATTTGATTCGCTTTTCTTGGATCTACACCCAAACGAACTGCGATATCAACAGACTCATCAAATTTTGCAGAAGCAACTACTTTTAATAATGCCGCAGCATCTTTAAGAGAATATAGTTTGTTCTTTTCAATTTTTGAAGCAGCCTCTTTTTGCTTTTTTGTTAATTTTGCCATGTCTTTTTCTTAATTAAAAAGGAGCTTCTCCTGATACAGTTATACCCATAGATCTAGCTGTTCCAGCAACCATACTCATTGCAGCCTCAATAGTGAATGCATTTAAGTCCGGCATTTTGTCATCAGCAATTGCTCTAATTTGTTCCCAAGTAACACTAGCTACTTTTTTACGATTAGGCTCACCAGAACCAGATTTTAGCTTTGCAGCTTCCATTAACTGAACCGCTGCTGGAGGAGTCTTAACGACAAAATCAAATGATTTGTCTTTATACACAGTGATTTGCACTGGGCATATTTTGCCAGGTTTATCCTGAGTTCTAGCATTAAATTGCTTACAGAACTCCATGATGTTTACCCCAGCAGCTCCTAAAGCAGGTCCAACCGGTGGCGACGGGTTCGCAGCACCTCCCTTAACTTGTAGTTTAACTACCTTACTAATTTCTTTAGCCATTTTTAAAAAATTTAACATCACAATCAATTGGAAGCGATTGCAATGGATATTATATATGTAACAAAAAATTATACTTTTTCAACTTGCATAAAACTTAATTCCAATGGCGTTTTTCTTCCGAAAATCTTAACCATAACTTCAAGTTTACGCTTTTCTTCATTTATTTTTTCAACAGTACCATTAAATCCATTAAAAGGACCATCGATCACTTTAACAGTTTCACCTAAGTTGAATGGAATAGCACGAGTATCTGTATTAACAGCTAACTCATCTACTTTACCTAACATACGATTTACTTCAGATAGTCTCAAAGGAACAGGTTCTCCTCCTTTTATCTCACCTAAAAAACCAATTACACTTGTAATAGACTTAATAATATGAGGTATCTCACCAACTAAATTGGCTTCGATCATAACATATCCAGGGAAATAAACTTTATCCTTAGACATTTTTTTTCCTTCTTTTACAGTAACTACTTTTTCTGTAGGTACCAAAACTTGGGAAACATAATCACCCATACCTAATCTGGCAATCTCAGTTTCGATGTAAGCTTTGACTTTATTTTCTTGTCCGCTTACAGCTCTAACCACGTACCATTTTTTCACATTATTATCTGCCATCACAAAAAAATTATCCTTTTAACCAGTTAAAAAATCCAGCCAAAGCTTTTGCAAAAAATTCGTCTACTCCCCATGTTGCCAAAGCAAATAGAATCGAAAATACAGCCACAACAATTGTCAATTTTTGAACCTCAGCCCAAGCTGGCCAAGTAACATTTGACTTTAACTCCTCGAAAGCCTCTGATAAATAATTAGTAACTTTTGTCATTTGATATATTTTTTATTGCACGGGCGGAGGGATTCGAACCCCCATCAACGGTTTTGGAGACCGCTATTCTACCCTTGAACTACGCCCGTAATTAAAAGCCAGTGATTTCAGTTAAGAAAATCAGCTGGCTTTTTATAATATTTATAGGATTATCCTACGATTTCAGTAACCTGACCTGCACCTACAGTTCTACCACCTTCACGGATAGCGAAACGTAAACCTACGCTCATTGCGATTGGGCTTAATAAAGATACATTGATAGTTAAGTTATCTCCTGGCATTACCATCTCTACTCCTTCTGGTAAAGTAATAACTCCTGTTACGTCAGTTGTACGTACGTAGAACTGTGGACGGTAGTTATTATGGAATGGAGTATGACGTCCACCTTCTTCTTTTTTCAAGATATAAACCTCAGCTTTGAAAGTAGCGTGTGGTTTTACTGATCCTGGCTTAATGATAACCATTCCTCTTTTGATAGATTCTTTATCAATACCTCTTAACAATAAACCTACGTTATCTCCAGCTTCACCTCTATCAAGGATTTTACGGAACATCTCAACTCCTGTAATAGTAGAAGTTAATTTATCAGCCCCCATACCAATGATTTCAACTGGATCTCCTGTATTAGCAATACCTGTTTCGATACGACCTGTAGCAACAGTTCCACGACCAGTAATTGTAAATACATCTTCAACCGGCATCAAGAATGGTTTAGCAACGTCACGCACTGGCTCTTCGATCCAAGCATCAACAGCTTCCATTAATTCAATGATTTTTGGTACCCAAGCAGGATCATTATTCAATCCTCCTAAAGCAGAACCTTGAACCACAGGACCATTATCTCCATCATATTCGTAGAAAGATAATAAATCTCTAATTTCCATTTCAACAAGCTCTAACAATTCAGCATCATCAACCATATCCACTTTGTTCATGAAAACAACGATTCTTGGAATACCAACCTGACGACCTAAAAGGATGTGCTCACGAGTTTGTGGCATTGGACCATCTGTAGCAGCAACTACTAAGATAGCTCCGTCCATTTGAGCAGCACCAGTAACCATGTTCTTTACGTAATCCGCGTGACCTGGACAGTCAACGTGAGCGTAGTGACGGTTAGCTGTTTCATACTCTACGTGTGATGTATTAATAGTAATACCTCTTTCTTTCTCCTCTGGAGCGTTATCGATTTGATCAAACGATTTTGCTTGACAGTAACCTGCATCAGACAATACTTTTGTAATTGCAGCAGTTAATGTAGTTTTTCCGTGATCCACGTGTCCAATTGTACCTATGTTTAAGTGCGGTTTGGAACGATTAAAATTCTCCTTTGCCATTTTACTTAATTTTTAATCTTAGTTATATATTAATTTTCAATTTCCTACTTACTTGAGCCAATGTCGGGAATTGAACCCGAGACCTCTTCCTTACCAAGGAAGCACTCTACCCCTGAGCTACACCGGCAGAGAGTTCTGATTTTAGATTTTTGAATTTAGATTTCAGATTTGAAAAAATCCAAAACCTATAATCCGAAATCTTAACTTCTTTTTTTGTGGGGAGAGCAGGATTCGAACCTGCGAAGTTCACACAGCAGATTTACAGTCTGCCCTCGTTGGCCGCTTGAGTATCTCCCCTATTTTTATCAATAATTGCATGAACAATTTCAAATCGCATTTGAAATATTTAGAGCCGGCGGAGGGACTCGAACCCACGACCTGCTGATTACAAATCAGCTGCTCTAGCCAACTGAGCTACGCTGGCAATATCAATAAAAAAGTCCGCTATTTCTAACGGACTGCAAATGTAGCTATTTTATCTTTGTATCAAAACATTTTTTGAAAAAATTTTTCAATTATATGTGTGCTCTTATTTTTTCTTTCCTTTTTACTAGTAAACGCTCTAGAGATTCTGCCGAAAGTTCAACTGCCTCTTCAAATGTCTTACACTGCTTTTTAACCAAAAAATCATCTCCCGGAACATTGATCTTTATCTCAACAGCTTTATTCTCTTTATCACTTGTTCTTTCAACTTTTAAAAAAACATCAGCCGAGACAACTCGATCGTAATACTTTTCCAACTTATCCATTCTCTCTTGAATAAAATCCACCAACTTTCGGTCAACAGTAAAGTTAACTGCATGAACATCTACCTTCATAATATTAATTTTATGGTTAAACATTTCAGAAGTATTATTTATTTCTAGGATGAGCATCCCCGTATACTTTTTTAAGCTCCGCTAAACTATTATGAGTATAAACTTGCGTAGATGCCAAACTCGAATGTCCTAATAACTCCTTAACTGAATTTAAATCCGCCCCGTTATTTAGCAAATGAGTCGCAAAAGTATGCCGAAGCACATGCGGACTTTTTTTTACCTTTTCTGAGACTCTACTAAAGTAAGAATTAATTAATCGATACACAAAAGATTCACTCAATTTTAATCCTTTTTTTGAAATAAAAAAATAATCTGCATCTACGATATTCTCAACCGAGTTCCGCTCATCAAGATACAATTTAAGCTGATCTGCAATAATCGGCAAAACAGGAATAATACGCTCTTTATTACGCTTACCCAAAACCTTTACAACATTTAAAGTTAAATCAACATTATAAAACATCAAATGTATTAATTCTGCACGCCTCATTCCAGTTGTATAAAACATATCCACAATAAGCTTGTCACGCACTTCCTCAAAACCAACAGGACTACCCACCTGACCCATTAAATCAGAAAGTTCTTTTTCAGAAAATGGAATTTGAACAATTTTTGGAGTCTTCAAAGCCTTATGTTTCAACATTGGACTCACCTCTATTTGTTTTGTTTTTAAAAGAAATTTATAAAAAGCTTTTAACGAAGCCATTTTTCTATTTACAGAAACATTTGAAATATTCTGATCTACCAAAAAAACAATCCAACTCCTAATTTGATTATAATTTACCTGCTCAATGTTTTCCTGCTCAAAATTCTCCTTATTATAAGCTTCAAAAAAAATAATATCATTCAAATAAGCATTAACCGTGTGTGGCGAATATTTTTTCTCCAACTGAAGATAATCACGAAATGCATCTTTATTTGACTTCATATGTTATTTTTTCATAAATAAGATCCTACCTATATATATTATCTCAAAATTAAGCATAAAAAAACCGTTAGTATCAAAATATTGATAACTAACGGTAATTATTTTTGAAAAAGCTAATACTAACTCTCTAAACTATCTCTCAAGTTTTGGATGTAAGCCGCTTTTTGAATTTGAGCTCTTTTGATAACAGAAGGCTTAATAAAAGCAGTACGTGCTCTTAGTTGACGAACAGTTCCTGTTTTATCAAATTTTCTTTTATAGCGCTTTAATGCTCTATCGATATTTTCTCCGTCTTTAATTGGTATAATTAACATAATATAGACACCTCCTCTCGTTAAGGCTGCAAAAGTATATATTAATTTTGAATTACAAGTTATAAATTGTGAATTATTTTAAAAGAAAAAAGAATATAGAAGAAAGAGAATAGATTGTAGCACAATTTTTACTTTACTCTTTCAATAAATTCCTCGATATAACTAATTTCTGGATTTCAGTTGTTCCTTCTCCAATCGTACATAATTTAGAATCTCTGTAGAATTTCTCTACAGGAAAATCTTTAGTATAACCATAACCACCGTGAATCTGAACTGCTTCATTCGCTATTTTCACACAAGCTTCTGATGCATACATTTTAGCCATCGCTCCAAGCGTTGTTACTGGTTTATGTTCTTGTTTTAAGAAAGCCGCTTTGTGAAGCAACAATTCTGAAGCTTCAATCTCTGTAGCCATATCAGCTAGTTTGAATGAAATTCCCTGAAAACTACTAATTGGCTGTCCAAACTGATATCTTTCTTTAGAATATTTCAAAGCAGCATCATAAGCCCCTTTTGCAATTCCTAATGACAAAGCGCCAATTGAAATTCTGCCACCATCTAATATTTTCATTGCCTGAACAAATCCCTGGCCAACTTCACCTAATCTATTTGCATCAGGTACACGACAATTGTCAAAAACCAACTCAGCAGTTTCACTGGCACGCATTCCTAATTTATTTTCTTTTTTTCCTGAAGTAAATCCTGCCATTCCTTTTTCAAATACAAATGCAGTCATTCCTTTTGAATCTCCTTTTTCTCCTGTTCGAACAATAACTACAGCAATATCTCCTGAAATTGCATGTGTTATAAAGTTTTTAGCTCCATTTACAATCCAGAAATCACCATCTTTAATTGCAGTAGTATTCATACCTCCTGCATCAGAACCTGTATTATGTTCTGTTAAACCCCAAGCTCCAATATATTCTGCCGTTGCTAATTTAGGTAGCCATTTTTTCTTTTGCTCTTCATTACCAAAAGTCAAAATATGATTTGTACATAATGAGTTATGAGCGGCAACTGATAAACCAATTGAAGGATCAACTCGTGAAATTTCTTCTACAACAGTAATATATTCATGATAACCTAATCCGGACCCACCATATTCTTCAGGCACTAAAACACCCATGAAACCCATTTCGCCCAATTTTTTAAAAAGCGGAATTGGAAAAATTTGTGCTTCGTCCCATTCCATTATATTAGGTCTAATGTTTTTTTCAGCAAAATCTTTAATAGATTGTGCAATCATTGACTGTGTTTCGTTATAATTAAAATTCATTGTTGGCTATTTTTTTTAGAACTCCAAATATAAACTAATTATTTTTGCTTTTTCAACAGGAAAACCTTTAATTTTTGACAAATCCTCAATATTTTTAAAATTTCCGTTCATACTCCTATACGTGACGATTTGTTTAGCCAATGCATATCTGAAATATGAAAACTGAGACAATTCTTTTAAAGAGGCATCATTTATTGCTATCTTTTTAAAGTTTACAGGTATTACCACTTTAAAATGAGAATTCAATTCAGCAATAACTGCAGGCGAAAGTCCCCAAACATCATTCATCTGCTCCATAGAAACAAAACATCCTACTATTTCTTTTTGTTTTAATATGCGCAAAGACAGCGCTTCACCAATACCATATATTTTAACCAAATCTTCCTGAGTTGCCTCATTTATATCTAAAATTACAATCTTTTCCTTTTTAAAATCAGCTTTCTTAATAAATTCTTTCTTCTCTGTTTTGAAGTTTTCTTTTTGAATCCAATTAGCAAACTTAAAAAAGGGAGAAATAGTTTTTAATAAGGAATCAGAAATTTTAGTGACTTGTTGAAACTCCTCTGCAGAGTTCACAAATTTATTTTCTTTTCGAAAAGCCAAAAGTCTATCAATTTCCTGAGTAGACATTCCGAGTTTATATCCTTTATAATCCGTAATGAAATTTGGATTATAAAGATAAACCTTTGGTTTCTCCTTATACTTAACAAGCTTAAGAGAATCAATTTCTGATTGCAGAGACATCCATTCCTCTTTCTCCTGGACGTTTTTTTCAGGTGAATTAAAATCAGCATAAAAATAAACCAATTGCAATCCGATAATAATTACAAAAAGTAAAAAAATTCCTGTACGTTGCTGTCTTGTAAATTTAAAATATAACGCGAGCGTTTTAAGATTAGCCATTAAAATAAAATTTTCAATCGTTTTAAAAAGGATAAATTAAGCACTAAAATATCAATTTATTAGGAAAAATAGTAAAAAAATTATTTTTTATTAAATTATTCAATCCGCATTAACACTTTAATTAAATTGATGAATTTCAGTACTTAACAACTACAAACTGCCTATTTTGCATAATTTTTTGATATTTTATAACTTAAAACAATATAATTGTTTTTATTTTTTATAAAAAACGATACATTTGGAGCTTAATAACAATAAACCAATATAATAGTATGTCAATTTGGAAAACTAAACCTCTTTCGGTATTGCTCGGTGAAGCATCCGAATCTGAAAAAGGACTAAAAAGAACCTTATCTTCACGTTCGCTTGTTGCACTTGGAGTTGGAGCAATTATTGGAGCGGGACTATTTTCGCTAACAGGAATTGCAGCTGCTGACCACGCAGGTCCGGCGGTAACAATTTCTTTTATTTTAGCAGCTGTAGGTTGCGCATTTGCGGGACTTTGTTATGCTGAATTTGCATCAATGATTCCGGTTGCGGGTAGCGCATACACTTACTCTTATGCTACTATGGGTGAATTTATGGCCTGGATTATTGGTTGGGATTTAGTTTTAGAATATGCTTTGGGTGCTGCAACCGTAGGTGTTAGCTGGTCTCGATATTTGCTTGAATTACTGGCAAAGTTTCATATTCATCTTCCGCCCGATTTAATCTGTTCGCCATGGGAAACATTAACACTTAGCAATGGTACGGTTATTCATGGAGGAATTATAAATTTACCTGCAATCTTTATTGTTTCATTACTTTCTTTATTATTAATTAAAGGAACTAAAGAATCAGCATCATTAAACAACGTTTTAGTTGTTGTAAAAGTTGCCGTAGTAATCATTTTTATTGTATTAGGATGGAAATTTATTGATCCTACAAACTATACTCCTTACATCCCTGAAAACACTGGTGTTTTTGGAAAATTTGGATGGTCAGGAATTGCTGCCGGAGCTGGTACAGTCTTTTTTGCCTTTATTGGTTTTGATGCTGTTTCTACTGCTGCACAAGAGGCTAAAAACCCTCAAAAAGGAATGCCAATTGGTATTTTAGGGTCATTAGTAATCTGTACAATTTTATATGTTTTGTTCTCCCACGTTATGACAGGACTTGTACCTTATTATAAATTTGCAGGAGATGCAAAACCTGCTGCAACTGCTTTTGCTGTAACAGGATATGACTTTTTACAAACAGGTTTAATCGTGGCTATTTTAGCTGGATATACTTCTGTAATGTTGGTAATGCTTATGGGACAAAGCCGTGTTTTCTATACAATGAGTAAAGATGGTTTATTACCTCCTTTCTTCAGTGAAATTCATGCTAAATTCCGTACTCCATGGAAAACTAATCTTTTCTTTTTAGTATTCGTAAGTTTATTTGCAGGGCTTGTTCCTGTAAGTGATTTAGGGCACATGGTAAGTATTGGAACATTATTGGCATTTGTATTAGTATGTATAGGTGTGATGGTAATGCGTAAAAAAATGCCAGATGCTCCAAGAGCCTTTAGAACTCCATTGGTTCCTTTTGTACCGATTGCGGGTATTGTAATTTGTTTAGCATTAATGTATTCATTACCGAATGAAAGCTGGGCAAGACTTGTAATTTGGATGGCATTAGGTATCGTTATTTACTTTGTTTACGGTAAGAAAAACAGTAAATTAAATAATCCGGAAAAATAATATTCAAGATAAAACATAAAAAAGGGTCATATAAATTATATGACCCTTTTTTTATGTTTTAAAATTACTTTTATAAATCAAATACTGAAGTTCTTTTTGCCCTAATTAAATCTTTTAAACGAATCCAGAATGCTAATGTGAGATAGATTCCAAAACCTAAACCAGCAGTAACAAATGAAATGTAAATAAAAAACAATCGTACACTAGTAACACGCATTCCGAGTTTATCAGCTAATCGTGATGAAACATGAAATCCGTATTTTTCAAAGAAAAATTTAAGTTTTAAAATGGCTGACATTCCTAATTTTAGATTTTAGATTTTAGATTTTAGACAAAAATACAAAATTATCTAATGCTGCATTTTCTAATTATTTAATTATTTTTAAGCAATTCAATTCCAATTGCACATCTTAAACAAGCTTTATTATTACAATATTCATTCTTGAGTTCCAGTAAAGTTTGAGTTTCAAATGCATTTTTTGAAAGAACTCCAAAACTCTCAAATTTATCAATTACGGCATTTTTTTCAGGAGAAACTTCATTCATAAATAAGATAAGATCTTCAACATTAAATCCTCCAATTTTATTTGAATATGCAAATTGTAAAGGAATAATAGTATTTACAATTAACAAGTCTATAAATGATCTTGATAAAGCTTTCGGCTTCTTTGAGCTTTCTTTATCAAACTGATAATGGTTTTCCCAATATAAACTTGTTGTAACGTTTAACAGACCATAAACCTCTTTGGCAGACTTTAGCATAATTACTTTAGAAAATAAATTCTGATGCTTATTGTATAAACTCCCTAACTGCGAAAGCCGTATTGTTGGAAAATTATCCGGACGATGCTTAAAAAATTGAAGTGGATCTGTATACACCTTATCTAATTGATATTTATGCAAAAGATAAAAATATCTAATTTTCAAATCATTAAAATATACATCTTCTTTTTCAAAATCTAATAAACCTGAAGTTCCAAAAAGCAAAGCTTCAAGATTTTCAATTTCGAAACTTTCCTTTCGAATGATAGAAAACGGAATTGATTTAGCGATTTGTAAAAAAGTATTTCCATTAGTGTTTAATCCAAAATTCTTCGCTAACAAAGAGAATAAAACAGACTCCCAATCGTAATTCGTCTCTTCTAACAAATCATAAATAAATTTCGATTTTCTTTCCAGACGATCAAAAAATAATCTTTCCTGCCAATTTTTAAAAACAAATTCATCAATTTGAGCAATTTGCTTTTCACAAGAAATCCAGGATTTTGGAGATATTAAAGACTGATAATTATTTACCACTTCTAATGAAACATAATCTTTTAGGACTAAAACAGGAATTTCTGTATTGTTTTTATTAAAGATTTCTGTATCGTGTTCCCAAACTACATGCAAAATTACATTTTCATAAGCCGGATCTTTTTCATGATGATGCACATACCAGTCAGATGACCTTAAATGGATTTCAACATTTCCAGCCCATTTCTGAGTTCCAATTTTAATCTGAGCATTAAAAAAATCCGGGCCTGAAAGTTCTAAATAATCTCCTGTCTTAATAATTACAATTGGATCATTTTGAGTTGTTCTTAAATTCAAAGTTTCAAACTTCTTGAATTTCCAGAGATAATGAAGAAAGTCTTCTCTCATTTTTAAGCTTATTTTAAAATTAAAAAGCTTAAAAATAATAAAAACTAGTACTAATCTTACAAAATAATATTATTTTAACAAATACAACTTAGCGCAAGCACGCGCATCAGATAAAGCTTCATGATGATTTAAGTGAATTTTCATTTCACGACAACAATCACTTAGTTTGGTTGGTTTTAATCCTTTTGCTTTGTAAATTTTAACCGTACATTCCCAACGTGATGCAATATTCAAATCTTCATATTGTAAACCGTAAAGCGCCATTGATTTCATTAATACATTACGATCAAAACTTTCATTATGCGCTACAATTACTCTATTTTTTAATCTTCTTTCGATTTCAGGAAATACCTGAGAAAAAGATTTTGCATTAACTGTATCACGAGGATAAATACCATGAACCTGAATCGTAAACGGATTATATATGTTATTTGGAGGTTTAATTAAAGAAACAAACTCATCAACAATAATTCCGTTTTGAACCGTAACTATTCCGACAGAACAAGGATGATAACCCGTAGCGGTTTCAAAATCTATGGCAGTAAAATTCATTTTTGAAATATTCTAGCTAAAAAAATCCATAAATCAAAGTCTTAAAACTCCGATTTATGGATTTATAATGTTATTAAAATTGTCTTATTTTATAGATCCAATAATATCATATTTTGTAATAATATGATGTTTTCCATTTCCCAAATCTACCAAAACAGCATCATTTTCTTTGGTAAATAATTTAGAAACTTCTTCAATCGTAGTTCCTAATTTCACAATCGGAAAAGGTTTTCCCATTACTTCCTTAATTGGTTTTTCTGCAACATTTTTATCCGCAACATAACTTCTAAACAAATCTGTTTCATCAACAGAACCAACAAATCCGTTAATATCTACTACCGGAATTTGAGAAATTTTATACTTACGCATACGCTCGATAGCATGTGACACTAATTCTTCGGTACGAACAACGATCAATTCTTTATCGATATGATCTTTAATCACATCTTCGGCTTTCGTTACGTTTTCTTCTAAAAATCCACGCTCGCGCATCCAGTCATCATTAAACATTTTACCTACATAGCGACTTCCTGAATCATGAAAAAGAACGACAACGACATCTTCTGGCTTAAAATGTTCTTTAAGCTGTAAAAGGCCTTTAATACAAGCGCCGGCAGAATTTCCAACAAAAATAGCTTCTTCCATTGCAATTTTTCTCGTATAAACGGCAGCATCTTTATCTGTTACTTTTGTAAAACCGTCAATTAAAGAAAAGTCGACATTTTTAGGTAAAATATCTTCCCCAATTCCTTCTGTTATATAAGAGTAAATTTCGTTCTCATCAAAAACTCCGGTTTCATGATATTTTTTAAAAACAGAACCATAAGTATCAATTCCCCAAATTTTGATGTTTGGATTTTTTTCTTTTAAGTATTTTCCAACTCCAGAAATAGTTCCTCCGGTTCCTACTCCAACAACAAAATGAGTGATTTTTCCATCTGTTTGTTTCCAGATTTCTGGTCCGGTTTGCTCATAATGTGCTAATGAATTTGATAAATTATCATACTGATTTACATACCACGAATTTGGTGTTTCTTCTGCTAAACGCTTTGAAACTGAATAATAAGAACGTGGATCTGTTGGCTCAACATCAGTAGGACAAACTACAACTTTGGCACCAACAGCGCGCAAAATATCCATTTTTTCTTTTGACTGCTTGTCTGATATTACACAAATCAATTTATATCCTTTGATAATTGCTACCAATGCCAATCCCATTCCGGTATTACCCGAAGTTCCTTCGATAATAGTTCCGCCCGGTTTTAATCTGCCGTCTGCCTCTGCGTCTTCAATCATTTTTACGGCCATTCTGTCTTTCACAGAATTTCCAGGATTAAAAGTTTCGACTTTTGCCAATACTAACGCATCGATTTCAGCAACAATTTTGTTGAGCTTTACTAAAGGTGTATTACCAATTGTTTCTAAAATATTTTTTGAAAAGTCCATTTTATGTTTATTTAATATTTGGTTCTAAAAATCTAAATAGTCCTAATTTTATTGGAAGAAATTCCAAACTAAACCAAATCGGATAACAAAATCACGATATGGATTATTAGGTGCCGAATAATAATCGCTTTTTGCAAATAAAGCATTAATATGTTCGGCTTTTAAATAAAATCTAGTCTGGCGAATTCTGGCGTTTACAAAAAGATCGAATAATGGATAACCTCCAATTTTTTTCGTATCCTGAACAAAAAATTCACCAATAACAGGATTATAATCATTTCCGTAGTATTTGGTAAAATAATTAAATACAACTCCTGTCTGCATATATAATGCTTTTTTGAAAAAATAACTGGAATAGTAAAACGTATTTCTAGTTACAAAATCAGGAACATTCAAAATCAAAT
Source organism: Flavobacterium sp. GW821-FHT11G01 (assembly GCF_058808175.1). Classification (NCBI taxonomy): domain Bacteria; kingdom Pseudomonadati; phylum Bacteroidota; class Flavobacteriia; order Flavobacteriales; family Flavobacteriaceae; genus Flavobacterium; species Flavobacterium sp. GW821-FHT11G01. Next base: position 374,687 of record NZ_JBXARK010000003.1, on the reverse strand, counting down.
CTGACTGATCTACTTTTTGATACAAAAGCGTATTGTCTAATCCAAATGGGCCAAATTTAAACTCCTTACTGGCTTTTATGGACAAATAATTAATTACATTTCCATATTGTTCAGGCTTTATGATTTGAGTATATGCTAAAGCTTCTGCTGGACTGGAATCATCTTTAAAATACAAATGATCTTTTAAAACAGAATACTCAACTTCAGCATTTAACCAAGGTGTAAAAACATTGGCGCTGAGTTGATTTATTTTTTCATTCTTAAAATTATTGGACCAATTATATTTAACGTAACTGCTTTGATATAAATTATAGTTGTTATTTGGTAACTTATTTAAGTTTCTATATCTAAAATCGAATTGAATTTTCTCATTTAGATTGTATCTCAATTTTGCATCTAAATCAGAAAGAGATTGATTTGTAATTGATCTTGTATATAAAAAACGACCATTCCACTTATTTTTTTGATATTCATATTGTCCTCCAACATTATTAATCTGCAGAAATAAATTATCAGGAATAGCAGTACCATCACTATTTACGATAATTCTGTCATATTTATAATTTGATCTGTAATCGTCAACAAAAAAATTGAATTTTCCCAAAAGTGAATTTTCATAGGCAAGTCCAACCTTATTGTATAATTTCTCAAAACGAGTCTCATCATTTATATTGCTACTAGCATAAGATTCTCCAAAACGTTCAACCTGTTGACTTGGTCCAACTGTAGGTGTTACAATCGAAAGAACGGTTGGTTGCAAGTATTGAAAATATTTATATTCATAATTAAATTGATGTGTTACATACAAATTATTACTACCATCTTTTGAGTTTACTCTGAATGCATGGTCAAAAAAGAAACGTCTTCCTTTTAATAATGATTTTGCATCAGTCAAAAACACTTGCAATCGTTGACGGTTTTTAAAATCCGGGTCTTCACTCTCAAAATTTTCAGAATTTGTAATTCCGCCATTTTCTTCGTTGGTAATATCCTGGAATGTAGCATGAGCATTTAAAACATATCTTCTATCTGTTGTAAAATAACTAGTCGTAAAACGAAAATTTCCTGCACTTACTAATTGATTTATATAATCACCTTCAGAACGCAATCCTCTGTACGCTGCAGAAAAATTTAGATTCTTAGAAGTATTCAGTGTTATAAATGAATCTAAGTTTTGTCCTTTGTTTATTGTTGTATTAAAAAAAAGCTCGGTTAATGGCGTTGCAACAGAATAATATCTTATATCGCTGACTTCCATATAATCAAAATGTTTGCCTTTGAAACCAATTTCCGGATAAGGAGAAAAATCAGTTAAACTATATTGTATTGTATTATAAGTTTGCCCAATATTAGAAAATGGCAAAAGACCAAAATTATCTTTTCTTAAATAGTTTTGCTTGTACGCACTTTTTAATGTTAGTGACGTATCGGCATAAATAGTATCATGTTCTAACGTATAAATCTTATATTGATCAATCTTTGCTATTAAAGCCTTTTTCTTTTTTACTGTATCAGTTATACTTGAATATTTTGTATTCATATCTAAACTGTTTTTTGAACTCGTTTTTTCCTGAGAAAACAATAATGTGGGTACAATTAATAGATATAGAAAAAAGAATATTCTCATTTGATAGCTTTATATATAATTATTTTGGCAAAATTTGTCAAGCAAAGGTAAAAGATAAAAACGTATAAAAAAACAAATCATTATGATTGAGAACTTTTTATATCGAACTAAAGCTGAATAAAAAAACCCTCAATCAAAAATGATTGAGGGTTTTAGAAAATCAAAATATTTATTTTTTACCAACCTGGATTATTTTGTCCTTGTAAACCTGGATTAGTATTTATTTCAGTTTGTGGTAATGGCCATATGAATCTACGATCAGCATATGGAATAGCAGCAATAGGAGTTGTAATAACATAACTGTTACCTAATACATACGCAGCAGTAGCAGGAGTAGCATTAGCTACTTTTGCAGGAATTCCAACAATAGGAGCTAAATCATCACCTTGTAATCTGTGAATATCAGCCCATCTACGACCTTCTTGTAAAAACTCAATTCTTCTTTCTTTAAGAATAGCAGCTACCATAGTAGCATTTGTAGTAAAAGAAGCAGCAGTATAAGCCTGAGTTGCTGGATTAGCTAAAGATCTATTTCTAATAGAATTTAACAAAGTAAGAGCTGTTGGCAAGTTCGACAAACGAGCCTGAGCTTCTGCCATATTCAATACTACTTCTGCATATCTGATAACTGGAGCAGCATCTGACATGTTTGTAATATCTGTATACTTATTAGTATATTTTATACCAGCTGAAGTGAAAATCATTTTTCCATCTTCTCTACGTTTGTCATCAGCCAACCATTGTGGATCTCTCCAAAGAATTGGGCTAATTGCAACTAAACCTCTATTTTTTAATATACTTGCCAAAGCAGCATTAGTCTGTGGATTCATTGTTGCAGAATGCGCAATAGAGAATATAGACTCAGTGTTAGTTAAATTACTTGCTAACACGAAAGGAGTAGCCGGATCAGCCGTTAATGTATAAAGACCATTTAATTTAGTTCCTTCAGCAATTACATTTGCCCAGTCTCTTTTTTGAAGATAAACTCTGGTTTTGAATGCGATTGCAGCAGATTTTGTTGCTTTAGAAACTACTCTTCCCCCAGCAAAACCATTTGATGTAATCAATTTTTCAGCATCATCTAAATCAGCTAAAACTTTTGCATAACATTCAGCAACAGTATTTCTTGGTTTCTGTTGTTCTGTTGCTACTTCAGCAGCTGTATTTACACCTACTTCTCTGTAAATAATTCCAGGATGTGTTGCACCAGCTGTAAAATTATATGGTTTTGCAAAATTTGTTAAAATTTCAAAATGAGTAATTGCTCTTAAAAATTTAGCTTGTCCGATATAGTTATCACCAACTGCTTTTGTAATAATACCTTTAGCAACTGCATCAGTAGTTCCCTCAATCATAAGATTACATCTACCGATTAATCTATAACCGTCAATCCAGTAATATACATTATTTGCTGTAGTAGGATCATAATCCGCCTGATAAGTTAATTGGTAAAAAGTAGCCATGTTAACAACATCTTCACCTCTAGCTTCTCCTTGTTCAACAAAAGCAGCTCCCCAGATATAACCTCGACCACCATTTGGACTGGTTGATGCAGCATTATATTGTCCAATTGCAGCAGCATTATAAACACCATTCATGTAAGATTCTATTAATGAAGGGGTTGCAAAAGCATCTGTATCTGCAATATTGTTTATTGGAGTTAAATCCAATATTTTTTCTTCTGTACATGAGCTCATCCCGAGTACAACTACAGAAAGTAAAATTGTTTTAATTATATTTTTCATATGTTTTTTTTATAAACTTACATTTATTCCAACTGATATTACCTTAGAACGTGGAGTACCATTAATGTCTACTCCATTTGTTTCCATTTCAGGGTTAATACCTTTATAGTCTGAAATTAACCAGATATTTTGTGCCTGAGCAAAAACTCTAAAATTATCAACACCAATCTTATCCATTAACATCTTAGGTAATGTATAACCTAAACTAATATTATCAAGTGAGATAAAATCACCATCCTCAACGAAACGAGTTGAAGCACTTCCTGAAAGGTTTGTAAATGTATTTGAACTTGCATATAATCTTGGTGTCCATCCGTCTCCAGGATTATCAACACTTTGCCATCTTCCTAAAATCTCTGTTCCGTTGTTGTTAAAGTTTTGGTTCATCAATTCTCTTCTTGTAGCGTTAAAAATCTTATTTCCACCACTAAATCTAATCATGAAACCAAGATCAAGATTCTTGTATTTCATACTTGATGTGAATGAACCGTAATATGTTGGTAAAGTATTTCCTAAAACAGCTTTATCAGTAGTAGCTAATGTTGCAGCTGCTCCAGCAGTTCCAGGATTAGCAGGATCAAAAACAGTATAAGTAGACGTTGCCAAGTTTCCTTGTACTAAACTACCATCCGCTTTGTAGTAAACTGGGTTACCATTTGCTTTATTTACACCCCAATATTTAAATCCGTATAAAGAGTTAAGAGATTCACCCTGTCTGATAATGATATTTGGTGCTATGTTAACGATATCCTGAGATGTACCAAAAGATGAAGAACCTCCTACAATATCTTGTCCATTAACTAAACCAGTAACTACGTTTTTAGTAAGAGTTAAATTAGAAGAAACATCCCATGTGAAGTTAGCATTGTTTATTGCTTTGAAACTTACAGCAAATTCATATCCTTGGTTGTACATTTTACCAACGTTAGAATTGATAATACTGTTAGGAACACCTAATGAAGGAGCTACAGGAGCAGCTAATACTAAACCGTCAATATCATTTTTATAATAGTCAAATGCTACAGTCAAACGATTGTTGAATAAGCCTAAATCTACACCAAAATCAATTTTATTACTAGTTTCCCATTGTAATTGATCATTACCAAATTGATAGTAACCAATACCATTTAAAGAACCATATGGAGAACCAATCATAAGTCCTTTTGAAGGATAAGCTGCACTATTTAATACATCAACGTTACCAACTTCAGAGTAAGAACCTCTAAATTTCAAATCAGAAACAGTACTACTGATTCCTTCCATAAAACTTTCTTTAGAAACTGTCCAACCTGCAGAAACTCCAGGGAAGTTATGGTATCTAACATCTTTCTCAAATTGAGAAATTCCATCACGTCTAAGAGAAGCTTGTACAAAATATTTCTCTTTATAGTTGTATGTAAAACGACCTAAATATGATATAATTCCTTTTTCAGAAGCACTACCACCAGAATCTTTAGTAGCATAAGTACCTGTTACTAAATTTTGATCGTAGAAATCACTTAAAATATCTGTTCCTGAACCCCATAATATTTTAGTACGTGATTTTTGGTACTCAGCAACACCTGTTAAACCTAAATTATGATCTTCAGCAAAAGTATGCTTGTAATTCAAAATATTTTGCCAGTTCCATCTCAATAGATTCGTGTTATCCTGATACAAAGATCCATTAACTCCACGTCCGTCTCCATGTACTGGGTTCCAATATTGGTAACCATCTGTTGAAGCATTATCTCCACTTACTTGTAATTTATAACTTAAGTCAGAAGTAATTTTTGCATTTGCAAATGCACTTACTAAAATTCTCGTAGTTGTAGATTTATATTTATTATGATCAAGAACATAAAGAATATTTGTAATGTTATCTCCTGCTGGGTCAGTATTATCCCATTGACCTACAGTTTGTCCATTTGCTGAAAGATTATATCCAGTTGGGTCAGCAGCATCGTAAATTGGCGTATTAGGCAACTGTCTAGTAGTATTAAAAATGTTACCTGACAAACCATTTGCATTGATATTCAATCCATTATACTCTGTTCTACTTACAGCTAAATTAGTACCAATACTTAACCATTTGTTGATATCCTGATCAATGTTAGTTCTAACAGAATATTTTTTCATATCATTAGCTAAATTGATACCATCTAAATCTGTTATCCCTAAAGACAAATAATACTTTGTTTTTTCAGAACCACCACTGAAGTTAAGATTATGAGTAGTTTGAGGAGCATTTCTTAAAACTGCACTTTGCCAATCTGTATTATATGCACTTCCAAAAGCCCATGGAGCTTGACCTCTATTTGTTCTTTTTTCATTAGAAATAACCAAGAAATCAGGAGTTTGTAACAAATCATATTTTTTAGCTGCACTAGCAACACCAAACACACTTGAGTAAGTTACTTTTAAAGAACCTTTCTTTCCGCTTTTAGTAGTAATCAAGATTACACCATTAGCCGCTCTCGAACCGTAAATAGCGGTTGCAGCACCATCTTTTAATACATCAAAAGATTCGATATCTTCTGGGTTAATATCCGCTAAACCATTTGTAGCAGAAACACCACCAATATCACCAGAATAAATAGGCACACCATCAACAACGATTAATGGCTCAGTACTTCCAGAAATAGATCCAACACCTCTAATTCTAATTTTTGGAGCACCACCAATGATACCAGTATTTGTTAATACCTGAACTCCAGTTGCTCTACCAGCTAAAACACCCTCGAAAGAAGGAGTAACTAAGTTAGCAATGTCTTTTCCTGCAATTTTAGAAATAGAACCGGTTACTTCCTTTCTTTTTTGAACACCGTAACCAACAACTACAACCTCATTCATTAGTTGAGCTTCTGATTCCATTTCAACATTTACTGTACTTGCACTTCCTACAGTAACTTGTTTATTATTCATACCTACATACGAAAAAACCAAAACATCACCAGTCTTTGCTTTAATAGAATAACTACCATCAAAGTCAGTCTGAGTATTTGCTTTTGATCCTTTCACAGCAACATTTACTCCTGGAATAACACCTGTTTTATCAGATACTTTTCCAGTGACAGTTCTCTCTTGAGCAAAAGAAAACTGCATAGATAACGCTACAAGGAGCGTAAAAATCCATTTAAATTTTAATTTCATTTTAATTTATTTTGAATTAGTATGCGGCAAACATCTTAATTATTTCTTAAAATAACAAACTATTCAATTTAAATTTTTTCAATATTATTAACAATACCTTAATATTTTCCTGAAAAATATAACGCAAGTTTGTATTTAATAAATCAATTCCTATAAAAAAGATCAAAAAACAAGTGGTTTTGCTTTAAAATTGTTAACATATTTTAACATTTCAAAATTTTAAATACCAAACCCGTAAAAAAGATGAACAACTTTTATTAAGATCGTGATTTTTACAATGAATTTTGAGCTTTTGATAATTCCAAGCATTTTTAACATCATAATGTAATTTATTTGCCGGTATTGCGTTGATTTCTTTCAAAATAATTCAAAAAAAGAAAGCAAAATGAAAAATTAATAGAATAAAATTTAATAAAAACCCAACAATACTATATCTCAGTTACTAAATAATTAAAGAATAGTTGGGTAAAAATCCCAAAACAATTCTCAATTCAAATTTTGAAAGATTTATTATTATCCTTTTTTAGAAAAATTTATATTTGCTATTCAAAATAAAAAGCATGCTTCAACTTAATTATTCAGGACATATATTTGAAACCGGAACTGATGAAGCTGGCCGTGGCTGCCTGGCCGGACCCGTTACTGCTGCTGCAGTGATCTTACCTGCCGATTTTGAAAACCAAATTTTAAATGACAGTAAGCAATTATCTGAAAAAGAAAGATTTCTTTTAAAACCAATTATTGAACAACATGCTGTTTGTTTTTCAGTAACACATTTATTTCCAGATGAAATTGACGAAATAAATATTCTTAATGCTTCTATGAAAGGAATGCAGGAATGCATCTTAAAATTAAATCAAAAGCCAGATTTTATTATAGTGGATGGGAATCGCGCCCTGAATGCAAAATTAGGATTGAAAAATTCTTATGGAAGACAATTTTCTGTTGAAGAAATAGAATTATTAAAATCAATTCCGAATCAGAGTATAATTAAAGGAGATGCGAAATTTTTAAGTATTGCTGCTGCTTCTATATTGGCAAAAACTTACCGCGACCTTTATATGGAGCAAATTCATGAAGAATTCCCGATGTACAACTGGAAACAGAATAAAGGCTATCCAACTAAAGAACATCGTGACGCCATTCGCGAACATGGCACTACAAAATATCATCGAATGAGTTTTAGACTCTTACCGGAACAATTAGAACTTGATTTTTTTGAACACTAAAAAAGGCTTATCGATTTGGATAAGCCTTTTTTAATCTTAACTAATATATACTATTTTTTACTTTTCAAGAATTCAGCAAATTGTTTGGTATCAAAATAAAATGGTCTGATTGCTGTAATTTTTCCATTCTTTAAATCGAAATGTTCAGAAATTGGCATCAAAAGTGTTTTACCTGATTTTTTTGCTTTGCATTTTATAGTAAAATAAATAATTACTTCGTTTTTAGTAGCATCACTAAAATAAACCGGTTCTTTTTCTATTTCCAAATCAAAAAACTCACTTGATTTTGTATACATTTTTGTCCATTCGTTAAAACCAACATAAGTACCACCATAAGGCAATCCTTCTGCCTGATTATAAATCGCTGCTTCTTCGATTATGGCTGCCATTTCATTAAAATCTCTGGTTTTAAAAAGGCATTCGTAATATTTTGCGACAACTTTAAAATTATCAGCTTCAAGATTTTGTAAAATTTCAGATTCTGATAAAGTAACTTCCTTATCCCAAAAACCAATAATTTTACTTATCTGGCCTTTCCCGTTTAATCTGGCAAAATCACGACCTGCCATTATCGGCTTGTTTTTTGAATCGAGAATTTTCCAATCCCAGGTTACATAATTGTCTTTTACTATTTTTGAATCTGATGTTAATATGGCATCCGGAAACTTTTTATAAAACTCGTTTATAACATTATTCAATGCAACTGCTCCTTTTATAGACGCCGAAGGATCCTCGAAAGTACTGTCGTCTAACCAAATTGTTTTTATTAATTTTAACCTTGCATCACTATTATGTTCCTGCCAAACTTTTTCATAAACAGTAATTGGGTTTAATTTATCCTTCTTTTGAGCAAAAACATTGTTTAAGATAAAAAGGAAACAAAGAAAGTAGATTTTTCTCATAAGCTGCAAAATTAGATTTGATTAATGTTTCATTAAAAGTATAAAACCAAATTTACCATAAAAAACATTATAAAATTACAGCGCTTTCATAATTTGCTATCAATTCAAAATCCAGGCTTTTAGAAAATCATTTTTACATTTTTTGCAATATTCTCTTTAAAAATAAATTTCTATTCAAAAACAACTGATTCATTGCTAGACTCAAAAGCATTTATGATCTGATTTTTCCATTCTGAAATACTTTCTGCCAAAACACGATCTGCCTGATCAAAATAGTAATGATTTTGAATTTCTAAACCACAATAATTAAAAATTCCAATATCTGAAGTTAATGACAAAGCTTTATCCATTCCTATTGCTTCATATTCTGTATTTGATTTTCCGTGAGAATTAATAATTATCGTGCTTTTTCCGGTTAATAATCCTTTTTGAATGCCTTCATCATATCGATAAGCAAATCCGTAGCTAAATACCCTATCGATATAACCTTTCATAATTGAAGGCATTCCTGTCCACCAAATTGGGTAAATAAAGATAATTCGATCTGCCCAAGTGATAAAATCCTGTTCTGTTTTAACGTCATCTGCCACTTTTCCGATTCTTTGCCCCTGCATATCTTCTAAAGAAAGAACCGGATTAAAATTGATTGCATTTAAATCGCGAACAACAACTTCTTGCCCGGATTTTTCTAAACATTCAAGAACAGTTTGCTTGAAGAAATGATTTAAACTAGCTGGATTTGGATGTGTGTAAATAATTAAATTTTTCATGTTTTCTATTTTTAAGATTGAACATGACAAATCTAAAACACAAGCTTCGGCGACAATTGTAAGAAAACGAAATGAGACTTATTCTGCTTTTGAACTGCAGATATCGTTTTGAAATTTTAGAAATTTAGTTGGAGAAATATTCATATAAAATTTAAAGTCATGAATGAGCTGACTTTGGTCATAATAACCACATTCTTCGACAATAGTTAACCAATCTGTTTTGGATTGATTTATTATGTTTTTTTGAATTTCATTAACGGCTTTTAAAAACCTTTCGTAGCGATTTATTTCTTTTATGGTATATCCAAAAACCTTTTTCTGATTCAGCTGAATGCTTCTTTCTGTTTGATTTACCTTTGAAGCAATCGCTTTTATCGGATTTAGATTTTCTTCTTTAAAATCGGTTAAAAGTGTTGTGATTTCGTTTTGTTCCCTAAGATACGGCTTACAGAAATCTAAAATATAAGCGACACGTTCTACAACATCAGAAATTTGTTGAAGCTCTTCCCATAAAAGACTGAAGCAATTTTCCTGAATTAAGGCATCGGGATGAATTGGCAAAGAATCAAACAGTACATTTCCGAAGAATCTATAGAAAGCATCTTCTTTAAAATTGGCGACTAAAATTTCTGAATTGGGTTTTAAAGTATAATCGAAAGCCTGTTTTATAGGACCTAAAACAATGCATTTTTCAACTTCAAGAATAGTACTTTGCTGTGACTTTAAAGTCGATTTGACTCCGAAATTAAAAACTAAAATGGTTTGAAAACTCGGCAATAAAGTTTTTGTAACGGGAAAATTAGTTTTGTTTTCTGCGAAATAAAAATGAGAAAAAACAGTTTCAAATGCTAAAGGAACAGCAATTCTATAATTGTTATTTTCTTCAGCATTTTTCATACTATTTTATATTTTAGAAAGCTTTATTCTAAACAAATTCGGCTTCAAACAATTGGGTTAAATGTTTAACGATTTTGGCTTTTACTTCTTCTTCTTCAACTTTTTCAACACCAAGTTCTACTTGTAATGAAGTAACGCCTTTTCCGCGAATTCCACACGGAATAATATTATCAAAATAACCCAAATCTACATTTACATTTAAGGCAAATCCGTGCATGGTAACCCAGCGTGAAGCGCGAACACCAAGCGCACAAATTTTACGTGCAAACGGAGTTCCAACATCTAGCCAAACGCCGGTTTCGCCTTCGCTTCTACCGCATTTTAAACCGTATTCTTCTAAAGTCAAAATAATAGATTCTTCGAGAAAACGTAAATATTTATGAATATCAGTAAAGAAATTCTCTAAATCCAAAATCGGATAACCTACAATTTGTCCGGGTCCGTGATACGTAATATCACCACCACGATTGATTTTATAAAAGGTTGCTCCTTTGGCTTCGAGTTGTTTTTCGTTTAATAGTAAATTCTCTAAATCACCGCTTTTCCCTAAAGTATAAACATGCGGATGTTCTACAAAAAGTAAATAATTTGGCGTCTCTAAATCAAGTTCTTCTCTTCTATTCTTGATTTTTAAGTCGACTATGTCTTTAAAAAGTTCTTCCTGATATTCCCAGGTTGATTTATAATCTTTACTTCCTAAATCTTGAAGTTGGATTTTTTTATTCATTTTTATTATTTTTCAAACTCAACGTCAAAGTTAAGTTTGTCAGGATTCTCCATATAATCCGTGAAAGGGTATTGAATTGTAATTGTTTTTCTATCGTCGCTAAACAATGCATTTGGGTTTGAAACCTTTTTTACACGTTTAGGAAAATGATACTTAATAATATAATTAGAGGAAGCAAACATCATTTTAGACATATCTGCTGTAGAATCAGCCGCTTTTTCAGTAAGTTTTTGCTTCTCTATTATTGCTTTACGGGTAAATTTCTTTCCGTCGTAAGTATAACTTAGTTTACTTTTATTATCTCCTAATCCTGCAAACGGCGTTGAAGGAGCAGTTCCGCCTTCTAGTTTTTGAAGAGCACTCATTGATTGTAATATATCCTGCAGCTCATTTACACTTTTAAAATCAGTCGCAATGTTCATTAGAAATTGTTTTTGCTCTCCATTCATTTTTATATTTAAAACAAAATTCTCCAGTTTTTTAATTTCTTTTTGCGCTTCTGGTGATAATTTTGAAATACTATCTTGTTTTTCTGCAATTAACTGTTTGAAAGTAAAAGTAGAGTCGATATTTTTTTTGGCATCTGCTCCCATTTGGTTTCCGAGTTGATCGCCCGCCATTTCCATTAAAGCCGAACCATCTACATCTACAGAAAATTTTCCTGTTCCGTTATCGTTGATATACATGTTTTCGGTAAAAGTACAGCTTGTAAGCGTTGCCAGTAAAAAAGAAAAACTAAGTAATTTATATAATTTCATCATGGTTAATTTTTTATCAAATATACGAAGAGTATTTTATTTTTAAAGGTTCTGATCCCGAAGCTTCGGGACTGAGATTCTATCCCGAGGTTTCGGGACTAAGTTTTTATTGGATTGACTTCAGGTTTTTTTGAGTATTTATGTTTAATTACTATTTGACTCTAAAACCACTTCTAAATTCGTCATTTCCGGATTTTGTAAACAATCTGAAAGTTGAAATTCTAAGGTTAATGATTTTTTATCAGGGCTCAGAATCGCTTTCTCATTTGAAACTGATTTTATTTTTCCCGGAAAATGATATTTTAAAATATAGGATTGTACTAATTTATATTTAGCATATGTTTTTTTTCTTTCTTCGAGCATTTTTTTATTGCGATCAAATTCTTCGCGATCAACAATAACTAAATTCCTTTTAAAAACAGACCCGTCGAAAGTATATTTTATTTTAAAAAATTCTTTTGAAACCGGATAATTTTCTTTTAAAGAATTTGCTAAACTAAGGCTTTCATAGATATTCGGCAATTCTTCTATTTTTTTAAAGTCAGAAGAAATTACATTAAAATTTTCCATTTGAATTGGATCTAGCTTTACATGCATTTTGACATTGGCATGTTCCTGAAAAAGTGCCTGATCCGCTTTATTAAATTTCACAAACGTTTCTTTGTATTTTGTTATATAATCCTGGAAAACAAATATTGTATCTGTGAATTTTTCTGAGCTTTTAAGAGGACGACCTAATTGCATATAACTATTTTCGTCTCGTAATTGAAAAACCTCAATACTTCCGCTTCCGTCCGGATTGATATTTATGGTTTCAGTGATTTGGCAACCTGATAATAGAATTAGAAATAGAAAGACTTGTATTTTATTCATTTTTTTGGAAAGGTTCTGAGGTTCTGAGTTGCTAAGATACTGAGGTTTTTTGTTTAATTTCTTTCAGAAATAATATTTCATAAATTTTTGTAAACATCTCAACTAAAACGTCTTTTGAAAACAAAAACATCTAAACTAGCCCCGATAGAAGCGGTATCCTTTTTTGTCCCGTTTTACAAACGGGACAAAAAAGATACAAGTGGATAGCGGGACAAAACGAGATTGAAAACACGAAAATTTCTGCTTCAAAAAATCTAAAATCTGCATTCTGAAATGTACATTCTTTTCTTTATCTTTGCAGACTTAAAAAAAGAGCACAAAATGGCATTATCAGAACAAGAAATCATTAGAAGAGAAAAACTTCAAAACTTACGCAACTTAGGAATCAATCCTTATCCGGCTAATCTTTTTCCAGTAAATCATACTTCAAAGCAAGTGAAGGAGTCTTTTGAAGAAGGTAAGAAGGTGATCGTTGCGGGACGTTTGATGAGTGTTCGTGATCAGGGAAAAGCTTGTTTTGCTGAGTTACAGGATAGCGAGGGACGTTTGCAATTGTATGTGAATCGCGACGTTTTGTGTGAAGGTGATGATAAAACATTATACAACACTGTATTTAAAAAATTAACTGATTTAGGTGATTTTATTGGTATTGAAGGTGAATTGTTTACTACGAAAGTGGGTGCACAATGTATTCGCGTTGACGGATTTACTTTCTTAAGTAAAACACTTCGTCCGCTTCCTTTACCAAAAACGGATGAAGACGGAAACGTTCACGATGCTTTTAATGATCCTGAATTGCGTTACAGAATGCGTTATGTAGATTTAACAGTGAATCAGCACGTTAAAGATACTTTTGTGAAACGTACGAAGTTGTTTAGCGCTATGCGTGGTTATTTTAACGATGCAGGTTATTTGGAAGTTGAAACTCCGGTTTTACAACCAATTCCGGGTGGTGCCGCGGCGCGTCCGTTTACTACGCACCATAATTCGCTTGATATTCCGCTTTACATGCGTATTGCAAACGAATTGTATTTAAAAAGATTAATTGTTGGTGGTTTTGAAGGTGTTTATGAGTTCTCTAAAAACTTTAGAAATGAAGGAATGGACAGAACGCATAATCCTGAATTTACCGCTATGGAAATATATGTAGCCTACAAAGACTACAACTGGATGATGAAATTTGCAGAAGGTTTGCTTGAACATTGTGCGATTGCTGTAAACGGAACTAGCGAAGTTACTTTTGGTGAGCACAAAATCAACTTTAAAGCACCTTATGCTCGTGTTACGATGACAGATTCTATCAAACATTTTACTGGTTTTGATATTTCCGGAAAAAGCGAAGACGAATTGTTTGAAGCTGCCAGAGGAATGGGAATTGACGTTGACAAAACAATGGGTAAAGGAAAATTGATTGATGAAATTTTTGGAGCTAAATGTGAAGGAAATTATATTCAGCCAACTTTCATTACTGATTATCCTAAAGAAATGTCTCCGCTTTGTAAAGAACACCGCGATAATCCTGAACTTACAGAGCGTTTTGAATTGATGGTTTGTGGTAAAGAAATTGCAAATGCCTATTCTGAATTGAATGACCCGATTGATCAGCGTGAGCGTTTTGAAGACCAAATGCGTTTGTCTGAAAAAGGTGATGATGAAGCGAACGGAATTATCGATGAAGATTTCTTAAGAGCGCTTGAATATGGTATGCCTCCAACTTCTGGAATGGGAATTGGTATGGATCGTTTGATTATGTATTTGACAAATAATGCTTCTATTCAGGAAGTTTTATTGTTCCCACAAATGCGTCCGGAGAAAAAACTAGCTCAGATTGAATTGTCTGATGAAGAAAAATTCATCGTAGATCTATTGAAAGGAAATGAAAATAAAATGGATCTTCAGCAATTAAAAATTACTGCTAATTTAAGCGGTAAAAAATGGGACGCATCTATGAAAAATTTATCTAAACATGGTTTGACTAAAGTTGCTGTTGAAGGCGAGTTTAAGATGGTTGAATTGGTGGGATAGTTTTAAATCTTATCTTATTATAAATATAGCCCGACAGGTTTAAACTTGTCGGGCTTTTTGTTTTTATAAACTAAAACGAATACTTCTCCAATTTCTTAGCATAAATATCCAAAATAACCGGAGATTCCTTAGGAATTTCTCCTTTCCATTTTTCCTGAACGGATGGATTTGAGGGATATTTTCCGTTTTTCATTTTTACAAGATGTAATGTATTTCCACTTTTAAAAATTAGGTCTTTAAAATTCTCAGATGAAGTCTTTGCTGCGAAAATGGGAAAATCGGTTACGGTAAAAGAATTAATTAAACTTCCATCATTATTTAAGATATAACCTGAGCAGCCTCCGCTTCCGCAGAAATACCGATTGGAGAAACCTACAAAATATTCATTTTTCTTATCGTTATTTAAATCGTAAGCTTCGTAATAAAAGAATCTATCGTCTTTTGTCATGGCTGGTAAATCTTTCTTTAATAAAACTGTAAGCTGTTTTCTAATCAGTTCAACTGTTTTATTGTCTTTCGGAGGAACATCGCTTAAGTTTGCTGTACCTCCCAACGTTTTTGATAACGTGTCCTGAACAATAGTTTTAATGATATTTTTTGATGCTGGTTTTTCTTTATTCTGACACGAAAACATCGCCAGAACTATAAATGCAATTAAAATTTTCGTTTTCATATTTTCTGTTTTTAAATTCTTAACATTTGTTTTTAAACCAATAAAGCCGCTTTATTTTCAATATCATTTTGATTCAGTAAAGATTTTATATTATTAAAAGTGACCAATGCAATCTGAGTTAAAGCTTCGTTGGTAAAAAAAGCCTGATGCGCTGTTACCAAAACATTTGGAAAACTCATTAAGCGCTGAATCGCGTCATCCTGAATTATATCTGCAGATAAATCTCTAAAGAATAACTTTTCTTCCTGTTCATAAACATCGATTCCTAAATAACCTATTTTACCTTCTTTTAAACCTTCAATAACGCAAGCTGTTTCGATTAATCCGCCACGACTGGTATTGATGATCATGACGCTGTCTTTCATTTCATCGATAGACTTGCTATTGATTATATGTTTGGTTTGCTCGTTTAAGGGACAATGCAATGAAATAATATCACTCGCTTTAAAAATGGTTTCTAAGGATACGAATGCAACTCCGTCCTTTTCCATTTCAGAATTTGTTACAATATCATAAGCCAGCACTTTACAGCCAAAACCTAATGCTATTTTTGCAAAAGCTTTCCCAATATTTCCGGTTCCGATGATTCCTATTGTTTTTCCAAATAAATCAAAACCTAACAATCCGTTTAAGGAGAAATTTTGTTCCCGAACTCTGTTGTAGGCTTTATGTGTTTTTCTATTTAAAGTCAAAATCATTGCCATGGCATGTTCTGCAACAGCTTGAGGTGAATAGGCAGGAACTCGGCAAACTTTTAAATTGTATTTTTTTGCTGCTTCTAAATCGACATTATTAAAACCTGCACAACGCAAAGCAATAATTTTTACGTTCTTTTCTGCCAATTGTTTGATTACAGATTCATTGACAATATCATTCACAAAAACACAAACAATGGATGCATTTTCAATCAAAATTACGGTTTGAGGATTTAATTGCGTTTCAAAAAAATCCAGCTCAAAACCAAAATCATTATTGTATTTATTAAAAAAAGTTTTGTCGTAAGGCTGAGTTGAAAAAAAAGCAATCTTATTATTATTGGATGATGATTCTAAATTCATAATACATTCTTCTAGGTTCGTAACTTGTTGATACCTTAAAAATAAGCAATTAATTCTGTAATTTTATCCTTATGAAAACGTTTTTAATGAATTAGACTTCAATTTGTTAAATAAAATATAATTCTAAGAGTCAGATTAAACCTATTGAATTTGATAAAGTCTAAAGTATATAACAATTAAAAAACTTACATCATGAAAAAATTATTTATCGCAGCTTTGTTATTCGTTGGAGTAGCAAGTTTTGCACAAGACGCAGATCAGGATCAAACTCAGGATCATAAAGAGCACAAAGAAAGAATGACTCCGGAACAGCGTAATGAGAAGCAGTTAAAAAAGCTAACTTCAGAGTTAACTCTGGATGCTAATCAACAAGCGCAGGTAAAACAATTATTAGCCGAAAGAAGTGCAAAAGCTGAAAAATTCAGAGAAGCACGTCAGGCAAAAAAAGACAGCGATGCAAAACCAACAACTGCAGAAAGAGAAGCCTTTAAAAAAGAAATGATGGCTGAAAAAGAAGCAAATGATGCTAAAATGAAAGCTATTTTGAATGCTGACCAATACACAAAATGGAAAGCTATTCAGGAAGAAAACAAAGACAAAGCTAGAGAAAAAATGAAAGAATACAGAAAAGAAAAAATCTAACTTTTTGTCCCTAAACAAAAAAAGAGGCTTTAAAAGCCTCTTTTTTATTTCTATAAATCTATTTAATTGGATTTAATATCAAATCAATTCGTTTGATACAATCTTCGTAATGATATTTTGTTTCGGTATTTACACCTAACGCTTTTGCTGTTGCAAGTGATTTTTTAAGAACATTTAATTCCCCACGAACTAAGGCTCTTAAATCAGACTGAGACACATTGTAATAAACAGTAGATCTATCTGTTGGCTTAATTTCTTCTGTCATTAGGTAGGCCATTCTATCAATATAAGCCCTTTGCAGATTTCTACGGTAAATGGTAACATTCGTTGCTGTACCAGCTTCTTTCCAAATTCCTTTTCTGGTGTCTTTGAATAAATCTAATGCTTTGTAAGTGTCTGCTCCCAAAATTTCATTATCCATTAATCTTCCAATTCGGCCAAGACTCAATAAATTATTCAAATGTCTTACCTGAAGATTTCGAAATGTTTCTGTATAGCCTGCAAAATTGGTATTTTTTAAAGTATTAACATTGACAATCCAGGTTGGAGAAGCAAAAGCATTTGCTTGTAACCAATTCATCGCTTCAATTTGTTTTGCTTTAGGAACAACATCATAAACATTTCCTGCCTGATTTGGATTTTTAGTATTTTCGTAAACCCCACCAACATTAGTTACAACATGCCCAACATAACGACTCCAAACATCTAACATTTCTTTGTATAATTCATCTAAATCTCCATAATCATTGGTTACATTGCTTGTCCATTCACTTAAATGACTGGCAACATATTCCAGATTTTTCATTCCGTAAGTACTGGCTTTCATAGAATTATTTCCAATATCTTCTGTTTGAGAAGAAGGATCAAAAGCACTGCTTTGTTTTCCAAAATGATAAATAGGATTTCCGGCTTTATCTAAAATCCATTTGTCTAATGTTGCTTTTTCATCCTGAGGAGTTTTAGCATTTGGAATCGCTCTGTATCCCCAGTTTAAAGCATAATGATCATAGGCTCCCATTTTTCGAATAAATCGAATATTTTGATCTCCTGGCTGTGCGATATAATTATAACGTGCATAATCCATTATACTGGCCGCAATTCCATTTTCTTGTGTAAACGTTCCGTTTCTGTAACTTTCGCAATCATAAGAAGAGCTGGCGCCCATATTATGAGGAAAACCTAATGCATGACCTACTTCGTGAGCAATTACCATACGCATCATTTCACCCATTTCCTCATCGCTGGTTTGCAAAGTTCTTGCTTTTGGATTTGCAGCTCCTGTTTCTAACAAATAACGGTTTCTGTACGAACGCAAATGATTGTGATACCAAATAACATCACTTTCGATAATTTCGCCCGTTCTTGGATCTGAAACGCTCGGGCCAACTGCATTTCTGGTTGTACTCGCTACATAACGAATTACAGAATAACGAATATCTTCCGGGCTAAAATCAGGATCTTCTTCTTTTGTAGGAGCGTCTTTTGCGATAATTGCATTTTTAAATCCGGCCGTTTCAAAAGGTTTTTGCCATTCTTCGATTCCCTGTTTGATATATTTCCTCAATTTTTCAGGCGTTGCAGGATCCAGATAATAAACGATTGGTTTTATTGGCTCAACCAATTCTCCCCTGGCATAAGCTTCCGGATCTTTTGGTTCTAATCTCCAACGACGGATGTACGTTTTCAAATCTGATTTTAATTCATTACTTCCATAATCATATTGACTAACAGTAAACCAACCCACACGCGGATCTGCTAATCTTGGTTTCATTGGAACTTCCGGCAATAAAACCATTGATTGATTCATCTGAATGCTAATTGACTCACTTTCTTCTAACATTGATGGTTTTGAAGCATTGTACGTCATATCCTGAATTACTTCGATATTCATCGGAAAACTTTTAATTGTATTGACAAAACTTCTCGATTCATCCAATCCTTTTACTTTGTATACCTCACGCATTTCTGCAGATATTCCACTGATGGCCTTCACGTCTGTGCTATAAAATTTAGTCACATCAATTACTGTATTTGCCGAATCTTTGCTGAAAGCTACAATGTCAAAAGCAAATAAGGTTGGCTCATAATTATTCGATTTTACCGAAATACTAATCGGTAATGTATCGTTTGCAACCGCATTATAGGATTTAGATTTGATGAGGATTTTATCCTGAAAACGCTGCCAGACAATCAATTGTTCGTTGGTTTCAGAACCAGCGTTTACATAACCGCCTCCTAAATTAGAAGGTAATTTTGACAATCTGCTTACTAACAGCATGTCTTTATTTAAATATTTGTTAGGGATTTCGAAATAGTACTTTTTGTCTACTTTATGAACCGTAAAAAGTCCTTCATCAGATACAGCGTCTTTGGTAATTACTTTGCTGTATTCCTTAATAGTTGATTCCGATTTTTTTTCTGGGGGAGGAGTTGCAG
Organism: Flavobacterium sp. GW821-FHT11G01; assembly: GCF_058808175.1. NCBI lineage: Bacteria > Pseudomonadati > Bacteroidota > Flavobacteriia > Flavobacteriales > Flavobacteriaceae > Flavobacterium > Flavobacterium sp. GW821-FHT11G01. Next base: position 355,193 of record NZ_JBXARK010000003.1, on the reverse strand, counting down.
CTTCTTCTTTTGAAGATTTTTTCTTTTTAGATTGGGCAAATTGATTACTCGGAAATAGCATAAAAGCTGCTATCGTAGATAAAATGAAAAATTTCTTCATTTACTTTTGGTTTAATGGTTATTTGATAAACAAAAATAATTTTTGATTATAATAATACAAGAAAACAACTCCCTATTAACTTTTTATTAACTAATAAAAAAGGCTCAACTTTTTAGAAGTTGAGCCTTAAATTTAATCTGTTTTTAATTTTAAAAACTAAAAAGTTTTCGAAACTTTATCAATTGCATTTATAGTAAAATCTAAATCTTCGTACGTTAATGCATCTGTAATAAACCAGGTTTCATATGCTGACGGCGCAATATAAACACCCTCATTCAACAATCCGTGGAAGAATTTCTTAAACGTTTCATTATCTCCTTTTGCAGCAGTTTGAAAATCTGTAACCGGATTTGCATCAAAGTGAACAGAAATCATAGAACCTACTCTATTGATTGTAAAAACAACATTATTTGCTTTTAAAACTTTATCAATTCCTGCTTCTAAATAAGCTGTTTTTTCTTCTAAACGAGTAAAAATCGCACGATCATTATCTAAAGATTGTAACATTGCTAATCCGGCAGCCATTGCTAATGGATTTCCAGATAATGTTCCCGCCTGATAAACCGGTCCAAGTGGTGCCAGATAATTCATGATTTCGGCACGGGCAGCAAAAGCTCCTACCGGCAACCCTCCACCAATTACTTTTCCGAAAGTTACAATATCAGCATTAACATTAAACAATTCCTGAACTCCACCGCGACCCAAACGGAAACCCGTCATAACCTCATCAAAAATCAATAAAATTCCGTTTGCAGTACACAAATCCCTTAAACCTTGCAAGAAACCTTTTTGAGGCGGAATACAGCCCATATTTCCTGCAACTGGTTCAATAATTATTGCCGCAATTTCGTTTTTATTAGCCTCGATTAAAGTTTTTACATTCTCTAAATCATTGTATTTTGCCAATAAAGTATCTTTTGCAGTTCCTTCTGTAACTCCCGGACTATTTGGCGAACCAAAAGTTACGGCTCCACTTCCTGCCTGAATCAAAAAGGAATCTGAATGTCCGTGGTAACAACCTGCAAATTTGATAATTTTATCTCTTCTTGTAAATCCACGAGCTAAGCGAATCGCGCTCATACAAGCTTCTGTTCCTGAATTTACAAATCTAATTTTATCAATATTTGGAACCATAGAAACGGCCAAAGCTGCTATTTCTGTTTCCAATTCTGTTGGCATTCCGAATGAAGTTCCCAATTTTGCTTTTTCAATCACAGCATCAACAACAGGCTGATACGCGTGACCTAAAACCATAGGTCCCCATGAATTGATATAATCAATTAATTTATTTCCGTCTTCGTCATACAAATAAGCACCTTTGGCACTTTTTACAAAAATTGGAGTTCCTCCTACTGCTTTAAAAGCACGAACTGGCGAATTTACTCCTCCCGGAATTACTTTTTCTGCTTCAGCAAAAAGCTGACTACTTCTTTTATAGATCATTTTTTATTTTAGATTTCTTGATAATTGTTAATTGTCAATTATCAATTCATAATTACTTAACTCGCAATTTCTGTCCTATTGAAATGGCATTATCAGTTAAACTATTTTTTTGCTTTAAATCATCGACTAATACATTGAATTTTTTTGAAATAGAATACAAAGTATCTCCTTTTTGAACTTCATATAAATTCGGGTCATTTGAGTTCATGTTTATCTTTGGATCTGAAGCCACATCATAAGATGATTTTCTTGCAGGAGCTGTTTTGTTAATAGCAACATAATCTTTTCCTGTAATCTGGCAATCGTATTGATGCAGATTATAACGCTCTATATAACTGATTAATTTATCCGGATAATTAGGATCTGTAGCATAACCACATGCTCTTAATCCTTTTGCCCACGCTTTATAATCGTCTTTTTCGTAAGTAAATAATGAAGCATATCTATTTTTTCCAACCAAAAATAAAGCATGATCTCTATATGATTCTGAAGCTTCTCTATATTTTCTGAAACATTCCTGAGCCGAATCATCGTCATGGCGAACACTTTCTCCCAACCAGTCTTTGTGGCATTTTATTCCGAAATGATTATTAGCTTCAACAGCTAAATCTCCTTTACCTGCACCAGATTCCAATATTCCCTGCGCCAAAATAATACTTGCAGGAATACCATATTTCTGCATATTTCCCATTGCAATATCTTTGTACTGCAAAACATAATCGTTAATTGAATTGCTGGTAACAGTAGTTTTTGAGGTCGACTGAATAACTTCTGTCGTATTATTTGTAGAAGGGTAATTTTTGCCAATTGGCTTAACTGGAGTTTGTTTTTTCGCTGCGACTGTCCTGGGCCTCTGAACAGCTGCTTGTTTTTTGGTCGTTGCGATAGCGGGTTTGCTGGATGAACAGCTTGCCAGAACTGCAACTATAAAGAACAATAGGATCTTTTTAATCATTGTTTTTGAGTATTGGTAATTTTTTCTGCTTCAATTTGATATTCATTCCATCAATTCCCTGTAATCCGCCAGTGTGAATGAGTAAAATTTTTGAATGTGCAGGAAAATAATTTTTGCTGATTAAATCTATAACGCCAAAAACCATCTTTCCTGTATAAATTGGATCTAAGGGCACTTTGTTCTCTTCAAAAAACGCATTAATAAATTCAATTAATTCTAAATTTATCTTGCCATAACCTCCAAAATGATAGTCAGAAATTAAATTCCAGTTATCTTTTTTTGCAAAAATACGAATTTCATCGTTTAAAAAGTCACCTTTTAACGCCGGAAAGCCTAAAATTTTCTGATTTGGCAATGCACTATTAATCAATCCAGAAATCGTGCCACCGGTTCCAACTGCACAACAGACGTAATTGAAAACGGAATCTTCCTCCGTTAAAATCTCTTCACAGCCCTTTACAGCAAGTTCATTTGTTCCTCCTTCGGGAACTAAATAAAAATTACCAAATTGTTCTTTACGTTTTTCTAAAAATGAAATTTCATTTTTATTCCGATACTCTTCTCTCGAAACAAATTCAAATGTCATTCCGTTTTCCTGAGCAAATTTCAAAGTCGGATTTTCATCGATTTTATCAAAAAGTTCATCGCCCCTAATGATTCCGATTGTTTTAAAACCCTGTTCTTTTCCTGCATAGGCTACGGCAGCAATATGATTGGAGAAAGCGCCGCCAAAAGTCAAAATTGTTTTTTTATTTTCGGCTTTCGCCTGAAATAAATTATATTTTAGTTTTCTAAATTTATTCCCGGAAACAAACGGATGAATCAAGTCTTCTCGTTTTATAGTTAACGAAATTTCACTTGGAAAATTGATATGAATATCCTGGTTCAAAATCGGTTTTATTTTAATGTGATGTATTTTAGAAACTGAAAAAAAGATCGGTTTTTGAGATAATTATGATTTGCTTCATTTGTATAAGCTTCTCTTTCGAAACTAATATTTTGGTACGCTAAAGCTGCGTTTTTATATTGAATCAACCGAAATAAATATTCTAAAAAATACCAAATAAAAAACGGAATAATCAAAAGTTCTAATTGTTGTCTTAAATGTATTTTTTCATGATTTACAAAAGTTTCATTCGTTTTATCAAAACTATATTTAACCACAACAAACGGAAATACAGCCATGCCGCGATATCCTTTCGGAATTAAATATTTAGCAACAATCAGAAACATTAGCTGTAAAATTTATAAATTTGTAGACATAAAATTGTTTGATTTCATTAAAATCACAATCAATTATTTATTTTTGATTTTTTAAAGAAATAAAACAGCACCCAAAGCAGATTTATGAAAGAGCAAAGTAATGAAAATAAATTAATCGAAGGCGAAGATTTTTACTATACGCCGGAAGGTTATAAATGCTTTACTGAAAAACACCATTTAAAACGTGGTTATTGCTGTAAAAGTGGTTGTCGTCATTGTCCTTATGGGTTTGATAAAAGAACAGGCGAAATAAAAAAGAAAGCTAATTAGTCAATTTGAGAATGTGTCAATTAGATAATTCAACAATCTAAAATCTAGAATCAACAATCTAAAATATTATATGGATATCCATTCAAGAAAATTCAGGATTAAAATCCACAAGTCTTATCATAGGTCGGATATCCGTTATCCTTAGTTTTTTAATTAGAAAATGTGCCAATTTGAAAATTAGATAATTAAATCGAGTTTTCATTTATAAAAAAATATCATGCACGTTTAAATTCCATCAAGGCAAAATAATCTATTAAAGAACAAAAAAATTAATCTGTTGTTAATCTAGCTAATATACCTTAGCATCTTACAACCTTAGCAACTCAGCACCTTAAAAATAAATGACTTTCCAAGAAGAAATAAAACAAGGAATTCCAAATATATTACCTCCAAAAAAAGACTACGATTTAGCGATTAACCATGCGCCAAAACGAAAAGAAATTCTTTCAACAGAGGAAAAAAAACTGGCTTTAAAAAATGCTTTGCGTTATTTTGAACCTCAACATCATGCTGAATTACTTCCTGAATTTTCAGAAGAATTAGAAAAATACGGTCGTATCTATATGTATCGCCTTCGTCCTGATTATAGAATGTACGCGCGACCAATTGATGAATATCCGGGGAAATCTTTACAGGCAAAAGCAATTATGCACATGATTCAGAACAATCTGGATTATGCTGTGGCACAACATCCGCACGAATTGATTACGTATGGTGGAAACGGAGCTGTTTTTCAGAACTGGGCACAATATTTATTGACCATGCAGTATTTGTCTGAAATGACAGATGAGCAAACTTTAACGATGTATTCAGGGCATCCGATGGGATTATTTCCTTCGCATTCTGAAGCACCAAGAGTTGTAGTTACAAACGGAATGGTTATCCCAAATTACTCTAAACCGGATGATTGGGAAAAAATGAATGCTTTGGGCGTTTCACAATACGGACAAATGACGGCAGGAAGTTATATGTATATTGGCCCGCAAGGAATTGTACACGGAACTACGATTACGGTTTTGAACGGTTTCAGAAAAATAAAACAAAATCCGGAAGGCAATTTATTCGTGACTTCAGGTCTTGGCGGAATGTCGGGAGCTCAGCCAAAAGCCGGAAATATTGCAGGTTGTATTACGGTCTGCGCCGAAGTAAATCCGAAAATTACTAAAATTCGCCATGAACAAGGATGGATTAATGAAATCGTAACTTCGACTGAAGAATTGGTTAAGAGAGTTAATTCGGCGAAAGCCAATAAAGAAGTTGTCTCGATTGCTTATCTAGGAAATGTCGTTGATGTTTGGGAATGTTTCGACAAGGAAAATATCAAAATTGATTTAGGTTCAGATCAGACTTCGCTTCATAATCCGTGGGCGGGAGGTTATTATCCTGTTGGAATTTCATTTGAAGATGCCAACGAAATGATGGCCAATAATCCTGAATTATTCAAAGAAAAAGTTCAGGAATCTTTACGCAGACAAGCGAAAGCAATTAACAAACACACAGCAAAAGGAACTTATTTTTTCGATTATGGAAATGCTTTTTTATTAGAAGCTTCACGTGCTGGTGCTGATGTAATGGCCGAAAATAACATCGATTTTAAATATCCGAGTTACGTTCAGGATATTATGGGGCCAATGTGTTTTGATTATGGTTTTGGGCCTTTCAGATGGGTTTGTACTTCTGGAAAACCAGAAGATTTACAAAAAACTGATACTATCGCAAGTCAGGTTTTAGAAGAAATGGCCAAAACGGCTCCGGATGAAATTCAGCAACAAATGCAGGATAACATCAAATGGATCAAAGGCGCCCAGGAAAATAAATTGGTTGTAGGTTCACAAGCCAGAATTCTTTATGCTGATGCAGAAGGAAGAATTAAAATCGCCGAAGCTTTTAATCAGGCCATTGCAAAAGGCGAAATTGGAACAGTGGTTTTAGGACGCGATCATCATGACGTTTCAGGAACTGATTCTCCTTACAGAGAAACTTCAAATATCTACGACGGATCTCGTTTTACAGCCGATATGGCCATTCAAAATGTGATTGGAGACAGTTTTAGAGGCGCAACCTGGGTATCTATTCATAATGGCGGTGGCGTTGGCTGGGGAGAGGTTATAAATGGCGGCTTTGGTATGGTTCTTGATGGTTCTAAAGAAGCTTCAAAACGTTTAGCATCAATGCTTTTTTGGGATGTTAACAACGGAATTTCAAGAAGAAGCTGGGCTCGAAACGACGAAGCAATTTTTGCCATAAAAAGAGCAATGGAAGTTCAGCCTTTACTAAAAGTAACTTTGCCTAATATAGTCGACGAGACTCTATTTTAGTCTAAAGTTTTCTTATTTAATTAAAAATGAGAACATTAAATTTTTAAATATATGAAAACATTCAAATTAGTACCTGTTTTTCTGCTTTTAATACTAGCTTCCTGCAGTTCGGTCAGTGTTTATTCTGATTACGACAAAAACGTAGATTTTGCGCCTTATAAAACGTATGCTTTCTTTAAGCCCGGAATTGATAAAGTCGAAATTTCTGATTTGGATAAAAGAAGAATTCTACATGCAATAGATACCGAAATGCAAGCCAAAGGTTTTACTAAAAGTGAAAATCCTGATTTATTAGTAAATATTTTTACCAAATCAAGAGAACAAGTAAGCGTAAACCAATTTAGCGCCGGATGGGGCTACGGTTGGGGATGGGGATGGAATCCTTACATGATGTACGGAGGACAAACTACAGTTTCATCTTCTACGGAAGGAACTTTATTTATCGACCTTATTGATGCCAAAAAGAAAGAAATGATCTGGCAAGGTGAAGGTGTTTCAACCTTAACGAAAAACGTCGATAAAAAAGATGCAAAAGTAGCTGAGATTGTAAACAAAGTTTTAGCACAATATCCGCCGGTTAAAAAATAATTAATACATTTGCGATTCAATTATCTGAAATGAAAAACTTAAATAACATTATTATCTCTATTAGTATTATTGCTATTCAGCAGTAATGGTGAGGTATTATATAAATAAGTAAACAAAATACAATTTATTAAACCTCCCAAACCGGGAGGTTTTTTATTTATAAATAATTAAAAAGTTGCCACGAATTTCACGAATGTTCACGAATTTTTTCCTGTCATTGAGGAAATAAATTAGAGGAAATTTGTGTAATTCGTGGCAAAAAAACAAAACATCATGAATCTATTTAATGAAGTACTTGCTGCAAAAAAGCAACTCGAAAATGTAGTTGCCGCTACTCCTCTTACACAAAATTTAAATCTTTCAGACGAATTTAAATCGACTATTTTATTAAAAAGAGAAGATTTACAGATTGTACGGTCGTATAAAATTAGAGGAGCATACAACAAAATTTCTTCGTTAAATGAAACAGAAAAAGCAGTCGGAATTGTATGCGCAAGTGCTGGAAATCATGCTCAGGGCGTTGCTTACTCCTGTCATCTTCTGCAAATAAAAGGCAAAATTTACATGCCAAAAACAACTCCAAAACAAAAAGTAAAACAGGTACAATTGTTTGGAAAATCGTTTGTAGAAATTGTACTTACAGGCGATACTTTTGATGATGCTTATGCTTCTGCCACAGCCGATGCTATTAAAAACCATAAAATATTTATTCATCCATTTGATGATGAAAAAGTTATTGCTGGTCAGGGAACTGTTGGATTAGAAATCCTTGACAGTTACAAAGAGCCAATCGATTATGTTTTTGTTCCGATTGGCGGCGGCGGATTAGCTTCTGGTTTATCTGAAGTTTTCAAGCATTTAAGTCCGAATACGAAAATCATCGGCGTTGAGCCAAAAGGCGCTCCTTCAATGAAAACTTCGATTGCAGAAAACAAAAACACTGCTTTAAAAACCATTGACAAATTTGTTGATGGTGCTGCTGTAAAACAAGTTGGTGATATGACTTTTGAAATTTGTCGGAATAATTTAGAAGATATAATTCTGGTTCCGGAAGGAAAAGTCTGCACTACAATTTTACGTTTATACAATGAAGAAGCTATGGTAGTAGAACCAGCCGGAGCTTTGACTATTGCGGCTTTGGATTTTTATAAAGACAAAATAAAAGGCAAAAAAGTTGTTTGTGTTGTCAGCGGAAGCAATAATGATATCGAAAGAACTGCCGAAATAAAAGAGCGCTCGTTGCTTTACGAAGGTTTAATGCATTATTTCATGATTCAGTTTCCGCAGCGTCCGGGTGCTTTAAAAGAATTTGTAAATAATATTTTAGGTCCGGATGATGATATTACTTATTTCCAATTTCATAAAAAAAACAATCGCGAGGTTGGTTCTGTGGTTGTTGGATTAGAATTGAAAAACAAAAAGGACATTATGAATATCAAATTGAATATGACTAAAAATGGTTTTGAGTTTCAATATTTAAATGATAATCAGGATTTATTTACACAATTAATTGGTTAAGAAATAAAAAAAGGCTGTCTAAAAATCTTAGACAGCCTTTTCAAATCAATATAAAATTACTAATTGAATTCTAAATTTGTAATTATTGTTTCAACACTTTTTTAGAATAAGAGCCTTTACTGTCGTTCACTCTCACGACATAAACGCCTTTTGGCAATCTTGAAATTTCAATTTCAGATTGACTTCCTTTTGCAAAGTTTACGGTTTTCTTTAAAACACTTTGTCCTGCTATCGAGAATAATTCTACTTCTCCATTTCCTTCATGACTAGTGTCAATTTTTAAATAATCATTTGTTGAATTAATGAAAATTGCCATGTCATTCGGACTTTCATTCTCTGTTATGGTTAAAGCTTTTTTGGCAGTAGATTCAACCTGTACCAATTGCCATTGTTGATTTAATCCACCAGTATAAGCCCACACCTGAATATTTGCTCCATTTGCAGTTGAAACATTTTCAACATCTAATGATTTTCCACTGTTTACGTTAATAATTTTATAATACCCTCCTCCAAGACTTGTAACGGTCCATTTAAATTCGTTAGACGCTGAAAAAGTCTTTTGCTGTACTTTTAATCCATCGCCCGTACCATTATTTTCAACTGCCAGATACATTCCGGTTGATTTTACAATAATGTAGAAATTACCGCCTCCGTCTGAAACAAATTTCCAGCGTTGATTACTTCCTCCGCCACCTGTAACATCGTATTGTTGAATACGTCCTCCGCTGGTTGTTGAATTATCTGCAACATCCAATCCTTTATTACTGTTTCTTGAAATGATATTGTAATAACCCGGAAAAGTTGATGTCGAAGCTGTAACAGTAATTGCGCTTGTTGCCGTTTTTGATCCGTCAACTGTAGTTACTGTTATTATTGCTGTTCCTTGCGATACTCCTGTAACCAATCCATTTGAATTGACTGTCGCCACACCTGTGTTACTTGAACTCCAGTTCACATTTTTATTCGTTGCATTGCTTGGCAAAACGGTTGCCGTTAATTGTGTTGTTGAACCAGCGGAAATTGAAGCCGAAGTTGGACTAACACTTACACTTGTTACTGCAACCGGACTGCTTGTTGCCCAATTAAAAGTAACTGCTGATGAAGCCGGAACCGAATAATTAAATGCCGATGATCCTGAAACAACTTTGATTGTATTGGCTGATCCTGAATTGTATACTACAAGAGCAATTGATCCATCAGGATTTTTAAATCCGGCAGAAACAATGCTTCCGCTACTGCTCGAAGAAGAAATTCTCAAAGCGCCCGGTTTTACAAATTTTGATATTTGACCAATAATATAATACGCCACATTTTTTGTATAACTTGTACTATTGTTGACAGTAATTGCGCCTAAACAAGTATTACATCCGCCAGGAGTACGTGGTCCTAAACTTGAATTATTAGCAGCATTCCATTCCAGAACTGTTTTTGACCAGTTATTTGTACTTCCAATAACTACATTTTGCATGTGCCATCCAAAATCCCCTCCGAAACTTCCTCCAGATCCAGTATATTGTTCTGTAAAATAGACATTTTTATTTGTCGCATTTCGTACAGTCGACATGGCTGAAATGTTTCCTAAATACAAGTGAAATGCTGCACCATCAACATAACTGCTATTATTTAAAACATCAATAGGATAAGCTGTATTATCACAATTATGGTCAAAAGCAATAATTTTAATTCCGCTATATCCGGCTGCAGCCAATTGTGGTCCAAGTTGCTGATTAATAAAATTCTTTTGTTCTGTAGAATTCATTAACATACTTGGTTCATTGTTTGGATTTTCAGGCTCATTTTGAGGTGTGATGGCCCAAATCGGAATTCCCTGCGCCTGCATCGCGGCAATATATTTTACAAAATATTTTGCGTAAGCAGCATAATATTGTGTTTGCAGACTTCCACCAACCCATGAGCCGTTTGTTTTCATCCAGCGTGGCGCTGACCATGGTGTTGCTAGTATTTTAATGTTTGGGTTTATCAGCTGAATCTTTTTGATAATTGGAATCAGATAAGTCAAATCCGGTCCATTCAAACTGAAATTATTCATATTAGTATCTCCGGAAGTTTCGTTATAACTATAAGAAGAATTACTTAAATCTGAAGCCGCAATACTAATACGAATCACACTTGCGTTTAATCCTGTAGTTGGATTGTACAAATCATTCAATAATTGGTTTTGCTGCGTTGCTGCCATTCCACTGATGACTTCGGCACTTCCTTCAGTAAGGGTGTAACCAAAACCATCCATAGTTTGATATGTTGTTCCTGCATTTACTGTAATTGTAGAGGGATTTGTTCCTGAGTTTGTCCCGAAACTTACTGTTCCCTGCTGTTGGAGTAATTTTGTCTGATCACCTGATGTGATAAAAGGTGTAACCGTCTGTGCATTTGTTTTGGTAATAAATAAAAGCGTTATAATAACAATTTGTGTCATAAAAGCTTTTACCCGAATTGTAGGTTTTTGAGTAGTTTTGTGCATTTTTTTGGTTTTTGTGGTTTGTTGATAGTTAATTTTTTCTCATTTTATTATGATTATTTTTATTAAAACACAACAAAAATATATCAATTTTCACGAAATCGATATAACTAAAACTTTACAAATACACATCACTTGTAAAATTTACCTTAACAAAAACTTATCTGCCAAAAAAATAAAATATTGATAATCAATATTTTAATAAAAATAAAAGCGCAAAAAATCTTACTTTTTATTTTTCAGCAGCTGCAATATTATACAAACAGCTGGTTTTCCAGATAAGTTCTATTTTATCCTCTGAAATGTCTGTCTGTTAAATGACAAATATCATGGATTAAAGATGAAGTTATATCGTATTTTTGCACCTCAATTTTTAGAAAACATGAAAACTCTTAAAGATATTTCGACTATTGAAGATATTAAGCAAATGGTCAACAGCTTTTATGACAATGTTAGAAAAGATGATCTGATTGGTCCAATCTTTAATGATAAACTTCAGGATCGTTGGGAACCTCATTTACAAAAAATGTATGGTTTTTGGCAGACTATCTTGTTTGATGTTCGTGCTTATTCCGGAACTCCCTTTCCTCCACACAAACAATTACCGGTTGACAAAACACATTTTGACCGATGGATTCAGATTTTTAACACTACAATCGATTCACAATTTGCAGGAGTAATTACAGAAGAAGCTAAAATGCGTGCTACTAATATGGCTTTTATGTTCAATCATAAAATTGAATATTTTAGAAATGCAGAAAACCAATTACGAAATCCATCAGATAAATCTTAAAACTAATTCAGAAATTTGATTGGAATACTATTCTAATTAGATAAATTTGATTAGCTGCAAAAAGCAACAAAAAGTCTAATCAAAAACCAATCACTATTTTATTATGAAAAAAGTAATGCTGTTTTTTATAATCTGTTTTTCTTTTTTAAATCATTCAAACGCACAATCTCAGACTCCAGTTTCTAATTTATACAAAGGATCTGTTGATGGAAAAACTCCCATAACAGTTTATATCAAAACAGAAGAAAATCAATGTACCGCTGATTTAATGTTTACCGCCATGTATCGCTATAATAAATCAAATAACTGGATACAACTTAATGTTACACAGAATAAAAAGAAAGAAAACGAATTTGTTTTGGTCGAACATGGGTTTAGTGGCGTTTTAATTTTAAAGAAAACCGGAAATACTTATACTGGTTTATGGATAAGTTCTGATGCTAAAAAGCAATTGCCGGTCGATTTAAAAGAAACAGCAATGACGAAGAAAGAACTGGAAAACTACGAGAAAACAATGGAAAAAGTTAATTATGAAAATAACGATTGCTAGAAAATCGTTCTTTTTATACTTCGAAAACTTTCTTTTGAAAACCGATCCCCTAGCCCTACTTCTCAAAACAAAATTTATATTAAAACCTCAATAAAAAACACTTTAGAACAAAAAAATTGTGATGAATAGCAAAAATTAGCGCCTTAAATTCGTAATTTTACATTCTTAATCTACAACGTTTTCGAAATGAATCCAAATATTGAGACAAATCCGTTATTAGAGCGCTTGCCTAAACATTTAAAGCAATTTATTAAACCTCAGGATTATAGCGATTATACGCCAATTAATCAGGCGGTTTGGCGTTATGTGATGCGCAAAAACGTAGATCATTTATCAAAAGTTGCCCATCACTCTTATTTAGATGGTTTGAAGAAAACAGGAATCGAAATAGATTCTATTCCGAGTATGTACGGAATGAACCGTATTCTGACCGAAATTGGCTGGGCAGCAGTTGCTGTTGACGGTTTTATTCCGCCAAATGCTTTTATGGAATTTCAGGCTTATAACGTTTTGGTAATTGCCTCAGACATTAGACAATTAGAACATATTGAATATACACCCGCACCAGATATTATCCACGAAGGTGCAGGCCACGCCCCTATTATTGCAAATCCAGAATATGCAGAATATTTGAGACGTTTTGGAGAAATTGGCTGTAAAGCGATTTCATCTCACAAAGATTATCAAATGTACGAAGCGATTCGTTTGCTTTCAATTTTGAAAGAAGCCGAAGATACGCCTCAGCAAAAAATTGACGAGGCTGAAAAGGCCGTTGCCGATTTACAAAACAATATGGGCGAATTATCGGAAATGGCCCAGATTCGTAATCTACATTGGTGGACAGTCGAATACGGTTTAATTGGAACTGTTGAAGATCCAAAAATTTATGGCGCCGGATTACTTTCTTCTATTGGAGAAAGTGCGTGGTGTATGACGGATAACGTAAAAAAAATCCCTTATGATATTTCAGCTGCGAATCAAAATTTTGATATCACGCAGTTACAACCTCAACTTTATGTGACACCAAATTTTTCTTATTTAAGTTTAATTTTAGAAGAATTTGCCAATAAAATGGCTTTGCGTACCGGAGGTCTTTCCGGAATTCAGAAACTAATTCATTCGAATGCTTTAGGAACTATTGAATTAAGTACAGGTTTACAAATTTCAGGTGTTTTTACGAATGTTTTGGAAGACGAAGGAAAACCGGTTTACATTCAGACTACAGGAAAAACAGCTTTATCTTATCGTGAAAAAGAATTGGTTGGCCACGGAACTCTAACTCATCCACACGGATTTGGAAGTCCGATCGGGAAGTTGAAAGGTTTTAATTTGGCGATTGAAGACATGAGCCCAAAGGATTTACAGGCTTATAGTATTGTTGAAAATGAAAGCGTAAAATTAGAGTTTGAAGGCAATATTATTGTTCAAGGAGAAATCATTACAGGTTCCAGAAACTTACACGGAGAAATCATTTTAATTAGTTTTAGAAATTGTACCGTTACACATGGCGAAACCATTTTATTCCAACCTGATTGGGGAAATTACGATATGGCCATTGGTAAAAAAGTAGTTTCTGCTTTTTCTGGTCCAGCCGATGTGAATAGTTTTGATCTGATTAATATTGTTCCGACTTCTCAAACGATAAAAGCAAAACATACCGATGAGCGTGATGATTTAGAAATTCTTTTTCAAACGGTTCGTTCTATAAGAGAAAATAAAGATTCTAAATCGGAACTAAAAGCTGTTTTTGAAAAACTGAAAAATAATCACTCTAATGATTGGTTGCTTTCTGTTGAAATTGCAGAACTTTTGAAAGACTCTGATGAAAAACAACTTCTGCAAGAAGTATTGGTTCATTTGGATCAATTGAAAGAAAAACGTCCTGAAGTGGCGCATTTGATTTCTGGTGGATTGGATTTAATTTTTGATAAAGAAGCCGTTTAGAGATTTGCCACGAAGACGCTAAGACACAAAGTTTTTTTAAAAAAGCAGTAATTAAGCGTACTGTTTGTCATTTCGAGGAACGAGAAATCCCCGCAAGTAACTCCGTAAAGAGAATCAAATCTTTGTCGAGCTTCTCGCGGGGATTTCTCGTTCCTCGAAATGACAAGATTGGGAAAACCTTTGTCCCTTTGAACCTCTGCACCTTTGAACCTTCTTTTATAATTTCAAATCTTCATTAAATTCTTTTTCAGATTCAATCGTTTTGCCATTATATTGTAGCTTCCAACCCATTGAATTTGTTAAGATTAAAATCTTCGATAATTCACTAATTAATCTGTTTTGAGCGTTTGTTTTTAGAGATGAACTCTCGATTTTCTTCGCCAGATTCGCTTTAACCGATTTATTGATTTTATTATAATCATCTCCGGTAAACTGATTCATTTGGCTTTGCTCAATATCGTAAAACTTAATATCCGGATTGATTGTGATTTCTTCTTTCGGGATATTTAAAATTGTAATGGTTTTGTTTTTTTCATCAATGTCGTATTTCATTTTATGCAAATCATAGGCAACGGTAACATTTGCATTTACGACAACCAATGCTTTCTTCTCAAAAGAAACCATATTCAAAAAATATTTCTGCTGGTTTTTATAGGTGATCACTTCTGAAAAATGACCTTCAGTCACAACTAATTTACCGACATTCAGAATTTGCTGTTGAATTAAATTGGTATTGTATTCAATATCCTTGTCATCATCTTTTTTAAATTGGCAAAATTTGAAAGCCAATATTATTAAGAAAATGACTGATCCTAAAACTAAAATTCTTTTGAGTGTATTTTGCATTACTTTATTTTATTAGACCAATTTACTTCTTTTTTTTATAATGCAAATCAAATGTTAGCCATGAATTCACGAATTTCTTTAATACAAATTGATAGTCTGAAATCAAATTTTACAAATTTTCAATTCGTGAATTCGTGGCGAAAAAACTTTTAAAATGGATATCCAATTGCGATATTCAAAATCAGGTTTTCTTTTCTCCACGGTCCGCTTCCAAAATCTATATCTTTGATTACCCATCTTTCACCATCGGGCAAATAAGGTTTTCTAAGTGGAAATGCCAAATCAGTTCTTAAAATAAAGAAAGAGACATCAAAACGCAGTCCGACTCCTGCTCCAACTGCAATTTCTTTCATAAAATCCTTAGAAATTTCAGCTCCGGGTTTATTCGGATCAGCATTCATAAGCCAAATATTTCCCGCATCAATAAAGGCGGCACCTTTTACAATACTAAAAAGTTTAGCCCTGTATTCAGTACTAAATTCCAATTTCAAATCTCCTGATTGATCTGGGAGATAATCGTTATCAGTTGCAGTGTTGAGGTAACTTCCAGGCCCAATAGATCGCGCCCTGAAGGCTCGAATACTATTGGTTCCGCCAACTACAAATTGTTTAGATGTTGGCAAAGCACCTGAATTTCCATACGGAATACCAGCTCCTACAATAATTCTGCTAGCCAATTGACTTTCTTTTCCTAATTTCAAATAATGCCTGAAGTCACCTCGAAATTTTGCATATTGGCTAAAAGGAACGTCAAATATTTTGATCGTATCATTCTTTTTGACATTTGCTCCGGTAACTAATCCTGTAATATTTCCGGCTAAGTCTGCCTCTCCGCTAAAATAAAAGGTATTCTTTTTCCGCTTCTGCATTGTATTGGTGTACGTGTAAGTATACGTTGGACCAAAAATCAATTGTTTTTCGATTACTTTTTTCAATGATTCATCTTTATCAGCATCGGCTAAATATTCTGCTGTAACATGATTCGGACTTACATAGGTAATATCCATCAAATTTAATTGATGCTCTTTTCGAACATTCTCTTTCCACAAATAACCGTAAGACGCTTTAAATGAATTCAAAGCATACAATTGTGTTCTGTTTTGATATTCATATCTCACAGTTGCTTTGGTTCTTGGTACATATTCGCTCGAGCCTTCAACATGAAAAAATGGGACAATAAATCTAGGCCAGGTTAAGCTGGTTTCTGTACCCACTTTATAAATATTCTTGCCATTGTTGGTTCCGGAAAGCTGAAAATCGGCTCCGCCAAAAACAGAAACGGTGAGTAATTCAGCTCCGCGAAATAAATTTCTGTTATTCCAATTGACATTCAATTCTGTACCGGTATAACTCGCCGAATTGGTTTTCCCCAAAACCTCAACACGAATGAATTTCTTTGGCAGCAACGTTAAATAATAATACGAATCTAAAGTCTTCGGTAAACTATCTGAAGGTTTGAATTCATTTTTCACAAAACTAAAAGTCCCGAGATTTACAAATCGATTCAACGTTAAATTATGGTCTTTTCTGTTATATAAATCTCCCTTTTTGAAATAAATGGCGCGATCAAAAACTCTGGGTTTAAAAGTATTTGCTGTATCGATAATGGTGAAATCCTTATACTGAACTACATCTTCTTTCGTATATTTTAAGCTGTCTTTTGAAATAGAAAAGTTAGGATAAACAATGATTTTGTTAATCTTGTATGCTGTAAGGGCTTTTGGCGGTGTATCAGGTTTTATTACCAGTCTGACTTTTACTTCATGATCGCCTTTCGTACTGTCAACCTGAGCTAAAATATAATCCGGATTAAAGTAATAATAGCCGCGTTCCTTAAGTCTTGCATCTATACGTTCCCGTTCAGCCTTAATGACATCCAAATCATACGGCTTACCTACTTTCAACAAACTTCTTCGGCTTGATCTTCCAATTATTCTTGACATTGCCAGGGAATCGTCCGGAAAAGTCACGTTTTTAATGATATATTGTTGTTTAGGCGTAACCGTATATTCTGCCGTTGCTCTTTTATTTTTAGCTGTTGAATCAGCACTGACACGCGTTTTAAAATAACCTCTGTTTTCTGTAAAATTTCGTAAAACAGATGCATTATAATCCAAATCAACTTTACTGAAAAGTACCGGTGGCTCGCCCACTTTTGTGCGCAGCCAATAGCGAAATCCTTTTTGTTTTTTAGGTTCTCCGGCAATATTATAAAACCATAATTTAGGACGCAATCCTAAAAAACCATTATTTGGTTTTGGGCGTAATAATCCTTCCAGCTCTTTCTCCAGTTCTTTTCTTTCTTTCTTTTTAATAACAGAATCTTTTATTGTTACAGAACCACCTGTATACAATAATTCGCCTTCTGGCAGGTATTTTGTATTGCTGCATCCAAAAACAAAAAATAAGGACAATGCAATACAATATCTGATATATTCCGTTCTCCTATTGCTATGTTTTTTGCTCATTTCCTTCCAATTGATTTTCGTCTTTTCCTTTTTCTTTATCTTCTTTCTCTTTCAGTTTTTTCTTTTCCTTGCGCAGTTTCTCTTCTCGAATCATTTCTTTTTCTGCTAAAGTGCGATGAAAGAGCTCGCGGAATTTATTGTAGCTCATGGTAATAATAAAGGCAACTCCGGTTTCAATTACCTGACCTTCAACCGCAACCTGATATTCATTTTTTCGATAAGCACGAAGCATATAACGACCGTCTTTCGTTAACTGATAATCTAGCGCCACATCTCCGGCAATATTCGTGCTTTCTTCATTGGCGCGTTCCTGACCTTCAACTGCGAAACTGCTTCCAACGGTTACTTTTAATCTGTCATCTAAAAGTTTTTTAGAAATTCCAACATTTAAATCAGTTCTGTCTTCTCTTGTTCCTGAAGTGTAATCATCTGTTGATTCCAGATCAAATTCCAGCTGAACTCCTGTTATTAATTCTCCTGCTAAATCATTTAATTGTTGTGATAGAATTTTGCTCACACTTTGTCTGGCCAATGATTCTGCGCTTGTTCCTCCAGCTTCGCTTGCAAACGGATTTTCTCCGATAAATCTGTTCAACAATAAAAGAGCAAAAACCTGTTTGTTTAATTCTGCTGGTTCTTGTCGCAATTGTTCTAATTTTTGCTGTGTAGTTTCTACGATCGTAGATGATACATCATAATTTCCGTCTGGCAGGACAATATCAAAAGAGATTTCAGGCTTCATTAATTCACCATTCATTTTCAATAAAGTCTGAAATGGTATTTTTTGCTTATAGGTATTTTTAGTCGTTTGAGATTCACTTCCTAATTGATTTCCGAGCAAATCAATTGGTGCCGCTTCTACTTTATAAATTGCAGTAATATTTACATTTGCCATTGTAGGCTCACCATTCCAGATAATATAACTTCCTTTCTGAATGTTGAATTTTCTTCGGATCATGTTGAAATTCATTTCATACGCACCATCCGAGAATTCATATTTACCTGTTAAAGTCGTTTTTCCTGACGGATCAATTCCACCAGTCAATTCTGCTTCGCCTTTTAGATTTAAATAATCACCGTTTCCTTTGTCAATGACTAAAGTAAGTTCAGCTTCCTTATCAATTGAAATGGCAACGCTTACATCCATACCAAGTAATTCTGACTGATCCAGTTTTGCCTTCATTTCAGCTGTTTGTCTCAGGTAGACATTATCTTCGTTTACAAACTCTACAATCCCTTCTCTATCTGCAATTGATGGATCAGATTGAGGTAAAACAACGGAGAATTTAGTATCATCTTTGATTTTGATATTCCCGTTAACAACAGGATTTTCAAGCGTTCCTTTGATATTAAGTTTGGTATCTAAAATTAAATCTCCGTAAAATAAATCGTTGTCTTTTTCCTTGGAATGTATGGCTCTAAAATCGTCTGCAATAACGGTCAGGCCGAAATCAAAATTGGTATAATCTGCTGATTTAATAGTTCCGTTAATTGTCAATTCATTGTCGTTTTCATCGTGGAAAGTGAAACTATCAAACGTAATTACATCATTTTGAAGTGTGATTTTTTCGTTTTTAGTTTTGAAATACGAATCGAATTTCGTCACTCTAAAACCAGTATCATTAAAATTTAATTCTCCGTTTACTTTTGGTGCGCTGGTATTTCCTGTAATTTTGAAATTTCCAGATAAATATCCCGTTCCTTCTTTAATATTATCCATACTGAAACCCTGAATACTTTTAATATTCAGTTTATTCAAATCGAGATTAAAATCAAGATTTCCATCAGCAATCGCGTATGTTCCTGTCAGATTTACGTCGTTATCTTCTCCGCTCAGCGTGACATTGGCGTTTAATAAATTATTTGTTTTATTATCAACTTTAACCGCAATATCGCCAACTGGTTCGCCTTTAAAAGCAAAATCATCAATTTTTATGTCTGATGTAAAAGTGGGTTTTGTCATTACATTTTCGGCAACAGCATTTCCGTTGATCAAACCTTGCATCAATAATTTGTCTTTTTTGACGATATTCATAATTGTCTCAATTTTGAAGTTTACAAAATCGAGTTGTAAAGGTGCATTATCCTGATTCCCCTTAGATTGAATTTTAAGTTCGTTTCCGGAATTTTCTAAAAAGAATTTATTAACGTAAAGTCTTTTTCCTCCAAATTCAATTGCATTTTCAGGATCGATATTCCATTTATCATAATTCAGAACGAAGTTTTCTGCATCAATTTTGAAAATGTTTTTAGAATCTTCTGCTTTGAAATTTCCTGCAATAAAATACTGCTGTTTGTCTTTTGCATCTTTTACTTCAAGTGCATAATCCAAGATATTATTTTCGATTTT
Organism: Flavobacterium sp. GW821-FHT11G01; assembly: GCF_058808175.1. Lineage (NCBI taxonomy): Bacteria > Pseudomonadati > Bacteroidota > Flavobacteriia > Flavobacteriales > Flavobacteriaceae > Flavobacterium > Flavobacterium sp. GW821-FHT11G01. Next base: position 335,308 of record NZ_JBXARK010000003.1, on the reverse strand, counting down.
TCCGGATAAACTCGTGAACGGAATTTTTAAAGAACCGCTTTCAATCGTTGCTACAGAAATTTGGTATTGTAATGCATTTTCTTTGGCCTCAATATTTATTTTTCCGTCAGCAATAGTATTATCCGCATAAACAATTCTCGAAATCGTTCCTTTTATTTCTAAAGAATCGGTTACATTATTGTATTTTCCTTCAATTTTAAGAGGTTCTAAACCAGTTAATTTTGGAACCAATTTGAAAAGAATCGGATCGTTATCAACCGTTAATGTGAAAGCCAAACGTTGTTCGTCAGATTCTCCGTTTACTTTTGGATTTTTTAAATCAATGTATTTTGACAATGATTTTTTTACTGCCGAAACCAAAGTGGTTAATTTGTATTTTCCGTCAACTTCAGCTTTTAAAAATTGAGATGAAATTTTAATGTTATTTCGATTCTCATCTGAAAAAGCAATAACTCTGATGGAATCTAAAACAATCGGTTCCTTATCCTGTAAAACCTGAATGTTAGAAAGAAACACTTTTCCGTTTAAAAAATCAGGATTACTATTGGCAATATCGGCATCGACATTTCCACGTAATTTCATAGGTCCGGCATGAAGATGCAGTTTTTCTAAATCGGCGATGTCCAGGTTTAGTTTTAATTTTATCGCTGGGTATTTCTCTTTTGTATTTCCACTTGCTACCAAATCAAAATTCAAATTCGGATCTTTCATTCCGGATTTTACTGCAAATGAACCATTCGCGATATTTCCTTTTAAGGCTAAATCTCTGTACGTATATTTATTGAAAACGGCCTTCTGAACCAAACCGTCAATTGCAGCATTTGCCGTTTTCGGATCTAAACCTATTCCTTTTACTTTCGCTTTAAGCGTAATTTTTCCGATCGAATCATTTTTGATTAATCTTCCCAAATCAAAATCTAATAAATAAACGGTTGCATCGTATTTCTCTCTTTTCTTAACACGCTGATCAAATAAAGCATCAATTTTAGCATTTCCGAAACTGCTCTTTAAAGCCAGATTCGTTTTGAAATTCTGAACCGAACCTTTAAATTTTCCCTGCAAACTCAATTGAGAAGGCAATTGAATGTTTTTCGGAATCGTTCCGGTCGGCACAAAAGAATTAATATCTTTTGAAGTGCTTGAAAGTTTCTTAATATCTAAATCATAATACGCTTTTTGAGCATCCGGCAAACCTTTGATTTTTCCCGAAAGGGAAACTTTTGTCGTCCCGATTCCGCTCATTTCAAACTGCGGAATAGTCAAATCTTTTACTTTTCCGCTCAAGCGTGTATTTAAATACAAAATCGCATTTGGATTACTTTTAAACGGATTTGTTTTCTGTAAATCCGGAGCAAATAATAAAATATCTTTAAACCCGATTTTGGATTGATTTAAATTCGCATCAAGACTTAGATTGGCAATATCTTTTTTTAAAGCGTCAAGCGAAGGATACGCAACTTTTATTTTATTCTGCAGAAGCGTCTGCGGTGTTCTTAAATATAAATTCTCTAAAGAAGCATTTTTTGGTCCGTAAAAGAAATCAGTTTTTAAAGACTGAATCTGCAATCCGCTTTTATCGTTTACGGCAAGCGATTTTATATTTCCTGAAATTGTATCATTTCCATAATATAATTTCTCGGCTTTAAAATTGAATTTATCCAAATCCATATGACTGTAATCAATTCCTTTTGAAAGCGGTTTCGATTGCATATCATCAAATTTGAAAGCGATATTTTCTAAATTCACATCAGCCAATTTTACTTTCCAACCCGTTTGTTTAATTGATGTTGTGTCTAAACTCGGAGCTTTAATTTGTTTGTCTTTTGCACCCAAACGTAAATTCCCTTTTAGATCTTTTATTTCGAAAGTATTAAAATCCAAAAACTGATTGTTCATATCAATTTTATTGACTGATAAATCAAGATTGCCGAGTTTAATTCCCGAATCTAATTTGGAATCCTTATTGTCATACGCAATATCAATTTTTGATAAACTGATTTTTCCGAGTTTTAAACTGAAATCTTTTCTTTTCGAAATTGTGTCAACTGTTTTTACCGAAACTTCAGCAATCTTCTCCACAACATCCTGATTCAAAACTACTTTTAACCCATTCAAAGCAATATTCGGAATATCAAAATTCATTTTATCCAAATCGAATTCATTAAATTTCGTATCAAAATGTGTCAATTTTACGCGAACATCATTTTTTGAATAATCATCTTTGAAATTGAATTTGATATTATCAAGATTTACTTTTACAACAGAAATTGTAAAAGGCTTGCTATCCGGATCCTTTGGTTTTTCAGGTTCTTTTGATTCGAAAGCTTTGATGATATAATCGAAATTGAAAACGCCGTCCTTATTTCTGGAAATATTAGCTGTTGTATTTTCTAAAGAAACCGAGTTTATCTCCAATTCACTGCTAACCAATTTAAACAAATCGACATCAACAACTAAACGTTTACCAGCCAGCAAAGTATCTTTTTTTTGATCTTCAAAATAGAAACCTTCCAGCACTACATCTTTTGGAAATTTGATCGAAATATGGTCTAAGGCAACTTTGGTTTTGATTTTATCATGCAGATAGGTTATCGCTTTATCCTTAACGAAATTCTGCACTGACGGAACTTGGATTAAAATAATAAGAAGTAATAAAAGTGCAATTATAGATCCCACGCACCAAAGCAGTACACGTAGTGTTTTTTTAAGTAAATGAATTGTTTTGGTATTCATGCGTCAGTAAAACACGTTAGATTAAAATTGCATTATTTATAAAGCAGTATTTCTACAGTTTACAAAATTGAAAAATTTAAACTTTAACAATTTACATAATTTCGCGCAAATATTCCAGAATTTTACGGACAAATAATTATTTTCCTACTTTTTAAAATTTGATATTTGGCCATTTTTCGCCCAAAGCATTTATTTTTTGCTGAAGTTTAGCAAGGAATTTTTGATGTTGTTCTGATTCTGGATTAAAGCTTCTATGGCGTAGGCTTTTTTGTATTTCTGAGATTTCCTGCATTAAAGAAATGCTTTCTTCAGCCATATAATTTTCACTGAATTTATGCCAGATATAATCAATAGCAACCTGATTCGGGTGTAACATATCTTCCGTATAAAAACGATAATCACGAAGTTCGTCCATCATGATTTCGTACGACGGAAAGTAGTTATGAGTTATGAGTTGTGAGTTATGAGTTTTTAAAACTCCATGAACTGCCATGAATAAATGTGATTTACTTAATTGATTTTCTGCGAAGCCATCTTTTATGTGGCGTACTGGCGAAATCGTAAAAATGAACTTTATGTTGGGATTTATAGTCTGAATTAAATCGATTGTATTTTGGATGCTTTTTTGAATTGCATCTGCCGACAATAATTCTTTTGAAAATTGCTTTTGAGGAACTTTATGGCAATTGGCAACAATTTCGTCACTTTCAAGGTTTCTGTAAATCCAGGAAGTTCCGTATGTGACAATGATATGCGTCGCTTCTTTTAATTGCTTATTGGTTTGTGAAATTGCTTTGTTTAAAGTTTCTAATAATTCTTGTCTGTCTGAATTGCTTAGATCAGAATGCACTTCAAAAGAATGCCAGCGTTCGTTATGAAAGAAAACGTCTTTTTCTGTAAATCCTTTTTCGTTAACCGTTCTTTCAATTACTTTTTCAATCGAAACCGGATTAAAAATTATCCCAAATGGATTCGTTTCATTCTGAAATTTAAAATAATCGAATTTCTCAGCCATATTCTCTGCAAAACAAGAACCAAACGAAAGCACTTTCGAATTATAATCAATTGGATTACTGGATTTTGAGAGTGGAATTTGGGTTCTGAATTGCATGGCTTTGAATTGAAACACGAATTTCACCAATTTTCACCAATAAAAAAACCAAATACAGAAGTATTTGGTTTTAATTTATTTCAAAGTTTTAATTCCTTAATAGGTATATTCAATTTCGTATTCTATTGATTTACCATCACTGGTAAGTGATGTCTGTTTTGTTGGATACTCTTTATCATTGTAAATATAATTTGTCAAATAAACACTCGAGTCAGGCAATCCACTATCCGTTCTACTAATTTTCAATATATTATTTGTCGAGCACTCCGTTTCTTTTAATAATAAATCAAGACCTAAAATATTTTTAAGAGGATTCTTTTTAGTATCATATTCATAAATTCTGGTAGAAACATTAACACCACTAACGAACTGATCTTTAACAAGATTACCATCTTTATAAGTAAGACTGCCATCACTATTTTTTGTTTCTAATTGAGTATCGGGATTAATTGAGTAATTTATGTAGGATATCAAACTATTAGAAACATGCGTATATACTGTTTTACCAATATATTCCCCATTAGGATATTTAGTACTAAAAGACTCCCTGGTAATCCTGGTTTTTAATTTATTATTTTCATAAGTATATACAACTTCGATATCTTTCGTCTCTATACCTTTTGAATCAACATCAAATTGCTGTTGTTTTGTAATAACACTTCCTGTATAAGTAAAAATCGTTTTTGAGCCATCCTTAATGCTACTTAATAGCTTATTTCCATCATAACTTAAAATGCTTTTACTATTTGTACCCAAATATATTGAAGGATAACTATAAGAAATAGTTTTAGGCAAGATGGACTTATCCTCCGCACTAGAAGGATTTTCATCACTTGAACAGGATGTCTGCACTAAATTTAAAGCGCAGAAAAACAATAAAAGTCTTTTCATTTTTAGTAGGTTAAATTTGTTATTTACGCAAATGTAATACAACCCAAAATCAAAACATTACGGAATTCCACATAAAAACTTATACTATAATTTAGGCCTTCTTAATATATTAATGACAAGCAACATAGTTGTAATTATCTTAGTAAGAAAATTTAATTAAAAGAAAAACAATGTATAAATACCTAGCTATTTCCTAAATTTATTTTAGAGTATTACAATGTTAAAAATAGGATTTATAAAAATTAAAACATCCAGGACTTAAAAAAACACTGTCAATCTCAGTTATAAAAAAATTTACATTTTTAATAACAAAAATCAACTACACAAACCCAAACAATTGCTTACTTTTGCATCTTCCACTTTTCTAAAAATCATATGAAATTATTATATTCTTATATAATCAGACATAAAATGCTATTGTTTTTTGCTTTGATTATGGCCTCTATAAACATTTGTTTCAGTTTATCAGACTCTATTATTACCGGTAAATTAATGCAGGATTGCGGTGTTGGATTACACAAATACGCAGGAAATCCAACTGGTTTTATCAAATCGCTTTCTTTCTGGCTTGGACTTTCTCTTGGTGCAGCGATGGTTTCAAGAGTTACCAAAAACTTTCAGGATTACTTTACCAACGTTGTCATTCAGCGAACTGGTGCTCAAATGTATACTGACGGAATCAAAAAATCACTTGATTTGCCTTTTGCCGAATTCGAAGATCAACGAAGCGGTGAAACTTTGAGTAAACTGACGAAAGTACGTTCTGATTCAGAAAAACTAATTACACTTTCGATTTCTTTGATTTTTCAAACCGTCATTGGATTTGTGTTCGTAATTGTTTACGTTGCCCGTATTGATTACCGAATTTCGATTATCTTTTTAATTACTGCTCCCATTATTGCTTTGGTTAGTTCTTATCTTGGTAAAAAAATTAAGGTTGTTTCTAAAAAGATCGTGAATCAAACTAACGCTTTGGCTGGTTCAACAACTGAAAGTTTACGAAACATCGAACTTGTAAAAAGTCTTGGATTAACGTATCAGGAAGAAAAACGTCTGAATTTAAACACTTTTAAAATTCTGCATTTGGAATTGGAGAAAATCCGTTTTATCAGAAGTTTGAGTTTTATTCAGGGAACTACAGTTCACTTTTTAAGAACCTGTGTTGTTTTTACTTTGTATTATTTCTTATTTGGAGGAAAAATTATTGTCGGTGATTTATTGACAATGGTTTTCTTTACTTTCTTCATTTTTGGACCATTGCAAGAATTAGGAAACTTTATTATCGCTTTGAATGAAACCAAAGTTTCTATGGAAAACTTCAAAACTTTGTTAAGTGCTCCAAAAGAATTTCGCCCAAAAAATCCTAAACACGTTGGAGCAATTCAGTCTTTACTTTTCTCGAATGTAAGTTTCAAACATAAAACAGCCAAATTTAAAGCGGTTGAAAATATCAATTTTGAAATCAAACAAGGAGAAACCATTGCTTTTGTTGGGCCATCCGGTTCGGGAAAAACAACTTTAGTAAAATTATTAGTTGGATTATACACACCAGCCGAAGGTCAGGTTTTATATAATGAAATTGATTCTACAGAAATTGATTTATTAGATTTAAGAAAACAATTAGGTTTTGTAACTCAGGATGCACAATTATTCTCCGGTACAATCCGCGAAAATTTATTGTTCGTAAAACCAAATGCAACTGATGAAGATTTATACGATGCCCTAAAAAGAGCAAGTTGTGAGAAATTATTAAAACGTGCCGAAGATGGTTTAAACACAACAATCGGAGAAGGCGGAATTAAAGTTTCCGGCGGAGAAAAACAACGTTTATCAATCGCCAGAGCTATCTTAAGAAACCCGAATTTATTGATTTTTGATGAAGCGACTTCGGCATTAGATTCTATAACTGAAGAAGAAATTAACGCTACAATCAGAAATATATCAGATAAAAACAGAATCACGGTTTTAATTGCACACCGTTTGTCTACGGTAATGCACGCTGATAAGATATTTGTATTGGAACAAGGAAAAATCATCGAACAAGGTAAACATGAAGAATTAATTGTTGAGCGAGGTTTGTATTACGCTATGTGGCGTCAGCAGATTGGGGAGCGTAAGTAGGTTTAAGACTAAATCTAAAAAAAAATCGCGCAAAGGCACAGAGGCGCAAAGTTTTTTGTAACTCTCGCCTTTATGCTAATTGTTTTTTAATTTTAATTTAAAGATTATTAACAATTCTTGTAATACCAAATTTAATTAAAGGCACATTAAAATTTATCAGCAAACCTAATTTCATTTTGGTAATTTTCAAATATGTCATAATTTGTTTTGCATGAACTTCTGTTATTTTTTCTATTGATTTAATTTCTAAAATTAATTTATTTTCAACTATTAAATCGGTTCGAAAACCAATATCAAGTTTAACTTCATCCCAAATAACTGGAAGTGTTTTTTGTCTTTCTACAAATAACCCCCTTTTAGTTAACTCGTAATATAAAATTGATTCATACACCGATTCCAACAATCCTGGCCCAAGCTTTACATGCATTTTGTAGCAAATATCAACTACCACACTCGAAATTTCATTTTCAGTCATACTCAATAATTTAAAGAATAAACTTACAAAAATAAATTACTATAACTAAAAAAAGCCGCAAAGCTTTTAAAAAACTTTGCGACTCTGTGCCTTTGCGCGATTAAAAAGCTTTATTTCACAAAATCAACTGCATGAGCCAAAGCCTCAGCAATTCCGTTAGCTTTTTTACCTTTTCCAGATGCGAAGAAAGGCTGCCCTCCTCCATTTCCTTCAATATATTTTCCTAATTCTTTGATCACTGCGTTTGCATTTAAGCTTTTTGAGGCAACCAATTCTTTAGCGATATAACAGTGAATGTTTGGCAATCCATCTTCAATAGAAGCTAAAAACACAAATGAATTTGCTTTTGAACTTCCCAATGCAGAAGCTAAATCTTTAGTCGAAGCCATGCTTAAATCAACTTGTTTTGCAAGGAAATTTACTCCATTTATTTCTTGAAAGTCTTTCTCTAATTCAGATTTTAAAGCGCCTACTTTTTCTTTTAGTAATTGCTCAATTTGTTTTTTTAATTTAGCATTATCATCTTGCAAAGAAGCTACTGATTTTAAAATATCCTGTGGATTTTTTAATGTCTCCTTTATTTCAGATAAAGTATTCTCCTGATTTTGATAGAATTCTTTTACTGCATCACCTGTAATTGCTTCAATACGACGAATTCCAGCTGCTACTGCACCTTCAGAAATGATTTTAAAATGCCAGATTTCTGCCGTATTTTTCACGTGAATTCCACCGCAAAGCTCTTTACTTTCGCCAAATTCGATCATACGAACATTATCTCCATATTTCTCTCCAAATAAAGCCATCGCACCTTTATCCAATGCTTCTTTAATCGGAATATTTCTGTGTTCCACCAATTGCAATTGTGCTTCAATTTGTGCATTTACACTTGCTTCAACCTGACGTAATTCTTCATCTGAAACTTTAGAAAAATGTGAAAAGTCAAAACGCAAATAGTTCGGATTTACCAATGAACCTTTTTGCTCTACGTGAGTTCCAAGAAGATTTCTCAAAGCCAAATGCATTAAATGCGTAGCAGAGTGATTTTTAGAAGTTGAACCTCTTAAATCGTTATTTACTTTTGCTGTAAAACCAGCTTCAATATTTTCAGGCAATTGTTTTGCTAGATGCAAAATCAAATTGTTTTCCTTTTTTGTGTCAATAATTTCGATGGTCTCGTTTGCAGAAACCAAAGTTCCTTTATCACCAACTTGTCCTCCACCTTCTGGATAAAATGGCGTATTATCTAAAACGATCTGATATAGAATTCCGTCTTTTTTAGAATCTACTTTACGAATTCTAGTAATCTTTACATCATTTTCTAATTGATCATAACCAACAAAAGTTTCAACGTTTCCTGGAATCAAAACTGACCAATCTTCTGTAGAAACTTCAGATGCTGCACGTGAACGATTTTTTTGTTCCTGCATAGATGCATCAAATTCAGCTTCATTAAAAGACATTCCTTTTTCTTTCAAGATTAAAGCAGTTAAATCTTTCGGGAAACCAAAAGTATCATACAATTCAAAAGCTTTTGCTCCAGAAACTTCTGAACCAGTAGTTTGTGCAATAACATTATCTAACAATTGCAATCCCTGATCTAGAGTTCTCAAAAACGAAGCTTCTTCTTCACGAATTACATTGGTAACTAATTGTTGTTGTGATTTGATTTCCGGGAAAAATTCTCCCATTTGATTTGCCAAAACTTCTACCAATTTATTGATAAAAGGTTCTTTGGTATTCAAGAATGTAAATCCGTAACGAATCGCACGACGCAAAATCCTACGAATTACATAACCAGCTCCCGTGTTTGATGGCAATTGTCCGTCAGCAATTGCAAACGCAACCGCACGTACGTGATCCACCACAACACGAATAGCAATATTCGTTTTGTTTTGTTCTTCACTGATGTTTTTAATTTCATCAGATGTATATTTTAAACCTGTAATTTGTTCTACTTTTTCGATAAGTGGTGTAAAAACATCCGTATCATAATTTGATGTTTTTCCCTGTAACGCCATACACAAACGCTCAAATCCCATTCCGGTATCAACGTGTTGCGCAGGAAGTTTTTCCAGAGATCCATCAGCTTTACGGTTGAATTCCATGAATACATTATTCCAAATTTCAACTACTTGCGGGTGATCATTGTTTACTAAACTTTTACCTGAAACTTGTGCTTTTTCTTCTTCAGAACGTAAATCAACGTGAATTTCAGAACAAGGTCCGCATGGTCCCTGATCTCCCATTTCCCAGAAATTATCTTTTTTATTTCCAAGAATAATTCGGTCTTCATCAATTAATGTTTTCCAGATATCCCAAGCTTCCTGATCAAAAGGAACATTATCTTCTTTGCTTCCTTCAAAAACAGAAACATAAAGATTTTCCTTTGGAATCTTATAAACTTCCGTCAATAACTGCCAAGCCCAGTTGATTGCTTCTTTTTTGAAATAATCGCCAAAAGACCAATTTCCTAGCATCTCAAACATGGTATGATGATAAGTATCAAAACCAACATCTTCAAGATCATTATGTTTTCCTGAAACACGAAGACATTTTTGCGTATCGGCTATTCTTTTACTTTTTGGTGTTCCGTTTCCTAAAAAATATTCCTTAAACTGGGCCATTCCCGAGTTATTGAACATTAGTGTTGGATCGTCTTTAAGAACGATAGGAGCCGATGGAACAATAAGATGTCCATTGCTTTTAAAAAAGTCTAAAAATTGTTTACGTACGTCTTGTGATTTCATGTTTATTAATGAGATAATTTGAAAATGTATCAATTAGATAATTCATCAATCTGAAAATCTGACCATTAGATTTTTTTATTAAAAAACCGTAAAATTTAAAACAATAAATTCCGTTTTTAATACATTATCTAATTATCAAATTGACACATTATCTAATTATTTTTATTCTTGAAAAAAAGCAGTCAACAACTGAAACATTTCTTAATTTTGTTCGACTAACTATTTTACAAGCTGCAAAAATAGGGTATTTTAAAATATGGCGAAAGTAAAATATTATTACGACTCAGAAAATCTGGCTTATACGAAAATAAAAACCAGAAAAAGGGCGAAAATTGGCTATGCATTGTTGTTTTTATTAGCCTCAGCGCTGTTTGGCTTCATGGTTTTTGTTCTTTTAATTAATACTCCATATTTCGAAACACCAAAAGATCGTTTGCAGGCTCGTGAAATTGAAAATTTGAAATTGCAATATGCTATTTTGAATAAAAAAATGGACGAAATTGATGATGTAACCGAAGCGTTAGAAGACAGAGACAATAATATTTACAGGATTTATTTTAATAAGGCAGAAATTCCGGATTCGATTCGGAAAGCTGGATTCAGAGATCCGAAAAGATATAAAGATTTAGAAGGTTATAACAATTCGCAATTGGTTTTGAATACCACAAAACGAATTGATAAACTTTCAAAAGAACTGGCGATTCAATCAAAATCATTGGATGAAATTTTGAAATTAGCTAGCGTCAAAGGAAATTTATTATTGGCAATTCCGGCGATTCAGCCTGTTCAGAATGAAAATTTAAAACGTGTTGCCTCGGGTTTTGGTTATCGAATTGATCCTTTCACGAAAGTGCGAAAAATGCACAATGGAATGGATTTTACTGCCAACACCGGTTCTCCGGTTTATGCAACAGGAGATGGCGTTGTAGCAAGAGCTGATAATTCGGCTTCCGGATTTGGAAATCATGTCGTCATCAGGCATGGTTTTGGTTACGAGAGTTTGTATGCACATTTAAGCAAATACAACTGCAGGCCGGGACAAAAAGTAAAAAGAGGTGCTGTTATTGGATATGTGGGAAGTACCGGAAGATCTGAAGGTCCGCATTGCCATTATGAAGTTCATAAAGATGGAAAAGTCGTAAATCCATTGAATTTTTATTACGGCAATATTTCTGCTGTAGAATATGTGGCCATTTCGCAAATGGCGAATCAGGAAAACCAGTCATTAGATTAATACTTTAAAAAGTGTTATTTTTGAAATAAATTAGAAATAAAAAAAACATGCATATTGAGCTTTCAAAGGATAAAAGATATTACAGCATTGGCGAAGTAGCCAAAGCTTTTAATGTCAATGCATCATTGATACGGTTTTGGGATAGTGAATTTGATATTTTGAAACCTAAAAAGAATGCCAAAGGCAACAGAATGTTTACGCCGGAAGATATTACCAACCTGCAATTAATCTATCATTTGGTTAAAGAAAGAGGTTTTACATTAGAAGGTGCCAAAACACATTTAAAAGAAGGACAAAAGAAAACATTAGATAAATTCGAAATAATACGTAAATTAGAGACCATAAAAACACAATTAAACGAAATAAAGAACGAATTATAATAATAAATCAAAACTAAAAATAAACTTAAATTAAATACACATGAAAAGATTTTTGCCTTGGATTATTGGTGCTGTTGTTATTTTTGTAATTTACAGCTGGGTTAAAGGAATTAACAATACTGCTGTAACATTAAATCAAACTGTTGAGCAATCTTGGGGAGATGTTCAAACGGCTTACCAAAGACGTAATGACCTTATCGGAAACTTAGTAAATACTGTAAAAGGTGCTGCTGATTTCGAAAAATCAACTCTGACTGCAGTAATCGAAGCTCGTGCAAAAGCAACTAGTGTAACTGTAGATCCTTCTAATATTACACCAGAACAACTTGCTGAATTCAACAAAGCACAAAGTGGTGTATCATCTTCTTTATCAAGATTATTGGTTTCTGTTGAGCAATATCCAACATTGAAAGCAAATGAAAATTTCCTGAAATTACAAGATGAATTGGCCAGTACTGAAAATCAAATTTTGACGGCAAGAACGCGTTTCAACGAAGCTGTAGCTCCTTACAACAACCACATTAAAACATTCCCAAACAGCTTATTTGCAGGTATGTTCGGTTTCAAAGAAAAAGCATACTTTAATGCTGTTGAAGGCGCTGATAAACCAGTTGAAGTAAAATTCTAAATTTAGATTTTTAGATTATTAGACTTCTTAGAAACTAAGATATCGTCTAAAATCTAATATCTGAAATCTAAACTCTAAAATAATTCCAATGTCACAAGTAGAAGATTTTTTATCCAAAGAAGATGAACAAGCAATTGTTGAAGCTATTCGCGTGGCCGAAAAAAACACTTCTGGCGAAATTAGAGTACATATAGAACAAACAACTTCTAAAGTCCCTTTTGACAGGGCTTTAGAAGTTTTTTATGAATTAAAAATGAATGAAACCCAACAACAAAATGGGGTTTTATTTTACTTTGCTGTTGCCGATAAAAGTTTTGCCATTTGTGGAGATAAAGGTATAAACGACCTCGTATCTTCTGATTTTTGGGATTGTACCAAAGATAAAATGACAGAACAATTTAAAGCAGGAAACTTTAAGCAGGGCATCGTCGACGGAATTTTAAACGCCGGCGAACAATTAAAAAAATATTTTCCGTGGTCTGAAAATGACACAAACGAATTATCTAACGAAATCTCAAAAGGATAAATAATGAAAATTTCCAAAAACAAAATATCTCAGTCAAAAGGAATTTTTACATTATCCTTTCTATTATTAGCCCTTTTTACAACCAATTGTATTTTTGCACAATTTACAATTCCGGAGAAACCAAGTTTTCAGACTTCTGTTTATGATTATGCCAACATTTTAAGTTCGACTGAAAAAGCACAATTAGAAGAAAAACTAGTTCGCTATTCAGATTCAACCACAACTCAGATTGTAATTATTACAATCGAAAGTTTAAAAGGTGAAGATGTTAGCCAGTTAGCAACAAAATGGGGACAAACCTGGGGAATTGGAGGAACTGCAAAAGACGATAATGGTGTTGTCATTTTATTGGCTAAAAATGAGAAAAAAATTGCCATTAATCCAGGATACGGAGTTGAAGATCGTTTAACGGCAGGAATTGGAGGAACTATAATTCGAAATATTATTATTCCGGAGTTCAAAGCAGGAAGTTTTTACAACGGTCTTGACAAAGGAACGGATGCTATAATTGATGTTTTTAAAGGAAAATTCAAAGGAGAAAGAAAACAACAAACCAAAGGAAAAGACTTTCCTATATTACCTTTCATTGTAATTGTTGTAATTGTATTAATTTTACTATCTCGAAATAAAAGAGGCGGTGGAGGAAATTCTGGCAACAACGGCGGTGGCGGCCCTAGCTTGATGGATGTAATTCTTTTAAGCAGTCTTGGCAGAAGCAGCGGAGGTGGTTTCGGCGGTTTCGGCGGAGGATCATCCGGAGGTGGTTTTGGTGGCGGAGGCGGTGGCTTCGGCGGAGGATTTGGCGGAGGCGGATTCTCAGGTGGAGGTTCTAGCGGAGGCTGGTAGGACTTTTTGTTTCTTTGTTTCAGGTTTCAAGTTTATGGCTTTATACTAAAAACTAGTTTTCAGTTTTAAAAATTCATAATTCACAATTTATAATTCATAATTAAAAAATAGATGTTATCACATAAAGCAAAATACGCCCTTAAGGCCTTACTTTATTTAGCAGAACAAGACGAAAATCACATTTCAAGAACGATAGAAATTGCTGATGGCGCCAACATTCCTAAAAAGTTTTTAGAACAGATTTTACTGGATCTAAAACGAGGACGTTTTGTGAGTAGCAAGCAAGGAAAATTTGGCGGTTATTATCTGATAAAATCCAAAAATGAAATTACTTTGGCCGAAATTCACCGTTTATTTGACGGTGCAATTGCGCTTTTGCCTTGCGCTTCTTTAAATTTTTACGAGCCATGTTCTGATTGCAAAACCGAGTCTGAATGCAGTCTGCGTCACGGTTTGCTTCTGATAAGAGATAAAACTCTAAAGGCAATGGAAGGGATCACTATCGCTTCATTAGTAAAGAAATAAAAAAATATTCCCTAAACTCTATCGGTTTAATAGAATTTGTATATATTTGCCAAAAATAATTAACAAATCATTTACAAATTTTTAACCCATGAAAGTACATTCCAGTAAATCAGGTGTAACAAAAAATCTTTTGCAAAGTAATTATAGTCCATTCACAACTGTGAAAAACAATTCATTTATGATGTGTATGTGTTGGTAAAAAAAATTTAATTAAAATTCTACTAATTACATATACTTAATATAAAAATGAAAAATCTATATAAAATATCACTTACAAGTATCTTTTTACTATTAGCCTTTACAACATCTTACGCACAAAATATTGAAGGTGTTGTAACAACAACAGAAAACATTCCATTAGAAGCAGTTAACGTTGTTATCAAAGGAACAACCTTCAGCACTACTACAGATCCAAGCGGAAAATTCTCAATAGATTCTAAAGGAAAACTTCCGGTAACTATTTTAGTTCAATATGTTGGTTATAAAACTGCAGAAATAGAACTTAATGCTATTCCGGCAACACCATTATTAGTAACATTAAAAGAAGAAAATGAACTTGTAGAGGTTGTGGTTTCTTCAAGACGTCGTATTGAAAAAGTACAAGATGTACCCATTGCAATTTCAGTTATTACAGGAAAACAAGCAGAACAAACTGGTGCTTTTAATGTGAATCGTATCAAAGAATTGGTTCCTTCTGTTCAATTATATTCATCTAATCCAAGAAATACAGGAATTAACATTCGTAGCCTTGGTTCACCATTCGGGTTAACAAATGACGGAATCGATCCAGGTGTTGGTTTCTATGTAGATGGTGTTTATTATGCACGTCCGGCTGCAACAACTCTAGATTTTATCGATGTAGAGCAAATCGAAGTTTTGCGTGGACCACAAGGATCTTTATTTGGTAAAAACACTACTTCAGGAGCTTTTAATATTACAACACGTAAACCAAGCTTTACAAGTGGAGCTGATTTTGAAGTAAGTTACGGAAACTATGCCTTCTTGCAGGCAAAAGCTTCGGTTACTGGAGCATTAGGAAAAAAAGTTGCAGGACGTATCTCATTTTCAGGTACACAACGTGACGGTTTAATTGATAATGTTGCTACAGGAAGAGCAACTAACACTTTAAACAATCAGGGAATCAGAGGTCAACTTCTTTGGACTCCAACAGTAAATACTAATGTTATATTAGCAGCAGATATTACGACTCAACGTCCGGACGGATATGCACAGGTTGTAGCAGGAGTTGCTCCTACTCAAAGAGCTGCTTATCGTCAGTTTGATGCTATTATTAAAGATTTAAACTATCAATTGCCAAGTTTAAATGCTTTTGATCGTAAAATTGACCACGATACACCATGGCGTTCAGGACAAGACATGGGTGGTATCTCTCTTAATATTGATACCAAAATTGGAGGTGGAACACTTACTTCAACAACAGCTTGGCGTTTTTGGAACTGGGATCCATCAAATGATAGAGATTTTACAGGATTACAAGTGTTAGCTAAATCTCAAAATCCAACAAGACAAACACAGATAACACAAGAGGTTCGTTATGCTGGACAAATAACATCTAAAATAAGCGGAGTTGCAGGTGTATTCTTCATCGATCAAACTTCTCAAACAGACGGTACAGAAGAATCTGGAAATGCACAATGGAGATTTGCTCAAAGTACAACAAGCAACTTATGGAAAACTCCGGGTCTTTTTGAAGGATACGGAATCAAAACTGATGCAAACATCAGAGCTTCAAGTGCCGCTGTATTTGGACAATTAGACTGGGCTATAACAGATCGTTTACATATTTTACCGGGTTTAAGATATAACTTCGATAAAAAAGACGCGCATTATGCCCGTACAACATACGGAGGTCTTCAGACAAATGATCCTGCATTAATAGCTTTGAAAAAACTAGTTTATTCTGATCAGGCATTTGACTCTAGTACTGACAATACAGACTTTTCAGGAAACTTAACTTTGACTTATAAAGCCTCTGACAAAATTAATGCTTATGCAACTTACGCTAAAAGTTACAAACCAGTTGGTGTAAACGTTGCTGGATTGCCAACAGATGCAAAAGGACAACCTTTACTTGATCTTGCCGTAATTAAACCAGAAAAAGTAAATCATTACGAAGTTGGTGTAAAAACGTCTCCTTTTAGAAATTCAATTTTCAATTTGGCTTTCTTCAATACAGAAATTAAAGACTTTCAAACAAACGTTCAGGCAGCTGAATTGGGTGTAAACCGTGGTTATCTTGCGAACGCAGACAAAGTACGTGTAAGAGGTGCTGAATTAGATGCAAGTTTTGTATTCAGCCAACATTTGACCGTAAATGCTGCTGCAACTTATACTGAAGGTACTTACGTTAAATTTACAAATGCACCACTTCCATTAGAAGAAACCGGAGCTCCGGTAGCTTATAAAGATGTTTCAGGAACTGATTTACCTGGTGCGTCAAGATGGGCAGGATCTTTAGGAGGCGAGCTTTCTGATAATGCAAGATTCTTTGGTAATGCTGGTAAAATTTTCTTAGCTCTTGATTCTTACGCACGTTCTGAATTCTCATCCAGCCCTTCTGCTTCAAAATATTTAGTAGTTCCAGGTTATGCGATTTTTAATGCTCGTTTAGGTTTCCGTGCTTCTCAGGGATTATCTGTTCACTTCTGGGGACGTAACTTACTAAACAAAGATTACTACGAACAATTATTACCTGCAGGAGGAAACTCAGGACAATATGCTGGTGTAATTGGAGATCAAAGAACTTATGGAGTTACACTGAAATATTCATTATAAGAAATTAATAAAGTCTAAATACAAAAAGAGGCAAGTTCTGGAACTTGCCTCTTTTTTTTATAATCACAAAAAAGCATTTTAAACCCATTTTAATCTTCTGTAAATGCATTTTGATTTATATATATTCGCAGCCTGAATTTATATAAATGAGAATTCTCAGAATCTTTTTCTTTCTTGGTCTGTTAAGTCAAATTGGTTTTTCTCAAACAAAGAGAAATATCGACCATCAAACACTGACCTGGATTCGTTATTACAATATTTTACCTTTGACTGAAAAATGGGCTTTACATTCTGAATTTGACAACCGAAGTTTTTTAAATCCTGTGCATGAAAATCTTTTTGTATTAAGAGTTCAGGGAAGATATCGTGCTACAAAACTGGTAGATTTAGGTAGTGGATTTGCTTTTTTCAGTGCCAATACGCAAGACCCTTATATTGATCCCAATTTTTCGATTCCGGAATATCGTGCTCAACAAGATATCACTCTGATCAATGATATTGCTAAAATTACGTTTCATAATCGCTTTCAATTGGAAGAACGTTTTATTCAGAAAGCTACAAAAACGCTATTGCTCGATGATTTTTCTTTTTCTTTCCGATTCCGATATCGATTACAATCGACTTTTGATCTTTGGAAAAAAGAAAACCAAAGTATAAAAGGCATAATCTCTGATGAAATCCTTCTCAATTTTGGAAAAGATAACAAGAGAAATACCTTCGACCAAAACCGGCTTTATGCTGCTTTACGTTATCATTTTAATCCTAACATTGGCTTAGAATTAGGTTATTTAAAAAGTTTTCAAAGACGGGCCAGCGGTGTTGATTTTTATGATCGTGACATTATTCGGTTTACCTTTTATCATAGAATTGATCGTAAAACGAAAATTTAAATAATCCCGAAGCTTCGGGACCAATCCCAAAAATACATCTATAATAGCTACTATTTAGTAACTATGAAAGAAAAAATATTCAACCAAAAATAACTTTTAATTTGGAATTTAGTCCCGAAGCTTCGGAATTTTTTAGGAGTTTATAACCTATTCTTCTCCTTGACGTTCTCCTCCTCCGCCTCTTCTTCTCTGCCCTTTTTCCTTAGCTGAAAAATTTCCAATTTTATAAGCTAAAGAAAACATCATATATCTTTTTAGAACTGTATTTTCTTCGTCGCGAATAGAAGTTGCAGAAATTGTTCTGGTAGCACTTTGATTTTGGTTCAGTACATCGTAAACTTTTACTTTCGCATATACTTTTTTATCAAAAAATCCATACGACAAACTAGTATTCCATAGAAAGAAATCTTTTTTGAAATCGCCTGAAATATTAGAATTGTAAGTATAACCAAAATCATTTCCAAAAATCAAATTCGCCGGCCAATATGATGTTGTTTGCAAATTAATTCTATGAAGAACATTTGAACTCGCGTCTCTGTTATAATTTTCATATTTTGTTTCATTATAAGACAAACTATAAGATGGTGAAATCGTAAGCACTTCTCCATATTCATAAGTCATATAAACTTTCGGGCTTATAGCAGTAGATTTAGCATTGTACATCACAGCATTGGTAAATCCTTTATCAAACGAATAACTACCATTAAGTGCCAGACCATATCGTAAAACATGGGCATCTCTTTTTATTGACTGACTCCAATTGGCACCAACAGAAACGGTATAAGTTCCCGATATATTAATGTAAGATGTTGTTCGTTTACCACTATCATCATAAACAGATGTTGCATAAATATCATTGCTGTAATAGTCCCCTTTTGCCATAAAACTATATCCGGAACGGGTTCTGAAATCGAAGTTTCTGAAATTGAAATTTACCGTATTTTTCTCAATTGGATCCAGATTCGGATTTCCGATAATGGAATTCAATGGATTACTTAAATTTGCAACTGGCATTAAATAATTTGCAGCAGGAAGTGTGCTTGAATAATCGTATTTTAAAGTCAAATTCTTTGATCGGCTGAATTTATATCGAAACTGAGCTGTTGCAAAAGGCAGAGCATATTTCTTATTTAATTCTGTTTCTTTACCTAAGTACAAAGAGTAATTATCAAAATCAACCAGAGATGTTCTTGAATCCAGATTCAAAGTAAATTTATTTTTCTGTAAAGTAATTCCAACCTTTGGGCTAACAGAATTTTGTCTCGAAGTTGTGTAGGTAGTCAATGATTCATTCAAGTCAGAATACGATTGTGTCGCTGCATCAAAATCAAAGGTTTTTTGATCTTTAATTTCATTCTTCCAATCAAAATCAGATCCAAATCTTATGCGTAATGAATCTGTAATGGGTTCTGTATATTCAATATCTGCCGAATAAGAATCGCTTGAACTATTGTTTTTGGTATTCTGATTTCTCAAATCATCTGGTTTAGTATCCTGATAAAAAATAGTTTCCGATTGATTCCAACCATCAGAAACCGTATTTGAATTATTGTTATCAAAAACAAAACTTAGATTGCGGTTTTTTTTCTTGAATACTTTATTAAAATTAATCGTGTTTGCAAAATTCGTGTTTGTACTTTCATTATATGATTTAGCCGTACTTTCGTTCAAAGCGTCACCATTTTCATCCACAGAAGAAGTCGACGAAAATGAATCACTATTTGATCGTGACTGATTTAATTTTGGAGAAACAACAAGTCTTGTAGTCGGATCTATTTTATATTCTAATTCAAAATTGGCTTTGTTGCCCGTATTTTCATTTCTAGTTTTTGCATCAGATTCGGTGATAATGTTTCCAGCTGGTAAAAAACTAAGCTGGTTGGCTTTGCTTTCATTTTTATTAATAGTATTCGAAAAATTGTAGCTTCCCATAGCTGCCAGTTCTTTACTCCAGTCATCCGTATAATTGACACCAAACAAATTAGATTGTGTAATTCCTTTTCCGTTGCCTGTCGAACCGCTATTTTTATTGCTATTATTTCTTCCGCCTCCCATATTATCAAAAACTTCATCCTGAGCAAAACCGGTTGAATTTATATTATTGGATGATCCTAAAACGCTTATTTTTCGTTTATTATTAAAGAAATTCATAAGCAAACTACTTTCGTACCGATCATCAGAGCCATAGCCGCCTAATATTTTTCCGAAATATCCTTTATTTTTCTTTTCATCAATAGTTAGGTTAATTGACGAATAATCTGAAGTAGATTCTTGTTTCGCTAATTCTTCCTTTTTAGATTTAAAGTCCGAAACCTGAATCTTTTTTATAATTTCTGCAGGCAAATTTTTCAAAAGCAAAGCACCATCTTTATCAAAAAATGTCTTTCCATTCACTAAAAACTGTGTCACTTCCCGACCATTTACGGTCACTTTTCCGTCATTATCGACGTCAACACCGGGCAATTGTTTTAATAAAGTCTCTACATTAGAATCCGGGCGCACTTTATAAGAAGCCGCATTAAACTCCAATGTGTCTTTTTTCATTGTAATAGGTGGAGCAGCAGCTTTAATTACAACATTATCTAATGCATTAACATTTTCAAGCACATATAATTTACCAAAATCTTTGCTTTCTAAAAGTCCTTTTTGCTCTTCGATATAAGGCTGATAACCTACATAATTGATTTTTAGTAAAACTGGTTTGTCGTATTTTTTGGTGTTAATCCTAAAAACACCATTCTTGTCTGTAGTAGCATATTCTATTATCGTAGAATCTTTTACAGTTGTAAAATAAACAGTAGCAAGTTCAAGAGGAAGTTGTGTATTGATGTCAACCACAGTCCCTTTAACAATAATATCGTTCTGGGCGTTTGCGGCAAAGCAAAAAAGAAAAAACAGTAAAAATGAATAAATCCTGATCATAAAATTGGTTAGTTAGAAATAGTTAGACTACAAAAAACACAAAAGGTTTAATTGTAGATTTTACATTTATTCAAATAGCATGCCAATTAAATGAAAAACAATCTTGGTAAATTTGAAATAAGGCATAAAAAAATCCCCGTTGTAGCGGGGATTTTAATATTATTTCTCTCTGATATAAATATCAATTGGTACTCCTGAAAAGTCCCAATTTTCTCTAATTTTATTTTCAAGATATCTTTTATATGGTTCTTTAACGTATTGTGGCATGTTGGCAAAAAACACAAACTGAGGCGTTAATGTTGGCAACTGCATACAATATTTAATTTTTACATATTTACCTTTTGTCGCTGGCGGCGGATAAGCTTCAATTACTTTCAACATATATTCGTTGAATTTTGAAGTAGCAATTCTTTGTTTTCTGTTTTCGAAAACCTGAACTGTAGCTTCTAATGCTTTCAATAAACGTTGTTTCGTTAAAGCCGAAACGAACAAAATTGGCACATCTGTAAAAGGCATCAATTCTTTTTTGATTTTCTCTTCGTAATCACGAGTCGACATGGTATCTTTTTCAACCAAATCCCATTTGTTTACTAAGATTACAACACCTTTACGGTTTTTCTCAGCCAACCAGAAAATACTCTGATCCTGACCTTCAAAACCACGAGTGGCATCGATAACCAAAATACAAATATCTGCATGCTCAATCGCACGAACAGAACGCATTACAGAATAAAATTCTAAATCTTCTTTCACTTTAGCTTTACGACGGATTCCCGCAGTATCAACCAAGTTGAATTCAAAACCAAAACGGTCAAATTTTGTATCAATTGCATCACGAGTTGTTCCCGCAATATCAGTTACCATGAAACGTTCTTTACCAATTAATGCATTGATAAAACTTGATTTACCTGCATTCGGACGACCTACAACTGCAAAACGAGGTAAAACAACCTCTTCCTGAACTGGTTCTGGTTTTACTGGGAAAGACTCGATTAAAGCATCTAATAAATCTCCAGTTCCACTTCCTGAAATACTCGCAAATGTGAAATATTCTCCTAAACCTAAATTATAAAATTCAAGCGCATCTTTCTCACGCATGGCGTTATCAACCTTATTCACTGCCAATAAAACGGGCTTTGTCACTTTACGCAATAAGCGCGCAACAACATCATCCATTGGTGTAATTCCTTCTTCTACATCAACCACAAAAATAATAACATCAGCCTCATCGATAGCAAGCTCCACTTGTTTTCGAATTTCACCTTCAAATACGTCATCAGATCCGCGAACATATCCGCCGGTATCAATTACAGAAAACTCTTTTCCGTTCCACTCGCTTTTACCATAGTTTCTATCACGGGTAACCCCAGATACTGAATCTACAATAGCTTCTCTTCTTTGTATCAGCCTATTAAAAAGGGTTGATTTCCCCACATTAGGTCTTCCTACTATCGCAACAATGTTATTCATTTTTTTTGAATTTTAGACTTTAGACTTTAGATGTCAGATTTTTAGCTTCCTAAAAAACGAATCATTATAACCCCAAATGCCTTATTTAAATTTTTTGCAAAGGTAGTTAAAAAAAGTTGCTAAGATGCTAAGTTTCTAAGTACCTAAGTTTTTATTGTTTTTTGTATAATTTTCAGAAGCTATTTCCCGCTGTTCCTTAAAGGTTCAAAGAATATTTTAGTTAAATTACTACTCTTTTCTTAACCAACCCAATAATCTCTTATTATCTATTTTATAATTTCCTTTTTGATTTTCTAATACAAATTTTTCTCTTGAACTGCCAAACGGTCCCGGATTTTGTTGAATAATATCGATTTCATTTTCAGAAACTTTAGAGATTATCGCTACATGTCCAAATCTATTCAACAACGATCCTGAAAAAATCACTAAATCTCCAACTTCAGGTTTTTCTTTACTGGGATTTGTATATTGAGTTAAATTTCGTTTCAAATTCAGCTCTCCATCTTTTACTCTTGGATCAAAAAAATCTTTTGCATGACCGTAAGCATTTGGCATTTTATGTTTGTAATATTCGTAATAATAACGCTTTACAAATTCAACGCACTGATATTTAAGTCCTAAATTGTAATTATCTTTTGTAACGTTTCTTCCTGAGATATGATCTACTCCTCCGTTATAATAAACTTTTACTCCATTTAAGCTATCCAGCGCCAGCCCTATCTTATGATCTGAATTTAAATTTATTTTCTTTACAACTTTTAATCCTGCATAGCCCAAAGCTAAAACCGAAATAATTAGAATCGTAATCTTTTTAATATTCATTTATCTATCTAAAAAATCAATGTTCTTTTTAGTTTTGCTTGCGTGAGGGATTGAGGCGGTATCCTTTTGTGAAGTGGAACGGAGCAAAAGATATAGCCGAAAGCCCGACCCGGAGGGGCACGCCCAAATCATTTTACTGATTATAACCAAATCGTTTCAACATATTCGCGTTGCTTCTCCAGTTTTTATTCACTTTCACGACTAGTTCAATGTGAATTTGTTTTCCGAAGAATTTCTCTAAATCGGCACGAGCATCGGTTCCTACCTTTTTAAGAGCGGCACCTTTATGTCCGATGATAATTCCTTTTTGAGTTTCACGCTCTACCATAATAATAGAACGGATTCGGATAATTTTTTCGTCTTCAAAGAATTCTTCTGTTACGATTTCAACCGCATACGGAATCTCTTTGCTATAATTCAATAAGATTTTCTCACGAATTGTTTCGTTTACGAAAAAACGTTCCGGTTTGTCTGTTAATTGATCTTTAGGGTAATATGCCGGAGATTCTGGCAATAATGAGATAATTCTGCTGAAAACTTCCGGTACATTAAAATTCTGTAAGGCAGAGATTGGGAAAATTTCAGCATTTGGCACTTTTGCCGTCCAAAACGCTACTTGTTCCTCTAATTGTTCCTGATTTGAATTGTCAATTTTATTCAACAATAACAAAACCGGAATTTTAGCATGAATGATTTTATTAAAGAAAGCTTCGTCTTTTAAGTCCTGTTCCCCTATTTCGACCATGTAAACCAAAATATCAGCATCTTCAAAAGCTGATTTTACAAAGTTCATCATCGACTCCTGCATTTCATAAGCCGGTTTGATGATTCCTGGGGTATCTGATAATATAAGTTGAAAATCTTCGCCATTCACGATTCCAAGAATACGGTGACGTGTTGTTTGTGCTTTTGATGTAATGATCGATAATCTTTCTCCAACAAAGGCGTTCATCAATGTTGATTTTCCAACGTTTGGATTCCCGATGATGTTTACAAAACCTGCTTTATGTGACATTTGCATATTATTTATTTTGCAAAGGTAGTCATATCAACTCAATACAGAAAATAAAACATTTTTTAAAGTTTTCGTTGGATTTCTCAAAAAACGGCGTATCTTTGCACCCGAAACATCGCGGGATAGAGCAGTAGGCAGCTCGTCGGGCTCATAACCCGAAGGTCACAGGTTCGAGTCCTGTTCCCGCTACTAAGACAAAAAGCTTCAGAGAAATCTGGAGCTTTTTTTGTTTTAATCTATGTCGGGCTTATATCCGCCGCGGCGGACACAGGTTCGAGTCTTCGCCGCGGCGAACTACTAAGACAAAAAGCTTCAGACAAATCTGGAGTTTTTTTGTTTTTAATCTATGTCGGGTTCATTTCCGTCACGGCGGACACAGGTTCGAGTCTTCGCCGCGGCGAACTACTAAGACAAAAAGCTTCAGAGAAATCTGGAGCTTTTTTTGTTTTCCAAATATTTCTTTTGATATTTTTATACTTGTTCACGAGTGATATGCTGACGCCAGCAGCGGCGTTTTTGCCTTTGTCTATCAAAATGAATTTTCTCTTTACTCTCTTTTTTATTTCCCTGTTTTTCTGTTCAGTTTTTAATCACCAGTTGCTTTTTATTTATGCTAAATTGCAGGTTTTCAAGCCTAAATTCTAAAATCAATAAAAATATTTTAAAAAATATCTTTTTTAAGGTAACAATTAAAGTAGTACTGTATCAAAAGATAAACTTTAAAAAATTAAATCTTATGAAAACGAAATCTATTTTAATTATCGCATTTATCCTTCTTGTCTCAAAATCTGTTTTTGCTCAAACTGCCTTTAAGGTAGAGGTAAAAGGAAAAGGAAATCCTGTATTGTTATTCCCGGGGTTTGGCTGTACAGGAGAAGTATGGAATGAAACAGTAGCCGAACTTTCTAAAAATTACGAATGCCACGTTTTTACTTTTGCAGGATTTGGCAATGTTCCGCCAATTGAAGGGCCTTGGCTATCTACTATAAATGATCAGGTTATTTCTTATGTAAAAACCAAAAAATTAAAAAATGCAGTATTGATTGGTCACAGTCTGGGAGGAACTTTAAGTTTGTGGCTGGCATCTGAAGAAACTAATTTATTCAAAAAGTTAATTCTCGTTGATGCTTTACCGGCAAGTGCGGCCTTAATGATTCCGAATTACAAAGGCGAAACGATTCCTTATGATAATCCGCAGAGTAAAATGATGCTGGCTATGGATCAAAATGCTTTTAATGCAATGAATTCACAAATGACTTCTTACATGTGCCTGAACAAAGAAAAACAAAAAATAATCAATGACTGGATGAATATGGCCGATAGAAAAACCTATGTTTATGGTTATATTGATATGCTTAATTTAGACCTGAGAAAAGAAATCTCCAAAATTAAAATTCCGGTAGTAATTTTAGCAGCAACAAATCCAGATCTTGCTACCGTACAAAACACATATAAAGCACAGTATGAAAATCTGCCATCCGCTAAAATTCTTTATGCATCAAAAGCAGCGCATTTTGTAATGTACGATCAACCGGAGTGGTTTATAGAAAATGTAAAATCAGAATTAAAATAAAGTGGCTGAAAAAGAACAATTCAACGAGATATACTCCAAGCATTACAATAAAGTGTTTCGCTTGTGCAAAGGTTATTTTTGTGGAGACACTGCATTGGCCTCTGATGCTACTCAGGAAATCTTTATCAAAGTCTGGGAGAAATTAGACACCTTCCGAAACGACTCGAGCATTAGCACCTGGATTTATAGGATTGCAGTAAACACATGCCTTCTTTATTTAAGAAAATCATCTTCAAGAAAAGAAATTAGAACCGATATCCTGCCGCAGACTGTTTCGGAAACTTATTCGAGCGAAAAAGACGAGCAGCTTCAACAAATGTATCAATGTATACAAAAGCTTGAAGAAACAAACAAAATGATAATCCTGATGACTTTAGACGGTGTTGAATATCAGGAAATATCTGAAGTAATAGGAATTACCGAAGAAACACTTCGTGTTAGAATCCACCGAATCAAAAAAAGTTTAACTCAATGTGTACAAAATGAAAACATTTGAAGAATTACAAAATATTTGGGATCAGCAAACAGAATCTGATGCAAAACCAACAGCCAATGAAATTATTAAAAAAGCCGAGGCAAATACTAAAAAAATTAAGCGCAGTCATTTTTGGACCAAAGTCATTTTAAGTCTGACCTCATTAATACTAATCGCATATTATATTTGGGTAGGCGCTTATAAACAAACATTGTTTAGTTTTGGATTATGCATCATGATTACAATGCTTCTTGTACGTATAGCCTTAGAATGGATTAGCACAAAAAAAATTAAAAACTTAAAGACCGATGTCAACTTAATTGAATATAGTAAACTGGCTCATCAGTTTTATGAATGGAGAAAAAAAATACATTACATTTTTACACCCATCATTTATCTGACTTATATTATTGGTTTTACAATGCTTTTGCCTGTTTTTAAAGACAATTTCTCAAGAGGTTTTTATCTTTACATCCTCTCAAGCGGTTATATTTTTTTATTAATCTTCGGATTATTTATGATAAGAATAATCAAAAAAGAAATAAAGCTTTTAAATATCTTAAAAAACATCTCTTAAAAAGAAAAAAGATGTTTTTCCAGGAAAACTTTTGAGAAATATGGAGCTTTTGTTTTTTGTTAAAACATAAGTTTGGAAAATTTCTAAAAAAAATACGCAAAGTTCACTATGAACTTTGCGTATTTTTTCATTGAAATACTTAGGAAAACCAAGGTATTACCAAATTGTTATCCTATCTTTCTTAGGCAAAAACATTTTATCTCCAGGCTTTACATTAAATGCTTCGTAAAAAGGTGTCGTATTCATTAGAGGTCCGTTAACACGCCAATTTGGTGGAGAATGTGGATTATTGTTAATCCACAAACGCAGGAACTCGTCTTTCATTTTTACTCTCCATATTTTGGCTATAGAAATAAAGAAGCGTTGGTCTGGTGTAAAACCGTCGATTTTTGTGTTTCCTTTTCCTTGTTCAGTCATTTTAAAAGCATCATAGGCAACTGCTATTCCAGCAATATCCGCTGTATTTTCGCCAACTGTCATTGCGCCATTAATGTGTAGATCGCCTAAAACGGTATAAGTACTGTATAAATTGATAACCTGTTGTATTCTTGACTTAAATTGTGCATAATCCTCTTTTGTCCACCAGTTTTTTAGGTTTCCATCCTTGTCATATTGAGCGCCCTGATCATCAAAAGTATGGGTTATTTCGTGACCTATAACCATTCCGATACCGCCATAATTAAGTGCATCATCTGCATTATTATCAAAATATGGAGCTTGCAAAATACCTGCAGGAAAAACAATTTCATTTGCAGTAGGATTGTTATATGCCGTAACTGTTGGAGTTGTCGTATACCATTCTGACTTATCCACTGGTTTACCTAATTTTGACAATTGAAATTGATATGCAACCGTAGAAGCCGAAACCATATTCTCAAAATAAGTATTTCTAGCCACATGCACATTGCTATAGTCTCTCCATTTATCGGGATATCCTATTTTCTTAGTAATGGCGAACAATTTTTCTTTAGCTTTTTGTTTCGTAACAGGACTCATCCATTCCAACTTATCAATTCTTTTGCCGTACGCTTTTTGCAAATTATTCACGAGGACTAACATACGTTTTTTGGCATCTTCTGAAAAATATTTTTTCACATACAATTCGCCCAAAGCTTCGCCTAAGTAATTGTCAACGACATTAGCCATTTTTTCGCCACGTGATTTTTGAACAGCCTGACCAGAAAGCACTTTGGTATACTCAAATGAGGCATCTGCAAAAGGTTTACTTAAATCATCTGCATATCTTTCCAGAGAATTTGCTTTCAGGTAAATTTTCCAACTATTGATCGGGATGGTTTTTAAGAGCTTATTAAGGGCATCATAATACGCAGGCTGACCTACATTAATGAAATCGGTTTTAGCTCCTAAATTATTTAAAAAAGTAGTCCAGTTTATGTTGGGATGCCTTTTTACAAGATCTGTCACCGCTATTTTATTATAATTTGCCTGCACATCTCGAAGTTCCACTTTTGTTTTATGCGAAGTCGCAAGTTGTTTGTCAATATCGTAAACCAAATTAGCATTCTTTTTAGCTTCTTCAGCATTACTGCCTGTTTGCTGAAATAATGTAGCAAGATATTTTTTGTATGATTGCTGTATCGCAACAGTCGATGAATCTGATTTGAAATAATAGTCCCTGTCAGGCAAACCGATACCCGTTTGATAGATTCCGGCAATATTCATACTGCTGTTTTTTTGATCAGGAGATACTCCAAAAGCAACAATAGAAGAATTGCCTGCTTTTTCTTGATTAACTACAAAGTTCATTAAGGATGGCAAATCACTAATTGTTTCAATTTTGGCAAGCAAGGGTTTGATAGGTGCATAACCGCGTTTGTCAATGGTTACGGTATCCATACCTGATGCATAAAAGTCTCCTACCTTTTGTGCAATACTTCCTGCTGGATTCTCGCTTTTCGAAATACTATCTAATATTCTTTGCAAGCGCATTCGTTGCGGGAAATTCATAAACATATAGGCACCTACTCCGGCTTGAGATGCCGGTATTGATACAGAATCGTACCATTTGCCATTTACATATTTAAAAAAATCATTACCAGGTGTCAATGTGGAATCTATTCCAGTGATAGCAACATTTTTTTTCTCTTGATGTTTTGAACACGCTGTAAAAGCTAAGACTGCAATAAAGAGCACTAAGGATTTTTTCATAATCTAGATGATTTCTATTAAAATGAATTAAAAAAGATTTGGAAGCATAGTTAATTTTTGCAGAACAATATACGAATTCAGTTTTTAATTTTAAAGTTTTTGTTAGAATGCTTCCCGCTACTAAATAAAAAGCTTCAGAGAAATCCAGAGTTTTTTTATAGCCCTTTTTACGTTTTTCTTTCCGAACACAAATTGCAAATCTGTATTATCGAGATTATTTATACTTTAGTTCCACCTTCTTCAAACTTATAAATTATATAAAAATTTATCTTCTGTATTAAAAATATTTCATATCTTTATGATATCAATTTAATATCATTTAACTATTACTCAATATGAAAACAGAAAAAATTTTAACACCCTTTAATGGCTATTTGGTTGTTGCCATTCTATTACTTTCAATGACAATAGCACTTTATGGCTTTATCTCGAACAACATGATATTAGCAGTGGCTTCAATTTTAATATCTGTTTTTTTAACAAAGGGTTTTATTGTAATAGGCCCGAACAGCTCAAAAGTTCTATTACTGTTTGGAGATTATAAGGGAAGTATTAAAGAAAGCGGTTTGTTTTGGATAAACCCTTTTTATAATAAAACGAGTTTATCTTTGCGTGCAAGAAACTTTGAAAGCGAAAAAATTAAGGTTAATGATAAAATGGGGAATCCTATTTTAATTAGTGTTATATTAGTATGGAAAGTTAAAGATACATTTAAGTCTACGTTTGAAGTTGATAACTATGAGGCATTCATTAGAATCCAAACAGATTCGGCTGTTAGAAAACTTGCAGGTTCTTTTCCATATGACCATTTTGAAGATGAGAGAGCAACCGTAACATTAAGTACTAATTTTGATGACGTTAACAAAGCCCTTGAACATGAAGTTACGCAACGATTAGAAATCGCCGGAATAGAAGTAATAGAATCAAGAATTGGATATCTGGCCTATGCTCCTGAAATTGCTCATTCGATGTTAAGAAGACAACAAGCGTCGGCTGTTGTTGCTGCACGTCATAAAATTGTAGAAGGTGCAGTTGGTATGGTAGAAAGTGCTTTAAAACTATTAGCAGATAAAGAAATTATAGAATTTGATGAGGACAGGAAAGCAACAATGGTAAGTAATTTAATGGTAGTACTTTGTGGCGATAGCGAAACTAAACCTGTAATAAATACCGGTACTTTAAATCAATAAAAAGATGTCTGAAAAAAAGTCATTTGCATTAAGAATTGATTCAGAAACGATGAAAGCAATTGAAAAATGGGCTAATGATGAATTTCGTAGTGTCAATGGTCAGATTGAGTGGATGCTTAATAACAGTCTAAAGAATGCGAAAAGATTAAAGGAGAAAAATGAGCAAAAAAAATAAAGTATATAATAATTATCTACTAAAAAGCTCAGTTTTTTCAAATCATCAACAAAATGGTTCAAAATGTCCTGTCAGGGCTACTTAGATAAAAGCTTCAGAGAAATCTGGAGCTTTGTTTTTTTATTTAGAATTATAAATGAGAAATTCCAAATTAATTAACCTCAAAACAAATTACTTATCAATTGGTCTTGAATCTTTTAAAAGCTCATTCAATCCAACTTTATCAAATAAAATCCTGCCAACTTTAATATTTGACCATCCCTTTTTTAATTTATATGTAAAAGTGGGTATGTTATTAATCAATTCACAGTCTAAATAGAATGTAGAAATAGTACTGTTTGTAACATCGCTTAATTCCTGAATATGGGTGGATATAAAAAAATATGAATTGGTATAAATACTAACACCATTTATTGTTGTTCTACAAATTTCCGCAGCGTCTTCAACATTTGTTCCACTGAAAAGCTCATCAAATACCGCAAAGCATCTCTTTCCTTCCGCTGCCTTTATAACAACATCTTTAAGATTAATAACTTCTGTCATAAAATGGCTGTAGCCACTTAAAATATTATCTCGTTTATTAATTCCAATTGAAAAATTACTACAAAAAGGAATTATTCCTTTTGATGCCGGAATGGCCAGTCCGAGATTCCCTAAATAGATACACAAACTAATCGATTTAAGAAAAGTCGACTTTCCTGACATATTAGGCCCATTTAGTACAATAACATTAGTTAAAGCTGTAAAGTTATTTTTAACTGGATTTTTAATTAATGGATAGTAGAAATCATTCAAACTTATTTCTTTTTCTTTAAAAGTTGGAAAACAAAATTTTCTATTTTTAATTGCCAAACTAATAGAACAATAGGACTCAAACAAAAATAAATCTTCCCAAAATAGTTCTATCCTCTGTTCTGTTTTTAGCTTTAATATTTTATTTGTTAATTCTTTAATATGTTTTCTTTTTAAACGTTTCTCTCTAATTATTAACTCATAATGTTTCAATTCAAAGAAGGAAAGAAAAGATAGAATTCTATTCAAATCTTTTCTATAAATTTCAGGAAAATCTTTTATATTGATTCTTGAAAAATACACAGATTCAAGCCTGTGAAAAAATAATAACATTTGATGTAATTTGTTGTTTAGAACAATTTCATCATAATTAGGACTCGAAAATAGAAAACCTGTACTTTTAAAATTTACTGCTTTAAAATTATTTAGGAAAAAGTGAACCTCGTTTAAATAAAGCACCGTATAAGAATAGTTCTCTAAAACTTTCATATTAGATCCAAAGGCCTTTAGAATATTTTGTCTTTCTATAATTTCACCTTCACTTCGTAAAGGTGTTTCCAATAAGTAAAGAATCTTATTTTTTGTGAAAGAATTTAAAGAATAATCAAATATAGGCAGTATCTCATTTTTTATTTTTAAATCTTGAATATTATTCATCTTAGCACTTTAAAGTTAATTTTAATATTCACTACAGCGATTATTTCTATTTAAAAATTCAGAATGTGATTGCATTAAAAATATGCAAAATTTATTAAACTCAAATACTAAAACTTAAAAATAAAATAACATCTAAGTTTTTGGCTTCACCAATAATTTACTGATAAAATGGACTTATCAGCGAAATATAATATTAAGTCTGTATTTACATTTGTGCAGCTTTTCATGAAGAACATTTAGAAGAGCAGAAGGAAACATAATAAAATCTCATGTGACATAAAATCTTTCTCAAAGAATATTTTTTCTATCTTCCCGAAATAAATTTTTGCAAAATGAATCAACTGTTATCAATTAAAAAATCTTTTTTATACACTGCTATTCTGCTGACAAGCTATTTTCTAGTTTCGTTCTATCCAAAAAACACAGAGCAAACTACTTCTGATAAAATCAAAAAAGTACTGATTTTTTCTAAAACTAATGGCTTCAGACATGAAAGCATCACTGCCGGAATTGCAGCTATAAAAAAATTGGGTCAGGAAAATCATTTTCTGGTAGATGCTACTGAAGATTCTCTTGTTATTAATTCAAAAAACTTAAAGCAATATCAAGCTGTTATATTTTTAAGTGCTTCTGGTCATGTTTTAGATGAAAATCAGAAATTGGCTTTACAAAAATTTATACAAAAAGGAAATGGTTTTGTTGGCATTCATTCAGCTACAAACTGCGAACCAGACTGGTCTTGGTATACACAAATGATCGGCGGTATTTTTGACGGGCATCCGGAACCGCAAAATGCTAAACTAATAATCGTCAATCACGAACATCCTTCTACAAAACATCTTCCGGAAATTTGGGAAAGAAAAGATGAATGGTACAATTTTAAATATTTAAATCCAGATGTAAATGTGCTAATAAAAATTGACGAATCTTCCTATAAAGGCGGTAAACATGGCGACAATCATCCTTTGGCATGGTATCATGAATATGATGGTGGCAGAGCATTTTACACTGCTTTAGGACATAGCCCTGAAAATTACAGCGATCCTCTTTTCGCACAGCACTTGCTTGGAGGTATTACTTATGCAATGGGCAAATAGAATTCACTTTATTTAAATGACTACGATTAATCTGAAAATTCCATTTCTTCCTATATTTTAATCTTAGCCATTTTAGAATGGCATACAATACAACATAAATTAAGATCGTACTTACACAAATCCTGTTTTTCAACAGATTCTCAATAAATTTGGAATCTGTTGAATTTATTATTTAAGAAAAAATTAAACGGCAAAAAGCATACTTGCAGCACCTAATAAAGCGGCAACTTCATTATCTGTCGAAACAGAAACGGTAATTTCAAGACCCGATTCCTTAATTTTTTTATTGAAACTCTTCAGAAAAAATTCGCTTGCATTCGCAATTTTTCCGCCAATGATAAAACTATCAGCATCAAATTTTTCTAACCACGGAATCACTACTGAAGCTAAATCTTCGCCCATTTTTTCGAATACTTTTATAGCAATTTCATCTTCGGCGACAGCCAGATTAAAAAGTTCTAATCCGTTATTGAGTTCTTTTTTCGCTAATGTTTTATAGTGTGATATAAGACCTCTCGCCGAAACATAATCTTCAGCAATACCATCTTTATAAGGGATATTGTAGATT
This sequence comes from Flavobacterium sp. GW821-FHT11G01, assembly GCF_058808175.1. Taxonomy (NCBI): domain Bacteria; kingdom Pseudomonadati; phylum Bacteroidota; class Flavobacteriia; order Flavobacteriales; family Flavobacteriaceae; genus Flavobacterium; species Flavobacterium sp. GW821-FHT11G01. Next base: position 301,903 of record NZ_JBXARK010000003.1, on the reverse strand, counting down.
TCACCTTCTGTTGGAACCAATTCTCCAGAAACAATTGAAACGCCTTTATCGATAAAACAAGCCCCAAGTCCGGTTCCAAGCGTCACAGCCATTACCTTTTTAGAAAGATTTGTTGCATCTTTAAAAACCTCTCCTTTTCCAAAACAAACAGCGTCGTTTTCAAAAAGAATTGGAAATTCGCTGGAAAGATTGAGCGAACCCTGAAATAAATAACGAACGTTCAATCCATAAAAGTGTTCGTATTTTGATTGATCTTTTATCCAGCAGAGTCCGTTAATATAATCAAACGGGCCTGGCATGCATACCGCAAGTCCCTTGATTTGATCTACTTTTGAATTTTCTACTGAAGTACGAATCGCTTTTTCCCAAATAGACATGACCTCATTAACAGGCAAATTAGAATCAAATGATTCTTTATGCAATGAAAAATCAATCACTTTCATGTTTACAATATCTATTATCGCTGCGGTAATATGAGTTCCTCCAATGTCTATTCCAACGGCATATTCTTTATTCATCTTATTTTTCCTGAATTGAACCATTAAACGATTAAGTACTACCTAATCTCTTAATAGTGTATTTTATATTTTTAATTTTAGATATTCTTATCTTTTAAAATCTGAGGATATTTGATACTCGTATGAACAATCATTTCTCCAAACAATGTATTCGCCCAGGCAAACCATTTTCGGGTAAACTTAGTCACATCGTCTTTGTGAAATGATTCGTGCATAAAACCAGTATCTGCATTTGTTTTGATCAAATTGCTAATACAAGCTTTAATTTCTTTTTCGTCTACACTTGTAATGGCTCTCAAAACAATACTCATTGGCCAAATTGTATCAGCTCCGGTATGTGGTCCGCCCACACCTTCGCCTGCTTTTCCTTTATAGAAAAAAGGATTGTTTTCTGAAAGCACTACTTTTCGCGTATTCAAATAAAGTGGGTTATCCGGTTCAATTGCGCCAAGGTAAGGTAATGATAATAAAGAGGGAACATTGGCATCATCCATCATATGAAAACTTCCGTATCCGTTTACTTCAAAAGCGATGATTTTACCAAATTTTGGATGATCAATAATGCCGTTTTCTTCTAAACCTTTCTGAACCTGTTCTCTTAATTCTTTGGCTTTAGCCACCAAATCTTTGTCTAACATTGACGGCAAAGAGAAGATTTCGATTAAATAACCCAAAACCTCAATCGCAAACATATTACTCGGAATCAAATAGCCAAATAAAGTACTGTCATCACTTGGTCTGAAAGTTGAAACAATCAATCCGCAAGGTTTTACAGGATATCCGTAACCGCCTAAAGGCACTCCATCTGTAGCCCAGGCCGTTTCACGCTGAAAAGTATACGGTCCTTTATCATGCCAACGTTGTTGCTCTTTGAAAGTCTGCAATACCAAAAGCATTGCTTCTTTCCATTTACTGTCAAATAAACTCAAATCGCCGGTTTCCTTCCAATAGCCATGAGCCAATCGAACAGGATAACACAAACTGTCGATTTCCCATTTGCGTTCATGGATTCCGGGTTGCATTTTAGTCATATCGTTTTTCCACTCGCTGACTTTAGTAAAATCTTTATAAAAAGCATTTGCATAAGGATCCAGCAAAATACATTTCGCCTGGCGGTTGATTACTCCTTTTACCAATTCTGCCAGTTTTTTATCTTCTTTTACAAACGGAATATAAGGCCATATTTGAGCTGTACTATCACGAAGCCACATGGCATCGATATCTCCGGTAATTACATACGTATCCGGTTTTCCATCGATAATTTCAAAATCAACTGTAGTGTCAAGTGTATTTGGAAAACAGTTTTCGAACAACCAGGCCAATTCAGGATTGGCAATTTGTTTTTTAATTCTGGTAATTGCTGCTTCTATCGCCGGACTTGTAAATTTTCGTTCTGCTAATGGAGGTCTTTTGCTGATAAAATCTTTAAGAGCAAAATTAAAAGTATCCGATTGCATTCCAAAAACATCTGTTTGAATTGCGAATAATCCTGCTGAAAAAATTCCGGTATTTTTTATAAATTTTCTACGTGATGATTGCATAGTATTATTTTGAAGTTGAATAAGAATATGGAAAGGCACTTGCTGATGTTCCTCTTTGTAAATTAGGTTCGCTGGTCATATCAAAATTTAATTCACCACCTTTTAAAACATCAAAATGGTTGATGAAATTTTTAGAGTAACCTGCATTGTCCCATTTTAAATCCTGAACATATTTATTCGTTTCTGAATTTTTTGGAGCATTTATAAGGAGCTGTTTTCCGTTTTCTAATTTCAAGGTTAATTTTTTAAATAATGGCGCACCCAAAACATATTCGTCCGTTGCCGGGCAAACCGGATAAAATCCCATTGCAGAGAAAATATACCAGGCTGAGGTTTGTCCGTTATCCTCATCACCGCAATAACCATCGGGAGTTGGTTTATATAAGCGGTTCATTACTTCTCTTGACCAATATTGCGTTTTCCAGGGCTCGCCAGCATAATTATACAAGTAAATCATATGTTGAATCGGCTGATTTCCATGAGCATATTGTCCCATATTCATGATTTGCATTTCGCGAATTTCATGAATTACAGATCCATAATAACTGTCATCAAAAACCGGAGGTGTTGTAAAAACAGCATCCAGTTTAGCTGTAAAATTTTTCTGCCCGCCCATTAAATCAATTAATCCCTGAACATCATGAAAAACACTCCAGCTGTAATGCATCGCATTTCCTTCTGTAAAAGCATCTCCCCACTTTAACGGATTAAAATTTTTCGGAAAACTTCCGTCTTTATTTCTACCGCTCATAAAACCAATCTCAGGATTATAAAGTTTTTTATAATTCATCATTCGTTTTTCAAATACGCTGATTTCTTTTTTAGGACGATTTAACGCTTTTGCTAATTTCCAAATTGCAAAATCATCATAAGCATATTCAAGTGTTCTGGCGGCGTTTTCATTGATTTTTACATCGTAAGGAACGTATCCTAAAGTATTGTAATAAGAAACTCCTTTTCTTCCTACAGCTTCTAAAGGTCCTTCATTATTGGCGCCGTGTACTACAGCTTCATACAAAGTATTGATATCGTAACCGCGTAAACCTTTCATATAAGCATCTGAAACCACAGAAGCTGAATTATTTCCAACCATTACATTTCTAAAACCGGGACTTGACCATTCTGGTAAAAATCCTCCTTCTTTATAATCGTTGATTAAACCTTCCTGCATTTCTTTATTAATCGAAGGATAAACCAAATTTAGCAAGGGATAAAGAGCACGGAAAGTATCCCAAAAACCAGTTCCGGCGTACATATAACCTGGTACAACATTTCCGTTATACGGACTGTAATGTATCGTTTCTCCTTTTGCATTTATTTCGTATTGCTTTTGAGGAAAACAAGTTGCGCGATACAAACAAGAATAGAAGGTTTTTAGTTGCTCTTCGTTATTACTTTCTACGGCTATTCTATCCAGAACTTTATTCCATTCTTTTTTTGAAGCTGCTACAGTTTCAGTAAAAGAAGCATTTCCTAATTCTGATTTTAAATTCAGTTCTGCCTGTTCAGGACTAATAAAAGAGGAAGCTACTTTTACATTAATAATTTCTCCTTTTTTTGTTTTAAAACCAACCACTGCTCCGGCGTGATTGTCCTGCAATTCTAATTTGTCTTTTTCTAAACCTTTTTCATTCCATGTTGAATTTAATGCAAATGGTTTATCAAAAATCAAAACAAAATAGTTTTTGAAATTGGTAGGAACGCCACCGCTATTGCGGGTTGTATAACCGATGATTTTATTTTCAGAAGGAATAATTTTTACATAAGAACCTTTATCGAATGCATCAATTACAATGGAAGATTGTTCGTTTTCAGGGAAAGTAATCTGAAAATGCGCTGCTCTTTCAGTAGCTGTAATTTCTGTCGTAACATCATAATCAGCCAAATAAACGCTGTAATAATAGGGTTTTGAAACCTCAGCTTTATGACTGAACCAGCTTGCTCTGTCTGCTTCGGCGAAAGCCAATTTACCTGTTACCGGCATAATCGAAAACTGACCATAATCGTTCATCCATGGTGATGGCTGATGTGTTTGTTTAAAACCTCTAATTTTTTCGGCCGTATAAATATAAGCCCATCCGTCTCCCATTTTTCCGGTTTGTGGTGTCCAGAAATTCATTCCCCAAGGCCTGCAGATTGCCGGATAAGTATTTCCATTTGAAAGACTGTGCAAAGATTGTGTTCCCATTAAAGGATTGACATATTCAACCGGATCTAACGTTTTAACTTGCGCATTTACAAAAACGTAGCTTTGTAATAATCCTAAAAAAATTAAACTTTTTATTTTCATACTCTGTATTGTTATTCTTCAGTTTTTTTATAAAATGTAAATCTCGAGGCTAAGCTTTGTCAAAGTTTTAAACTTTGACAAAGCTATCTGAACCTGAAATCATACCTACAAGGTTTTAAAAACCTTGCAGGAAGCAAAACTTCCTAATTCTTAAATCTAAAATCTGAACTCTAAAAATCTAAAATTTAAAGAGGTCTATCTTCTTTTTTTACTCCAAAAGTTGTTGATGGCTTGCTTCCCATATATAATTTCAATTCACCGCCTTTCACAATCATATCCTGTGTAATAAATGATTTTGTATACGGTTTTCCATTGTATTCTGCTTTTTGAATATACATATTTGAAGCGCTGTTATCTATAGCTTTTACTGTAAATGAGATTCCTTTTTTATGATGAATAGTAGCTTCGTTTACTAATGGACTTCCAAAAACATAAATTCCATTCGCCGGATTAACCGAATAAAATCCCATTGAAGATAAAACATACCAGGCAGACATTTGTCCTAAATCTTCGTTACCACATAGTCCGTCCGGTTTTGTAGAATAGAATTTATCATCAATTTCCCTAATTAATTTTGCTGTTTTCCAAGGTTCTCCTGCATAGGCATATAAATACGGAATATGATGATTGGGTTCGTTTCCTTGTGCATATTGCCCAATCAGACCGCTGATATCTGGTGAAACTTCTTCTCCTTCTACTTTATCTGTAATTAGAAAAAGGGAATCTAATTTGGCTAAAAATTTACTTTCACTTCCAAATAAATCAATCAAACCATAAGCATCTTGGGGAACCAACCAGGTATATTGCCAGGCATTCCCTTCAACATAATCGTCTTTACGATGCGCAGAGGATAGCGGATTAAAAGGTGTTCGCCAATTTCCATTGGTTAATTTACCACGCATAAAAGTGGTTTCTTTATCAAAATAAAGTTTGTACAAATTGGCTCTTTTTGAGAAATAAGTATAATCTTCTGTCTTGTTTAGTGATTTTGCCATTTGAGCGACACAATAATCATCGATAGCATATTCTAAAGCGTTCCCAACCGTTTCAAGCATTTTATCAGCAGGAATGTATTCTAATTTTTGTATATAATCCATTCCGTCGCGCGTTTGCATAGCCGTTTTTTTGATGGCTTCGTAGGCTAATGCCACATCGTAATCACGGTAACCTTTTAGATAGGCATCCACAATAACGGCAATAGAATGATTTCCATTCATTGTATTGGTTTCATTTCCCATTAAATGCCAGACCGGTAATCTTCCCTGTTGTTGGTAAATAGCCAAAAATGATTTTACAATGTCATTAATTTTATCCGGTTGTGTGATTGTGTATAAAGGATGTAAACCTCGGTAAGTATCCCAAAGTGAAAAAGTTGTGTAGTTTGTGAAGTTTGCTTTTTCATACACTTTTTTATCTGTTCCTCTGTAATCTCCGTTTGCATCATTAAAAATGGAAGGCGCAAATGCAGTGTGATATAATGAAGTATAAAAAACTTTCATTGTTTTATCATTTGCTTTGATTTGAATTTTGCTTAATTCTTTGTTCCATTTTGACGTTGCTTCTTTAACTGTTTTGTCAAAATCCCAATTCGGAATCTCCGCTTTTATATTCGCTGAAGCGTTTTCATAACTTACCGGTGAAATTCCGACTTTTACTAAAACCTGTTTGTTTTTTAAAGACGCAAAATCCAAAACAGCTTTCATTTTTAAACCTTCACCTTCAGTTCCTGAAACGGCAGTTTTATCATCGTATAAGGCTAAATTTGAAATTGGTTCAGAAAATTCCATTGCAAAATAAACACGCTGATCCGTTGCCCAGCCTTCTGAAAAACGATAGCCGACAAGTGTCGTTTCATTTGTTTTTTTGATGAACGTTTTTACTGGTTTATCCCAACCCACACCATCAGCAAGATCTAATAAAACATGTGAATCTGTAGCAGAATTGAAAGTATATTTATGAAAACCAACTCTTTCGCTGGCTGTTAATTCGGCTTTAATTTTATATTTATCCAATAAAACGCTGTAATAACCGGGCTTGCTTATTTCATTTTCATGAGAAAAATAAGAGCCGTAACCGTTTATCATATCTTCTTTTGTACCTTTAAAAAGAGGCACTTTTCCGGAAACGGGAAGTAAAAGAATATCATTTAAGTCTCCAATTCCGGTACCGCTTAAATGTGTATGTGTAAATCCTAAAATGGTATTACTGGCATAATTATAACCACTACACCAATCCCAGCCTTCAAAGATATTTACAGGCCCTAATTGAACTGCCCCAAAAGGAACATTAGCGCCTACAAAAACGTGTCCATGCCCCGCAGATCCTATAAACGGGTTTACATATTGGGTATAATCTGAGTTAGTTGCTTTCGCCTTTTTTTCCTGTGAAATTGAAGTATGGGTAAAAAACAGGTTTAAAGCTAAAATTCCGCTAAACACTATTTTGTTGTATTTTGTAAACATATTCTATTCTTTTATTTGACTTCTATAATGGAATGCTAATGACACGGATTAAATTGTTTATTTAAACCTTTATCTCTCTAAACTTAATCAAAAATCGTAACTTAAAAATAAGCCGGGAGGTACAGGTATTCCAACCCGGCTTAATTCAAACTAACTAACCAAAATTTTTAAATTATTCTTTATTCCGGAAATAAATTATTATTTCTCCTTCTTAATACTATTCTTCGTTTATTAACTAAATTTTCAATTTTCTTCTTCTTAAGAAAACCCAATTAATTCAATACTTTAATACTAAAACAAGCTAAAACGATTTAGTAAAATAGCTAAAAAAAACGAATCGTTTTTCCTTTTAATTTTAAAAATCTTGTGACTAAATCAGACAGATTCTCTGATAATCAAATTGCCCTTTTTAAGACATTTTTCAACTTCAAATGTTTCTATATCTGTCATCTGACTCATTAATAACTGAATGGCATTAATTGCAATATCTTCAATTGGCTGTGCAATTACACTTATTGTAGGCGTATGCAATTTAAAACTGTCATGATCATCAAAGCTAATAACAGCGATATCTTGAGGAATTCTAATCCCCATTCCTCTAAAGGCCTGAAGACCCGCCAATCCCATATAATTTGCTAAAAACAGAACAGCGTCTATCTTAGGATTTTTATTGAAAAAATTTACTAGTTCTTCAATTCTTGTTTCTTCATTGCTATGATAATTTACATGAAGAACAAGCGATTCATTGTACATTCCAGCTTCTTTTAAGGCGTCTCTGTAACCATCTTCCCTTAAAGTCATCTGAATCATTTCAGATGTAATATTAACAACAGCAATATTTTTACATCCCTTATCGATTAGAAATTTCGTAGCCGAATTTGAGGCTTCATAGTTATCCATTACAACATGACTTACTTGCTGTCCCGGAAAATATCTATCAACTAATACAACGGGTTTTTTCAATTTTAAAAGAAGATCAATTTTGTCTTCAAGATTTTGTGTAGGTGTAATAATAAAACCATCTACGTTTGCCTGCAAAAGACTATGTATCAATTCTTCAGAACGTTCATCATCATCTCCTGTACTGCAATAAAAAACTCTGTAATCTATATTTTTAGCCTCATCTTCGATGACTCTTGCCAAATCAGCAAAAAATTGATTCGAAATATCCTCTACAATAAGTCCAATAGATCTTGTTTTTCCAGTCCTCAAACTGGTTGCAATCATGCTGGGTCTATAATGAAGTTTTTCAGCGATATCCTGCACTTTCTTTATGACAGCAGCGCTGATTCCCATTTTTTCCCCTTTACCGTTAATTACAAAAGACACAGTAGATATTGAGACTTCAGCCTTTATAGCAATATCCTTTATAGTAATCTTTTTCATTTATGGTTTATCTTTTTTAAGCTTTAAATATACACAAATATAAACTAAAATAGAATTACTAAAACGATTTTGTAAATATTTTTTAAACAAATCGTTTTTTTAGAGTTAATATAAAGCACTATTCTCAGTATTTTTTGGTCTTTCATGCTAAATTACAGCTTATTTCGGGCTAAAACATTCATTTTTATGAAATTAAAACTTCCAAAATTGATATGTCTTTTATTAAACAGAATCATTATAAGTGGCATTCTAAATTCAAAATAAATGATATATTAGCTAAAGAATTTATAACACTTAAGTTATTTATAACAAAACCTTTATGACCAAAAAAACGATAATTCTAATTGCATTTATTATTCTAAAATTTGCTTTACAATATATCCTTATAAGTCCGGAATATGATTTGCAGCGTGATGAATACCTGCATCTTGATCAGGCGCATCATTTAGCCTGGGGATATTTATCCGTTCCGCCGGTTACTTCGTGGTTTTCTTATTTGATATTTTTGCTCGGAAATTCTGTTTTCTGGATTAAATTCTTTCCAGCTCTTTTTGGCGTATTGACTTTACTAATTGTCTGGAAAACTATTGAAACGCTTAAAGGCAATTTATACGCTTTAATTCTGGGTGCGACTTGTATTCTCTTTTCATGCTTATTGCGACTCAATACATTATACCAGCCAAACTCTTTAGATGTTTTGTGCTGGACCGCTTTTTATTATGTTATTATTCAATACATAACGACAGAAGAAAAAAAATGGTTTTATATTGGAGCAGTTGTATTCGCTTTTGGATTTTTGAACAAATACAACATTCTGTTTTTACTTATCGGACTCTTACCTGCTCTTTTACTTTTTAATCAAAGAAAAATTTTAGCAGAGAAAAAACTTTATTTTGCTTTGATTTTGGGATTATTATTGATTCTTCCAAATTTATTATGGCAATACAACAATCAATTTCCGATAGTGCATCATATGAAAGAACTGGCCGAAACACAACTAATTAATGTAGATCGTATTGGCTTTTTAAAAGAACAATTGTTGTTTTTTATTGGTTCTTTTCTCGTTATTCTTTCCGGATTATATGCTTTATTATTTAACAAACCCTTTGCAAATTTTAAGTTCTTTTTTGCTTCAATAATTTTCACCCTGATTGTTTTTATTTATTTTAAAGCAAAAGCATATTATGCTATTGGCTTATATCCTGTTTATATCGCTTTTGGCGCTGTTTTTCTTTCGAATATTTTAAATTCAGGATGGAAAAGATATTTAAAACCGATTTTTATTTTGATTCCGTTATTGTTATTTATTCCGATGTACAACATGGCTTTTCCAAACAAAAGTCCTGAATTTATAGTGAAGCATCCTGAGAAATATAAAAAACTGGGAATGCTGCGTTGGGAAGATGGAAAAGATCATGCGTTGCCACAAGATTTTGCCGATATGCTGGGATGGAAAGAATTGGCCCGCAAAACAGATTCTGTTTATGCTTCTCTTCCAAATCCGGAGAAAACACTTGTACTTTGTGATAATTACGGACAAGCCGGAGCTATCAATTATTATTCTAAAAAAGGAATCAAAGCCGTTTCTTTTAATGCCGATTATGTAAATTGGTTTAATCTTGATGTGAAGTACAAAAATGTGATCAGAGTTATAGAATATGAGGAAGCTGAAGCTGAATTTAAAGAAACAAGCCAGCATTTTCAATCTTCTGCCTATGTTGGTCAAATAACAAATAAGTATGCACGAGAATATAAGACCTCAATTTTCACTTTTATAAATGCCAAAGTCGATATTAATAAAATATTAGAAGAAGAAATCAAAGAAGTAAAAGATTATAGCAAGTAGAATGGCAGACTTTAGCAATATTGAGTATTTAAAAACCGGAAATCAAAAACAAATTCTGGCTTATGAGATCTTAACCCGAAATAATGTTTTGTTGAATATTGCTGAATTTGAACCTATTTTAGTTGGCACTATTCCGATAAATATTGATATTGAAAATAGCGATCTTGATATTATTTGTTACTGGAGAAACAAAACTGATTTTATAGCCAAAATTCAAGCTGTTTTTGGAAATGAAAGAGAATTCAAAATTCGGGAAACGCAAATTGATAATCAGGAAACTATAGTAGCGAATTTCAGAATTGATCCTTTTGAAATTGAAATTTTCGGACAAAACATTCCGACAAAAAATCAAAACGGTTATAAACATATGATTATCGAACACCAAATCCTGGCATCAAAAGATGAAAACTTCCGATTAAAAATCATTCAACTCAAACAAAAAGGTTACAAAACCGAGCCTGCTTTTGGTCTTTTATTGGGTTTAAAAAATGATCCTTATCTGGAATTACTGAATTATAAAATTGATTCCATTAGCTAAATCGCTTTCTAAAAACACACAAACGACTGTATGTTAAGAAGTTATTAAACTTTAAAGCATCTAAAAAAATATTTCTGTAATTTCTTGCCATAACCGTATTTACTGCTTATCTTTGCACCCGAAACATCGCGGGATAGAGCAGTAGGCAGCTCGTCGGGCTCATAACCCGAAGGTCACAGGTTCGAGTCCTGTTCCCGCTACTAAAACAAAGCTTCAGAGAAATCTGGAGCTTTTTTGTTTTAATCTACGTCGGACTCATATTCGCCGCGGCGAACACAGGTTCGAGTCTTCGCCGCGGCGAACTACTAAGACAAAGCTTCAGAGAAATCTGGAGCTTTTTTGTTTTAATCTACGTCGGACTCATATCCTCCACGGCGGACACAGGTTCGAGTCTTCGCCGCGGCGAACTACTAAAACAAAGCTTCAGAGAAATCTGGAGCTTTTTTGTTTTTTAATACTTCCGAAAACAGACATACGCTAGCAAAAAAAGATTTAAAAAAGCAAAGCCATCCCGTAACACAATGGCTTTTGCTTTATTGATTTTGATTGCGTTCACCAGCGGGACGCTCGCGCTAGCGGGGGACACTGGTCAGGGAAGTTTAAAAAATGTGGAATTTTCACTTAAAGCATTGATGTTATCGGTTGGAAGAGGTACACAATTTTATAGTACGGGGAGGTAATTTGAAATTAAGAATCTTGGTATTTGGTATCGAGACAGCTGATACAGGAAGGGGATAAGTTGCAGATTTTGATTCGGATTATTTTTCGGGGTCGTCCAGCGGTTGCAGGATAATCTAAGTACGTAAATTACGCTTTGGTACGTTATACATGATAACAATGTCGCTATAAAAGCCAAAAGCCATTCCGTTATGGAATGGCTTTTGGCGTAGGTTTACCGCAATAAATTTATTTAATTGAAAATTTAATAACCTAAATCTTTAGCTTTACTTTTTGTATATCCTTCAAGTTTAGAGATTATTTCCGTATTAAATCTTGCTTGAATTCTACTTTCTTCTTCTTTGTTAAAATCTTCTTGTTTAAGCCACTTTCTTTTATTTCCCATAAAAACTGCACGAATAGCAATATCGATATGTGTCGAATCTTTAAAGGTTTCTTCATCTCCGACAAAAGAGACATAGTACATTTCCTCAGGTGCCTGACTAAAATAGAATATCCGAGTGTCTAAAAAATCATATCCACTTTTTGACCAATTATCAAAACTCTTATATTTATCTGGAATCCTATAATCAGGGTAATTTGAATATAAAGTATCTATTGCGTTTTCAATATTTTTCTTTGATGTAGGAAAACTAATTGTATTGAATCCTCCTAAGGTTCCATCACAACTTATTAAAGAAACTGTAACAAGTAAAACCCATCCTTTTATTTTATTTTTGAATATCATAATTTTTATTTTGCTTATTATTCTTTAGTTGCTTCGTGAATTTTCCCATATGTGTCCATTACAGTAGAATAAACTGTTTTTGGCAAAGCAAAAGTTCCCAATCCTATAGCCATTGCACCTGCTCTTCCTCTTGTCTGAGCACTATAACCAGGAGTCAATGCAATCGCCAATTCCTGAGTGACAAATTTATAATCTGCTTTAATAGCTTTTGTAGCAGTAAATAATCCTGCACCTCCTCTAATCTTTAATTTATCATACGCTAAGTCATGCGCTAATGCTGGAAATTCCTCTATTCCTTGGGGTACATATGAATAATCGTCATTTCCTGCATAAGTCTTTGGGTTAGATGGACCTGGATAAGTTAATCCTCCAAATCCAAAAAATTGTTGCCCAATGGTTCTAGGGTCTAAGGCATCTGGTGTTAAACTTCTTTGCACTCCATGCGAAAAATCTTGTAGTGATTTATCTGCATAACCTTCAAATTTTCCATTTTTTCTACTGCCAACAATTGTTAATTCATCTGCTAAAATTGCTCCATCGCTTGTTTTTCCATGTCCTCCCTCTGACATTTCTCCTTCAACAAATGAACCCATCTGCTCATCTGTAGGAGAGTTGTTTAATGCATTTTTTTCAAATCCTAGGTATGACATAAAACGTTTTATATCATCTGCTTTATCAGTTGTATAACCAGTAGCAGTTTCTTCCCATAGTCCACTTGGGTCAACAAATCTAATAGGATTGTTATAACAGTAGCGATTTGGGGTTAAGTCATATGCTAGCTCGGCTAAAGGGTCAATATTCATCCAGCGACCAATCGCAGGGTCATAATTACGTGCCCCATAGTCATACATGTTAAGTCCAAGCTCGTCTTGCAACTCTTTTCCATTGTATTTATACTTTTGCGCTGTTGCATTTCCTGCACCAATTACCGTTGCATTATTATAGCCTTTATGTTTTAAGCCAAACGGATAATAATTATTTTCTTCAATAATATTTAAGTTCTTGTCGTAACTCAAACGAACATTACCCAGATGATCTTTATACTGATAAATATAGTCAAAAGTTCCTGAATTATAAGATACGTAACCCTCTGGCTGGGAGAAAAACTTCAATTGACTGCCTTCATAGATAAAACCTCCTGCGTAATCTGTCACAATTCCATTTGCTGTTTTCTGTTGTTTTACACCCGTAGCATCATATTCATACTTTATATTTTGTCCTGCGATAGTTACTTGCATTGGTAAATTAAGATGATTGTATTGTACCGCTGTAATCCCTTTATTGGTATCGCTTTTCATATTTCCGTTAGCATCATAAGTATAATCAGTAGAGCTATCTGCTGTCGGTCCAATCTGATCATCCCTGAATCCATAAGTATCATTGGCACTGTCAGACACTGTTTGAAGCTGATTTCCCATGTCATAGGTATAGGTAAGATTGTCCATAATGCCAAAATCCGACGGATTGGTAATATAGGGTACACCGGCCACAATTTCCCCTTGTCGTACAAGATTAGTAATGTTTCCATTTTGGTCATAATTTATACTTTCTCTAAACTTGTTTAAATTATCAACCGCGTCAGTTAATCTGTTTAATTTATCATAGCTATAGGTATAGTTTTTTATACTTGCATCACTATTGGTCGTTTTCCAAAAAGTCTGACTGATGTTTCCATTAAAGACTTTTTTAGTGTTATCAGCAATGTCATTGTAATTGATTTGGAAAGCAAACAAATCAGTACCAATCGTGTTCACATCGTTAATATTTTTAAGCCATCCTCGGATATTATATCCATAATTTACAGTTTGCAAGCCTTGTACCGTTTTGCCTCCTACTTTTTTGATGATTAACTGTCCTAATTCATCGTAGGTATTGGCAGCTATGATTTCAGGCGGAGTGGCTCCGTTAATAGATTGTTCCTGTTTAGTGAGCCTATCGGCATGATCATAAGTAAAAGTATCTTTTATGGTAGTAGTGACACTATTTCTGGTGTGCAACGATGTCACATCTAAAGTTTTGCCAACAAAATCAAGTTGACTTTTCACGATGCTGGTAGTGCCCAAATAATCATTTTTACTGTAACTGTAAATAGGCCTTCCTTTCTCATCATAGTAGTTCCAATTGGTTATCCAGTTGGATTTTCCTAAAATACGCACTCTGCTGCCTGTTGATAAACCTTTAACGTTGACAGTAGGGGTGATACCATAGGATAGTACTGAAGTACCGGCAGGAAGAGCATCAAAATTATAATCATCATAGTAGTTTATGGTAAACAAATTAATATTTACATCATTAATGGCAGGAAAGGCATTGTTGGTGTAATATACTGTACTTCCATTTATAGTGTTTGCTGCTTGCCTGGTTTCAAAAAGTGAAGTACTTGCAGCTGCAAGCAACTGCATATCAACACGGGTCGTTTTTACTATATTGGTATATTCTCCTGTATAGACTGGCCTGCTAAAAGCATCATATTTGGTAAAAAGCCATTTTTTATCTGTTCTTAAATTGGCATCTTGTGTAAGGATAACCCTGTCCAGTTTGTCGTATACAATGTATTCCCAATCTTTGCCCGGTAATTTTTTCTCCACCAGGCGATTTCTATTATCGTATATATATTGGTAACACAATTCCTTTAAAACAGAAATTCCTGAGTTCACAATTTTAGCACTAAAGGCGCTGCCAGCCTGGGCATGAAATCCCTCAAGGAGCCGTATAGAATTGGTGGCAGTTATATACAGTGGATTGCTGGATGAATTTATTTGTGCTGTTGATGTTTCATTTGGCAGTGCATTCATCGAACTATTACTAATTAAATCAACAGCTTTGGGAGGAATTACAAAAGTCAGATTTCCGTAAATATCATACACATAATAAGTATCATGAGCTATATTATTTTGAGAGGTACCATTTACCATAGAGTTGCCATAGGTTCTTTTTAAAATTACCTGACCCTCTTTATTTTTAAATTCTACCGTAGATCCATCTCCTTCAAGTGGCGAAGCTGCAGTATTCTCGTCATAGACTATAGTCTTGTAAAGTTCCTTCTCATTATAAAAACCATTATTAGCTGTACTTTTTGATAATGTAGGGATATACGTATTGTTTGCCACAGTGAGGCTAACTTTGAAATTGATTACTTCACTAGCGGTATTAGTTTGGTAGTCGAATTTTATTTCATGACCTCCATTGATTCTCCAATCATATCCCGGTGCCGCTTGTTTTAAGACGCGATCAAGAGGAGAAGCTTCTAATTGTTTCTGGCTATAAGGGTTGTCATTGGAAGCGCCATAATTGGTTTGATACTGCGCTTTAAGATTGACAAGCAAAGTGGCAGAATCAATATAACTGGAATTGCTCTGAGTAGATGCATAAGGAAGATACTCTTTTTCCTCGCGTCCAAAAGCATCGTATTCTATGGGAACTATAATATCTTTTCCCGTGGGTGATTGTTTACTGGCTATTTGCTGTACAGGCCTGCCCAAACCATCAAAATAAGTAATATTTTCACTCGCCTGATTAATTGTTGGTGATACTATTACCGAGCTACTTTGTGTTTTATAGGCTACAGTTTTTATATAATTTTCGCTATTTGTTTGACCAATAATTAGTATAGGAAATAAAAACAAAAACAGAATTATAATTTTTTTTATAATCATTTGGTTTACTTTTTTATATAATTAGTTTAGAATATATTCTACTTTTTTTTTGCTCAGAATTCAAAGGTTTACCCTTGAAATTACTATTGTACAAAAGGCTTGAAATTGTAATTAAAAGATTTGAGCAAGCTCTTTGCATCGGCTGTGTCCTTAAGATAAATCTCTTTAAGTCGGCCAAATCCATCGTAGTCATAATATTCAGCCCTATTATCAGGTTTCATAACGCTGGTCGGAGCTTTAAAAAAAGAATCATAGGTAAAAGTGGTCATCTGAGCCTCTACAGGATACAATCTAACTTCATCTATATAAGCGTATGAGCTGCCAACTGTATATACGAACCCATTGCTTGTATTTAAAACATTCTCCACATAGGTCCAAGGTGATGATACATTTGTTTTGCCCCAGTAAGAAACAATAACTTGAGTATATCCGGCAGAAGCTGGCGGTATGTTAATAGTATAAGATCCACTGTGGGATTTTTTGCCAGTCTTGGCGTAAACCGTATTTATAGCTTGCGTATCCTCTTCAAAACTGGTATGAAAAGGAATATTCAATTTTTGTTCCACAGTAGAGGTTAAATTAAAGTTTATATCATGCTGGTACGGCCCTGATTTTCCTCCATATCCTACATTCATTACAATTGTATAGGTTCCTGCTGGCAAGAAATAAGACGATGAAACTGATGCATCGGTCTGACCTGTAGAGAGATAATCACTGATTTGTGGCAACGAGAATCCAGATTTGTATACAGAGATATAAAATGTCGTTTCATGGTCATTATT
Source organism: Flavobacterium sp. GW821-FHT11G01 (assembly GCF_058808175.1). Taxonomy (NCBI): domain Bacteria; kingdom Pseudomonadati; phylum Bacteroidota; class Flavobacteriia; order Flavobacteriales; family Flavobacteriaceae; genus Flavobacterium; species Flavobacterium sp. GW821-FHT11G01. Next base: position 285,479 of record NZ_JBXARK010000003.1, on the reverse strand, counting down.
TTTGACATAGTCCCGACTAATTTGCACCGTCTTATCCGTCGAGACTGTAAAGGTACCCACAGTATAATTTTGATTTAACGACATTGGTTGTACAAACATATTACTGAATAAATATTCCGTTTGCGAGGTACTTTGATCTATATTATTAGCGTTTTTTACCTCAGCGATAGGAAGGGTTTTATTGTATCCATATAAGTAGGTTATTGGAATATCATCTTCTTTTTTTAAACTGATAATATTGCCTTTTTGGTCATAGGCCAAAAATCGAATTCTATTTTCTAAAGCCGATTGTGTATCTTTTTGATATTTAACAAACTCTGGCTCTATAATATTATTTCCCCAGTTTTTATATTCATTATATATCTTTTGAATTTGTACACCTTGATTTTTAGTAGTCTGTTCAATTACAGGAGTTATAATGTTTTTATCTACCATAGTTGTATAGGGATAAGTAGAATAAAAATCATTTGGATACTTGTATGAGGTTATTATATTTTCTCCTGAACTATTTAATTTAGAGACTTCTTTTTCTCTTAGATTTTGCTGATTATATTGGTAATTTATAGTTTCAGAAATAGCTTTATTTGGATCGAGTTTATCATATGTTTTTCTCAAAGTGTAGGTTAGTAAGGAAGCTTTTCTATAACATTTAGTATCTATAGCTATTACTGATGCTAAAAAATCTTGTACAACTGGAGAACATATACCTCCAGCCTGGCAAGTTGTTGAAGGAGCAGAACAATAGCAACAAGGAGAAACATAGGCATAGTTTGCAGAAAAATAATTTTGATCATAGAGTTTTGTCCTACTAAGTTTAATACCGGTATTAAAAGTAGTTTCAAAGTAGTTATCGTACTGATTATGTTCTTCATATACTTTATTTCCAGCACTGTCATAAGTTTCTTTATCTACTAATTTTGGAACATAATTTCCTTTATCATAATGTTGGGGATGATAATAAAATTCTGATTCAAATGCAGCGGGATGCTCTGGATTGTTATAATAATCTACTGCTGATTCAGGGATATTGTATTTATAAATAGTTTTACCCGCATTGCTTAGAGAAGTACCAATCACTTCAGTAACCGAAGGATACATAATTGTTAAACCCGGTGCAACTTCCATTGGGAAAAAAGGTTCTGAATAAACCATTTTCCTTTGATAATCTGTCCAACAGGAAGTATCAGGAACTCCCGGAGAACCAGGAATATTGATTACTTCAGTAAATCTCTGGTCGTGAGAGAAATATTCTTGCTTAGGTGCTAGATAAACAGCTCCATTATAGCTGTAAGATTTAATTTCTGGATTTAGATCTGTATCGCTTTTAAAATTTGATATTTTTTTTACTCTAAATCCTCCTATATATCCTCCTTTATTAACCGCGATACCAGATGTATTTTTATATGTATATAAATAATCTGCATAGTGCCTTTCAAATTCAAAAGCAGTTTTACCCCCTGTTGGATACTTAATTTCCTGCAACATAAAAGCTGCTGCTGTTGCTTGATCTGAACTTGCATTTCTATCCCCTCCATAGCTATTCCTATTGGCAATAGGAAGAAATTCAGCTGGAAGATTTGAGATATTGTTTACGCCATTATAATAGCCCCAAAAATCGACACTATACCTCCTATTTGTCATGTGTTCAGGGTAAGGTGGAAGCTTATTGACTTCATTATATTTGAATGCGTATTTTTGCGTATCTGAATTCTCTGGATTAGATATTGTTACATAATCTAATGCTAATCTCTTGTCTACATTATCCCAGGAATTAAAATATTTGGATGAAAATTCGATTTTTTTCTTAACTACAGCCGGGTTATCTTTAGAGGAAACGTTAATCTCTTTTAACCTCTTGAGGTATAAAAAATCACTTCGCGTATCGTAAACAAAATTTATTATTTCACTATTACTTTCAATACTACTTAAAACAGGAGTTGTAAATTGTCTTACAGGAGAAAGAGACAATGAAGAAGAAGCGCCAATATCATAAGGCAAACAATTCATTCCCTGGGGATTGTCAATGCCACTTTGAAACACAAAATCCCATCTGTTATAAGCAATGCCTTGATTTTGGGCCACGTAATTTAGCTTAATCTCTTCAGTACCATCTGCGGAAACTATATTGGATAAATACCACTCAGAGATAATCCCACCACCTGTATAGACTGATTTAAAGGTGTAAATGGTTCCATTTTCATCTGTAATTTCAAATGAGTTTAAAGTTGAAAGATTGTTTTTTATTTTGATAGGCCTGTAAGGCAATGTAATTGCATTATTTAGTTTATTATTGAAAACAGAATAATCATAAGTAAATACACCGGAGCCCGATCCTGGAATTTGAAAAAAATATCGATCACTCATCAAATCCTCAACATCGTTAACTTTATTTCTTAAAAAATCTTGCAAATTATAAGCTCCAGTTAAACTTCCACTATTACATTGATACTGATAGGCCCTATTGTTTAAATCAGTGTATAGCTGACTAGAATTATAATATGTCCTTGATGCTACATCAGCTTCATCTCTATTACCTCGTATTGTTCTAGAGACTAACCCACTACAATTCAACACCCAGCCTAAACCAATTTCTGAAGCTATATCGTCTACTTTTATTCCAGAAGCGTGATATGATATTGAAATTGGCAATGAAATTTTATTTCCTTTAACGGTATATATTGGAATTTCAATATTTGGAATACCCGTACTATAATCAACAGGGATTTCTCCATATCGCATAAAATTTTGAGCTGTTGGTACAGGAGGTATTATTTTTGGTGTTTGAATGGTTTGTCCAAAAGCAACAACAGCAAACAAAAGTGTAAAAAAAAGAGAAAGTTTCTTCATAGTTTTAATTCAATTAAAATTATTCTGTTTTAAATATTTGTGTTTTTGCAACGATATTTATTTAAATCTAAAATGCCAATAGAAAAAATTATTTTCAAGTGGTTACAAAATTTATCAATGCATTTTGAAAATTGTATGATTCTATAGCACTGTATAACAAATTCAATCAACAATAAAAAAAACAACCGTTTATCAAGGATAGCTTAAATAACTCTTGTAATACAGCAACCGGTTGTGTTAAGAGTCCAAAAAAAATAATTACTACACAATGATAAGAATTAAATATCAATTAACAAGATAATTAGATTTTTTTTAATAGGAATATTTAACATTTATAAGATCACTTTTTAATCATATCAAATTTTCTGCTAGTTAAGTTATGGAAGTTATATTACGCAAAGAATGTTCGAATAAAAGCCACGAAACTTGCCTTTTACCAAGTAATAAACTTTTAATTATTTATCAAATTTACTAGAATAAAGCGCTAAACTGGATTTGTCTACTCATAAAACAACCCCCAATAAGTGTCTTTTGGGGGCGGTTTATTACTGTTCATTAAATTATTGGTTGCTACTATTTTTTCTATTTCAATATGTTAGAAATTTAAAATCTAATAGCATTACCCTGAAGAGTTACTAAATAAATTACTCTAAAGTTTTTACTAGCAGTTATTTAGAAATATTATCACATTTTTTTAATATAATAGTGTCTTTACCAAACACTAATCCAATATCTGTATTAATTTTTTCTTGAATTTCTTTAGGAGTGATCTTTTTTTCTAAATTGCTTTCAAATAGAGATGTTATTAATGGAATAATTATTGTTTCATTTTCTATAGTAAATTGCTTTCCAGTACCGAAAGGTGTCAAATAAAAATATTTCCTTTCCTCTTTATTAATGGAATAAAGAATTACTTCTTGCAATTTACCGGAATTCATTTTTTTTTGTAAAAACTCATTTTCATCTCTAATTTGGATTTTTACCATCGATGTTATAAGTTTCTGGCGTTGATCTATATACTCAATCTTTTTTATACAACAATTATTGGATACCTTATTATTGCACGAAAAACAGACAATTAAAATTAGTATTAATAATTTTTTCATTTTTTAAAATATTGCTTTATTAATGAATAATGTATTTTTGTTCCTGCTATTTGTTCTATAGCATCCCTGTATCCTTGTGATGTATGATTCCAAGTTTCATCCTTAAATTGTTTCATATAAGCATTCCCTTCAAAATCAGTATCATAAATCCCAGAACCTAATTTTTTAAAGTCTTCAACGTGCTGGCCTCTTTCGTGAACATAAAGGTTCATTATATCATAGCCATTTTGTAAAGCTAACCCTAAATGACCATAAGTTACACTAATATCAATCTCTCCTTTTTTTAAATGCTCCGACTTTGGTGAGACTCCACCATATCTTGTTAAAGCTATTCCGCTTTCAAAATCATCGGTTATTCCTTTTGCTTTTAATTCTTCTAAATTATATCCAGCTTGTGTATAATAAAAATTAAGTACTCCTTCGGCAAAATTTCTTTTATATTCCAAAGAAGTAATTTTAGTAATCTCTGTTGAACTTTTTAATCCAACCTTTCTATTAACAGTTCCGTCTTTATTATAAAAATTAGCAGGAGGATTAAACGCATTTTTTTTCATTTCTAATGGTGAAACTGAATTATTAACAATATATATTGCTTTATCATTTACATCGTCTGACCCCATATAACTTCCCTCTGAATCAAAATAATCACCGTCTAACATTCCGTCAGGGTCAATTCTGAGAATTGGATTATTTTGTACATAATTGTAAGGAGACAACCAATTACGTTTCTCCGCCATAGGATCTAAATTCATAAATCTTCCAACCGCTGGATCATAGTTACGCGCTCCATAGTCGTACATGTTAAGTCCCAACTCATCCTGTAGTTCTTTTCCATTATACTTATATTTTTGAGCAGTACTATTTCCTTTTCCAAGAATTGTGGTCGAGTTGTAACCTTTCTGCTTAAGTCCAAAAGGGTAATAATTGTTTTCCTCAATAATTTCGGCTGTATTAACACTGCCGTTATTATTTGCGTCGCCATAACTTAGTCGTATATTACCCAAATGATCTTTGTATTGATAAATATAATCATAAGTTGTCAAATTATTAGTAACATAACCTTCAGGCTGAGATAAAAACTTTAAAATGCCATTCTCATAAATAAATCCTCCTGCATAATCAGTTGTAATGCCGTTTATCCTTTTTTGTTGTTTTACTCCTGCGGCATCATATTCATATTTTATGTTTTGACCTCCTATATTTACCTGCACAGGCAGATTGAGATGGTTGTAGCTTATCGCTGTTATTCCTTTATTAGCATCACTAATCATATTTCCGTTATCATCATAGGCATAATCTGTAGAAGTATCAAGTCCTGTTCCGATATAATCATCTTTGAATCCGTACGTTTTGTCGGCATTGTCGGATACTATCTGAATTTTATTCCCTGCGTCATAAGTATAGATAAGGTTATCCATTATGCCAAAGTCGGTTGGAATATTAATGTTAGGGACTGTTGAACCGCCTACTACTTCTCCCAGACGTTTAAGATCTAATATATTACCATTTTTATCATAGTTAATAATTTCATTAAACTTGCCTAAATTATCTGTAGCTGTAGCTAATCTATCGAGCGCGTCGTATGTATAATTATAATTTTTTAGGCTTGTATCTATGTTAGCAGTTTTCCAAAAAGTCTGGCTGATATTTCCATTAAACAATGCTTTACCTGTTGAAGGTGTATTGTAATTAACCTGGAAGCCGAATAAATCGCTTGATTCCATTGTAATTGTGCCATTATTAGAATCTGAATCATTGATCCCTTTTAGCCAGCCTCGAATATTATAAGTAAAATTTACAGTCTGAAGTCGATTAGGGTTGTCAATTTTTCCACCAACTCCTTTAGTGATTAACTGCCCTAAAGCATTATAAGCGTTAGAAACAATAAACTCAGGAGTTTGTGAATTAATTTTCTGTTTTTGCGTTAGAAGTCTACCTACTGAATCATAAGTATAGGTGTCAACTATTATAATAGTTGCATTGGTTCCCTTTTTGTGTGTACTTGTCGTTTCGAGAATTTTTCCTGGAAAATCCAGCTGACTTTTAATTGTATTCTCTGTATCAAGAAAATTGTTTTTATTATAATTACAAATAGGTCTTGCTTTCTCATCATAGTAAATGACATTTGTGATCCATTGAGAGGTCTCTAATACACGAATTTTAGAACATGTGCTTAGCCCTTTTGCATCAACAATTGGCGTTATATTATATGATATTGCATTAGCTGCAGTACCATTCTCCAGATTTATATTCAAATAATCATCATAATAATTGATCGTAAAAAAATTAATACCTAAAGTAGGGAAAGCTACATTTGTATAATTTATACTGGTTCCCTGAATTATTTGTGCTGCGGCTTGTCTTGTCTCAAACAAAACACTGCCATTTGCCATACCTTGCACTGCAGGCCTTGTAATTTCGGTAGTGTTTACATATTCTCCGGTAGCTATTGGTCTGCTCAGAGCATCATATTTGATAAACAACCATTTTTTATTCTGTCTTAAATTGGCATCCTGTGTTAAGACAGGTCTATCGAGTCTGTCATAAACAATATATTCCCATTCCTTACCCGGTAGTTTTTTCTCCACCAGACGATTCTTGTAGTCGTATTTATATTGATAGCATAAATCATTGAGAACAGTATTTCCCGCAACAATTTTAGCCGTAAAAGTACTTCCTGCCTGCGCGTGAAATCCTTCAATTAAACGAATTGAATTCGTAGCAGTTATATGCAGCGGAGCACTACCTGAATTAATAATTGCTGCAGATGTTTCGTTTGCAAGAACGCTTGTTAAGCTAGCACTTATAAGATCTACCGCTTTAGGAGGAATTACATAAGTCAGGTTTCCATAATCATCATATACATAATAGGTATCATGTCTTAGACTCGTTGTCGCAGTTCCGTACTTTGCATAGCTTCTTTTCAAAATTAAACGTCCTTGTTTGTCTTTAAATTCTTCTGTCGTATACTCATTTAAATCAGGTTGGGTAGCGTCCCAATTCTCATCTTTAGTAACAGATTTATACAATTCATTTGCAAGGCAATAGCCATTATTAATACCGCTTTTTGATAGTGTCGGAGTATAAGTATTATCTGCAAAAGTTAGACTCACTTCAAAATTCATTACCTCATTAGCGGTATTGGCCTGATAATCCATTTTTATTTCATGACCAGCTCCCAATTTCCAGTCATTTCCAGGTGCTGCTTGTTTTAGAACCCGATTAAGCGGCGATGCTTCTAATTCTTTTTGTGAATAAGGATTGAGGGTATTCTCGTATGAGGCAGTATTATAAAAAGTACCAACCTCACTACTCGCGGTGGTTTTATAATTAAGAGATGCCGGAGCTGTGGGCACATACGGTAGATATTCTTTGAGCTGTCGACCAAAAGCATCATATTCTATAGGGGTGACAATATCTTTTCCGGTAGGTGACAGTTGGTGTGCCACTTGCTGAACAGGACGACCAAGACCATCAAAATAGGTTATATTCTGATCGGCCTCTGCAGCTGTTGGTGTTACGATACGAGCCTGGGCAGGCACCTTATAAGTTGTTGATTTTATATAATTTTCTGTGGTAGTTTGGCTTAATACAGCAATTGGAAACAAAACCAACAGCAGGTTTACTATTCTTTTCATGTTTCTTTTGGTTATTGTTTGTAATTGTATTGGTTCTCAGATAATATGTTTCCGTTTTTATCTTTTACATTTTCCAATCTGCCAAAAGAATCATAATTATAATAGATGACGTAACCTCTAGGATCAATAATACTTGTTACACCAATTAATGGATTATAGGTATAACTGGTTACCTGCCATTTATTTTTGTATGTAGCGTCATTACGGAGATTATTTAACGAGGTTCTTAGGTTCTTTTCGTTACACGATTGTGTATCGAGACAATTATCTGTATCTAAATTCGATTTTGATTGCAAATCCGTTATATATGCAACTACTTCACTATAAGTTGCATTTTCTATCATGGCTATAGGATACTCGTTGTTATAGCCCCAGATATAAACAATGTGAATTCCATCTGCTTTAGAAACCTCTTGTATATTTCCATTCGGGTAATAGCTGTGGTATTGAATTCCATTCTCTAATGAATTAGTTCCTTTTGCTATTTTTACATACTCTGGAAGAAAAACATCATCTGGAATATTGTCCTGATTCACGTCTAAATTCCAATCTTTGTAGGTTGTAACCTCAGTTGAAAGCAGATTACTGTTTAACTTTGTTTCTTTTTTAATAACGGGGTTAAGAATATTTTGGCTAACCATCAAATTATAGTCATTAGTTGTCATACCAATACCTGCAGGCTGATCAGAAGGGTATTTGTTTGTGGTAATAATTTGCTGCCCTTTAGTATTCTTTATCTGGGTTTCAGTCAAATTTTTGTGTAAAGTATTTTCATATTTGAAAGTGGTTGAGCTCGTTATTGGATTTAGTCCATTTAGGTCATAAACTGTTTCTGTTTTGTTTTTAAGGTATCTCCATTCCGAATAGATATCATAGAATCGGATATTTTTAGAATATACTAAATTGTGATATGGAAAAGTAGCATCGTATCTTTTTATTCCTTTGATATTTATATGAGAAGATGCGTTTGTTTCGTACAAATATTTTTTTTCATTTATAATCTTTCCATCCTTATTTGAATATACTTCTCTTAATAATTGTCCATTATTTAAGTTTCTTCTATTAGGTACACCTGGTAAAAAATTTTCGGCCGGAATTTCTGCCGTATTTGTATAAAAATAAGTTGAAGTTCCTAAATTATTATTATTCGCATCCACATCTGAAACAGTTACTTGATTGTATCCCAAAACTTTTCCTTGTGCAGAGTATCCAAATGGAGCTACACTATTTGATGTACGAACAATAAAGTTTGTCAAGCCGTCATAAGAACCCTGATCAGAATCTATACTATTGTCAGCATTTACCGTAAAAGATTCATTATACCAATAGTTGACCGGGCTTAATAATCTTCCTGATGAGAAACCGTCAGCTTCATCATAAGAATATTTTTTTCGTTTGATTACATTTTGTTTATCAATAGTTTCTATAGTGCTTATTCGAATGCCCGGCCCATCTTTTTTATATTGAAAGACTTCAGAAAGCTTTAAATAAGTTCCGTCGAAACTAACATCCGACATATTCTCATTCCCATTGTCAGCATATACCTGATAGGTACCAGGTTGCAAGAATATGGACTGTGTTGATTCATAATTGCCCCACTCATCACGCTGAATGTTCGAATTTAAGGATGTAATAATAGTATTGTTATTAACGGATCGTAAATAAGCCTGTCCAACAAAGGGTGTCGGATGGTCGCTATACATATAATCATTACTATATAGATGAAAATTTAAAGTAAGTAAAAGAGGTTCAACAATTGTAAAGGTCTCTTCCTTTTCGTCAGGTTGCGAATAATGATCAGAAAAATCTCCTCCCCAGAAATTGAATGGTTCTCTCACAACAACTGCTGATTTATCATCATAGGAATATGTATTTGACTCATAATTTAATTTCATTGATCCTCCTGTAGGATAACTTATTTCTTTTAAAATAGCCATTTGTACTGCATCAGGATTTACATTTCGATTTGCACCTGGTAAATATTTTACATCCTGAGCATTTAAATTTGTATAGCTTGGAGTTAACATAGCTTGTGGATAGTTGGAGTTTACATTGATATTGCTATTATCGATGTTATTAAAATATCCCCAATGATCCAACGAAAATGAAAATTTATCAGGAAGTGAAACAGAATTATTATATGTAAAAGTATATGGGGGATAACTGGAATAAACACCTGAATTTTTATCTTTAAAAGATTCCACAACAGAATCTAATTTTAACCTTAAAAAATTCTCCTTATGTCCAGGATCTAATTGTATAATATTCTCGTTAAAATAACTATAATTAAAATCTACTTTTTTTATTGAATTATTATTTAAATCAAATAATTCGGCTGATTTTATTTTTTGAGGTTTTTGTATATAAGAATTATTATTGAACCTACGCAAGTCCTCCCTGTCTTCGGTTTTAAAATCAACATATCCATTTTTGAAAATAATTTTTTTAAGATACACATCCTGAACCACCTGCTGACTGAAACTAGAAAATTGTTGATGTGATGAATCAACTTGATATTGAAGATTGGTCAGATTAACCAATTGTACATGGCGTTCGCTATAACTAAGATTACTAAGTGTTTTGTAGGCGAAATTATCAGCATACACAAACTCCATCTTGTCTCCTTCAGGAGTTATTACTTTTGTAATATACCAAGCTGTATCAGTAGATTCAGTGGAGCCATCGTAAGGTATAATATTTCTACTATCTAGAATATAAGGATTTGAGGACACTGGCCCCTCAATTGTATAATCATAATCTGTTGTATTTTCTGTCGCATGCAAGCTGCCTTTTCCAAAATAATACTTCCACCCATTACCATCTGTAATGGTCCACTCATTTTCATTAGCGTTGAATGTAAATTTTAAATTATTTTGATCTATAGAAACCGCTGTTACAGTACCATTCGAATAATTTTGTTGTGTGAATAATAACTCTCCTGAATAACCCATGAAATTATAATAAAATATATCAGGCTCTCCATCGATTCTCATAATAGGATTAGACGAATTTAAGTACATATAATACTCATTATCATATTGTAGCGGATTATTTGGAGGAAGATAAGGGAAATTACCACCTGTCGAAGGAGGAACAGGCCTGCTGATATATCCATTTGTTTTAAAATCGTCAAAACCTCTAACTTGTCGTGTTATTAGCCCTCCTGTGTTTAATGCCCAACCTAGGCCCATTAAGCTCGCTTCTTGACCGACTTTTATACCAGAAGCGTGATAACTTGCTGTAATTGGTAAGTCAATCTTCCCAGATTTAACATTAAATAACGGAATTGATATGTTAGGTACACCACTATAATTACTTACTGGTATATCAGCATACTGAGCCAACGATGCTGCATTGGGAGAAGGTGGTGTTATTTTATTCTCAGTAACCTGAGACCAACTACTAGATGTGAATCCAGTAAAAAATGACATTATGAATGCTATATATATATTTTTCATTGTTGAGTGTATTTTATATAACCAATGGCTTTATTAAGAAGTTTAATTATTGTTATTGTAATGTATTGTTTGGAGTATTTTTAATAGCGTTTCGTAATTATTTAAACTTGTTTCATTACCAACTCCATCTCGATCAAGTATGCCAAGAATGTCACATTTTCAATGTTTATCAGAATCTTCATTTGTATTATTTATCATCGGATAAGATAAAACTTCTACATAGGCAAACCTGCTCATCGTACTGCTGATCAATTTATATCAATGATAAACTGTTTTCTATTTGGCATCTGAGAAAATGCCTATTGCAAATAGTATAAGAGTACTTATTTTTTCCCTATTTCTATTTTTCATATTTGAAATTATTTCCTTTCAACAATTTCTAATCTTTTTGTCAGCGTCTCAATAACTTTAGTTAGTTTTTCAGTATTTTTTTGTTGTTCAATTGTGTACAAGGTTAATTCTTCAATTTTTTGTAATAATTTAATATTCATTTCAGATAAATTGATCCCTTCTTTTTTCATTTCATCAGCTGAAGCAATCTCCGGCAAATGTTTTTTTTCTTTGATGAATCTATCAACAACATCAAGGGATGGTAAATTGTAGTTGTTTTCAAAAACAAAATCAGCTCCCGCATCTACGGTTACTTTTACTTCGCGGGAATTGATGTTTCCAGCCACAGTAAGTTTCGAAGTTGGATTAGCCGTACCAATTCCCACATTGCCATTATTGGCAACGATTGCGTTATCATAAAGTTGAAATTCTGGACGTCCTGAATTTGAACTTGTTAACTTTAATACTTGTTCCTGATTATCTAAATAATTCGAAACCGTAAAATCCAAATCTATTGCATCTCCTCTATCTATGGTTTTGAATCTCCATCTGTGGCTATTTGGATAATCTGCTGAGAGAATGATATTTGTCGCCTCGCCGGCATTTCCATAAATATCTAATTTTGCACTTGGAGTAACCGTCCCAATTCCTACATTTCCACTAATACTTTGATTTCCTGTAAAATCATTTTTCCCTCTCGTTGCTAATTCATTCCAGGGATTCCAAGTATTAGTATCTCCATTTTTAGTTCGATATGATATGTGACTACCTCCATGGGGGCCATAATCTGAACTTATTTGAGTATCATAATTATTTACCGCGAACCCCCCATAACTAATGAGAGATCCATTCCAAGGTGTTCCAGACGTTGCATATGCAAAAGTATATCCACCTTTAAAAGTATCAGCAGTACCAGTGGTTCCAATATTAGAGGTCGGGTTTAAACTTTGCGCCATTAGCCCCATGAAATTTAACATGGAAAATGTTATCGAAACTATAATTGTTTTTTTTAGATTTTTTTTCATTTTAATTATTTTCAACTTTTTTTAATCTATTTTCTAAATCAATAATTTTTTTATTCTGTTCAATCATATAAAGTGTCATCTCTTCAATTTTCTGAAGTAGCTTAGCATTCATTTCTCCCAAATTAATCCCGTTTTTTAATACCTCTTCTTCATTTGGAATATTCTCTAAATGTCCTTTTTCGCTAATATGTTTTTCAACTTCTTGAAGTGTTGGTAAATTATATTCTTTCTTAAAAACAAAATCCGACCAGCCATTTACATCTACTTTGACTTCTTTGGAATGAATTGTCCCGTTAACATCTAATTTATTCTGAGGATTAGTTGATCCAATACCAACATTTCCGTTATCCATAATAGTAAAACGATTGTTACACATTCCTGTTCCACAACCTAAATTATCATAAGCCCAAAATTGCAAACTATTACCATATCCACCAGTCATATTATAAATCATCCAAGTACTAGCGATTCCATTAGAAATTTTAGAGGGATTTCGTATTTGTATCTGCCCACCTTCATTATCTGAAATAGAAGTAATAATTGCTCCCTGAAATACAGCATGACCATTTACTTCTAACTTTTGAGATGGGTTTATCGTTCCAATACCTACATTTCCATCACTACCCCTCATGTAAAGAATATTGTCACGCTGGCCCCCTCCTGTATGGGCTCCAAAATTTATATACCCTTTAGTTCCATCATATCCCATATTCATTCTAGCGACACCACCACTGTTTAACAATGTATTATAAACATTATCATTACTGATTTGAAGACTTCCAACATTTAAAGGATTTTGAGCAAAACTACTTTGGATTGCAAATAGGGTAAGTACTATTATTTTTTTCATGCTTATCGTATCTCAATTTTTTTTATTCTTTCTTCTAAATTTCTCTGATTGCTTTTGAGCGATTCATTCTCTTTTTTCATTTCAATCATATACAAAGTCATCTCTTCAATTTTCTGAAGTAGCTTAGCATTCATTTCTCCCAAATTAATCCCGTTTTTCAAAACTTCTTCTTCACTTGGAATATTTTCTAAATGGCCTTTTTCATTAATGTGTTTTTCGACTTCTTGAAGTGTTGGCAAATTGTATTGTTTCTTAAAAACAAAATCCGACCAGCCATTTACATCTACTTTCACTTCTTTGGAGTGGATAGTACCGTTTACCGCTAGCTTCGAATCTGGCGTCGTTGTGCCGATACCAACATTTAAATCGTCATTTATTGATAAAGCTGGCGAAAAAAAGGCATTATTATCTTTCCAACCCAATCTTAAATACCTATTGGATGATCCACCTGCATAACCATTTGTTTTAATCTGAATCGCACCACTACTTGCTGGACCAGCTATAGTACTTATTTCACCTTCTTGACCAATAATAAAATTACCTGTTAAGGTTTGGTTCCCTATTAAATTTTGATTTCCATTAAAAGTATTGGCTCCCCTTGTTGCTAATTCTAACCATGTTGTATTTACCGGAGATAGATCTCCAGCAACAATTTTTCGGAAGAATAAGCGGTCATTTACGGCAAAAGATGAAGTCAATTGCAATTGATAATTATTACTCTGATTTGTATGTCTCAGTACAAATAAGTGTTGCCATACATTACTATTGTCAGGCGCCATTCCACTTGTCGTAGTATTTAAACCATTATATATACCCGATTTTTGCGGAGCTGAAAAGTCAGAAATAACCACTGGTGCATAACCATCTCCAATTTGCTGAGAATATGAAGTAATAGTTAAAAGGAATAATACTATGAATGCATTTTTTTTTAGTTTCATCACGATTATTATTTTTTAGGAGATAGTTTTTTTTCAAGATTTAATCTTCTTCAATTTGTTTTTCAATTGTAATTTTGGATTAAGCTTTGCTTAAAACTTAGTTTTCTGAGTAAATCTAATCTACTTATTTGTAAAATTTTTACGGGAAACCACATTTTGTATTTCGCTATTCTATTTTCTCAATAAACATGTGCAAAACTTCATTTATTTTTTTTATAAAAATTAAAAGCCTCTAAAATCATTGATTTTTAGAGGCTAACTTTAAAATAAATTTCATTAAATAATTTAAAAAATGGTTCGAGAATTGTCCTTTTCTCGCTACTAAAACAAAAGCTTCAGCAAAATATGGAGTTTTGTTGTTAATTAACAGCCATAAAAAAACAACCCAAAGATTGTTTTAATTTTGACTTTCGTCGCATTATAAAATTTTCTACGTTTATTGTATCAAAAACAAAGTACGAGTAACGCTTGTATTAATTTAACCTTTAGAAAAATCCAAAGTTTCAATTTCAGATAAATCAATATTAAACTTGACAAAACTTGCCGGAAATCCCTTTTTTATTTCCCCTAATTGATCTTGCAAACCTATTGCACTTGCCACTCTTGAACTGGCCATTTTTAAAGCTTCATCTGTCGAAACATTCAAATGTCGATACGCATTTTGAACTGCTTCCTGCATTGATATGGCAGCGCCCGCTAAATTGCCTTCATTATTTCTATAAAAACCATCTTGCAAATGCGCATCAAAATTCTCCCATTTAAAGCTTTCAACTTTACGTCCTAAAAAGGCTGCATCACTAATTAAAAACATTTTTTCCTGTTTTAATTTGTACGCCACTTTTGCTGCTGCATAATCACAATGCGCTCCGTCGAGAATAACTGGCGCATAAACATTTTCATTTTCAAAAACAGCTCCAACTAAACCGGGCTCACGATGCCCAAACTGCGTCATTGCATTAAAAAGATGCGTAACTAATTTTATCCCTTTAGAAAAGTAATGTTGTGCTTCTTTGTGCGTCATCGTTGAATGTCCTGCCGATATAACAATGCCGCTTTCCAACAACATATTCAATTGTTCGTCGGTAAAACATTCTGGTGCAATTGTAATTACTTTTATAACATCTTTTCCTAGCCTAATAATTTCTTCCAGCTCAGCATTTGTAGGCTTACGGACCTGATTAATACTATGTGCACCACGCTTTAAAGGATTTAAAAACGGACCTTCCAAATGCATTCCGATTACACCGTTATTATGTTTTTTTCTGTAATTGCGAACAGCTTCAATTCCTTGCAGAATTGTTTCATGAGAAGACGAAATTAAACAAGGAAGCACGTGAGTGGTTCCGTATTTAAGACTTGCATCATAAATATCTTCAATCGCTTCTTCGGTTGGAGTTTGGCTGAAATAGAGTTTTTCTCCGCCATTTATTTGAATATCAATAAAACCTGCCGCAATATGTTTTCCTTGCAAATCAATTGTTCCAACGCCATTTGGAATGTCTTTTTGAATTGAAAGAATCTTTCCTTTTTCAATAATTATGACATTATCGGTAATTATTTCATCACCTGTATGTATAGTGCCATTGATAATTGCTTGTTTCATTTTTCTTATTTTTTTTTATAAATCAGATAATACTGCTACAAAATTTTTCTCGCAGATTTGGCAAATTTAATTCGTGGCAATTCGTGCAATTCGTGGCTAAAGAAATCCTTTTAATCTGTTTAATCAGTGGCTAACTTTTACTTATTAATTTGCCTCCAAATTTTAGCACTAAAATCATCTTTGTACATTAATCGGTTTGTTCTCGTTGGGTTTACGCGATTGGTTAGAATAATTAGAAATCTGTTATTATCTGGATTCATAAAGAAAAAAGTTCCTGTAAAACCTGTGTGTCCAAAATCATTTGCTTTGAAAAACTCATCTGGTTTTCGTTTATCAAAACCGAGTCCGCGGTAAATTCCTTCTTTGGCAAGAGGCGATTCTGCAAACTCTTTTACCACTTTTGCTTTTAAAATTTGTTTTCCTTTATACTTTCCATTATTCAACAACATTTGACAAATAACTGAGATCGATTGTGCATTCGCAAATAAACCTGCATTACCAGAAACACCGCCAAAAATCGCCGCAGCTTCATCATGAACATAGCCTTTAATAGTATCTTTTCTGAAGAAATTATCCAATTCTGTTGGCATTACATTTTCTTCCGAAGTCCATTTTAGCGGATTATATCCAATTTTTGTGATTCCTAATTCTGTATAAATTTCTTTAGCCAATTGATCTAATTTCAAACCTGTTTTGGCTTCGATCATTTGTTTTGCCAAAAGCAAATTCAGATCGCTGTAAACATATTTCCCTCTTACATTCGTATTTGCGGCAGCAATTTGAGCATAAACCGTTTTATAAAATTCCGGATTTAACCACATGTTTTTGTAAACCTGAACCCAATTTTCTTTCGGTATAAAAGAAAGATAATTGGCATCGTAAACAATATTTTTGTTCATATACATCGTGTCAAATAAATCAGGATAATTGTCTGACTTATCTTTGCTTAACAAAGGCGAACCATCAGGTGTTGAAAGCAAATCTTGATAAAAAGTAATACTGGCTTTCAATCCTGAAGTATGTGTTAACAATTCGAACAACGTCAAATCGGCAATTGGCGTGTTTTTATAAACCGCAACCAAATCCCCTACTTTGTCGGTAAGCTTTATTTTATCTTCTCCAACCAAACGCATCGTTACAAGAGTTGCTCCCAAAACTTTAGACATGGAAGCCAAATCGTAAACATCATCCGATTTTACAGGCTGTTTTTTCGAATAATCGTGAAAGCCATAATTTTTCGAAATTAAAACAGCATCTTTATTTCCCACTATAATTTCGGCTCCCGGAAAAAATCCTTTTTCGAGCGCATTTGTCATCATCGAATCGATATAAACTTCGTTTCGTTTCTCATCAAAAGACTTTTTCTGCGAATAACTATTTGTTCCGAAAAAAATCAAAGAAGCAATTATAATTTTAATACCAATATTTTTCATATTTCTATGGATTAATTCTTAAGTCCTGACTTGCCATTAAAGGCTCGTTATTTGTTCCTGTAATAACAATTTTTACTGCTTTTACAGGCTGTTTTGGATAGATTGACGCATTTCCGTAATCAAAAGCATCGCCTTTTATAAAATCAATTCCGTTATACGAATATTCTACATAACCGTTATTTACAATAAATCTTGGGTGATGCGGAATTCCGGTTAATACATCAATTTTAGAAGAAGTTACAGGATTTGTAAAAGTATACAAAATCCAGTCGCCAGCTGCACAAGGAACATCTGTACGCAGATAACTTTCTATATTATAATCTTCTAAATTTCTAATGGCAAATTTAGGATTCTCAGCCATAGACGACGTTACTTTTACTTCTGGCTCTAAATAAGGCGAACAATTGAAATTTACTTGTACCGACGATTCTTTTGCTTCTTTATTTTCAACAGTAAAATCTAAACGATACGTATTTTTTTCATTGTAATTCTCAATAACAAATCGAAGACGCGATTTTGACTTCAAGTTTTTTTCTTCCGGAAAACTTTGAATCAATTTGTCATTTTCAAAAAGAGAAATCGTTCTTATAACGCCATTGGCACTTCCGTCTGTTGTTGGGGTAAAAGTTAAATACCAAATGCCATTTTTGTCTACATGTTCCGAAATATTTTTTGAAATATTTAAAACTTCCACTTTTGAAGTATTCCAATTGGCAACAGGCAATTTTTCTGCTTTTATTGCCGGACTTGCCACATCTTCATTAAAAAATGTACGGAATAGATATTGCTCGTAATCCTTTGTCTGAATTGGTTTTGTATATAAAGTCGATTGTCTTGTAGGCTCGTTTCCTTGCGCATCATAACGTACAACCGCACCTTCATAAGGCGGCGTTACGGTAATTGTTCCGTTTTGATAAATTGCTGTTGGCGGAAAATCTCTAAAAGCAATTCCCATGTTAGCCAAACGCTGTAAATGACTGTGTGTTAATCTTCCGTAAAAATCCTCCCAGTTTTTATCTTCTTTTTTGGACCATCCAATTTCAGATAAAGCACTGATTCTCGGGTAACTTTGGTATTCTACAAATCGTGTTGGGCGATCTAAATATTCGCTCCATAAAGCGCCTTGAACTCCTTTTATCAATTTCTGTTGTTCTGGCGTTAAATCATCATTTGGAATGGGCTCAAATGAATAGGCTCTTTTGGTATCCGTAATAGCGGCCCAGCGATGACCTCTTTCGGTATCAGATTGTGCCATATCAAAATAAAGATATTGTCCCGGCATCATAATGGTTTCATATCCTTTTTTAGACGATTCAATTCCGTAACTAATGCCTTGCCAAGCAGAAATTAAAGTATTTGGGTTGATTTCTCCACCTTTCAAAATTTCATTCCAACCGTTCGTCTTTTTATGGTATTTATCTACAATGGTTTGAACTCTTTTAAAGAAATAATTCTGAAGCTGAAAACTATCTGTAAATCCTTCTTTCGCCATCAAAGCCTGACATTTTGGGCAATGCTCCCAATTGGCTCTGTTTACCTCATCTCCTGCAACATGAATATACTCAAACGGAAACATTTCTGAAAATTCCCTGATAATCGAATCTAAAATTTGGTAGTTTTCTTCACGTCCCACACACCAAACATTTTTTACTTCTCCTTGAACACTTTTGAGTTCCTGACTTATAGCGCATCCAATTTCTGGATACGAAGCCGTTACCGCACGCGAATGTCCCGGAATTTCAATTTCAGGCATTACCGAAATACCGCGAGCCGACGCATACGCCACTACTTCTTTCATATCAGCCTGCGTATAAAAACCTCCGTAACGTTTATCGCCAGATCCATAAGATGGAAGCAAGACTTCGCCTGGTCCTCTCCACGCGCCTTTTAAAGTTAAATCCGGCATTGATTTAATTTCGGCTCTCCAGCCATTATCATCGGTTAAATGCCAATGAAAAATATTCATTTTATGCGCTGCCAGCCAATCGATATAATTCAGAACGGTTTGTTTATCAAAAAACTGTCTCGAACAATCAAGCATCATGCCGCGCCATTCAAAACGCGGATAATCTTCTATTTTTGCAAATGGAATACTTCCTTTTTTAACGTCTTTTGCAGAACAAATTTGTAATAAAGTTTGAAGACCGTTTAAAACCCCGTTTGAAGATTTTCCTTTTATCAGAATTCCTTTTTTATTGATGTTCAATTTATAACCATCATTTGGAAGATTCATTTTTTCATCTACCAAAAATGCAATGGTGTTTTTTTTATGTTTGTTTCCAATAGCAATAACTGGAGTAATTCCAGTATATTTTGAAAATGAAGCCTTTATGTAATCAGCACTTTTTTCTGCCTTTTTATCTATTATAATTTGTACCGATGAAGGGATAATAAATACGCCTTCTTTTTGTTCGACTTTTACCGGTTTCGGAATTATATCTAATTGCTGTGCATATAGAGAACTTAAAGAACTTAGAAAAATGGCGATTAGCAAAATGCTTTTTCTCATGGCTTTTATCTTTTTATTTTGTTGTAAATTCTATCGGACTGCTTTCTGTCTGGGTTTGACTTAAAGCGGAAACGGCGTAGATATAATGCTCCAAATCAGCGTTTGGAACTTCTAATTTTGTTGCGGTTGTTACGTAATAAATATTGGCTGGATTTGAGAAATCGGTTATTTTCCCTTTTGGAAATTTATAAATCACATATTTCTTATCGTTAATTCCGGCCTTCCAAATCAATGATGCAGCATTGCCTTTTTTATCAATTACTGCATTTGTTGGCGGTTGCGGTTTTATTCTTGTAATTCTGTTTGCTTCTGGCGTTAAGGCAATATATTTATATGGGTTTTGAATAAGAGGATTTCGCAATGTATCTCCTTTTTTAAAGAATGAATTTGCTGTAAAATGCATCGAACCGTCGATTTGAGGTATTTTTCGAATCATTTCAATCTGTTTCACAATTTGATCAGGACTTCTCCACTCTGGTTCTTTGGCAGTATTCGAAATTTTGTAATCGCCGTGGCCAACATAAACATTAGCTCCGTACTTATGCTCCGCCCACCATTTTGCCAAAACCTCAAAATTGGCTCTGTCAAAACCAATATGCCAATAAATTTGCGGTGTTACGTAATCGATCCAGTTTTCCTTCTGCCATTTTAAAATATTAGCATACAGATCATCATAATTGGTTGCTCCTGCTCTGGTATTAGAACCTTGTGAATCTTTTGCGATATTTCGCCAAACACCAAATGGCGAAATTCCGAATTCGACTTCTGGTTTATTTGCAATTATGGTATCTCTGATTTGTTTGATAATCAAATCGACATTGTCTCTTCTCCAATCGTCTTTGTCTTTGAACTGACGTGGTTCTTTAGCGAAAGCTTTTTCATCAGGAAACTCCTGTCCTTCAATTTTATAGGGATAGAAATAATCATCCATGTGAACGGCCTGAATGTCATAATTCCGAACTATTTCGCCTACTACAGATGAAACGAAATCCCTTGTTTCTTTATAACCAGGATTAAAATATCTTGATTTTCCGTATGTCAAAAACAATTCTGGTTTCTTAAAAAACAAATGCGTTTTCGTCAATACGTCTTTTAGAGTATCTTTTTGCACACGATACGGATTCAGCCAAACGTGTACGTTCATTCCTCTTTTTCCAGCCTCATCAATCATCATTTGCAAAGGATCAAATCCTGGAGCAACGCCTTGAGTTCCGGTTATCCAATGTGATGCCGGTTCTTTTGTCGATTTGTAATAAGCATCGGCAGTTGGGCGGATTTGAAAAATTACAGTGTTTAAATTATTTGATCTTAGATTATCTAAAATCATAATCATTTCCGATTTCATCTGTTTGTCTGATAATCCTGGTTTTGAAGGCCAGTCGATATTGTCTACAGTCGAAATCCAAGCAGCACGCATTTCTCTTTTTGGTGATTCCTGACTGAAAAGTTTCGTTTGAAACAGCAATATTAGGATTATGATTTTTAGAGTTTTCATAAGGTTGTATTTTTGGTTAGCTAATTGTTGTTGAATAATTTAACCGCAAAGTTCGCTAAGATTTACGCAAGGTTCGCTAAGTTTTATTTTAAGTTGTATTCCTTTTTAATCTCGCAAAGTCGCAGAGTCGCAAAGTTTTTTTTCATTTTAAAATTATTATAATCTAAACTTAGACGCACTGCTGTGCGCCTCTACAGAAACCTTTGTCCCTTTGTCCCCTTGTCCCCTTGTCCCTTTGAACCTTTGAACCTTTGAACCTTTGAATCTAAATCACAAAGTTATTCCAGTAAAAAAATTCCGCCTTCGATCAATGATGCCCAAACTTGTCCTTTATCATCAACTGTAAAACCATTAATACTTGAACTTCCCAGATTAATTTGTTTTATAATTTCAAATTTAGCAGCATCCACAATCATTACTTCTCCTTTTCGGCTTCCTACGTATATTTTATTGTTTTTTTCTAATATCCCCGCAGGATTGTGCTCGTAACCCCATTTTAAATCCAAAACTTTAGTTTCTTTTACAAAACTTTCTTCGGTCAATTCAATAGCATCGTTAAGTGGTACTCTTATCAATTCTCCTTCCATTGTTTTTCCATAAAACCATTTTCCGTCCTGGCTTTTCCCCATAGATTCTCTAATTCTCCATTTCTGAGTTCTTAGAAGCGTTTTACCTGTTTCAATATCTAAAACGGTTAAGAAACGTTGAGGCGTAACAAAATAAAGTCTTTTTGCTGTTGAAACCATATTGACATTTCCAGCCGAATATAAGATTTGTTTATCATTTCCATTATTCCATTTCCAGATTAGTTTTCCTGTGTTTTTGTCCAAACAATAGACATACGAATCCCAAACTCCAAAAATTATTTTATCGCCTTGTATTAACGGAGTTCCCTGTGAATAGGACGATGGTAAATTATTTTGCCAGATTACTTTTCCGGTCACAGCATCTGCACAAATAAACGCTGTAGAACTCGCTGTATAAACTTTATTGTTTTCTGCAATTGGTGAACCTACCAAAACGCCGCCAACAGGAATAGTCCATTTTTGTTTTCCTGATTGTGTGTCAAAACCTTGCAGATTTCCATCTATTGTACCAATAACTAAATTATTTTTTACAATTATTGGTGAAAAATAAATCGAATTTCCTGTCTCCGTTTTCCAATTCTGGGCTTTATTTTTCAGATTTATAGATTTTATTTCACCTATAGAATTCGTAAAATAAAGATTCTTTTTATCAAATGCCGGAAGACTATAAATTGAAGCAATATCTTTTAAAAAAGGAGTTTGCATAACGAAATTATCTTTCGGAATTTCAATTTTTGAAGGTTTTGAAGGAACCGAAAATTTAAAAACTCCTGGCTTATCTATTTCTTTCTGATAAATACTAATACTGTCGTTGCTTATAATTACCTCATTATAACTTTTTGTTTTTCCGTCAAGCGAAGTTATTGATGTTCCCATTAAACCACTTAAACCAGAGAAATCATATTTTCTTAAAGTGTGTCCGTGACCGCAAAAAGTAGCAACCGTCGGATATTTTTCTAAAACAGAAAGCACTTCTTTATAATTGCTGACGCTGTTATCTAACGGATAATGCGCAAAATTCAGCACTTTTTTATTAGTATTTTTAAGATTCTCTTTGAGGGTTTTGTCAAGCCAAAGTACATCTTCGTGTTTTACAAAACCATCTCCCATTTTCATATAAGGACCACACGGAAATCCGATAAAAACATAATCTCCTTTTGAAAACACAAATTTATCCTCACCAAATACTTTTTTATAAGTCAATCCGGCACTTTCACTCCAGTTGGTTTCGTGATTTCCAGAAACTACATAATACGGTTTTTTCAATTGAGCAAGTATCAAATGCACTTGTTTTAGTTCGTCATCGGCACCGCGATTGGTTAAATCTCCGGTTACAACTACAAATTCATTGTCAGAACTATTGATTTCTTTTACAATATTTTGCAGTAAAAAATCATTATCATTTCCTACTGAAACATGCAGATCAGTAAGCTGTACAAACTTGATATTTCCTGATTTTTCTGCATTTTGAGAAAATCCGGAAACGACTATAAAAAATAATAGTATTCTAGAAAAGATGTGTTTCATGATCATTTATTTAATTCATTAAGTAAAATTTACAAAAAAACTAACAGGCCTGAGAAAACCTGTTAGAACTGGTAACCAACCAAAATTTATGTACCGCTTTATTTGAATTCACAAATTGCAACACACAATCTCTTTATATTTTGTTTTCATTTTTAGGTAAAAACTACTATGCACCTCTACGAAAACCCTTGTCTCTTTGAACCTCTAATTAGACGCACTGCTGTGCGCCTCTACATATGCCTCTACGAAAACCTTTGCCCCTATGAACCTCTGCATCTTTGAACCTTTGAAAAATTATTTCAAACAATCTCTTAAAATGGTAACTGGATGCATTGCTTTTCTGTTTGTTCCGTCAAAAATCTGGTGACGACAGCTTGTTCCTGCAGCTGCAATTGCTGTTGTAGATTCCGTTGCACGAATTTTCGGAAACAAAGTATCCTCGCCCATTTGCATACTGATTTCGTAATGTTCTTTTTCATAACCAAATGAACCCGCCATTCCGCAACATCCAGAATTATAAATCGTAACTGTACTGTTTTTGGGCAAATTCAGCATCGCAAAAGAAGCTTCAACGGTGCTTAATGATTTTTGATGGCAATGTCCGTGAATCTTTATCGTTTTCTCCACATTCGAAAATTGTCCGGAATGAATTTTTTCTGCTGTAATTTCTCTTTTGAAAAACTCTTCGACAGTAAAAACATTTTTTGAAAGTTTTTCAGCACTTTCTTTGTCTTTTGCCAATCGGAGATATTCGTCTCTAAAAGTCAATATTGCTGATGGTTCAATTCCGATTAATGGAATATTTTCCGAGATTAAATCTTTGAAAATAGTCACATTTTTATTGGCAATTTCCTGTGCTTCTTCCAGAAAACCTTTTGATATGAAAGCTCTTCCGCTTTCTTCGTGATCTGTAATAATTACTTCATATCCTAAAGCCGTCAGCAATTCGTATGCGTCAATTCCAACAGAGACATCATAATAGTTGGTGAATTCATCACAAAAAAGATATACTTTTCCGTTTTTAAAAGAATTATTTTCTGCCGACTTTTTATTTTTTTCGTACCATTTTTTAAAGGTTTTTGGTGCTAATAATGGTACTTGTCTTTCAGGAGCAATTCCCATACTTTTTTTAACCAAAGGCAGATTAGCCACAAAATTGGTCATTGATGGTGCAATACTTCCGAACTTATTCAATTTTGAATTGAAAGCAAATATTTTGTTTCGAACAGAAAATCCGTTTGCTTTTTGATATTGGTATAAAAATTCTGCTTTTAAAGTCGCTACATCTACATTGCTTGGGCATTCGCTGGCGCAGGCTTTACAGCTCACACACAACTCAAATACTTTATATAATTCTTCGTGGTTGAATTTATTTTCTTTTTCAGAATTGGTTAAATATTCTCTCAGTGCATTAGCTCTCGCACGAGTCGTATCTTTTTCATTTCGTGTGGCACGGTAACTCGGACACAAAGTTCCTCCCGCCGATGGCAATTTTCGGCAATCGCCTGAACCGTTACATTTTTCGGCTGCACGAAGAATCCCTAAACTATCAGAGAAATCCTGAATCGTTTTAATATCCGGTTCAACTCTTCCTGCTTCAAAACGAAGATTTTCATCCATTTTAGAAGCATTTACAATTTTCCCAACATTCAAAATCGTATTAGGATCAAATGCTTTTTTTATACGTTTCAGCAGTTCATAGTTTTTATCACCAATCATAAAAGGCAGAAACTCTCCTCTTAAAATTCCGTCGCCATGTTCACCGCTTAACGAACCTTTGTATCTTTTCACCAAATGAGCCACTTCCGTGGAAATATTTCTAAACTGGTGTAATCCTTCTTTTGTTTTTAAATTTATCTTCGGACGTAAATGCAATTCTCCCGCACCAGCGTGGGCGTAATAAATCGCACTTTGCCCGTGTCTTTCCATCATCGCAGCAAAATCGGCAATATAATTAGGAAGATCGCTGAGTTCAACTGCGGTATCTTCAATGGAATCGGCTGCTTTATCATCGCCTACGATGCTTCCTAAAAGTCCAAGACCAGCTTTTCGAACCTCATTTACTTTGTCAATATCGGCTCCGTAAATTTTAGGCAGCGCATATCCAAAATTATTATCCTGAAGGTCTTTAATTAAAGCATCGGCTTGTAATTCGGCATCTTCCATACTAATGTGCGATCCTACTTCAAGCATAATAACCGCTTTAGGTTCTCCCACAATAAAAAATCGGTTTTTAGATTGTTCCCTGTTGGTTTTGGTACAATCCAAAATGGTATCGTCCATCATTTCGCAAGTGTACAAATGATGTTTCATTGCGGTAACCACCGCTTCTAAACTTTCATGAATGGTATGAAAATGCGCCACAACCATAATATTGTTTGTGGGTGGCAAATCATCTACTTTCAAGGTAATCTCTGTCGTAAATGCCAAAGTTCCTTCACTTCCGCAAAGCAATTTCCCTAAATTGATTGTATCTTCTGTTCCCGAAAAAAGTTCTGATTTTAATAAGATATCAATTGCATAACCTGTATTTCGTCTGTGGATTTCTGGTTTTGGAAATTCTCTTAAAATTTCTTCCTGATTTTCTTTATTCGAAAGTTCCTCGTAAATCGTTTTATAAATTTTACTTTCTAAAGAATCGCCTTTTGTCTTCTCAATAAATGCTGAAGAAGATAAATCTTTAAAAACCGCAATACTTCCGTCACTCAAAACGGCTTTTATCTCTACAATTTTATCTCGCGTAACACCATAACGTATGGAAGTTGTTCCAGATGAATTATTTCCCACCATACCGCCAATCATACAACGATTTGTGGTTGAAGTTGTTGGACTAAAAAATAATCCGTGTGGCTTTAAATATAAATTCAGTTCATCGCGAATTACTCCGGGTTGTACTGTAATGGTTTTCTTTTCGGCATCAAAAGCAACAATTTTGGTAAAATGTTTCGAAACATCTACAATAATTCCGTTTCCTACCGTTTGTCCCGCCAGAGAAGTTCCTGCCGTTCTGGGTGTTATAGAGATATTATTTTGTGATGCAAAACGAATAATTTTTACAATATCTTCTTCGGTTTTAGGAATCGCAACGGCTTCCGGCATAATTCTATATGCTGAAGCATCTGTAGCGTACAGTTTTTTATGAAGATCATCATAAAAAAGCATTCCTTCTAAGGAATCAGATAGTTGTTGTAATTGGAGAGAATCGGGCATTTATTTGGTAATTGTTGTTTAGTTAATCTAAAAAAACGATTATATTATATAAACCTGACGGATTTTAAAAACCCGTCAGGTTTAAAACTAACTAATAATCAAAACGTTTAAAAGCTTCAATTGCTTCGTATTCTGCTAATCCTAATTCATCGTAAAGGATTGCTGTATTTTTGTTTCGGTCTTCTGCCCTAACCCAAAATTCGCGAGAATCATTTCCTTGAAACATAACTCTGTCCTTTTGAGATTGGTGGTATAAAATCGCATGACGCTTCAATAATACTTCTGATGGAGAAAGTGGCACTGCCATATCAATTTCATGAATATCCCATTCGTGCCAAGCGCCTCTGTATAACCATAACCAGCAGTCATCCATATATTTTTCTGGTTTCAATTCTTTCATAGCTGCAAAAATCGCGTTTAGACAAACTTCATGCGTTCCATGCGGATCTGCTAAATCTCCTGCAGCAAAAACCTGATGCGGTTTTATTTTAGCAATAATATCTTTTACAATGGCAATATCTTCAGGTCCTAACGGATTTTTCTTTACTTGTCCTGTTTCATAAAATGGAAGATCTAAAAAGTGTGTATTTTCATCTTTTAATCCGATGTATCTTGTTGCTGCGTAAGATTCTCTTCTTCTGATAAGTCCTTTTAATTTTCGAACTTCCAAAGAATCAATTTGGTTTTCTGATTTGCTATTCAAAAACTCAATTACAGCTTTGAAATTTATTCCACTGCCGGCTTCACCAATAAAATCTTTGGCAACTTCGGCAAATTTCAACGCCTCATCATCTGTAACCGCTATATTTCCAGAGGTTTGATATACTACATGTACATCGTGTCCTTGTTTTATCAATTTTGAAAAAGTTCCTCCCATAGAAATCACATCATCATCTGGATGCGGACTAAAAAGAATCACTCGTTTTTTTGCAGGATTGGCTCTTTCCGGACGATGTGAATCATCCGTATTTGGTTTTCCACCTGGCCATCCTGTAATGGTATGCTGCAATACGTTGAACATATTAATGTTCAAATCGTAAGCAGAACCTTCTTGTGCCAAAAGATCAGACATACCATTATTATTATAATCTCTATCGGTAAGTTTTAAAATGGATTGTTTTGTTTTTTTACAAAGCCAAACAATCGCTTTGCTTTTTAATTCTTCTGTCCAAACACATTCCCCAACTAGCCAAGGCGTTTTGAAACGTGTTAATTCTGAAGCTGCAGACTGATCTAAAACGAAAGTAGCATTTTGATGGTTTTGCAAAAATGTAGCAGGAACTTCCGAACTAATGTCCCCCTGAATTGTTCTCTTAATAATAGAGGCTTTATTTTGTCCCCACGCCATTAAAACAATTCTTTTCGATCTAAGAATGGTCGAAACTCCCATTGTAATAGCACGTTTGGGAACGTTGTCAATACCATTAAAGTCTGAAGAAGCATCGACTCTTGTAATATGATCTAAAGTAATGATTCGGGTTCCTGAATTGATATGCGATCCCGGTTCGTTGAAACCAACGTGACCTGTACGTCCGATACCTAATAATTGAAAATCAAGTCCCCCAGCTTGTTTAATTTTCAATTCATAATCAATACAGTATTGATTTAACTGCTCTAAAGCAATTGTTCCGTCAGGAATATTTACATTTTCAGGCTTAATGTCAATGTGGTTAAAAAGATGCTGATGCATGAAGTAATGGTAACTTTGGCGGTTTTCCTTATTCATTGGATAATATTCATCCAAATTAAAAGTGATAACATTGCTAAAGCTAAGACCTTCCTCTTTGTACATTCTAACTAATTCCTCATATACTTTAATTGGTGAAGAACCAGTTGCAAGTCCAAGCACGCAAGATTGATTTGCAGCTTGTTTTAAACGTATTAATTCAGCTATTTCTTGAGCGACATTTTTTGAAGCTTCCGCAGAATTTTCAAAGATCACATTATGATTTTTTTCAAATCGGGTTTCTTCAAATTTCCCAGGTATGTCGTAAGCCAAAGAAGTAGTGGTTTTCATAATATATCTATTGTAGTTAAAATTTAGTTTTAACAAATATAGATACAAAAAACAAAACAAGTACATTATTTTGCGTTATTTAACAAAATAAAATTAAAATAACGCAAAAAAACGCACACTAGTTTGAATGAGTTTTAAATTACAATATAAAAACGCCTGATTTTCGATACTCTTCGAGCCTTGTGTCTTCAGGATTTAAATTCGTCACGATGGTATCTAATTGATTCAAATCGCAGACAACATGAGGCATTTTTGTATTTAATTTTTCTGAAGAAAACATCGAAATAACTCTGTCAGAAGCCTCTATCATTGCTTTTTTTACCATTGAAACTTCATAACCAACCTCGGTAAGTCCTTGTTTAATATTAATACTGCTCGCACCTATAAAACAAATATCAGCCTTAATTTTAGACACCACCTGAATCACGTCTATACCGATTGTTACCATTGCGTTTTTTTGCATTTTCCCACCAATAAATATTAAATCAATATTAGGGTGTTGAGATAACTGCATTGCAATTGGAAGACTATATGTATATATTGTAGCTTTTAAATCTGAAGGAATAAGTTTTGCGAATACTAAATTTGTACTTCCTCCACTCATTATAATAACTTGGTCATCATGCAATAACGATAATGCTTTTGTAACAATCTGCTTTTTTTCTTCTTCTTCTGAAATATGTATATCAAAAACATTAGCAGATTTTTCTTTAACCTGTACTGCCCCGCCATACACCTTCTCCAGTAGTTTCTTGCCGTCAAGTTCGTTTAAATCCCTTCTAATAGTATCCTCTGATAAATCCAGAGCCAAAGCCAAATCAGTTGTCACAACCCTCTGTTCTTCAACAAGCTTAGTCATTATATATTTATGTCTTTCGGCTTTCAGCATTTTTTAAAAAGTTAAAATTCAGGACAAATATATCAAATAATTCTATTGAAAGTGTGGGATTAATCAGAAACTGCAATAGTTTGCATTTTTAAGATAAAAAAATAAAAACAGAAAAAATTAACACATAAAATTTGCGTTATTTTGCGTTATTTAAGTAATTTTTAGAAATAAAACACAAAATATTGCATTTGTATGCAATAAATAAATATATTTGCTCAACAACCATTAAAAAAAACCAAAATAATTATGAAAAAATTATTCCTTATTTCATTATTGGTTTTGTTTATTCAAGCGTCGTTTGGACAAACAAAAACAATTACTGGTACTGTAAAAAGCCAAAAGGATGGAATTCCTATACCGGGAGTTACAGTCCAGATACAGGGAACTACAAATGGTACAACAACTGATTTTGACGGAAATTTCAACATCAGTATCGCACCAGGACGTAGTCTAACTTTTAGCTACATGGGATTTGAAACTCAGGTAGTAAAAATTGAAGGACAACAAAAACTTACTGTTTCTCTTGTAGAAAGTACTTCAAAATTGGATGAAGTAGTTGTAGTGGGATTCTCTTCTCAGAAAAAAGCAAATCTTACTGGAGCAGTTGCTAAGGTAGATGTTAAAAAAGCTTTAGGAAGTATTCCTATTACAGACATCACAAGAGGTTTACAAGGAACTACTCCCGGACTTAATATTACTTTTAATTCAGGTAATATAAGCAAAGGATCAAATGTTAATATTCGTGGTGCCGGAACTATTGTAAATGGAGTAGCTACAGGATCACCACTTATCTTAGTTGACGGTGTTCCAGGCGATTTGTCATTATTAAATTCAGAAGATGTAGAATCAATGTCTGTACTTAAAGACGCTGCTTCTGCTTCTATTTACGGTGCACGTGCTGCATTTGGAGTTATATTAATTACTACTAAAAGTGGTAAAAATGCAAAAGGAAAAGTAAGATTCGCTTATAGCAACAATACAGGCTGGAGCAATCCAATTTCTTTGGTTAATTTTAATGATCCTACTGTAGAGCTTCCGGCAATGATCGAGGCACAAGCCAGAGCTGGTAATGCGAATCCGGAATCTTTTGGTATGAACTACAAAACATTATTGCCTGGTATCATTAACTGGAAGGAAAAATACGCTTCTACAAGAAACCCTAATGACAAAAATATGATTTTGGGAGAAGATTTTGATGTGATTGGTGGAAAAGAATATTTTTACAGAATTTGGAATCCGCATGATGAAATGTTAAAAAAGAATGCAACACAAACGCTTCACAATTTATCAGCTCAGGGTTCTTTGGGTGAAAAAAGCTCGTTTATTGTTTCGTTAGGTCTTTCTAACCAAGAAGGTGTAATGAAAATCAATAACGAAACCAACAAAAGATTCAATCTTAACCTTGGTATGACTACACAGTTAGCTAGCTGGCTTACCGGAGATTTTAAAGTATTAGGAACTTTCCAGGAATATGACTCTCCTTTTAACTACTATAACAGTGGTCTTGATACCGAGGGTAATGGATATTTTGGATACTATATGCGTTGGGGGTCTTATTTCCCATATGGTACTTATAATGGTACTTATTTCAGACATGCGCCAGGTTATATGGCAAACGCAAGTCAAAATGAAAATAAGTCAAATGATATGAGGATAAGTGGAAAACTTACCGCTCAAATTACAA
The DNA here is from genome assembly GCF_058808175.1 of Flavobacterium sp. GW821-FHT11G01. NCBI lineage: Bacteria > Pseudomonadati > Bacteroidota > Flavobacteriia > Flavobacteriales > Flavobacteriaceae > Flavobacterium > Flavobacterium sp. GW821-FHT11G01. The sequence continues at coordinate 254,333 of NZ_JBXARK010000003.1, read as the reverse complement.
AAGACTTCAATATAATTGGGGAATATAGTATAAATAATAATTTTTCAAGCCTTAAGATGAATGGTGGTCAGGTACCGCTTTGGGACTGGTGGACAAGTGCAGCTGACTTAGTTTCAGGAAAACCGACATCAATGGAAACTGCAAATGATTTTGTTGCTCAAGCCAAATCATCTTATGTAAGAAATGTAGCAAATGTTTATGCAAATTACACCAAAACATTAGGAGAAAACCATAACTTTAAAGTATTAGGTGGTTTGAACTCAGAATGGTATGATTTTGAAAGAACGTATGCTCGTAGAAATACACTTTTAGATAAAAACAAACCAGAGTTTAATTTAGCTATTGGTGATCAATTTACTTCACCTCTTGTTTCTACTGCAATTTTAAACCCAGGTTTATCAAGATACGCAATTGCCGGATTTTTTGCACGTGTGAATTATGATTACAAAGGAAAATATTTATTGGAAATAAACGGACGTTATGATGGTTCATCAAAATTCCCTACTGATGAGCAATGGGGATTCTTCCCTTCTGCTTCTGTTGGATATAGAATTTCAGAAGAAGGTTTCATGACAGGTACAAAAAGCTGGTTAAATGATTTGAAAATTCGTGGATCTGTTGGTTCAATTGGAAATCAAAATATTGCTGCCAATGCCTTTTTACCAACTATGACTAACTCTAACCCTTTTTGGGTAGGTAGTGGTGCAACTGTGCCTCCTTCTGTTAATCAACCATCAAACATTGATCCGAATTTAACATGGGAAAAAGTAACTACTCAAGATGTAGGTATAGATATTCGTATCTTTGATATGTTAGGTTTAAGTTTTGATTATTACCAACGTGATACCAAAGGAATGTTAGCTCCAGGTAAAACGCTTCCAGGTTCATTTGGTCAGGCTGCTGCCAATACAAACTCAGGAAATTTAAGAACAACTGGTTGGGAACTAGCACTTAACTTTAATAAAAACATAAACAAAGATATAAGTGTTTACGCTGATCTTACCCTTTCAGACAATACTACAGAAGTAACGGAATGGAATAACACTTCTAAATTAATCAGTACTACCTCTTTTTATGCTGGTCAAAAATTGGGTGAAATCTGGGGATTAGAAACAGACCGCTTAATTCAATCTACAGATAATATTGATGCAACAGGATTAATCGTAAATGGTGTTGATTATAAAAACATAAGAACAGGTACTTTTAAATATGGCCCTGGAGATGTAATGTATAAGGACTTAAACGGAGACGGAGTAATCTCAAGAGGAGATGGAACGGCTACTAACCCAGGAGATTTAAAAGTTATTGGAAATACAACACCTCGTTACCAATATGGAGTTCGTCTAGGTGGTGCTTTATACGGATTTGATATTGACGCTTTCTTTCAGGGAGTTGGAAAACGCGAATATTGGGCAACTTCTGACTTAATATTGCCATTCTACAACAGAACAGATGCTATGTATGAGAACCAGAATGACTATTGGACACCACAAAATACCGATGCGTATTTCCCTAATCCATACCCTGGACATTCTGGTAATGCTTTTGGAACTTATGCACAGGGATCAAATAACTTTGTTGCGCAAACACGTTATTTGTTAGACATGTCTTATTTACGTCTAAAATCAGTAACTATTGGATATACTTTTCCTAAAAGTATTACCCAAAAAGTTGGAATCGATAAAATCAGACCATACGTTTCAGGTTTAAATTTAGCTACCTGGAAAAGCAGTAAATTGCCAGTAGATCCTGAAATTAATGAAACTGAAGCGGTTTGGGGAAGAACTTTCCCTTATTCTAAAACAATATCAGTTGGTATACAACTTGCGTTCTAAAAAAGGTATTTAAAAATTAAAAAATAATTAAAATGAGAAAATTAATAACAAACTCCAGGATAAAACTATCAGTTGCCTTGCTTACTTTTGCAAGTCTGGCTGTTAGCTGCTCAGATTTTTTGGATACACCTCCTGAAGATGTGTTTTCAGATGACAATTTTTGGACTTCAGAAAATAACGTAAAAACATATTCTTGGTTAAACTATAATACCTTTAATGGGTACGGAAATAATACTGGTGTTACAGCTGACTTTTATTTTCATGCGGCTACAGGATTAATAGATGACAACCTGGCTAATAACGTATTTACTAACTTTCCGACGGCTGCAAATGCAACTAACGTAAACTGGAACGAATATTATACTTTGATTCGTCGTTGTAATCTTATGATACAAAGAGTGCCTAATGTACCTATGGATCAGGTGAAAAAAAATCACTATTTAGGGGTTGCAAAGTTTTTTAGAGCTCATACTTATTTTCGTTTAGCACAGCAGTTTGGTGATGTGCCATATACAGACATGTATTTAGCTCAAGGTGATGCTAATGTATATAAACCAGCTTTATCGAGAGCAGAAGTTATAGACAATGTAATTAAAGATTTAGAAGAAGCAATTCCAATGTTATTAAACGTTGATGATAATAACGTTACTGTAAATAAATATACTGCTTATGCATTATTAAGCCGAGTATGTTTAGGTGAAGGTACTTACAGAAAGTACAATTTGGCACAGAATGGAAATGCTTATCTTCAGAAAGCAAAAGAAGCTTCTTTAGCTGTAATGAATAATAGCGCTTACAAACTAAACGCAGATTGGAAAGCACTTTACAATTCTGTTGAGCTACTAGGAAATACTGAAGTAATTTTAACAAAAAGATACATTAAAGGTGTTTTAGGAAATTCAGTACAATCGTACACCAATACATCTACTGTTCAAAACGGATTGACAAAATTTGCTGCAGAAAGTTATGTAACTACTAATGGACTACCGATCAAACAAGCTGGCAATGCTCAATATTTGGGTGATAACAATATTGCCAATACTTTTGCGAACAGAGATCCAAGATTTGCTAAAGCTTTTAGTACAGCAGATTATGCCTATTCTGACAAACCTTTTAATGGTTTGACCTCTATCACAGGTTATGTATTTCAATTGTACAATAACCCTGCTACAACAGGTACAGAGGTTACAACAGGTGGACAAAATCAAATTGATGCTCCGGTTTTCACATTAAGTGAGGTTTATTTGAATTACGCTGAAGCTTGTGCAGAATTAGGTACAATTACTAATAATGATCTTAATTTATCAATTAACAAAGTTCGTACACGTGCAGGAATAGCTATTTTAACTACAGATGGTACAAATGCCAGCGCTGGAGGAGTACAAATAAATGATCCGCAAAGAACAACTGCATTAGAGCAAAAAGCAGGAATTGTTAATCCAATTATATGGGAGATTCGTCGTGAACGCAGAATTGAGTTTATGAGTTGGACTACCATGAGAAAAGAAGATCTTATGCGTTGGAAAAAAGGAGATTATTTGGACAGTAATGCTAATCCAGATGTTGTTTTAGGAGCTAAAATAGTTGCTTTGATAGGAACTAATTCTAAAACAAAAGTAAATTCAGACGGATATGTACTTCCTTATGCAGCAGGTGTAACAAGAGCATTTGTATCACCAAAAAATTACTTGAGTGCAATTCCAACCAATGATATTAGTTTATACGCTGCAGAGGGTGTAACTTTAAAACAAAACCCAGGTTGGTAATTCCAAATTCATAAATAAACAAATTGCCCTTTAAATAATTAAAACTGCCTCTGGAACCTAAATCTACCAGAGGCAGTATTTAAAAAGTCTTTTATTCGCATAGAGTGACAGACAAAATAGAATTTCAATCTGAAAAAATCAGATACCCTTTTCTACAATACCACACTACTACAATCAAAAAACATCAAATAGCAATCAAATAATAACTAATTTTATTGGTCCATTTTTGCCTTAACTATTAACTGTAATTACAATGATAAAATTCATAGCAAAAAGTGTTCTTATTGTAACTTCTTTCATCTTTACGTCTTCTTATTCTAATTCACTTTCAACGGTGACAAAAAGCAGTACGGCAACAATTAATCCTCCTGCAATTAAAACCGGAGCTGATAATTATGAGAAATACTTACCGCTTTTAAAAGATAAAAAAATAGGAATCGTCACCAATCAAACCGGAATTTTGTCCGACAAAACTCATGTAGTAGATTTTTTATTAGAGAAAAAAGTTTCAATACAAACCATTTTTGCTCCTGAACACGGGTTTAGAGGAACTGCAGATGCAGGCGAACATGTTGTTGACGGAAAAGATCCTAAAACCGGTTTATCTATAATTTCGCTTTATGGAGACAATAAAAAACCAAAATCGGAACAATTAGCCGGAATCGATATTATGATTTTCGATTTACAGGATGTAGGCGCTCGTTTTTATACCTATATTTCTTCTTTACATTACGTAATGGAAGCTTGCGCAGAAAATAATGTCCCGCTTATAATTCTTGACCGCCCAAATCCTAACGGAAGTATTGTTGACGGTCCGCTTTTAGAAAAAGAATTCACCAGTTTTGTCGGCATGCACCCTATTCCGCTTCTTCACGGAATGACGATTGGCGAATATGCACAAATGATAAACGGAGAAAAATGGCTAAAAAATGCTGTACAATGCAAATTGACAGTTATTCCCTGCGTTAATTACAATCGAAAAATGGAATACAGTTTACTGGTAAAACCATCTCCTAATTTACCAAACGATCAATCCATAAATCTATACGCCAGTTTATGCCTTTTTGAAGGAACAAATGTAAGTGTGGGACGAGGAACCGAAAAGCAATTTCAAATTTATGGTTCTCCATACTTGACAAAAACCAATTTCAGTTTTACTCCGAAACCTAATTTTGGAGCCAAAGATCCGCTTTATAATGGGAAAGAATGTTTTGGTGAAGATTTAACGAGTTATCCTAAACTAAATCAATTAGAATTAAAATGGCTCATTAAAGCCTATCAAAATACCAGTGATAAAACGAAGTTTTTCAATGCTTTTTTTACAAAACTTGCCGGAACAAAAAAACTGCAGCAGCAAATTGAATCCGGAGTTTCAGAAAAAGACATTCGAGAAACCTGGAAAAAAGATCTGAAAGCTTTTCAAATCATGAGAAAAGCATATTTACTCTATTAAACAAAACTGTTTCGTAACTCTAAATTGACTATTTTTTATCAAAATAGAGAAACCTTATACAAATTATTGAAAGCATAAATATCACAAAATCTGCTGTTTCAAAAATCAAAAAAAAAGAAAAATGAAAAATAAAAATCCTGAAACTGAACAAGAATCTTTGTACAAAGACTTGGATCAAATGAGTGTGAAAGAACTTCTTACAAACATCAATACAGAGGACAAAAAAGTGCCTCACATTATCGAAGAGCAGATTCCTAAAATTGAAAAACTGGTTAAAGCGATTGTAAAAAAGATGCAGCTTGGCGGCAGATTGTTTTATATTGGAGCGGGAACTTCCGGACGAATTGGAATTTTAGATGCATCAGAATGTCCTCCAACTTTTGGTGTGCCACATGATATGATTATCGGAATTATTGCTGGTGGAGATACCGCAATTAGAAAAGCAGTTGAAAATGCCGAAGATGATACTGAACAAGCGTGGAAAGATTTAGCGAAATTTGAAATTTCAAGCTTGGATTTTATTATTGGAATTGCAGCTTCCGGAAATACACCTTATGTTTTAGGAGCTTTGAAAAAAGCGAAGGAACACAATGTTAAAACAGGAAGTATTTCTTGTATCAGCAACGGACTTATTGCTCAGGAAGCAGATCATCCGATTGAAGTAATTGTGGGGCCGGAATTCTTAACCGGAAGTACCAGAATGAAAGCCGGAACAGCTCAAAAACTGACCTTAAACATGATCTCTACTTCGGTAATGATAAAATTAGGAAAAGTAAAAGGCAACAAAATGGTTGACATGCAGTTATCTAACGAAAAATTAGTAAAACGCGGTATCAAAATGATTATGGAAGAACTTGAAATTGAATATGATTTAGCCGAAGAATTACTGCAACAACACAAAAGTGTAAGAGCTGTTTTGTTGGCACAAAAATAAAATTCTGCAAATCTAAAAACATACTATTAAAATCTTTTATAGATTTATACAAATCAAAAATAGAATTTTCATTTTTTGGTTATTTAACGGTGACCTAACAGATTTTATAAAATCTGTTAGGTCTAATTAAAATATACCCGTTTTATATAATTTATAAAAAAACACCAAAACTATAAAATGACACCAAGTACCATCCTTCTTCTTATTATCATTTATTTCGGGACATTATTCTACATTTCACACCGGGTGAGCAGAAAAGACAGCGGAAATGATGCTTTTTTTACAGCCAATAAAAACTCAAAATGGTATTTAGTTGCTTTTGGTATGATTGGAACAGCGCTTTCCGGAGTGACCTTTATATCGGTTCCTGGAGAAGTTGGCGCACCAAGTGGTGAACAATTTAAATATTTTCAGTTTGTATTAGGAAATGCGCTAGGATTTATCGTAATCACAAAACTGTTGCTGCCATTGTATTACCGAATGAATCTGACCTCAATTTATGGTTATATTGAACAAAGAATGGGAGTTTACAGCTACAAAACTGCCGCTTCAATTTTCTTAATCAGCAGAACCATAAGTTCAGCATTCAGACTTTATTTAGTGGTTATTGTATTGCAGCGTTTTGTGTTTGATTTCTATCATATTCCGTTCGCTTTTACCGTATTAATTTCTTTAATTCTTATTTTCTCTTATACCTACAGAGGTGGATTAAAAACGATTATTATTACTGATACTTTACAAACATTTTTCCTCGTAACATCGGTTTTTCTTACCATTTATTTCATTTGCGATCGTATGGATCTAAGCGCGGTTAGTGCATTTGAAGAAGTAAAAAACAGTAATTATTCTAAGATATTTTTCTTTGATGATTTCTTCGGAAGTAAATTCCATTTCATCAAACAAATATTAGGCGGAATGTTTGTTACCATTGCCATGACTGGACTTGATCAGGATTTAATGCAAAAAAACCTGAGCTGCAAAAACATTGGCGAAGCACAAAAAAATATGTTCACTTTTACTGGAATCTTTGTAGTCATCAATATTTTCTTTTTAAGTGTTGGCGCACTACTTTACATTTATGCAAACAAAAACGGAATTGCAGTTCCAACTGATTTGATCACAGGCAAACCAAGAACCGATTTACTTTTCCCTGAAATAGCCTTAAATCATTTAGCCGTTGTTCCTGCCATTGTATTTTTACTCGGAATTATCGCGGCGACTTTTGCCACAACAGATTCGGCCTTAACAGCTTTAACGACTTCTTTCTGTGTTGATTTTTTAGGAATGGACAAAAGTGAAAATACCCGAAAAAATACGGTTAGAACGAGACATTTGGTACACATCAGCTTTTCGGTATTGATTTTCTTTGTGATTATTATTTTCAACACAATCAATGATAGTTCTGTTGTTGGAATGATTTTCAAAGTCGCTTCTTATACTTATGGACCGTTATTAGGATTATATGCTTTTGGATTGTTTCAAAAATCAAGAAATGTCAATGATAAATTGGTGCCGTTAATGTGTTTGGCCGCTCCTTTCCTCACCTATTTAATAAATGAAAATTCGAAACTGTTATTCTCTGGATACGTTTTCGATAATGAATTAATCGTCGTAAACGGATTAATAACCTATTTAGGATTATACCTTACAAGTTCTCGTACAAGCGAAAAAATAAGTTTTTAAGCTTCTTAAAAACACAACTAATTTACTAATCAATTGAAGTTAAAAGTTAATCTTCAATTGATTCAAAAAATACTATTATGAAAGATTACATCATAAAGATCAGCCTTTGTGCTTCATTTTTATTTTTAATCACCAATTGCGCTGTCAAAAAAAACAATGCAGTTACAGATTCAAAAAAAGATATTCCATTAAAAGATACCGTTGTTTATCAAGCTGATAAATCAGCAAAAAAAACTTTTTTCAAAGATTCAGATAAAGAAACCGTTTGGGTTGACAGCATTTACAGCAAAATGTCACTTCGTGAAAAAGTGGGACAATTGTTTATGGTTTCGGCTTATTCAAACAGAGATTCTGTTCACGTCAATCAAGTAAAAAATTTAATTGAAGAATATAAAGTAGGAAGCGTTATCTTTTTTCAGGGCGGTCCCGTTCGTCAGGCAAAATTGACCAACTTATATCAGTCAAAAGCAAAAGTGCCTTTGTTCATCGGAATTGATGCTGAATGGGGATTAGCCATGCGTTTAGACTCTACTTATCGTTATCCGTGGAACATGACTTTGGGAGCGATTCAAGATTTAAATTTAATTGAAAAAGTGGGCCGAAACATGGCCAATGAAAACAAGCGAATTGGAATCCATTTCAATTTTGCTCCCGTTTTGGACATCAACACCAATCCTAAAAACCCAATTATCGGAAACCGTTCTTTTGGCGAAGACAAAGTCAACGTAGCCAACAAAGCAACTGCTTTAATGAAAGGCGTGCAGAGTCAGGGCGTTTTCAGTACCGGAAAACATTTCCCCGGACATGGCGACACCTCTACTGACTCGCATCACGCATTGCCTTTGGTTAATTTTTCAAAAGAAAGAATTGATTTAGTCGAATTGTATCCTTATAAAAAACTATTTGATGAAGGTTTAGTATCGGTTATGGTGGGGCATCTTAATATTCCGAGTTTAGAGTCAACTCCAAATTTACCTTCTTCGGCTTCTTATAATGTGGTTACGAATCTTCTTCAAAAAGAATTAGGTTTTGAAGGTTTAATTTTCACCGATGGTTTAGCTATGAAAGGCGCCAGTAATTTTAAAGGCCCAGGAGAATTAGAAATTGCAGTGCTTTTGGCCGGAAATGATATTTTATTGTGTCCAGAAAATGTTCCGGTAGCGGTTATAAAATTAGAAGAAGCTTATGCAAACAATATTATAACCGAAGAACGTTTAGCGCATTCTGTTAAAAAGATTCTGCATTATAAATACAAAGCGGGATTAAATCATTATAAGCCCATTGATATGACCAATATTTATAATGATCTTAATCCGCCCCAAAATGATGCTTTGCATTATCAATTATACGAAAATGCAGTTACCGTTTTAAAAAATGAAAAAGAAATACTTCCGATAAAAGAACTGAATCAAAAAATTGCTTACATAAAATTAGGCGATGATACGAACAGTGCTTTTATTTCTACTTTAAAAAAATATACGGAAATCACAGAAATTAAAGACAACAATCTTGACAGCCTGAATCAGGAATTGAAAAAGTTTGACAAGGTTATTATTAGCTTTCATAAAGTAAATAAACCTTGGGAAAAACAAGAATTTACCTTAACAGAAATGCTTTGGCTGAAAGAAATTGCCAAACACAACAAAGTAATTTTGGACGTTTTTGCCAAACCTTATTCCTTATTATCGATTACTGATTTTGAAGATATTGAAGGATTAGTGGTTTCTTATCAAAATTCTGATATTAGTCAAGTGGTTTCTGCCGAATTACTTTTTGGAGCCATCGAAGCCAAAGGAAAACTACCCGTTTCGATTAATAATTCTTTCAAAGTAAATGACGGATTGACGACCGAAAAAATAAATCGTCTGGCTTTTACCGCTCCTGAAAATGTCAATATGAATCCAGCAATTCTTTCAAAAATAGATGCTGTAGCGCAAAAAGCGATTGATGGAAAAATGACACCAGGAATGCAGGTTTTAGTGGCCAGAAAAGGAAATGTAATTTTCCAGAAATCATACGGATCACAAACCTTCGACAACGGAAAAAAAGTAACCAACACCGATTTGTATGATGTGGCTTCGATTTCAAAAATGATTTCGACATTGCCAAATGTGATGCAATTGTACGATAAAAACAAAGTGACTTTAGATACCAAATTGAAGGATATGGTTCCTTTTTTTGCAAAAACAAATAAAGAAAACATCATCTTTAAAGATTTGCTAAACCATTACGCAGGACTTCAGGCGTGGATTCCGTTTTACAAAGCTACTTTAGACAATAACAATCAGCCTTCTCAAAAATATTATCGTAAAATAGCCGAAATTGGTTATACAACAAAAGTGGCAGACAGTCTTTATATAAGAAATGATTATCACGATACGATTATGAAGATTATTGCTGATACTCCATTGTCTCTTAAAAAAGAATACAAATACAGTGATTTCACGTTCATTATTCTAAAAGAATATTTAGAAAAAAAGACACATAAAAAACTAGAAGAGCTGAGCAAAGAAAATTTCTACAGCACTTTGGGAATGAATTATACACTTTATAATCCGTTACTTAAATTCGACAAAAGCAATGTTGCTCCTACTGAAATTGATACTTATTTCAGACATCAGGTAATTCAGGGATATGTTCACGATATGGCAGCCGCAATGGAAGGCGGAATTGCGGGTCACGCCGGAATTTTTTCTAATGCTATGGATGTTGCCAAAATGATGCAATTGTTTTTACAAAAAGGAAACTACGGCGGCATTCAATATTTTTCACCACAAACTTTCGATGCCTTTAATACTTGTTATTACAAAGATAAAGGTGTTCAAAGAGGTTTAGGTTTTGATAAAAGAATTGGTAAAGGCGGACCAACTTGCAACTGTGTTTCTGAAGCAAGTTTTGGCCATACCGGATTTACAGGAAACATGGCCTGGGTAGATCCGGAAACAGAAATTGTTTATGTTTTTCTATCCAACAGAACATACCCAGAAGTGGTAAATGACGAAAATAAATTAGCCAAAGGAAAAATTCGCGAAGAAATTCAGCAGATTATTCAAGACGCAATCATAAAATAATTTAAGGCAAAAGTCTTGCTTCTTGCCTCTTTCTTCTAAAATCTATTATCTAAAAAAACCAAACCAATGACAAAAGAACGTTTAACCTCGCTGGATGTATTTAGAGGATTTACTATTTTACTGATGACGATTGTCAACAACCCGGGAAGTTGGGCTGCGATTTATCCGCCTTTAGAGCATGCCGAATGGCATGGCTGCACTCCTACTGATTTAGTTTTTCCTTTTTTTGTTTTTATAATGGGAACTGCGATTCCTTTTGCAATGCCGGTAAAACATTTTGACGGAGCCGTTTTTAATAAAATCTTAGTTCGTTCGTTACGAATTTTCTGTTTGGGATTGTTTTTGAGCGTTTTCAGCAGAATCCATTTATTTGGTCTGGAAGGAATTCCATTATTAGGAGTGAGATTGGTCATTGCATTTGCAGTAGCTTATGCCCTTTTGGGAAATTTCAGTTTAAAAGTAAAAACGTATCTCGCTGTCGGGATCTTTATCGCTTTAATTTCTTTGGCTTACAGTGGTCTTGAACATTTTGAAGATACCAGAATCCCTGGAGTTTTACAACGTATAGGAATCGTTTATTTCTTTACTTCTATTTTGTATTTGAAAACAAATTTGAAAACCCAACTTATAGTTGCTGCTTCAATTTTAATTGGTTATTGGCTTTTAATGGCTTTTGTTCCAGTTCCCGGATTTGGTCCTGCCAATTTTGAAAAAGGTACTAATCTTGCTGCCTGGTTAGATAATTTGTTGCTAAATGGACATTTATGGATCGCTTCTAAAACCTGGGATCCGGAAGGAATTCTAAGCACATTACCTGCTATTGGAACAGGGATTCTTGGAATGTTTATAGGGCAGATACTGAACTTACAAATTCCTAAAATTGAAATTGCAAAAAAAACGGCCATTGCAGGAGTTGTGCTGGTAATAGCAGGTTTACTTTGGAATATCATTTTTCCAATCAATAAATCACTTTGGACGAGTTCTTATGTCCTGTATACTGCGGGTATTGCAACAGTATGTCTGACTATTTTATATTACATTATAGACATTTCAAACTATAAAAAATGGGCTAAACTGTTTTTAATCTGGGGCGTAAATCCTATGATTGTATTTTTCTTTTCAGGTATAATTCCAAGGGTGATGAGTGCTATTAAAGTTCAAAATCCGGAAATACCAACTGAAGAAATTAATGCTCAAAGTTTAATTTACAACCACTGGATAGTGCCTTGTTTTGAAAACCCTTTAAACTCTTCATTGGCTTATGCAATTGCCTATGCTATTTTTTGGTCTATTATCCTTTGGATTTTTTACAAAAACAAATTGGTTTTTAAGGTTTAAAATAAATTACTGTAGTAATAACGATAAATAAAATTCAACCATTTTTTGTTAGTTGTTAATTAAAGCTTCAGATTTTCTCTGAAGCTTTTTTTATGAAATAAATTCATTTCTAACACTAATTTTGTCCTTCCGATGAAATAAGAATCTTTATTAAATAACGCCAGTTTTGCAAGTCAAAAATAATTCACAAAACATAAAAAGGCAGCTGATTTTTAAGCGATTTACAATTTAAATGGAATAGAAAAATATGCGAAATCAATAATTTTATACAATTTAGCACATGTAAATTTAAAAATTCACAAGATTTTACCCGCTCTGACTTATTAAATTCCTAACGTTTGCTATTCTTTATCAATAGATTAGAAATGTAAATCCGATCTTATTGACTTTACAATAATCTCATATTAATTAAATGCTATGTTTTCTGCATAACTGGTATATATTACTAAATGATTTTATAAATTTGCGATCTTATTTTTAATATTTTTTTTGAAGTATTTTAAGCCTTGTAATCAATTACTTTTTCGGGTTTTACTCAAAAAAAATTTATATTATAACCATAATTAAATCCAATGATTAAAAAAAACAAATCCCAAATTCTAGTTTTTATTCTTTTAAATTTATTTTTTTCTCTTAATTCATTTGCTCAAAAAAATCTTTATGCCGGAATTGAAATCGGGCGCAGAGCTATAAAAGTTTCTGTTCTGGATGTAAATAATATCAGGAAAGCTGATTATGATATTTTGTATTTCGCAACTGAGAGATTTAGCTTTGCCGATCATATTACAGCTAATGGCGAACTTACCCAGGAAGATATTGACAAAGCTAGTATTACAGTTGCTGATCAATTGAAGAAAATAAAAACGGAGTTCAAGCTTCTTGAAGAAAATATATTTATAGTCGCCGCTCCAGTTTTCTCTTCTGCCCGCAATGTTGACGTTTTAAAAAATAAAATCACTTCCTTAACTCAGAAAAGTCTTTCTATTCTTAATGTTAACGAAGAACCTAAAACGCTGGTTAAAGGTGCTATACCGCCAGTAGATTACGCTAACGCTTTCTTGCTTGATATAGGCGCTCAAACTACCAAAGGAGGATACATCGATGAACTTGAAGATGACAAATTAGAGTTTATACCTTTGGAACTTGATTTCGGTACAATGACACTTACTGATGCTGTACAAAAAACGGTTGCTAATCAAAATCAGGCGAATGATATGTCAGTATATCAGGAAAAATCTTTTGACTTTAACTCGGTTTTGCGTAAGAAGATCAAAGATTTACTTGACAAAAATCCTCTTTTATTAAAAAAAGATAAAATCTATTTATCAGGCGGAGCTGTCTGGGCTTTTGCAACACTATATTATAATGAAAACGTTAAAGAGCATTATGTTTCTTTAAGTATGGAAGATGTTCTTAATTACGATGCGATCCTGAAAAATAATTTCACCAAGTTCACTACCCTTTCTAAAACCAACAAAGAAGCAGCCAGAGTTTTGAGCACGTATGACCAGAAATACCTTATTTCAGCAAATAACATACTTGTAAGCTGTCTGGAAAGCATTCCAAATTTAGAAACAAAAAAAATATACTTTGTAAAAGATGGGCAAACAATCTGGCTTATTTCACACATTGCAGATCGTTCTAAAAAAGTAAATACTAATTTTTAGTATCTTCTAAAATGGTTCAAAAACGGTTTCGTTAGAACTATAAATAAAAAAACACCACTTGAAAAAGTTGGTGTTTTTTTTTATTTATGGAGTCACTTTGTTTTAAAATACACTTCTAAAATCCTGGTTTTTCAATACTGTTTCAACTTCAGATTCTAAATATTGATAAATCTTACTGTTTAAGAAATTCCCCATACTGATTCGTTTTACTCCTGCATTCTGTAGTGCTTTAAAATCTGGTAAATCAGGCATACACATTACGTTTAGTGGTAGTGTAGTCGTTTTTGTAAGCGTTGAAATATCTTCGATTTTTGTCACACAAGGAAAAAATAATCCATGAACACCAGTAGTTTCATAAATACTAATTCTTTTTTTGGCTTCAATCAGACTGTCGGGCATTCCTAACAGGAAAACATCCGAACGAAGATTGATAAATATCTCTATATCTTCTTTTAATAGTTCTTGAACAACTGCTTTAATTTTTTCAGAAAACGTTTCAGCATCTACCATTGTTCTAACTCCATTTTCAACTATAGAATCTTCGATGTTTATTCCGGAAACACCTATTTTGTACAATTCTTTAATGTTTGTTGCAATTTCTTCAGGAGTTTTTCCATAACCCGCTTCCAAATCTACAGAAAATGGTAAAGTTACTGAAGCTGCAATGCGTTTTATAATAAATAGATATTCCTCAAAACTCATTTCTTCCCCATCAGCATAACCAAGCATTTCTGCAATTGCATAGCTCGATGTAGCAATGGCTTTAATACTCGTGTTCTCCATTTTTTTTGCACTCTGAACGTTCCAAACATTCCCAATCAATAAGGGTTCAGACTGATTGTGTAATTCTTTAAATTTTTTAAAATGATTTCCCATATCGTTTAATTTAAAATTAGGAGGCAATCCTACTTTTGAACTTTTTAAATACTAGTTTCTTTGATATCTGAGATTGTGATATCATCAGCATCAAGGGCATTTAAAAAATCAGTTGCGTCAAATGCTTCTCCTAATGTTGTAACTCCTTGCTTTTTAACTTCACCTGCCAAAATTCTTTTTACAGCCTCGACAATTAATGGAGCTGTAACGGCATAAATATCTATTCCTTCCGCTATAATTGATCTTTTCTTATTGTCTTTTGTCGCCACTACTTCCATACAAAAACGCTGAGAAGATCTGTTTTTTTCATCTACAGGTTTAGGCTCTGGTGTTTCGTCACTTCGTATGTCGGCCAAAGAATTTTGACTCAAATAGGTGTTGATCGTATTCACATTGATATGTTGCGAAATCGTAATTATTTCTGAAAGAGGTACAGTTACTACTTCCTGTGTTAATATTGGATGTGGAAAATCCCAAGTTTTTGATTTCACCTCCAGAACAGGTTGCAAACGATTTTCGGCAAACATAAATCTTTGATAATGATTTCGTTCTCCCGTCAATCGTGTTCCTTTTGTTGGATGCCAGGAATCTAAACCGATATAAAGTGCTATCTCATCTACTTTATCCCAATCCTGCGTAAGTGCTGTACTTAATAAATCTCCAAGACCACCGTAAAACGCAGCTGCAGGAATTATTGTTACGTTAGCCTGTTTTGCTTGTTCAGAAAATTGTTCAAAAATGTCTAATACTGCTTTTTGCTCTGCACTAACATCAAGATAGTGTTTTCCTAATCTCATTGCAGACTGAACGATAGGCTCTGCTGTGTCTAAAAAAGGACCTGCACAGTTTACAATTATTGCTGCATCGGCGAAAGCTTTATCCAGCGTTTCCGGATGATTAATATCTGCTACTTTAGTTATTAAATCCGGATAATCTTTACTTAAAATGTCTAATTTATCAGCATCTCGCCCACTAAGAACAGGTCTGTAACCTTGTTGATAAAGTTGGGCAATTAAAAATTTTCCTGTGTGGCCGTAAGCGCCATATACTGCAATTTTATTTTCCATAAAATGATTTTAATTTTTAAAGTTCGCTATTATGTATTGCTTATTATTTGAACGCTTTAATTCATTTATAATTTCCGATTACTACTAAAAGAATCTCTAAACATTTTCCAGCCTTCGGGAGTTTTTCTCCAAAGTACAAGAAATTTACCATCATCAAAAAGTTCTCCCTTTGCATTAAAAGACTGCCACAAACCTTCTTCTGTTACAAACTCAACACCATCGCCATATACAGCAGTGGTAATAAATTTACCATTTCTCATTCCGTAGCTATCGTAAGCAGCTCTAAAGAATTTTGAGGCAGCTTCAGGTCCGCACATTTGTACTGAATTAGGTGCCATAATACAGGCGTCTTTAGCATAACGTTCAATAAAAATAGAAGAATCGTTTTTTACGAATGATTCAAAATAAACAGCATTACTTTCGGCTATTGCTTTTTTAGCTTCTTCTAAAGCCGTATTTTGAATTTCTTTTTTAGAATTCTTGCAAGACAAAAGCATTACAAGAACAATTACAGAGATTAATAATTTGTTGTGCATAATAAATATTGTTATGGTTACCATGCAAAATTGAGTTTATACACATTAAGAACTAGTGACTTATGTCACTTTTTCAGAGAAGCAAATTATTTTTTCAAGCGGCTCAACGTTTCTCTCGATACGCCTAAATAAGCTGCCAATTTCTTTTTTGAAATCCTTTGAATCAGATCCGGATATTCTGTAATTAAGAGATTAAACCGTTCCGTAGCATCGTTGGTCATATAGGTGAGTAATCTTTTTTGTTGTTTTACGAAGCTGTCATTCGCCTTTTTACGAAAAAAATGTTCCATCTTAGAAAAAGTAGCGCATAGTTTTTCGCGATCCTCAAATGAAATCGAAATCAATTCTGTCTGCTCAAGACAAATGATATCAAAAATCGCTACTGTTTGATTATAAAAACCCTGTTGATCTGTAATCCAGCATCCTTCATTGGCAAATTGAATTATATGTTCTTTGCCTTGCTTATCAGTATAATTGGATACGACAAGACCTTTAGAAACCCAATACGTCTGATTTACTTTTTCGCCTTGCTTTACTAGATTTTCGCCTTTTTTAAAAGTAATTTTTGAAAAATATGGCAAGATATCTTCAAACTCTTTTTCTGTAACAGAAGAAAAATTTGCAATATGTTTATAAAAGATATGAAATTCAGATTCGTTCACCTCCTTAATATTTATTTAGATACTTGTTATTAATCAATGTACTACAAGAAATTTAGTACTAAAATAAACTCATTTTTCGGATTAACCAAATCTCCTATTTAGATTCGTATAATAACAAAAAAGACCGTTCTCCCGAACAGTCTTTTTACTATTTTCAGCATTACAAAAAGCTTAAGCTCTAAATAAAGCGTATTTATTGTAGTTGTACAAAACCTGATCATAAGGCACAAAAAGCGATTTTATTTTTTCTGAAGAAGCATTAAATGTGATTCCGTTATGTTTTCTAAACAAATAGATTTCTTTTAAGCAATTCGATAAGCTTTGGTGTATTTCTGATGTAAAAGTTGGTAATTGCTTATCTCCTACTAATAAATCTATTTGATAATTAGAACTACTTTTAGACAAGTTATTTCCAATAATTCTTATTGTAAAAGTGGTCGCTTTTCCGTTTTGTTCACCCTGATACTGTACTACCATAATTTTAGTATTAAAAGTTTTAAATTAATTTTCTCGTCACTTCAACCTAATTCAGTTGAATCCAATATTAAAGTTATGAAAAAATATAAGTTGTTTTACAAACTGATCTTAAATTATCAATTTGTGACAAAGTTATATAAAATTCTATTTTCAGGATTTCTTTATTCTGTTGTTTTAACAGAAATTTAATCCCACTTTCCAGCTAATACTTTATTATGAATATCCGCAGCAAATAAAGGCGTTTCTTCGTTATTATGCTCTTTTACATTTTGCAGCATCTGACTCTTTATAATTTCCAGATCTGTAATATTAGCTGCTTTCAATAACGCTGTGAATTCATCTGTCGAAGTCACCAAAACCCTGTTTACAAACTCACAAGTATTTGCTGTTATGGAAACGATTTTAATTTCCCAGGTTATGCCTAATTTCGTCATTCCCAAATCTGAAATCGAATCTGAAATCGAATTAACCCGACAATGATTTCTTTCGCCAACTTCTTCAATATAATGTTGCACAAGAAGATTACCAGCAATACGCTCCACATTTATAGACATCTTTTTTCCGTCTTGAGAAATCGAAGTTCCTCCCGCAATATGACTAACCGAACAAGATTGGTATTCCTGATCCTTTAATGTAAAAAGCCAATCTGTAATATCTATTTTTTCTGCAGCACAATGAATTATTGCCTTTGTAGTACATTCAGCAAGTATTTTCATTTTTATGACTCTAAAGCTTTAATAAATTCTGATGCGGACAAAAGTGAATGTCCATAATTCGGGAAATTTGTTTCTACCGTTGCTTTTATTTCTTCCTGATTAAAAGCTCCGATTCCATCTTTAATTAAAGTTACATGATATCCTAATTCTACTCCATATCTTGCGGTCGAGTCAACACACGTATTGGCACGCATTCCGGCAATTATAATATGGTCGATGTCGTGCATCTTTAAAAGAAAATCGAGATCAGTGTTAGCAAAACCGCTCGCTGTCCAATGATTTTGAGCTATTAGATCACCTGCTATAGGCAAAAGTTCCGGATGAAACTCAGCTCCCCAACTACCCTTTTCAAAAAGTGTCAAATTTTTACTGCCGTTATGCGATGGCGAGAAAAACTTCCAGTTTAAATAATCTCCTTGTTGTGTATGCCTGTGCGGTGCATAAACAACCTGAATTTTATGTTTTCTGGCAGCAGTTAAAACCTTTTTCATGTTTTCTACAACATTTCCGCCTTCCACGGTTTCTTTTACAAAAGGCCATAATTTCCCGTTTTCTGAAAGAAAATCATTAAACGGATCAATCAATATCAAGGCAGTTCTTTTATTTTGATAAGTACTCATGATTTGAAATTTAGAAGTTACTTCAATTTCTCCCTCAAAATTCAAACCTAATTGTAATTAATTGATTTACAATAAAATACACCATAACTTGATTATTGATATACCGCTAATAAGCTGATACACATCGAAATATCAAAAAAATATTAGAATTTCAAGGCACAAAAAAAACCGTAATGACTTACGGTTTTTCAGCAATTAACTAAATATATTTAATCAACTTGTTTAACGAGAGTAATTTTCATTCATAAGCACGATTAATTTTGGGTAACAATTGTAGTTTCTTTTTCAGTATTAATTTCTAATAAAAATGGGGTTCCATCGTCATCAAACATGGTCATATTAAGCGGATCTAATAAGGCCAGATTTTTAGAAACAGTTCCTTTAAATTTATTATAGGATAGATTCATTTCAGATAAATTATGCAATTTTTCAAGTCCTTTCGGAATTTCGCCTTCAAAGCTATTATCAAACAGGCTCAGGTTTTGTAAGGCATGAAAATTGGTTATTTCAGTGCTTAAGGTTCCTGATAACTTGTTATTATTTAAAAGCAATATTTTCAAAGTCGAAATTTTATAAATTGAACCTGGTAAATCGCCTTCAATTTCATTATTGAATAAAGAAAGTACTTCGAGCTCCTTTAATTTTCCAATCTCTGCCGGCAATTTTCCTTTCAAATTATTTTTGTGCAAATCAATAGCTACTAAATTTACCAGATCAAAAAATTCAGCAGGTAACTCTCCTGTCAAATTATTATCTTCTAAATAAAGTCCAATTACTTTTCCATTTTCAGCCTGAACACCGTACCAAGTTGATACAGAAAGAGATAAATCCCATTTAATTTTCCAGTTTGCTCCATTTGTTGCATGGTAAAACTTAATTAAGGCATCTTTTTCTTTATCTGAAACGGTATCTGCATAAATATTCAATGAAAAAATAAAAGCTATAAAAAATGAGGTTAAGCTTTTCATAACAAAATTTGGGATTTGTTTACGGGTTAAAATTATACATTTTACAGATATAAAGCAGTAAATGTCGATAAAGTGTTAATAAGTAAATAATTAACAGTATTTGTACTACTTAATAAAATCGACAAACGGTATTGTTTTTTGTTTAAATTTGACCAACTAATTCTAAAAACCTCATATTATGGAAATTAACTTTATTGCACTTTTACTGGCCGGAATCGTCACTCTTGTCGTTGGATTCATTTGGTACAATCCAAAAGTCTTCGGAACCATTTGGATGAAAGAAAATGGTTTGACTGAAGAACAACTTAAAACAGGAAATATGCTTAAAATCTTCGGATTTACGTATATCTTTTCTTTAATGATCACAGTAATTTTGATGGGATTAACCATCCATCAATCAGGAGCAGTTGGCATGGTAGGCGGACCACCTTTGTTGGAAAGTGCAAAACCTTCATTTGCCGCTTTTATGGCAGATTATGGAACGGCGTATCGTACTTTTAAACACGGAGCACTTCATGGTTTCATGTCGGGATTATTTTTTGCACTTCCGGTAATTGGCATTAATGGACTATTCGAAAGAAAATCCTGGAAATATATTTTTATTCATGCAGGATACTGGATGGTGACTCTTACTTTGATGGGAGGAATTATCTGTGCCTTTGCATAAATCATACATACAAAACCCGTTTGATATCTAATTTCAAACGGGTTTTTCTTAATAATAACTTAAACCACACCGGTTATTATAAATATTATCTAATTTTGAAAAAATTAGCTCTCACTTTTGACTACAACTTATTCTTTCGAAATATATAATAGCGCATCATTATTACCTCTGGAATGGAATTCGCTAACAGCTGACAACATTTTTTTGACTAGAGAATATCTCACAGTTCTTGAAAATTCTTGTCCGGTAAATATGATTTGTCATTTTATTGGAATTTTCGATGAAAAAAAGCTTGTCGGAATTGCCATCACTCAATTTTTGTTTGCCGAAAAGCTAGAATCTTTTGGAGATCGCGATCAGTGTTTAAAAACTTCCGTGCGGAATTTTGCTTTTAAAAACTTCGCTTCACATGTTTTATTTGTTGGTAATAATATGCTAACGGGTCAGAATGCTTTTGCTTTTGATGAAAATATCAAACAATCAAAAGCGATTAAAACACTACATAAAGCGATTAATCAGCTTAAAAAAAAGCTAAAAGCAAAGGGAAAAAAAGTTCATATCACCAGTATAAAGGATTTTACTGAAACAGAAATTAAACCACTGCAAGCTGAATTTAAAAACAATTATACGTTTTCGACACAGCCTAATATGATTTTTGAAATCAATGAAAACTGGAAAATGGAACAAGATTATATTGATGCTTTATCTAAAAAGTATCGCGATCAATACAAGCGTGCCCGCAAGAAAGCCGATGGAATTGTAAAGCAAAAAATGTCCTTAAGTGATATTTTAAAATATGAAGATATCATTTATGATCTGTATTTTCATGTTGCAAAAAATGCTCCTTTTAATACTTTCTTTTTGGCCCGAAATCATTTTAGTTTTTTTAAAGAAATCATGAAAGATGATTTTTTACTTTATGGCTATTTTTTAGATGGAAAACTAATTGGCTTCAACACTCTAATAAAAAACGGAACTATAATGGATACTTATTTTCTAGGCTACGACGAAAGTATCCAGCGCGAGAAAATGCTGTATTTAAACATGCTTTACGACATGATTGCCTATTCTATCAATCAGGGTTTCAGAGAAATTGTTTTTGCCAGAACTGCACTTGAAATCAAAAGTTCTGTTGGTGCAAAACCTCTAAAAATGTATGGTTTAATTACGCACAGCAATACTTTAATCAATCACAATATTGCCCGATTTTTCAATTATCTGGAACCAAAAACAGATTGGCAGGAACGTAATCCGTTTAAATAACAACTTTGACAAAATTTAAAACTTTGACAAATATTTTTAAGGGATGGCAATTTTCATTTGCTTATGCAGAATATGAATTTCAAGATCAGTTTGTGCGCCGCAATATTCTCCATCAATTTGAAAATTCACCGGATAATCTGTTTTGATTGTCGCTTTATCTGTCGAAATAATAACAATATCATCTGAATCAATTGGCATATTTCCCGTAATAATTTTTCCAAGTAATAAGATATCCAGACTTTTTAGAATTACTAATTCAAATTTGCCATCGTTCATAGCACCATTTGGATTGATCGTAACGCCTGTTCCGTATTTTTGAGAATTGGCAATTACAATTATTCGCGCCGTGTGCTTAACCGTTTCATGATTTGCACTAATTGTAGCAACAAAAGGTTCCGCAGAATCTTTTAGTGTCGTATAAGCTTGCAAAGCATATCCCCAAAACCCTCTTAAATCACTTTCCTCGTAATTTTTTACTAAGTCGGCATTAATACCTATATCGCTTAAATGAATGCTTTTCTTGCCGTTGATACAAATCATATCCATTTCCATATAATGATGCAAAAAGGCAATTTTAAGATTTTCTTCAATAGTTACAGGTAAATCTAAATCGACTGATAAACCGTTTGCGGAACCAGCAGGCAGAATTCCGATAATAACATCGTGTTGTTCCATAGCTTCGGCAACCATTTTTATCGTTCCGTCGCCACCTGCAACTACAATTCGTTCTGGCTGATATTGATTATAAAGTTCTTGTATGTTTTTCTGATCACTTTTACCAGTAGTTTCATAAACTTCAAGATCAAAATGATTTGTGGTTGCAAACTCCTGAACAGCCTCGATTAAATCGGATTTATCAAGATCTCCGGATATAGGGTTTACAACAAATATGATATTCTTTTTCAAAATTTTATTTTTAAAGTCAATTAAAATAATTAATTTACAACATATATAAATATACGTAATTAATGAAACCAATACTACAATTATATCGCGGTTATGCCAATGAAGAAGAATTAATTGTGATGGGACATGTTTTCAAGAGAACGTACAATTATGATTTTCAGAAGAAAAACTTCAAAAACGCCACATCGATAATTAATCAGTTTAGGATAAAAACAATCAAAAATTTTGATGTTTATCTTAAACTTGGAGATCAGGAAATCCATTCAAAAACACTGGATGACGGTTATTTTAAATTTTGTATTCCGCTTGAAAAAGAGTTTAATTTTGGATGGATGGAATATGAGGTCAGCATAAAATACAAATCGGAAATAATAACGACTGTAGGCAGTTTTATTAGGCCTCACACCGGAAATCTGGGAATTATTTCTGACATTGATGACACCTTTTTGATTTCACATACCAGAAATGTGTTCAAAAAAATGTATATTCTTTTATTTAAAAATGTAAACGACCGAAAAGTTTTTAAAGACGTTGTACCACATTATCAAGCCTTAAGTTCTGCTGGAAGAAATAATAAAGAAGAGGAAAATGCTTTTTTTTACATCTCTAGCAGCGAATGGAATTTGTATCGGTTTATTGTGAAATTCACCAAAATACATCAGTTGCCAAGAGCTGTTATTTTATTAAAAGACATTAAACGCGGCATTACTGATTTTTTCATGAGTGGAAGAGGAAATCACAATCATAAATTTGATAAAATAAAACATGTTTTAGAATTTTATCCGAATCTTAAATATGTTTTATTGGGAGACGATTCTCAGCATGATCCGTTTTTATATGAACAAATCTGCAAAATATTTCCTGTTACCGTAAAAGCGGTTTACATAAGACAAACAGGTAAATTTCAAAAAAAATCTACTAAGGCTATTTTGAAAAATTTAGAAAATCTGGAAGTTTCAGTCTGTTATTTTAAAGATAGCAGCCAAGCGATTATGCATTCTAAGTCTATTGGAATTATTAAATGATCTGCTTTGTGAATACTGTAGGTGTTATTGGCACGCGGATGACGTGGATTGTAGCGGATTTAAATTGCAGATTGAAAAATTTGATACAAAAATCCTCAATTGAAAACGATTTTCCTAGCCCAGATTGAAGAGAAAAGCCCGGAGCAAAAAAAGCTAATTTTTCTTGCCAGAAAACAGCGACCAACGGAAGCTCGTTTTATGGTTTAGAAAAATAGCTTTTTTTGTGAGGACTTGAAACGGAAAGCTGGAAATAGCTCCCGAAAATTATTTTAAGCATTGAAATTGTCAATTTCTTCCTGAACGATTTCCCAGTCCAAAAGCAATTGATCAAGATCTTTTTTCTTTTTGTTATATGCAGTAAAAAATGAAGCATCTTCGATATGTTTATCGTAATTCGAAGCCAACAATTTATCATCGTGCTGAATGTCTTTTTCTAATTGTTTGATCTGACTTTCAACTTTACTTAATTTATTTTGAAGTGATTTTCCTTTTTTCTGATCTTCGTAGGATGCTTTGTTTGTTTCTTTTGGAGCAGCAGCTTTGGCAACATCTTTTTTCTCTACTTCACGCATGTTTTCAAGATTGCGCTGTTCTAAGAAATAATTGATATCACCTAAATATTCTTTGATTTTTTGGTCTTTGAATTCGTAAACGATATTTGACATTCCCTGAAGGAAATCTCTATCGTGAGAAACCAACAATAAAGTTCCGCCAAATTTTTGAAGTGCCGCCTTTAAAACATTCTTAGATTTTATGTCCAAGTGATTCGTCGGCTCATCCATCAGCAAAACGTTAATTGGCTGTAACAATAACTTACAAAGTGCCAAACGGTTACGTTCACCCCCTGAAAGTACTTTTACCTTTTTCTCAACATCATCACCACGGAATAAAAATGAACCTAGCATGTCACGAACTTTAGAACGGTTCGTGTCCATTGCTGCATCTTCCATAGTTTGAAGCAATGTAATTTCCCCATCAAGATATTCCGCCTGATTTTGAGCAAAATAGCCTAATTGTACATTATGCCCTAATTTGATATTTCCCTGGTATTCAAATTCATTTACAATCGCTTTAATAAAAGTCGATTTTCCCTGACCATTTTGACCAACAAAAGCAATTTTACTCCCGCGTTCTACCAATAAATCAATATCTTTTAAAATAACTTTATCGCCATAAGCTTTTGTTACATGCTCAGCTTCAACCACTACTCTTCCTGGTTCTTTTGAAACCGGAAAAGAAATATTCATAACCGAATTATCGTCTTCATCAACTTCAATTCGTTCTACTTTATCTAATTTTTTAATCAACGATTGCGCCATTGAAGCTTTAGAAGCTTTTGCACGGAATTTCTCGATTAATTTTTCTGTTTCTTCAATTTTTTTCGCCTGATTCTTTTGAGTCGCCAATTGCTTCTCACGAATTTCGTGACGCAATTCTAAATACTGAGAATAAGGCTTATTGAAATCGTATGCTTTTCCTAAAGAAATCTCAATCGTACGATTCGTTACATTATCCAAAAACATTTTATCGTGCGATACAATCACCACAACGCCAGGATAATTACGAAGGAAACTCTCTAACCAAATGATACTTTCAATATCTAAGTGGTTAGTTGGCTCATCCAGAAGCAATACATCATTCGATTGCAATAATAGTTTAGCCAATTCAATACGCATTCGCCAACCTCCTGAAAATGTTTCGGTTTGGTTATTAAAAACTTCTCTTTTAAAACCAAGACCTAAAAGAATTTTCTCTGTATCTCCAACATAATTATAACCTCCAAGAAGATCAAAACGATGTGTATAATCAGATAAATCTTCAATGATCTGACTATATTCTTCACTCTCATAATCGGTTCTGGTAACCAATTGATGATTTATTTCTTCTAATTTTTTCTCTACAATCTTAATTTCAGTAAAAGCTTCATAAGCTTCTTCTAATACAGTTCTTCCTTGTTCAAAATCGATATCCTGACGTAAAAACCCCATTCGGATATCTTTCTCCTGAGAAATAACTCCGGAATCAGGAGCAAAATCTCCCGCTAACATTTTAAGCATTGTCGATTTACCCGCTCCGTTCTTACCAACAAGACCAACTCGGTCTCCGGCACCTAAACGAAAAGTAACTTCTTCAAATAAATATGTTCCACCAAAAGAAACCGAAAGATTGTGTATATTAAGCATTAAATTGTTGTTTAAAGTTTAAAGTTTCATGTTTTGATACCTTAAACAGAGAATGAAAATTGTAAATTTGCTTTACCCAAATAAACGGTAAAGTAAATTTTTTGCAAATGTTAAAAAAAGGATCCAAACTAAATAGTATTTTAACAGGAAGTTGTCCAAAATGTCAAAATGAGAGCATGTATTCAGACAAAAATCCGCTTCATTTGACTAAAGTTCTCAAAATGAACGAAAATTGCGGTCATTGCGGATTAAAATATCAAATTGAACCTTCGTTTTTTTATGGTGCAATGTATGTGAGTTATGGACTAAATGTTGCCGTAGGAATTGCAGCCTTTATTGTTTCGTTTGTTTTCTTAGGAGCTTCTATAGAACAATCGTTTTTAGCGATCGTTATTACTTTAATCGTGTTATTTCCATTTGTCTTACGACTTTCAAGAAACTTATATATTAATATGTTTGTTTCTTATGATCCTAAGGCCGGTCAGAAATAAGACTCTTTAAATATCTTTTATGAAATCGCTGAATATCAATTTCACGATCTAAAGGAACATCATCTTCAATATTATCATATAAAGCTTTTGCCATAGCAGGTCCTAACATTACACCACGTGTTCCTAATCCGTTAAGAACATGAAGTGACTTACGCTCATGATGTGTACCGATTAAAGGCCTTCTGTCTTTTACTGTTGGACGCACGCCTCCAAAATGTTTTATAATTTCAAAATCACAAGTTATAATCTCCTTTGTACGATCTACCAATTCCTTCTTTCCTTCCTCAGTAGGCAAATCGGTTTTGTCCTGCCAATTGTAAGTTGCACCAACCTTAAATAAGTCATCACCCATTGGCAAAATAAAAACGCTTGTATTTACAATTACATCTAAGTTTAAACCCGGAGCTTTAATTACAAATAATTCTCCCTTTGTACCATCCAAAGGCAAATAATTAAAAAAAGGATTTTTATGTAATCCAAAACCTTCTGCAAAAATAATATGACGAGCCTGAATATTTTTATACTGAATTCCGAAATCAAAAAACTCAATATAACTATACTGAAAAGACTCTTGTAAGAGCAAATTATTTTCCAGCAAGTATTCTTTATAAGAATCCAATAACAAAGCCGTATCGACATAGCCAGTACGCAACACTTCTCCATAATCATATGGGGAATCAATACTATTGTATTTTGTAGAAATTAATTTTGTAGATAAAAAAGGTGCCAGATTTATTTTATCTGAAGCGGCAAACCAATTATTCTGTTCTTCGATCGAAAAAAACTTTCTTAAAATTGGCATTTTAAAATTAAACTGAGTTTTTAGTTTTGCCTCAATCTCTTTATAAAAATCATCCATTAAAACTAATTGTTCTTGTGCCTTCCAAACTTCACTAAAGCGCTTTAAAATTACAGGATTATACAAACCACCCGCAACTCTCGATGATATTTGAGATTGATCATCTAGCACTAAAATAGATTTGTTGTTTTTAAGGGCAATTTCAGCAAAAGAAATTCCGGCTAATCCAGATCCGACAATTAAATAATCTAACATTTTGATATAGGTAAAAAATAAAAAAACTCTTACTACAAAGGTAGTAAGAGTTTTTGTTATAATGTAATATAGATACTTAGTAGTTCCACATATCTTGCTCGAAATTACGAATCTTTTCTTTTACTCTTTCAGATTCTAACAACTGATTTTGCGCATTGTCTTTCATGTATTCTTTGATCTCACGATCTCCGTACAAGTTTTCTTCTTTGTAAATTACAGCATTAAAACGTCTTGAATTTAAGATCTGATCGAATGAAATTGGCAATGCTGAATTATTGTCATTAAAAGCTTTCGCCTCATGTAATGCTTCTCTTGCATTTGGGAAGAAAACCCAAAATAACTCGATATAATCCTTCTCATCACTATTCATCGTATAAACGTCAGGCGTAACTGGACAAATTCCAAGTAAACGATATTTCAATTCACTTTGACGTTTATCAAAATACCAATATCCTTTAATTTTGTATTGTGTAACGTCCTGAGCAGTTAAATCTTGCTTAAGAATATACTCAGCAGGAACTGTTCTTGTTGCTCCAACTGTCTCATCAACATAAGTTACAACTTTCTTTTTACCAGTACCAGTAACTACTTTTTTCTTCACAACGTGAGTTTTGTAGTCATCTGGGTAAGCATTGATAAGTTCTCTACCAGCATCAGTTGTATCAATACGAGATAATGATCCTTCGATGTCTTTCATAGATTTTTTAGTATTGAAATAACTATCAGTATAAACTTCAGTTACTTTACCACTTTTGATGGCTTTCGTCAAAACATCATAAAGAGAACGTCTATCCGAACCAATATTAGCTGTATCTATTGGGAAATATAAAGGAAAGTTGATTTTTTCATTCAAATCAATGATCTCCCAAGTTGTTTTTCCCATCAAGACATCTCTATCATCTACGTAACCATAAGCTAAAGGCTTATCGTTGTCTGAGATAAGTTGTGCAGGAGTCTTAAGTCCTATCTGTGCCGGTGTTTTTGCATTAAGCAGATTCGATTGCGCATGAGAAGCAAAACCTCCAGCGATAGAAACAATAGCTATTAAAAAATTTCTTACTTTCATCATGATATCATTATAAGATATTGAACGTAGTTTTACCTACTTTATTATTGTATTTCGTAAATTACCGGAGCAGTACGTGGCAATAAATAACTACCAGCTCCAACAAGTTTAGTTTTAATTTCAGAAATTGTAACCTGATCACCTCTACCTGCTCTAGCAAGAACTGATTTACATTGTGCATTTAATTTATTACCAGTAACTACAACTGTAGGCTGCCCAGCAATTTTCAAATTAAATCCAACAACATCTAAACCAACTTCGAAATCAAAGTCAAGTAATTTAGCACCAATAGTAGCAATTTCTAAGTTAGATTTAGGTCCTTTAACAACACCCATATCTCCTCTAATTGTACCAGTTGGTCCAGGAATACCTTTAATTCTGAATGTTTTCTTATCAACAACTTTATCTCCGTTTGGCAATGTACCAGTTACAGAAATTGTAGTTTCATTACCTGCACCAGGGCTCATGTTATATTTACCAGGTTTTCCAGCAGAAGCTAAACCTGGAGCACTTGCAACAATTTTGTTAGCATCAACACCAGCGAATGAAACAGAGATTGGGTTAACAACACCTCTATAAACAACATTCATTTTATCAGCAGAAATAGTAGCTGAATTAGGTTTTGGTACTACAACATAAGTTCCTTTAAATTTCAAAGGAATGTTTTTTCCATCCTCTAAGAACGTAAATTGTCCATTGATATCCTGCTCACCAACACCACCTGCAGTTAATGAAATAACAGCTTGTCCGTTAACGATTTGTCCAGGTCCTTGGAAAGAAGTTGGTTTAGTATTTTCGTCATAACGACCTAAAACTACCTTACCTGTAACTTTCTCACCTTGGAAATAAGCATTTTTATCTAAAACAACAATAGCTTGGTAATTGCTATAAGAAGCAGCAGCAACCGCAGCTTTTCCTAAAGCAGCACTGTAAACATCAGACTCCGCTTTTTGAACGTCATTTTGCCAAGCTGAAAGTTTAGCTAATGAAGCAACAGCAGGAAAACCTTTAAAGTGATAAGCTAAATATTTATCTTTTAAACCTTCTTTGTTTTTTACATCAGAAACATCAAATTTCTTTTCAATCTCAGCAACAATAGCAGCATATTTTTTATCTGCTAAAGCCCCTTTCATAGCAGCTTTGTATGCCTCAATATGAGAAATGATATCTTTTCCTTTAGCAGTATATCCTTCACCAGTAAACCAGTTGTCGATATTATCACCTTTGTCCATAGACTCATAAGGCAACTTTCCAGTTTCTTTATCAGTTTCAAAACCTTTTAAAACATCACCTTTCAAAGATCCGATATATGCATAAAATTCTTTCGAAGCTGTTTCAACTTTATGAGCTGTAACTGCAGCAATAGCGAATTCTCCTTTTGCTTCAGCAGCTTTTTGATCTAACGACATCAATAAACCAGCATTTGATTGTTCTGAAGATGTGTTAGCGCTTTCAAATTTTTCATTCATTAATCCAAAAGCAGATAAAACTTCTTTGGACATATTCATTGCTAACATTGCGATGAAAACCAGATACATCAGGTTAATCATCTTCTGTCTAGGGGTTAATTTTCCTCCTGCCATTTTTTTCTAATTAGTTCTTATTAATAAATTTAATATAATAGTTAAAAACTAATTATCCTTTGTTACTCATTGCAGAAAGCATACCACCATAAACACTGTTTAAAGAAGCAATGTTTGCAGTCATTGATTGCATTTGTTCTTTTAATTTAGAAGCATTTTCAGCGATTTCGCTGTTTGCTTGTGCATTTCTTGAAGCACTTTCTAATTGTACTTTGTATAAGCTATTTAATGATTCCATTTGCGCAGCAGCCATAGACATTTCTTCAGCATATTTCTTTTGTCCTGCAATAGAATCTACTGTTGGAGAAATTGCTTTTGCAGCTCCTTCGAAATTTTTGATGCTGTTTCCTAAACTTGACATTAATTCTCCGTCAATTTTAGCCTCTTTCAACATAGCATCTAATTTTTGAGACAACAATCCTTGGGCGTCAGTTGGAGTTTCAGCTTTGTCTTCTTTTTTTCTAGCCTGACCATTTGCCAATTCTGGGTAAACAAGAGTCCAGTCTAATTCTTCGTCTACCGGTTCGAAAGCAGAAAGAGCAAAGATTAACGCCTCAGTTACCAGTCCTACAGAAAGCATTAATGTTCCTGTTAACGGTCCGATTTCAAAGTGAGTAATTTTGAATAATGCACCAATAATTACTACTGCCGCTCCCATACCATAAGCGAAATTCATTGCTTTTTTACTTAATAATGCCATAATACTTTTTTTTAGGTTTTAATAAAATAGATTTGATTTGGTTATTGAATTTAATTGTAATTTACTTTTTCTTTTTGCCTCCTGTTACCTGAGTTCCCATGTAATCTTGTACAGTTCTGAAACCAATGTAACTTCTTGCAGAGTCAGCATATTCGTGATCACGTGTACTTACCTGTAGGAAATAAGCAACGTCTTTCCAAGATCCACCACGAACTACTTTTCTTTGATTGTTTCCGTCGATAACGTTCGGATTCATTGTTGAAACGTACTCATATGCATTTGGATTGTAAGCTGAATCCGTCCATTCTGAAACGTTTCCTGCCATGTTATACAATCCGTAACCATTTACTTCATATGATTTTGCTTCAACTGTATATAAAGCTTCATCAGCAGCATAATCTCCTCTGCTTGGTTTGAAGTTTGCTAAGAAACAACCTCTGTCACTTTTCGTATAAGGACCACCCCAAGGATAAGTAGCAGACTCCAGACCTCCTCTTGCAGCATACTCCCATTCTGCCTCTGTAGGTAATCTGAAAGCATTTACTAAGTCACGTCCTTTTTTCTTAGATTTAATATAGCTGTTTTTGTTTAAAGTTCTCCATGCACAGAAAGCTTTAGCTTGTTTCCATGTAACACCAACTACAGGATAATCTCCGTAAGCTTTGTGCCAGAAATAATCATTATGCATTGGCTCATTGTATGAATAAGCAAAATCTTTAATCCAAACTGTTGTATCAGGATAAACACTAACTTGTTCAGTTTTAACGAAATCTTTTCTTTTTCCAACCTTAGCTTTAGCAGCAGCCTGGATATCCATCCAAGAATAACGGAATTTCAATTTATTTACATCAATTGTTCTTAAACCATTGTAAGATTCTTCAATTGGCAAATACATAGAATCCATTACCTCAGTATAATACTCATCCGGATAAGCTTTAGTATCTTTAATTAACTTAACTTTTTTGTTTAGTTTTCTACCAGCATACGGATCATCTTTTGTTCCTACACTATAGTAATTATCATACATATACTTATCATAAGCCGTCATTTTATCTGGCTCAGAATCATTAAATGCATAATCAGCGATACTACCGCCTTTTTTACCTTTATCACCTGTAGATTTCTGTCCAGTTTCATCAGCCAAAATAGCCAAACGAACTCTCATTGTAGAGTCTTTTACCCACTCCACAAACTGACGATACTCGCTATTTGTGATCTCAGTTTCATCCATATAAAATGAACGAACTGTTACCGTTTTAGTTGGAGCGTCTTCTACATTAGCTAAATCAGCATCTGATTTACCCATAATAAAGGATCCACCCGGAACTAATGTCATTCCGTAAGGTTTCTCAGGATGCCATTTCCCTCCTGTAACACCAACTAACTCACCTTTGTCACCTGACTTACCACAGCCGATTACTAGTGATAACATTGCTGCAAATGCAAAAAACTTCTTCATATAAATTTGGGATTATCTATTCATTATTATAAGTCCGTAAACGTATTTATTATTTATCTAAAAAACAATACTAGTTGCGAAATTTATTTTACCGTTCAAAAATAATGTTAAATAAAATAAAAAAAAAATATTTTATCGACAAACTAGCATAAAAAATCGACGTAAAACGTTAAATTTTAAACAATATAAACTTTTTCCTACTAAATTTTCTTAACTTATTTTTAATAATTCTAAAGAATTAAGATTTTTTTTAAAATTATCCTTTACAAAGCATTTTTTCTTTGTGCTTTCCACCATCTTTCTGGCAATTCTTGGTTACAAGCACACAAATATTCGTCATAAGAACACGGTAATAACGTATTTCTTTTCAATTTATTGTTTCCATTTGATACAAACGGAATTTCGATCCACCAACGCTCTGTTTTATCACTTTTGTAAAAAATCAATTCTTCATCTTCCAGTGGCACAATGTATTTCAGATAGTTAGTTCTGCTTCCAAATGGATATTCTTTAGAACGATAATGATATCCTTCAATAAAATACCAAACAATTTGAGCAATCATTGTTGACTCATATACGGTACTATTGTGATTAAAGATTCCAAATGACGAAACTTTATCACTAATTCCAGCATATCTTGCTAATGAACAGATTTCTTTTCCGTTAAAACCATTAGGTTCAAATAAAACATTATTACCTGAAGCAGAAGACTTTACAGAATTCAAATCAATACTAACCAAATCAGCATCTCTAAAGACAGGTTCCGCCAAAGCGATTTTATTTGAAATTTCACCTAAACGATAGGCATCAAAAAACAACTTTTCAATTAAATCAATTTCTTCCTGTGAATTGTAATAGGTCTGATATCCTATATTACAATAATTAAAGAGGTTATTTGGCTCATCTATAATGATTTTCGTCAAATAAGAATTGGCAGAAACTGTTTCGTTTTCCTTACCAAAATCAAATCGATTGTCTACCGCTACCATATTTACCATTTGCTCTAAATCATCATACGCACGATATAAAGCATAGGTCAAATCCTGCGAACCTCCCAGGACTATAGGAATCACTTTATTCTTAATTAAAGCAGCCGTTACCTTTTTTAATGCAAAATAAGTATCTTCTACTGAATCTCCTGCAAGTATATCTCCTAAATCAGCAATAGAAGCATCCCAGTTACCCGGAAACATACTGTAAAGCTTTTTACGAACAGCCGTCAGGTTAACTTCATTAACCATATTGATATTTCTTCGATCTTCTAAAACACCTACTACAGCTATCTGCACCTTGCTAATATCAGGAAATTGATCATGAGTATGCAAAACAATCTTGCTACCTAATTCTTGTGAAGACAACGAACTAATGAATTGTAAAATTCCGTCGTTAACTGGTTCTAGAAAATCAAATTCCATTTATTATTTCTTTTTAGCAGCTGGTTTTTTAGCCGGAGCTTTCTTTGCTGTTGTTGCTTTTTTTGCTGGTGTTTTTTTAGCCGGAGTCTTTTTTGCAATCATTTCCTGAACTTCAGCTAATGTTAATTTAGTTGCATCAACATCTTTACTTAATTCAATTTTGATTTTACCTTTTGTAATAACAGAACGACCCCAACGTGCTTTTTCAACCAGAATACCTTCGTCTTCCCAATTATGAAGCACTTTGTCTATATTTTTTTGCAATTTATCTTCAATCAGTTCTTCAACATCATTCTGTGATAAATTATCAAAATTGTATTTTTTGCTCACATTTACAAAAAGACCATTCCATTTGATGAACGGACCAAAACGCCCCACACCCTTTTGAACTGCTTCTCCTTTGTAAACTGCAATTGGCGCATCAGCGAGTGCTTTTTCGTCAATCAATTCCTGAGCTCTTTCTTTTGTAACCGCTAATGGATCTTCACCTCTTGGCAGTGAAATAAAAACACTTCCATGACGCACATAAGGTCCGTAACGTCCATTACTCACTTCAACTTCTTCTCCTTTATATTCACCTAAATTTTTAGGCAATAAAAATAAATTCAAAGCTTCTTCCAGAGTAATATTTCCAATATTTTGATCCGCCATTAAACTGGCAAACTTTTTATCTTCATCATCTGCTTCTCCAATTTGAGCCATAGGTCCAAATTTTCCTAAACGAACAGATACTTGTCTTCCTTCTGCATCTTTACCCAGAATTCTTTCACCACTTTCTCTTTCTGCATTTGCCTCAACATCCTTAACATTTGGATGAAATTTATCATAGAACTCTTGCATCATGGTTGCCCAATCAATATTTCCTTCTGCAATTTCGTCAAAGTCTTGTTCTACTTTTGCCGTGAAATTATAATCAAGGATATTTCCAAAATTCTTAACAAGGAAATCAGTAACGATTGTCCCGATATCTGTAGGAACTAATTTTCCTTTATCAGAACCTGTATTTTCTTTCAACAACTTCTCTCCTACTTTATCAGCCTGCAAAGTAAGTTGCGTATAATTACGTTCCTGACCTTCAAGCGTTCCTTTTTCTACATAATTTCTGTTGATGATAGTCGAAATAGTTGGCGCGTACGTAGATGGACGACCAATTCCTAATTCTTCTAACTTTTTCACCAAGGAAGCCTCTGTATAACGTGCCGGCGGTCTTGAATATCGTTCTGTAGCTGTAATATAGTTGTTAACCAGTTTTTCGTTTACTTTTAACGCTGGCAACATTCCTTCTTGTTCTTCCTCATCATCATCATGTCCTTCTAAGTATACTTTTAGGAAACCTTCAAAAAGCAATACTTCTCCAGAAGCTGTAAAAATTTCACCATGATTATTTGCTTCGATTTTTACGTTTGTTCTTTCTAATTGCGCATCACTCATTTGAGACGCTAATGTTCTTTTCCAGATCAAATCATATAAACGAGCCTGGTCACGGTCAATGTTTACGGTGTGGCGTGACATATCAGTCGGACGAATTGCTTCGTGCGCTTCTTGTGCTCCTTTGCTTTTGTTGGCAAAAGTTCTCGGTTTAGAAAACTCTTTCCCGTATGATTTTATGATTTCAGCTTCAGCAGCATCCATTGCATCTTTAGAAAGGTTCACACTATCCGTTCTCATATAAGTAATAAGTCCGGCTTCGTATAAACGTTGTGCTAATTGCATGGTGATTCCTACTGGCAAATACAATTTTCTTGCTGCTTCCTGTTGAAGAGTAGAAGTTGTAAATGGTGCTGTTGGAGATTTTTTGGTAGGTTTAGTCTCTAAATCAGCTACCTTATATTTTGATCCGATGTTTTGTTTTAAGAAATCTTCGGCTTCTTTTTTAGTATTGAAGTTTTTTGGCAATTTAGCTTTAAAAGCTTTTCCTGCTTCATTCACAAATTCTGCTACAATTGAATAACTCGCAACTGCATTAAAATTCTGAATTTCGCGTTCTCTTTCTACAATCAAACGAACTGAAACAGATTGTACACGTCCGGCAGAAAGTCCACCTTTAATTTTTCTCCATAAAACCGGAGATAATTCGTAACCTACTAAACGGTCTAAAACACGACGTGCTTGTTGTGCGTTTACTAAATTATAATCAATTTCTCTTGGATTCTCAATTGCTTTAAGAATCGCTGATTTGGTAATTTCGTGAAAAACAATTCTTTTGGTTTTTTTAGTATCTAGTTTTAATTCTTCCGCCAAGTGCCATGAAATAGCTTCTCCTTCGCGGTCCTCATCACTTGCTAACCAAACCATTTCGGCATTTTTAGATAGTGTTTTTAGTTTACTTACCAGCGCTTTTTTATCGGGAGAAACTTCGTATTTAGGTTTAAATCCATTCTCTACATCTACTCCTATTTCCTTTGATGGTAAGTCGGCTATATGTCCATAACTTGACTCAACCTGAAAATCACTTCCTAGAAATTTCTCTATCGTTTTCGCCTTTGCAGGTGATTCCACTATTACTAAATTCTTTGCCATTGATCTATTTTTCTGCAACAAAAGTAGAAGTTTTTTTTAAATATCAACCTTGATAATGCATTTTTGAGTTATTTTGATATTATGTTTCTAAAAATTGCAGATTTATCTGTAATCTCACCTATTATATATATAGGTATAATTTTAAATCGATTATGTATCAAGAATTTGCTTTTCTTTAGAATTTTAGATTGTAGATTTTAGATTATTTAATTTACTTGCATTTCGCGTAGTAAATTTAACCGCAAAGGTCGCAAGGGTTTACGCAAAAGTCGCCATAAACAGCTTTGCGAACTTAATGAAGCCAATTAGCAAACAAAAAATACTTTGCTTGCTTTGCGGTAAAATTAACCCGTCAACACAGGAGGTCAAAGATATACACAAAGTTATCCAGGCCCTAATCTGCTACTTTTAAGAGTACTGGAAATCAATCTAAAATCTTAACTCTAAAATCCAAAATCTTTTCTCTGCCATCTTGTCATATTTATACCTTTTGCGTTATCTTTGCACTTTGAAATTATACAATGGAAAAGATTATTGAAGAAAGCAAGCAGGGCGAAAGTCTTGTTTTGGAGAATAAACCTGAGAATACTAAAAAACTTTTTATAGAAAGTTACGGTTGTGCGATGAATTTTTCGGACAGTGAAGTCGTAGCTTCTATTTTATCTATAAACGGATACAATACTACACAAACCCTGGAAGAAGCCGATTTAGTTTTGGTAAACACCTGCTCCATTCGGGATAAGGCAGAACAAACTATTCGTAAACGTCTGGAAAAATACAATGCAGTAAAACGAATTAACCCAAAAATGAAAGTAGGCGTTTTGGGCTGTATGGCCGAGCGTTTGAAAAGTCAGTTTTTGGAAGAAGAAAAAATAGTCGACCTTGTTGTTGGACCAGATGCTTACAAAGATTTGCCCAATTTATTGGCAGAAGTTGAAGAAGGTCGCGACGCCATCAATGTAATTTTATCGAAAGAAGAAACATACGGAGATATTTCACCGGTTCGTTTGATGAGCAACGGAATTACCGCATTGGTTTCGATCACACGTGGTTGCGACAATATGTGTACGTTTTGCGTTGTGCCTTTTACACGTGGTCGTGAACGCAGTCGTGAACCTCAAAGTATTATGACTGAAATTCAGGATTTATGGGATAAAGGCTTTAAGGAAATTACGCTTTTAGGTCAAAACGTTGACAGTTACCTTTGGTACGGCGGTGGTTTGAAAAAAGATTTTGTTAATGCTTCAGAAATGCAAAAAGCAACGGCTGTTGATTTTGATCAATTGCTTGAAATGGTTGCCGTTGGTTTTCCTAAAATGAGAATTCGATTTTCAACTTCGAATCCGCAGGATATGCACGAAAGTATTTTGCATGTTATTGCGAAATATCCAAATATCTGCAAACACATTCACTTGCCTGTTCAATCTGGAAGTAACAGAATTTTAAAGGAAATGAATCGTCTGCACACTCGTGAAGAATATATGTCTTTAATCGATAAAATCAGAGCTATTGTTCCGAACGCTTCGATTTCGCAAGATATGATAGCCGGTTTCCCAACAGAAACGGAGCAAGATCATCAGGATACTATGAGTTTGATGGAATATGTGAAATATAATTTCGGCTATATGTACTCCTATTCTGAGCGCCCTGGAACTTTGGCCGGAAGAAAAATGGAAGATGACGTTCCGGAAGAAACAAAAGCCAGAAGATTACAGGAAATTGTCGACTTACAACAAAAACACGCCTGGTTTAGAAGCGAGGAATTCGTTGGCCAAGTTGTGGAAGTTTTAGTCGAAAAAGTTTCTAAAAAATCAAAAGACGAATTCTCAGGAAGAAACTCTCAAAGTATTACAGTTGTTTTTCCTAAAGAAAACTATAAAATTGGAGATTTTGTGAATGTGAAAATTGAAAACTGTACTTCAGGAACACTAAAAGGAACAGCTGTTGGATTAAGTGAAATGAATTAAAAATGTTTTAGGTTTCAAGTTTCAGGTTCTTTGCGTAACTTGAAACTTGAAACCTGAAACAAAAATATATAAGCACGAGGTTAAAAGTTAAATTTCAGTTTCAATGAGAAACTTGAAACCTGAAACAAATAAAAACTTGAAACAAAAACTACATGGAAACAGTTCAAGCAATAAAACAACGATTTGAGATTATTGGGAATGACCCGAAATTAAATCGAGCCATTGAAAAAGCCATTCAGGTTGCACCTACTGATATTTCGGTAATGGTAACCGGGGAAAGTGGTGTTGGTAAAGAAAATATTCCGAGAATAATCCATTCGCTTTCGCACAGAAAGCATGGTAAATATATTGCTGTAAACTGTGGAGCTATTCCGGAAGGAACAATTGACAGTGAACTTTTTGGACACGAAAAAGGTGCTTTTACCGGTGCAACAAGCACCCGTGAAGGTTATTTTGAAGTTGCTGACGGTGGAACTATTTTTCTTGATGAAGTAGGTGAATTACCTTTAACAACCCAAGTTCGTTTGCTTCGTGTTTTAGAAAATGGTGAATTTATAAAAGTAGGTTCGTCTCAGGTTCAAAAAACCAATGTGAGAATTGTTGCAGCAACCAATGTGAATTTATTCAACGCGATTGAAAAAGGGAAATTCCGTGAGGATTTGTATTACCGTTTAACGACAGTAGAAATTACGTTACCACCTTTACGCGAAAGAAATGAAGACATTCATTTGTTGTTCCGAAAATTTGTGGCCGATTTTGCACATAAATATAAAATGCCTCCTTTGAAACTTGATGAAGATGCAGTTCAGCTTTTGCAAAAATTCAGATGGAACGGTAATATTCGTCAGTTGCGAAATGTAGCAGAACAAATTTCTGTTTTAGAAACCAATCGTGATATTTCATTAGCCACTTTACAATCGTATTTACCTACAGAAGGAAGCAATTTACCTTCTGTAATTAGTGACAAGAAAAAAGATGATTTTAGCACAGAGAGAGACATTTTATATAAAGTCCTTTTTGATATGAAAAGTGATTTGAATGATTTGAAAAAACTCACTTTAGAATTGATGAAAAATGGTTCTTCTAAAGTACAGGATATTAACCCTAATTTGATTCAGAAAATATACGGTTCTCAGGAAAATGACAGCGAAATTGATTTTGAAGAAGAACCAAGAACAGCCGTTATGACACCTGCAACGCGCGAAGATAGTTATCGCATACAAGATGATAATAATTATTTAGACGCCGAAACCATTGAAGAAGAAGAAATTCTGCGTTTAGAACAAAAAGAAATCGAAATGATTAAAAAATCATTAGAAAAAAATAAAGGAAAACGAAAAGCGGCGGCTGATGAATTGGGAATTTCGGAGAGAACTTTATACAGAAAAATTAAACAATTCGATTTGTAGTTTTTTGCCACAAAGACACAAAATGTTTTTAAATCAAAAAGAATATCTTTGAACTCTTAAAATTAGAAATGAAAAACTTAAAATATATTTTAATTCTGGTAATCGCTACAACTTTTAGTGGTTGCAACGTTTACAACTTTACCGGAACAGGAACAATCGATGCCAAAACTTTTCAGGTTAACTTTTTTCAGAACAACGCTGATTTGATCGAACCTGGAATTGACAGACAATTTACACTGGCCTTGCAGGATTTGATTATGAATCAAACCAACTTAAATCTGGTGAGCAACAGTGGCGATTTAACTTATGAAGGCGAAATTATAGATTACAGAATTACACCAATGACAGCGACAGCAGATCAGCAGGCGGCACAAAACCGTTTGACAATTCGTGTAAACGTAAGGTTCTCAAACAGAAAAAAGGAAACAGATGATTTCGAAAAACCATTTGAATTTTATTATGATTTTCCCGGAACATCATTACCAACCGGATCTGTTTTAAACGCAGCGATTACGACTATTTTTGAAAGAATCACACAAGATATTTTCAACGAGTCATTGGCAAAATGGTAAATATGTTGAATTGGTAAATTATTTAGTCGTTTAATCGATTAAACTAATTTCAGAATAACATCTAAAACAAATAAACGATTAAATAATAAATAATGAACGTAACTGATTATACATACTTAATGAACAAACCCGATGCTATTACAGAAAAGCAGGCGGAAGCATTAGGCAATGTTTTGAATGAATTTCCGTATTTTCAAAGTGCTCGTGCATTGCGATTAAAAGGACTTTACAATCAAAATAGTTTCAAGTATAATTATGCTTTAAAAGTTACAGCCGCTCATACGACTGATCGCTCTGTTTTATTTGATTTCATCACTTCAGAAACTTTCACTTCTATTCAAGGTGAATATTATGATAAAAAACTTCAGGACCTTTTAAATATTACTGTTTTTGACAGCGAGATTGTATTAGCTGAAGAAAAAAAGAAATTAGCAGAAGTTCGAATTGATCCAATTGAAAAATCTATTCTTGATTCTATTAAAGAAGCAACAGGTGTTACTTTTCAAGAACCTGCAAAAATTGAAGAGAAGTCAATTGATATCATTATCGAGCAGCCTGCTTTAAATTCTTTTACAGAAGTAACAACCGTTACTATTGAAGAACCTTTAAAAATTGAAGAAGAAACAATTGATTTGGTTATCGAACAACCAACTATAGATTCTTTTACAGAAGCAACAAATGTTACTTTTGAAGAATCTTTAGTAATTGAAGAAAAACAAATTGAATCAATTATACCAACTTTAGATTCGTTTCAGGAAGTAACAACCGTTACTTTTGAAGAACCTTTAGTAGTTGAAGAAAAACCAATTGAAACAGTTACTGAGCAGGTTATTTTAGATTCTTTTAAAGAAGTAACAGACATTACTTTTGAAGAGCCGTTAACAGTTGAAGAAAAAATAATAGATGCAATTATTGAACAACCAACTTTAGATTCTTTTGAGGAAGTAACAACTACCCCTTTTGAAGACCCTTCAGAAGTTGAAGAAAAACCGATTGATCTGATTATCGAACAACCGACTATCGATTCTTTTGAGGAAGTAACTTCAACTATTGAAAATACTGCTATTATAGAAGAAACCCCAATTGTTGAATCAACACCTATTATAAAGAAACCAATTTCGACTTTCTTTGATGAAATTGTAGAGGAAGAAATTCCGGATGTAAGAGTGGAACCAATTGAAGAATCTATATACAATTCATTACAAGAAGCTACAACTGTAGTTTTTGAAGAAGTGCCTGTGGTTGAAGAACCAAAAGAAATCCAAGAGCCAAAAGAAATTGAGGTTTCAGAAACAGTAAAAACAGCCGAAGAAAATCTGGAAATCGGAAAACCTTTAGATTTTTCTGCTAATGAAAAACACTCCTTTCAGGAATGGCTTCAATTAGCAAAAACAGAACCTATTGATCGCACCAATGAGGCTTCGGAAGAATCAGAATCAATTAAAAAAGTCGAAAATACTTTTGAAAATATAACGCAATCTGAATCGATTGATGATGAAAAAAAGAAAAAAGCAGAAATAATCGATAAATTTATTGAAACAAACCCAAAAATTTCTCCAATAAGACAGACTGCAATAACGCCAGCGGTACAATTGGACAGTGATAAGGAAGAGAATTCTTACCTAATGACTGAAACTTTAGCCAGAGTATATTTGGAACAAAAAAAATATACAAAAGCCATACAAGCATATGAAATATTAATTTTGAAATATCCAGAAAAAATTAGTTTCTTTGCAGACCGTATTTCGGATATTAAGATTTTACAACAAAATAACAATAATAATTAAGCAATGAGCACATTTTCAATTTTTTTAGTTTTAATCACAATAGTTTGTTTTCTATTGATCGTAGTAATCATGGTTCAAAACCCTAAAGGAGGCGGATTATCGTCTACAATTAGTGGAACTCAAATGTTAGGTGGAGTACAAAAAACAACTGACTTTTTAGATAAAAGTACCTGGACACTAGCGACTATTTTGATTGCTTTAATCTTGCTTTCAAGCTTAAGTTTCACAGGATCATTAAGTGATACTGATTCTAAACTTATTGAAAAAACTGAAGCTCCTGCAACTACACCAGCTGCACCAGTTCAACAAACTCCTGCTCCGGCAACGCCAGCAGCGAAATAATAGTTTTAAAATAAATATTAAATGCCAGCCTGTCAAAGCTGGCATTTTTTTTAAGAAATAATGTCAGTTTTTGGAGCATGGCACAATTTCTGAAATCCAATAGAACATAAAAAACGTATAACTTATAATAAATTAATAAAATATAAAAATCATGGCCTTAAACATTAAACCGCTTTCAGATCGCGTACTTATTGAGCCTGTTGCAGCTGAAACCAAAACTGCCTCAGGTATTTTTATTCCGGATACTGCCAAAGAAAAACCACAAAAAGGAACTGTTGTAGCTGTTGGAAATGGATCTAAAGATCACACAATGACTGTAAAAGTTGGTGATACTGTACTTTACGGAAAATATGCAGGAACAGAATTAAAACTAGAAGGAACTGATTATTTGATTATGCGCGAAGATGACATCTTAGCAATTATCTAAAATTGCTTTAAGCTTTAAGCCGTAAGCTATAGGCTTCAACAAAGCTTAAAGCCTATTGCCTAAAGCATAAAGCCAGAGAATGAGGGATTTTAAAAAATACGATATTTGGCAACTAAGTCATTCTTTTACTTTAGAAATCTATAAAATGACTTCTACATTTCCGAAAGAAGAATTATATGGATTAACAAGTCAGATTAGAAGAGCATCTTCCTCAATTCCAACTAATATTAGTGAAGGCTGTGGAAGGAATAGCGATAAAGAATTCAATCAATTTCTCAATATCGCTTTAGGTTCTGCAAATGAAACCGAATATCTTTTGATTTTAGCTAAAGATTTGCAATATCTCAATAATGAAATTGCAGAAAATCATATAGAAAAAATTAATAGCATAAAAAGCAAAATTTACAAATTAAAACAAGTATTAGTTTAGTAATAGGCTGTAAGCAATAAGCTTTCCAACAAAGCGTAAAGCCTAAAGCTTAAAGCAAATAAAAAAATAAATATTAATTCAGCAGTAGAAAGGCTAAAGCCTAAAGCCTACTGCCTAAAGCAAATAAAAAATGGCAAAAGATATAAAATTTGATATTGAAGCACGTGACGGATTAAAACGTGGTGTTGATGCATTAGCAAATGCTGTAAAAGTAACTCTTGGACCAAAAGGTCGTAACGTAATTATCGGAAAATCATTTGGTGGACCAACTGTTACTAAAGATGGTGTTTCTGTTGCAAAAGAAATCGAATTAAAAGACCCGTTAGAAAATATGGGTGCGCAAATGGTTAAAGAAGTTGCTTCTAAAACCAATGATTTAGCCGGTGACGGAACTACTACTGCTACAGTTTTAGCTCAGGCAATCGTTAAAGAAGGTTTAAAAAACGTTGCTGCAGGTGCAAATCCAATGGACTTGAAACGTGGTATCGATAAAGCGGTTGAAGCTATCGTTGCTGACCTTGCAAAACAAGCTAAAGTTGTTGGAAGCGATTCTGATAAAATCAAACAAATTGCTTCTATCTCTGCAAATAACGACGAAGTGATTGGGGAACTAATCGCTACTGCTTTTGCAAAAGTGGGTAAAGAAGGTGTTATTACTGTTGAAGAAGCTAAAGGAACTGACACTTTCGTGGATGTTGTAGAAGGTATGCAGTTTGACAGAGGATATCTTTCTCCTTACTTCGTAACAAACCCAGAGAAAATGGAAGTTGAATTAGACTCTCCATACATCTTATTATACGACAAAAAAGTTTCTTCTTTAAAAGAATTATTACCAGTTTTAGAGCCAGTTGCTCAATCAGGAAAACCATTATTGATTATTGCTGAAGATGTTGACGGTGAAGCTTTATCTACATTAGTAGTAAATAAATTAAGAGGTGCTCTTAAAATTGCTGCTGTAAAAGCTCCAGGTTTTGGAGACAGAAGAAAAGCAATGTTAGAAGATATCGCAATCTTAACTGGTGGAACTGTAATTTCTGAAGAAAGAGGATATACTCTTGAAAATACAACTATCGAAATGTTAGGAACTGCAAAAAGAGTTTCTATCGATAAAGACAACACTACAATTGTAAGTGGTGCTGGTGAAGCTGACATTATCAAAAACAGAGTAAACCAAATTAAAGGTCAGATGGAAACTACAACATCTGATTATGATAAAGAAAAATTGCAAGAGCGTTTGGCTAAATTAGCTGGTGGTGTTGCTGTTCTTTACGTTGGTG
This sequence comes from Flavobacterium sp. GW821-FHT11G01, assembly GCF_058808175.1. NCBI lineage: Bacteria > Pseudomonadati > Bacteroidota > Flavobacteriia > Flavobacteriales > Flavobacteriaceae > Flavobacterium > Flavobacterium sp. GW821-FHT11G01. The sequence goes on along the minus strand of NZ_JBXARK010000003.1, from coordinate 210,121 downwards.
CTGCTTCTGAAGTGGAGATGAAAGAGAAAAAAGACAGAGTTGACGATGCATTACACGCAACTCGTGCTGCTGTTGAAGAAGGAATTGTTGCTGGTGGTGGTGTTGCTTTATTAAGAGCAAAAGCGGCTTTAGCAGGAATTACAGCTGACAATGCTGATGAAGCAACTGGAATTCAGATTGTTTCTCGCGCTGTTGAATCTCCATTAAGAACTATTGTTGAAAATGCAGGTCTTGAAGGTTCTGTAGTGGTAGCAAAAGTGGGTGAAGGTTCTGGTGATTTTGGATACAATGCTAAAACTGACGAATATGTAGACATGCTTAAAGCTGGAATTATCGATCCTAAAAAAGTAACTCGTGTAGCATTAGAAAATGCTGCTTCTGTTGCCGGAATGATCCTTACTACAGAATGTGCATTAATTGATATTAAAGAAGAAAGCGCTGGCGGAATGCCAATGGGTGGCGGTATGCCAGGAATGATGTAATCGTTCTTTTCTTAAAATTTAAAACGCCAAGCAGAATTTCTGTTTGGCGTTTTTTTGTTGCCACGAATTACACGAATTTTCACGAATGCTTTGCACATAATCATGAGAAAAAAATTAGCGTAATTCGTGTAATTCGTGGCAAACTTAACATTCTCTTTTTCTTTTAAAAAACGGTTATCGGTATCTTTGCAGTTCTATTAAAATTGCACAATGAGAAAATTTACCACTCAACTTTTATCTTTTACCTTCTTATTTCTTATCTCATTTTCCTATTCTCAATCCAGTAAAGACAATTATGTTGTTTTGGTTTCTATGGATGGATTTCGTTGGGATTATGCCAAACATTTCAAACTTCAAAACCTCAACAAAATAGCCAAAGAAGGCGTACATGCAAAATCGATGCGACCTTCCTACCCTAGCAAAACTTTCCCAAATCATTATGCTATCGTGACCGGACTTTATCCGGATCATCATGGTATTATCAATAATGTTTTTTATGATAGCGCTTTAAACGAATCTTTTTCATTGTCTACAAAAGCGAAAAATGATTCAAGGTTTTATGGCGGAAATCCCATTTGGAATGTAGCTGAACAACAAGGTGTAAAATCGGCTTCTTTCTTTTGGCCGGGATCTGATACCGATCAAAAAAGACCTAGTATTTATAAAAATTACGATGATAAAATTCCGTACGGAAACAGAATTGATACGGTTATTAAATGGCTGCAACTTCCAGATAAACAACGTCCGCATTTGATCACTTTATATTTTGACGAACCGGATCATACGGGACATACTTATGGTCCGCTTTCTCCTGAAAACGAAAAAATGGTACACAAAATGGATTCGGTTATGGGACAAATGTCTTCGAAATTAGATCAATTGGCTATTGGAAAACAAATCAATTTAATCATTGTTTCAGATCATGGAATGGCCGACATCAGTAATGATAAAAAAGTAGCCATTTTAGATTATCTAAAACCGGAATGGTTGGGTTACAAAGCTGTAATTAATCCTATTATGAGTCTTCAGGCAAAACCCGGTTTTCAGGATTCCATCGCTAAAGCACTAAAAAAAATACCCCACATTAAGTTTTGGAGATCTGCCGAAGTACCAAAAAGATTGCATTACGGAACCAATCCGCGTGTGCATGATTTTGTTATTGAAGCCAAAAAAGGGTACAGTTTAGTAAGCGAAAAAAAGCAAAACATAAAAGGCGGAACACATGGCTACGACAATAAAGAAAAAGATATGCACGCTATTTTCTACGCAAAAGGCCCGGCATTCAAAGTAAATAAAGAAGTTAGCACCTTTCAAAACGTTTCGGTTTATCCTTTAATAGCACATATTCTGGGATTAAGAATCGAAGAAGTTGACGGTAAATTCAGCGAGGTTAAAAACATGCTGAGAGAATAAGAAAATGTGCCAATTAGAAAATTAGATAATTTTATAGATTCCGTATAATCATTATCTAATTTTCTAATTGACTCATTGACACATTTTTTAAAATCCAGTCGAGATAGAAACTTCTTTCCATTGCTCTAATTGATTCTGAACGCTTTCAATCTTTTGATTGGCCATATCATAAGCATCTTGTCCTAGAAATAAATGCAAGGCAGGATTTTCTTCATGACTCATATTGATTAATGCTTCAGCTAATTTTTCAGGATCTCCTGGTTGATTTTCATTAATGCTGCCTTTATGTGCATTTTCAGAAGCTCTAACTTCCTTATAAGCTGCAATTGGATTCTGAGGTAATAACAAAGAACTATCTTTTAAGAAATCAGTTCTAAAATAACCTGGGTACACCAACGTTACATTCACACCAAATTCTTTTACCTCAGCAGCTAATGATTCTGTTAAACCAGCAACAGCAAATTTTGTAGAGCAGTAAATTCCCCAACCCGGAAACTCTCCATAATATCCTCCAACAGAAGAAATATTAAAAATATGTCCCGATTTGTTGGCACGCATATAAGGCATTGTATTTCTGATTACATTTAGCAATCCAAAAACATTTACTTCATAATTTTTTCTGGATTCTGCATCTGTTAATTCTTCCAGTGCTCCCAGCAAACCATAACCTGCATTGTTTATTAAAACATCGATTGTTTTAAAATGATTTACTGTTGCTTCAATTGCTTTTTTGACACTTCCTTCATCTGTCAAATCCATTTCTAAAGGCAGAAATTTTTCTGATATATTTCCAAGTACTTTAACCAATGACGCCTCACTTCTTGATGTTGCAGCTACTTTGTAACCTTTTGCTAATAATTTTTTAGCCAATTCTAATCCAAGTCCTTTTGAGGCACCTGTGATAAACCAAACTTTGTTATTTTCCATGATTTTAATTTTTACATTTAATTATGATACAAAGGTATCAGCGAAGTGCTTGTACAGAATTAAAGCAATCAAATCAGAAGTTACGAAAATCAAACAATTTCGGTTACGCGATAAGTTTTCGGCGAAAGCTGAACATTTTTCTTAAAGAAATTGATAAAATGAGACAATTCATCAAAGCCTAAACACCACGCAATTTCATTAATATTCCAATTGGTTTGTTTGAGCAAAATCATGGCTTCCTGGATAATTCTTTCAGAAATAATTTGCGAAGTTGTTTTTCCGGTAGTTTCTTTCAACGCTTTATTCAGATGATTTACATGCACGTTTAACTGACTTGCAAATTCTGAAGGCGAACGAAAATTAATTTGTTGCGCTATCGATTCGATTGGAAATTGTCTTTCTAACAATTCTAAAAACAAAGAAGAAACCCGAATCGTTGCATTCGATTTACTGTATAATGAAGTAGTTACCGTTTGTGTTTTTAAAGCTAAATGAATAATTTCGAAAACAAGATTGCGGAGAACATCATATTTAAAAGCGTAATCAGAATTGATTTCTTCTAACATTTTCGAATAAACTATCTTTAAAGATTCTGCCAGTTCTTTCGAAACCGGAACAATCGGATTTCCGCCGGGCTGAAATAAAGGATATTCTTTTAAATTCCCAAACTGACTAAAAAAAGCATCAGTAAAAATGCAGAAAAAACCGGTTTGATTTTCATCGATATGTTCCCAACTGTACGGAATTTGTGGATTCGCAAAAAATAAAGCCTGATCTTCAATCGAAACGACTTTATCAGCATAATGCACTTTGTTTCTTCCGATGATCAAACTTATTTTATAAAAGTCTTTTCGCGTATAAGGCAATGGATTACAAGTATTACCAATATAATCATCCAATTTAAAAACATTAAAATGTCCGATTTCTTTTTTAAGATTCTCGGGCATTCCGTTTATTTTAATCGTATAAAAATCTTCTAAGGTTTCTGTAAGTTTCATTTAACAAAGTTACAAAAATCAAATAAAAACAATTAGATAATGAGAAAATTTGATAATTAGATAATTCTATAGATTCTGTTTAATCATTATCTAATTATCTAATTGGCACATTGACACCTTAAGAAACCACTTTATACGTAGGATCTTCAATTACATTGACTTTAATAACCGCTTCGGCATTTTTGAGTAAAATTCTGCAGTCTTCGCTTAGATGTTTGAGTTCGACAATTTTATTAAGCTGACTGTATTTCTTCGTTAAATTATTCAGCGCTTCTATGGCCGACATATCCGCGATGCGGCTTTCTTTGAAGTCTATGATGACATGATTGGGGTCGTTTTGAATATCGAACTTTTCCATAAAAGTAGCAATAGAGCCAAAGAACAACGGACCATAAATTTCATAATGTTTGATTCCGTTTTCGTCGATAAAATTTCGGGCACGGATTCTTTTGGCACTTTCCCATGCAAAAACCAAAGCTGAAATTATTACACCAATCAAAACGGCCAAAGCCAGATTATGAAGCAAAATAGTAACCACAGCTACCAGAATTCCAACAAAAATATCGTGTTTTGGCATTTTATTGATCACCTTAAAACTCGCCCATTCAAAAGTCGTAATCGCCACCATCATCATTACACCGACTAAAGCCGCCATAGGCAATTTCCCAATTACAGGTGCTCCAAAAAGAATGATTACTAAAATAGTCAACGCAGCAATAATTCCCGAAAGTCTGGCTCTTGAACCCGCACCAAGATTTACTAAAGTCTGCGCGATCATAGGGCAGCCTCCCATTCCGTAGAAAAAGCCGTTTAAGATATTTGAGCTTCCCTGTGCAATACATTCACGATTGCTGTTTCCGCGTGTTCCGGTAATTTCGTCTACCAGATTTAAGGTTAACAAACCTTCTGTTAAACCAACCGCAGCGACGATAACAGAATAAGGGAAAATAACTTTAAAAGTCTCAATAGACAAAGAAATATTCGGAATATGAAAAGGTGGAAAACCGCCCTGAACAGAAGCGATATCCTGAACCGTTTTGGTATCAATATTAAAGATAAGCACAATGGCAAAAACCACCATAATCGCAACCAATGAAGCCGGAACAGTTTTGGTGATTTTAGGAAAAATCAAAACAATACTAATTGTCAACGCCACCAAACCTAGCATAATATACAAAGGCGTTCCCTGCAACCACGAAACCTGTCCGTTTACCATGGTTTTAAACTGTTCTAACTGCGACATGAAAATCACGACCGCCAAACCGTTTACAAAACCAAACATTACAGGCTGCGGCACTAACCGAATAAATTTTCCGAGTTTAAAAAGCCCGATACAAATTTGCACCACTCCACCCAATGCAACGGCAGCAAAAACATATTCGATTCCGTGCGATTTCATTAGGGCGATCAAAACGATCACGGTTGCTCCTGCCCCGCCCGAAATCATTCCGGGTCTTCCTCCAAAAATAGCCGTTACCAAACCCGCAATAAAAGCAGCATACAAACCCACCAAAGGCGGAAATCCAGCTAAAATAGCAAACGACAACGATTCTGGAATCATGGTCATGGCAACTGTTAAACCGGCTAAAATTTCGTTTTTGTAATTGACTTTTTGGGTAAAGTCGAAGAGTTGGAAAGCTTTTTTCATAAGTCGCAAATTTAGGGAATTTGGGAATTAGAAAATGAGATAATTTGAGATTTTATGGTTGCTGAGAAAGCTTAAATAGTCCAAAACTTTAAAATCTTGTTGAAAATATTCCGTGGAGCATATTTCATAAGGTTGTCCTTGATAACAAAAATTAAAACTTAACCATATACAATTAAAAATTACACAATTAACCTTTTATACATTTTATTCTGTAGTAAAAAACCGTATAAACACCTGTTGTAAATTCTTAAACAATTGTTAATATTGCTTTAAACAAGTTAATATTAATTCTATCCTATTTATTAACAAAGTCAATTAAAAATATTGATTTACATTATAAGTTTCTTGTTCTAATAAATTAAAACCGATATGAGAAAAAAGATCATAACAATAGTAATCTTGCTGATAAACTTGTATGCAAACTCTCAAGTGAAAAAAGTCACAGAAGAACAAATCTTCAATGCTTTTAAACAAGACATTGTAAAATTTCAAGGCTATCTAAGCATGTTAGGAGGTGGTGGAAACTGCGCATCAATTGCTTTAATAAAATCAGCAATAGGAACTTTTGGAATTAATGGCGTATTTAAAGAAGTGAAAATTGATTCCTTAAAAGAAAAGGTTTATGTAACATGCAGAGATAACAAAATTATTGATTTAACATTTGAAAGACTTCAAAATGGCAAGGATCACTTTTTTATTATTTCAAATACGGATAAATTTTCTAAAGAAATTAGCGATTATGCTGCTTTTTGTTTTGCTGTAATGTGTAGAGCAAAACAATTACAACTAGGGTATGACGAAAAATATTTTTATCGTGGAGTTGATAATTTAAATAAAGGAGAACCTACTGAGACAATTTATACTTTATTAGGATTAAACAAAGAACAAATAACCAACTTAAACATTAACAACTTGAGAAATTATAAAAACATTGTACTTTATATTTCTCCACATGCAGTATATAGTAGTTCAGGAAATTATGACGAATTCTTTTCAGGTACAATAACAGGTATTTGAGCCTTTAGAAAGATTAAATTATTTTCATTGTAAAACTGAAAATGGCTGCCCAATATTAGGAGCATATAGCCTTAAATAAACAAAAACTAATAAGTTTCTAAATATTGGAATTACTTGTTATCACTAATTTATAAAATGTCTCAAATAGAATTACATATATATTTTTATACTGTTTTTATGTTAAACCTCTTAAATATAAAAGATGAAAAAAATCAAATTCCTTTTAAACATTTTTTTTTCCTTGGCGTACTTTGTGAACTATGGACAAACCTTTAGTTTATCGGATTCATTCTCCCAAAAAAAATCAAAAACAATTGAAACACAAAATTCAATTATCAAACTTGTAAATTCAAAAGGAAAAGAAAATTTTATTATATCTGGTAAACTTTTAGACAAAGAAACAAAATCTCCAATTCCTAATGCTACTATTTCGGAGAACAATAAGAGTAATAGTGCTACAACTACCGATTTTAATGGTAATTTTACTATCGAATCTGCAAGTGAAATGCCAGAATTAAAAATTAGCAACATTGGCAATGATACCGAAATAGTTGATACTGATTCTTCAAAAGATGAAGAAACTTCCCTAACCTCCTTGTCAGGTTTGTTAGTTGCAAATTTAGGCGAAGAATCTATTGTACAGCCAAATATTATGCTTTCACAAGGTTGGAAAATTAGCTCTAGATCTGCAATTGAACTTAGAGTCTTAGGATTTCAAAAAAACAAGGATACGATTCAACTAACTAATGGATTAAATTTAATTAAGCCTGAGATTAGCAAAATCGACATTAGAATAACTGGTGACTTTATTCCGTTTAAAAACAAAGAAGCATTTTCTTTAAATACTGAACTTAATTTATACAAACAGCAACTTAACAAAGTTGACACTTCTTCTCAAAATATTCAAGGAAAGGATATTACAAGTTTACTTTGGAAGCTTACAGCCGGCTACAATCCAACAAAAGGATTACATTTTTATGCTTCTGGGGTATATTACAATGTTTTCGAAGGAGTAGAAAACTATGAGAAACGTTTCGGGGAAAACGCTATAAAACAATTTTGGAATTGTGAATTATCAGGGAAATTTGTTTTCAAAGATGGAATGATGAAAGGGACATTTGTTCAGGCTGCATTGAATATTAATTCTAATAATTACAAAGAATTATTAAATACAAAAGATTCTGGTGTCTTTTTATTAAGAATCGGTTTTGATAAAACTCTTATACGTGAATAATCAAGAAAGCACTATTTAAAATCACTAAATTTTACAATTAAAAAAACCTCAACTAACACAACTAAACCCGATCAAGGCAATTACTTACTCAACCCACCTTTTAAGTTTACAAGCATAAATAATTAAATAAATAAAATTATGCCATTAGAAAATTTAAACGGACTGCATTACACCGCAGCAGAAAAAACAAATGTTATCGGTTTGATGACAAGTATTGAGACTTCGCTTACAGCAAAATTTAAAAACCTTAGCCCTGCCGAGCGCACCAAGTATGGAAGTGTAAATGAGCAAAACAAACTTTTAATTAACAAAGTAAAAGATTTTAGAAACAGTCAGCCTGCAATGAGTAGTCCTGATGTTGATTGGACGGAGTTTCAAAATGATTGCGATTCTAGGGAGTTTTTACAAAACACAATAATGCGTTTAGAAGCTTTGCTTAACAACCTGAAAAACAACAAAACCCTACACGATTACGATTGTTATCATGCAGCCTTAACTGATTATGATTACAGCAAATACAAAGCAGGAAGTAAAACGGCAGGCTTTGAAGTAAAAGTAAAAGAGTTGGCGCAGTTTTTTAATAGAACTGGTGCAACAGTCGAAAAGAAAACTGAGGATCCGATTTCTTAAAATTAAATTCATTATTAGCAAAACCTCTCAGAAGTAACTCTGGGAGGTTTTTTTATAGAATAAAATTAACTTGTTTTCCTCATATTTCATGCTTACCCATATTTGGCGACTTGTTGTGCATGTATGGGTGTTTTCTTTTCATTTATGACGGATTTACCCGTCAAAGATGACGTTCATGACGCCAAATTTGACGTCATGAACGTCATTTATTCCTCTCATAGCCTCATGCATGAGTGGAATTTACTCATGCTTGACGCCTTAAACTTCATGTATGGACGGTTATCGGTCATACGATCATCCTTATTGAAGTAGAACCCGTAAAAGTACTTGGTGGTTGGAATACAAACATACAATATATACCTATCTTACAAACATTTAGAATTCGATTACTCAGATATAGACAACAACTTTTTAACATTCATCTGGATTTGAAATCCATACAAACCATAAAGTTTAAAATCGTATTTTCGTTTCATAATAACTATCGATCTACAAATGAGAAAATTTCTGTTTCTAATACTTTTACTGGTTCAAAATACTTTTTCACAATCTAATGAAAACAATGCTGAATGCATTAGAACAAAAAATCTATCAGAGCAACAACGATTAAATCAATTTCCTTTCTCAAAAAGTTCGCAAATCAAGATCATTTCTTTTAAAGATAAATATGAAGAAGTTTCTGGGCAGGGTTTAATAAAACATATGCGTTCAATCAAATTAGGACAAGACGTTTTTAATCCTGAATTGTATTATGAAACAGCCACTTTAACTTCAGAACAAATAAACAAGTTAACTGATATTATCTACAATTTCACTTATAAAAAAATGCCTTATGCAATGGAAGATGTAAAATGTTACATGCCCAGAAATGGTATTTTACTTCTGAACGCTGACAATCGAATAATTGCATATTTAGAACTGTGTTTTAGTTGTAAGCATTTTAGATCTAGCGACAAAAGATTTAGGATTGGTGAATATTGCAGTACAAAGTATGATATGCTTAAATCCATATTTGAAAACAGTACGATTAAATATGGTATTTCTGAAATTAAATAGTTTTATTTCTCTTTCCAAAGTAATTAATATTTCAAAAAAAATTAACTTGGCAAGATTCAAAACCAAAAATAAGCTTTAAACAAATTCTCAATGAACAAACTCAGATTGTTTTTTCTGCTTTCCGCAGTTTTCATCTTCATAGTAGCAATCGCTTTAGGAGGAAGAAGCTTGATATTTTATTTTAAAAATAAAGAAATGTTTCAAAATCCTAAATCTTATAAAAAAGAATTTGTTGTAATTGACTCTACCTATACCAAAACAGTAGGCTCAAAAAATAAACGAATTTTAACTTATGGTTTATCTAAAAGATTTGATAATTATAAAACCATTTTTGATCTAAATACTCCAGACGGAAGTGCCGTTATCGAAAATAATATTACGGTTGAACCTATTGCAGATACTTTAAACCAAACTCATCTTAACTACTATGCGTGGGTAAACAAACAAAAGGAAAAAGGTTTTATCTGCAATCAACATGAACAATCCATTCAGGATAACTGGATTTTTTCTGATCAAATTTTATATATCAAAGCAGCTATCGGGATGTTGCTATTTTCCCTCGCTGTGTTTTATTGGCTGAAAGTATATTTAATTTTCAGGAAATAAATCAAATATCCATTGTGCGCAGATCTCTGACTTCGTAACCACAAATTTTCGCCAAAAATCATCTCCTTCTAAACAAAACACCAAGCGCCCCAGTAGACCACAAAGCCCATAAAATTAAAACAGGCTGAAAAAACAATCGAATCAATCGGGCCTGATCAGTGTTCATTCCCAGAGCGTCTGTTCCGTTTAAATATTGAGCTAGATTACCCGGAAAAACGAGCATAAAAAATACAGCAAGTACAATCCCAATTTGTGCTTTGTAACGGGTTAGAAAAATCAGCGTCAAACCCATTGCCATTTCGACAATGCCGGAAAGTATAACCACAAGATCTTTATCCATCGGAACCCAATTCGGAACCTGTGCCTGAAAATCGGTTCGCTGAAAAGTAAAATGTCCCATTGCTGCCGTTATCATAAAGATTCCCAAAAGTATTCTGAAGAAATTTTGAGTTTTGGTAGTTGTACTATTTTCCATCTTTTACTATTTATTTACGATTGAAAGAATTCCTTGTCTATTACAAGTGTTCTTTTTCAAAATTACGTAATCAGTCCTAAAATACTTTGCACTTTCTAACAGTATCGTTGCGTAATAACCATGTGATTTCTTTAAGCAATATTCTCCAATCCACCCGGAAATGGCCTATACGCATAATAATGCAAAACTTCTTCAATAGCTATTTTCAGAGCTTCGTTTATGGGAAGCAAGCTAACACCCATTCTAAGATCGATTTGGGCTAATTGCATATAATAATCAGAAAAAATGGGAACGTATTGGCCGTTATTGATCTCTTCTTCGGCTTTATTAAAGTTTTCCTGTTGCTCTTCTTTTATGATTTTGCAGGTGGCTAATCGTAGTTTTCCAAATTTGTCTGTCGTAGCGCCATAACCAAAAAGGCGGCAAATTAAACCGCGATAACGATAATTGCTACAACTTCCTTTATGATATTCGAGAACGGAAAGCGAACGGTATAAAAAACAGTTTTTAGTCGAAATGCTGCTTAATTCTTTTAAGGTTGCTTCGGCTTTGCCATTCAAAAATAAATGAAATGCCCAGGGTAAAAATTCTAAAGGCGAAGCGTCTATGTTGGGTGTAGAACAACACTTGCCACAACCGGCGTTGCAATGCAAATGCGTTTGAGACTGGAAAGCCGAAATTTCAATTTCAAGACGATCAAACAATACTTCAACCTGCCTAACCTTCTCCTCTATCGACATTTGTTTTTTTGTAAGGTAGTCTAATAGAAATGGCTCCTGCTACAACTAGCTTTTTATTGTGAAGAGTTTGGGGAATAAGCGGCCATTTTAGATTTGTCGTTTTGCTCAATTTCCCTTTTCATGCTAACTATACCTTTTTTGTCGTTAATAAAAAGCACTTTCAATGTTAAATTTACTGAATGCAATCAAAAACAGGTATAAATACGTATAGCCAGCTCTGGATTAATTCCTATACTTGCTCTCAGTATGGTGGAACATATTTTTATCTTGGTTTTTCTGTAGGTAGGGAACCTTGATTGTTAATACTATTTTTTGGGGCAAAAAGTGAGATCACAATCGATAACGGTTTAAGATCTCACTTTTTAGTTTTAGGCTATTTACCAACTTCCAAATAGTTTGTTTTAAAAAAGCGCAACTGTCTTACGATGGCTGCGCTTTTTTTATAGTATTAAGAGAAAATCTTAAATCACCTTTTCTTTTGATTGTTTGCTTCTATTTGAGCCTCCAGATACAGAATTACTTTTTTAAGGCTTTCAATTGTTTCTTTTCGGGATTCTGCAAGTTCTTTGTAATTAATGGCCTGGTCTGAATCGTCCTTAGCCGTTTTAGTATACGGGACAGCGTCTTCATTTACAACATCCCATTTTATCATATTACCGTTTCCGGATAAAAGCCACTCTATGTTAATATCAGAATATTTTTTTAAGATATTTTCTAACTTATCAACTCCTATAGTTTTATTGTTTTTCAATTGACTGGCAAAAGAACCGTTCGACATACCTACTTCCTTTTCAAAAGCACTTACCTTAATACCCTTGAAATCAAGAAATTGTTTTAATCTTTTTAAAGTGTTTTCAGCCATACATATAATATTTTAGAAAATATCTTATACTTATTACATAAATAAGAAATATCTTACTATATTTGTCCCTTTGTTAATACTAACTGAACAATGGACAAAAATATAAAATCTAAACCGAGTTATAATCAAGATGTGCTAAAGATTATAAAAGAAAGGCACGGATATTCTTACGATTATATTCGGAAATCGATTCGTGGTGACAGGGTTGGGATTATTTGTGATATACTAAAAACAGAATATCATAAGCTTAATAACGAATCTAAAAAAGCGATAGTAAACAAAGTCAATAACCTATAATAAAAACCTGGTTGAATAAGGATTTTTAAACTCTTGAATTATAATGAGTATTTTTTTTATGGTTACTGTTTTTCCAGAAGCTTTAAAAAAACTAATGACCTTAAGGGAAACGAATAGAAAAGAAGTTTCTAAACTAAAATTTAGCTAATAAGAGAATGTGCCTGTTAGATAATTTATAAATATAGCGAATAGGTTTTGATACTAACATTTGCAATGATGGTGGCATTAATAGTGATAATGGTATCAATATCAAGAAAAGACAACAACGAGTGAGTGCCCATAAATGCAATTCGCAACAATAAAAATCCGGATAGAAATATGCGGTAGAACTTTGTATTAATTCTTATACTTTTCACGACTACGGTAAAGTATTTTGTCACGGTTTTACTAGGAAAAAACCCTGAATGCTTTAATGCTTTTTTTTTGAGCAAAAGTGAGATCCGAATCGACAACGATTTAAGGTCTCACTTTTTAGTTTTAAAAAGCTGTTTGATATTATTGAACATTATTTCAGTTGCGGCTTGTAAAGATGTGATACTTTATCTGAGAGACGTTCCTTTTTTTCTATTAGCAATTAAATCTATGTTAAAAGTAGACATGCATTTTAATATTATTGTAAACTTTGTATTACTGTTTAACGTAAATAAAGATGATTATGGAAACACAAATTATGGAACTGGAAAAAAAATATTGGCAGGGAATGGAAAATCATGATTATGAAACGGTAAAAAATCTTACTCATTTTCCTTGTATAATAGCCGGCAAAACTGGCTTACAAAGTGTAGATGAGGCCACGTTTAAAAAGATGTTTGAATCAGGAGATGGAAGTGAAATAAAAGTATTGAATATTTCTGATGTGGAAACGCAATTACTTGCTGAAAATACTGCAATAACAGCCTACCAAATAGAGCTACAAATGGCAAACGATAAGCAAAATGCCCATCTGAAATGTGCCTGCACCTCTACCTGGATTAAAGAAAATAATAATTGGGTTTGTGCACTGCACACTGAAACAGAATTGTCTCAACAATAGATGGAATTCAAATTTAATTAGCAATTTCTGCTCAAATATATATCTGTCAAGGGCTTAAGATTAAGATACATTTATCGTGTAGCTTTTTCTTTGAGCCTTTGTCACTATTAGCCTATGAACCTTAAAAAATGTATCTTTGAAGCTTAGTACCCAAGAACCTACAAAACATGACACGAGAACATTATATTCCCTTTAATAAGGAATTCTTACTCGAACAGCAACTTGCCACTTTCTCTCAAGATCCTAAAAAGGTTGATGATTTCAAAAAATTGTTTGATATTATCGAACATTATTTTCATTACGAAGCTTTTAACTTAAACCGAAATTTAAAGCAAAACTATGCTTTGTTTGATCCGGATTTAAGCAACAAAGAGCGTAAAAATTTTATAGGGAAAAGTGATTTTTCAACCTTTAAGAAAACCCTTTTAACCGTTTTAACGCTCGGAAATTATACGCGAATTGATCAGGAAACTTTAGACGCTGCTTTTAAGGAATCAGATTTGATTGGTTTAAATCTTTCAATCGATTTTAATGCTTTTAAGGATTATGAAATGTATGTGCGAGGTCAACATACAGCAAAGGAAAAGGTAAAGAAATATTTTTTTTGGAAGAAAGAAGTCGAAATCGAATACTACGATCGTGTTCTGATTTACCTGCATTACAACGACACGAATTTCCTGAAAGAAAAGAAAGTTAAATTGGGTAAAATGCCAATTGAACCGGGTTCAGTAGTTTTGAAAATCTTTAAGCGCGTTCCTAAAAATGATTTGGAAACGATTTTTCCAAACGCGATTCCGAGAATGTCTTTAAAGGATAAACTGCTACTTTGGGTTCCGGGAATCTTTGGTGGAATTTCATTATTAAGCGCAAAAGTAATTCCGGCATTGGTCAATATGTATAAGGCTTATGAAACCGGCGAAGCGATCGATTTACTGAACAGTAAAACTTCCTTAAATCAGGGATTAATCGCCTTGGGAATCTTATCTATTTATTGCTTCCGTCAATACAACAATTTTGTAAATAAGAAAATCAGATATTCTAAAATACTTTCGGATAGTTTGTATTTCAAAAATCTCGGAAATAACAGCGGTGCTTTTTATTCACTACTAAATTCATCAGAAGAAGAAGTGCTTAAGGAAACCATTTTGGCGTATACTTTTTTATACAAAAGCGAAAATCCTTTAACTTCCGAAGAACTTGATACTCAAATTGAATTATGGTTTGAAACCAAATTGAACACCAATCTCGATTTTAATGTAAAAAATGCTTTGGATAAACTAAAAAGTATTGGTCTTGGTGTAGAAACCAATGGAAAATGGGAAGTTGTTTCGTTAGACAAAGCACTTGTTACTATTGATGCTTTGTGGGATGGCGTTTTTGAGTATAATTTATAATTGTGAGTTGTGAATTGTGAATTGTGAATTGTCAATACAGCTCCTGTAGAACAAAAAAAAGAGAACCTTAAAAAGTCCTCTTTATAAATTATGATTTTAATAGTTTACTCGCTATCAGCTTCAACCAAATCTTCTACATTTTCGCCCATATCTCCTACGGCTACTAATTCTGGTTTTGAACCTTTTAGTGTATTAAATCTTTCTATTTGTTCCAGATCTCCTTCTTCTCCACTAAAATATGGGAAAACATCCATAATTGGCGATTCTGAAATAGCCGGGATTGTGTAATCTCCCATCGTGTTTTTCATTACCGAAACCGTATTGTCATACGCTTCTTTTACATCATTTGCCTGAACTAACAAATACATATTTGTTTTGCGTTCTTTACCGCTTTCTTCATCAAAAGCAATTAACGAAACTTTCGATTTAAACCAGCGATCAGCATTTTCGAACGGGTGAATCTCAGCATAATTGGCCACTTTGATGTTTGTGATTTTAAATTCCTCACTCACATACGCTGCCATTTCTTCGTTGATTCTGCTTTCTGCTTCTGTATAGGATATGGCGTCTACCAAATAAGGTTCGGTCGTAACCTTTTGTGTTCCAATATCATCTGTTTTTCTATATTTTACTTTGCATTCGTACCAAACTGCGCTCATTTCTATTTATTTTAAGGTTGCCAAAGATAGATTTTAACGGAAATAAAATCGATTAATTGTGAAATAGATATTCACAATTTTGAATAAATTTTAGCTTTAATCCTGATTTACTTTTTAAGTTGCTATTTATCAGATAACAGTATATAAATCAATCATAAAATTTGCGAATTAACTTATAATATTTAATAAATTTGTAATAGCTAAATCCTATAAATGAGAATATTAGAAACCAATTAATTTAAAAAAAAGAGTAACCAAAAACAAATTTTATCGGATAACCCAAACTACTAATAACTTTAAATACCACAAAAATGAAACTTACCAATTTTTTAAGCGGACAAGGTTATGACTTGATCGAAGGACCTGTCAGAAACCATAAACCATTGCAATTATGGCTCAAAAAACCTTTTGATGACGCTCAACTTTATTACGACAATATCAACCATGCTTTTAAGAGCGATATTGTATTGACAGAAATCGAAAACGCTGCGTTGAATGTCGATTACACCAAAAAAGACGAATACGGATTTAATATTGGAATTACCCTTTTGGGAGAGATTTTGAAAACGCTTGGACTCGGAACATTCGGAATAACTTCAAAAATACAATCGGGAAAAACAGTAACGATTAGTTATGGAAATTCGGTTACCAAAGAATACACGATTGGTAATCTTGAAGAATATTTTTACGGTGCTGATTTTCTGCATCCGAATCCTTCTCTTTTAAAAAACATCAACCAAAATTATCTTTTATTGACAACAGGAACCGTTTTTGCCCAAAACCTTGTAGTCGATATTGAAACCGATTTTACTTTGAATGCGGCCTTTGTCGCCAGCCTTAATGACGTCGCTGATGGCAAACTTGATTTTTCTACAAATGGCTTAAATAAATTAAAAATGAACTCCAATATTGGGATTTCTTTTCCGATTGCCGTAAAAGCAAGCCGAATTGATTATGACAGAAGCCGATTTAAAAAATTAATTCAGGTTACAGATACTAATAATATATTTTGATTGCCTGTAATTCTTTCAGGCTCTTAATAAACTGAAGAAAATTTTGTTAGATTTACGCAACTAACCTTAAAACCAAAAAGATGAGAACTTTAGACCAATGGTTTGCAGAATATGCTGTAAGTCATCAAAACCCGAAAAATAAGGCCATTCACTATGTTTGCGTTCCTGCAATTTATTTTTCTATTGTTGGTTTATTAATGAGTATTCCGAGTGGAATAATTGCCAATACTTTAAAATTAAACGCCCCAATTATCGAAAATTGGGCAGTTGTGGTATTGCTTTTTGTGCTTATTTTTTACATTCGATTATCAGTTGCGATGGCGATTAAAATTGCTATTTTTTCTGCTATTTGTCTGGTTGTAAATTATTACATCGGTCAATTTGTACCGTTATGGATATTTTCTATTGGCGTTTTTGTCATCGCCTGGATTGGGCAATTTTACGGGCATAATATTGAAGGCAAAAAACCTTCCTTCTTAAAAGATCTTCAGTTTTTAATGATTGGCCCAGCTTGGGTGGTGGAGAATTTGTTTTCTCGAAAATAATATAATTTAATTACTGATAATGAAAGATTTTAATCCAGAGGAATTTCCTAAAAATTTAAATGAAGAGGATATTCAAAACTTAGCCAAACTTGCGACTAAAAACCCAATAGGTGATTTATGGAAACAAATTGCAGGCAAATTAACACCTGAACAAAAAATTAGAATTAATAAAAATATCGAGCGCAATAAATATTCTGAATCAGAAAAATTAATTTCTTTTCAAAAGAAATCAATGGATGATGAAACATGGGAAAGACTTGTAAAAGAAAGAGAATTAAACAAATTTTACGGAAATATGGGACAACCAGAAACTCCTTCAGAATTTAAAAGCAAATATGGTGTTTGGCCTACCGGATTTGAAGAAAGTTGATTTAAGTTACAATCTGCAATCAAAAGAAATTGTTATGAAAATAAATAACAAAGAGGTTAAAATTGAAAGCTTTGATATTTTTACTTACCGAAGAATCAGGCGTGCTATTGGTTACTTAGGTATCAGTTTGCCCATCCTTTTAGTGGGTTTGTCTTTTATTTCTTTTTTTAAAACCCCACTTCAGCCTTCTATAAGCAATTATTATTACACCAATCTCAGGGAAATTTTTACCGGAACTTTAGCCGCTGTTGGGTTATTTATGATTCGGTATAGAGGCCACGGCAATGCTTCCTTTTGGAAAAATGACAATCTGCTTACCAATATAGCTGGAATTATGGCGATTGGCGTAGCATTGTTCCCAATGAATCCCGATGATTTTACTTTTAAAATTTACACTTTGATTCCGTATTCTGAAAAATGGTTAGGCTGGCTTCACTATGGTTTTGCGGCGCTACTTTTTCTGATCATGGCTTTACTTGCTATTAATGTTTTTACGATTGGTCAGGAGAACGAAACACGAGATGCAAAAAGCATTTTAAACGAAAACAATATTTATCGTTTTTGTGGCTATTCCATAATTGTTTTTGTGATTCTTGTGCCTATTTCTGAAACTTTTAAATTCTTCCGGTATTCCACTTTAATTTTAGAAGCTCTTGCTTTATTTGCTTTCGGAATTGCGTGGCTGATTAAAGGACGTGCTTTAGGCGACAGCGGAGAAATTGGTAAAAAACTGTATCAGGAGAATAATCCTGTGGATACAGAAAAGGTTTTTGAAGAATAGCCTTCTTCTAAAATTAATTTGGATGGTATATTATTTGAATATTTATAGTGATTTAATATTAATTTCTAAATTCATTTACCATGAAAGTAACTTATTACGGACATTCGTGTTTCTCTGTTTTTGCCAATGGAAAACACCTTCTTTTTGATCCTTTTATTACGCCAAACGAATTAGCAAAAGATATTGACGTTGACGCCATAAAAGCCGATTATATTTTTATTTCTCATGCTCATTACGATCATATTTTAGACGTGGAAAGAATCGCCAAAAATACCGGTGCTAAAGTGCTTGGGAATTTCGAAATCTATAACTGGCTCCTGAAAAACGGAATCGAAAATGCGCATCCGATCAATCCGGGTGGAAAATTTGATTTTGATTTCGGACGGGTAAAATGCGTTATTGCACAACATCCGAGCAGTTTTATGGATGGAAGTTATGGCGGAATTGCCTGCGGTTTTGTACTGACAACATCAGACGGAAATTTCTATTACAGCGGCGACACGGCCCTGACTTTAGACATGCAGATTATTCCGAAATTTACCAAACTTGACTTTGCCGTTTTCCCAATTGGTGACGGACTCACTATGGGAGTTGAAGAAGCTATTGAAGCTTCAAAATTGGTTGGGGTTACTAAAATTCTGGGCGTTCATTACGACACTTTTGGCTTCATTGTAATGGATCACGAAAAAGCAACTGCCGATTTTACAAATGCTAATCTGCACCTTTATTTACCAAAAATTGGCAGTACAATCGAGATCTAATTTTTCTAAATATCGTTAAAAAACATTTTTCTTTAGCGAAATAAAGTAGAAAATAAAACTGTTAAGCCGCTCCATATCTCAAAAATACAGGATTATAAAATATTTTAACCAAGGCATTAAAATTGTTTTTTGATTTGTCGTGAACCAAAATTGAAAACGATGAAAAAATTGAAAACCTCATTTGTTTTTTTGATGCTTATAACAAATTTATCTATTATGAATGCACAAAAGATTAGCGCGCTGAATTCAACTACAGAATTTGCTGATGTTCCGGGCCGTAAAATTGCGTATCGCTCGATCGGACAAGGAACTCCAATTATTTTAGTAAACAGGTTTAGGGGTACACTCGATACCTGGGATCCTTTGTTTTTAGATCAACTGGCCGAGAAGTATCGTGTAATTACTTTTGATTACAGCGGAATTGGTTATTCCACCGGAACTTTACCAACCGATGTCAAAATAGTTGCGCAGGATGTGAAAGATCTGGCCGATTTCCTGAAAATTAAAAAAGCCATTTTTATGGGCTGGTCTTACGGCGGATTGGTGACACAGGCTGCAACGCACCAATATCCAGAACTGGTTACCCATACAATTTTATTAGGAACCGGACCTATAGGAAAAAGAGTGATACCGTTGGAACAATCTTTTCTAGATCATGCTTTAAAACCGATAAATGACTTTGATGACGAAGTCGTACTATTCTTTGAACCAGAATCTGAAGAAAGCAGGAAAGCTGCAAAAGCTTCTCACGACCGAATTGCCCAAAGAATTGATGTGGCTAAAATTCCTTCAACCATGGATGTTTTTCAATTGTATTTTGCAGGAGGCGAAAACGCTTCTGAAGACAAAGATAATTACAGAGATAAGCTGAAAACTACCAAAACACCAATTTTAATTATTTCCGGAGATCATGATACTAGTTTTGCAGTCGAAAATTGGTATCCGTTAACGCGGCATTTGCCAACGGCGCAACATATTATATTTCCACAAACGGGACATGCGCCACAGCATCAACACGTAAATTTGGTCGTAAATTATATTCATGCTTTTCTGGAAAATTCGAAATAAAATCGAATATTATAAAATAGGAAAATGGACTTTCTTTTGAAAGAGAGTCCCCTAGCCCAGATAGGAGCGGTATCCTTTTATGGCGGGGTTCGCCATAAAAGATACAAGTGGATAGCTGGAAATAGCTCCTTAAAAACTTCTAAAAAATTGAAAAAACTTCTTTATAAGACTTTTTATAGAGAAGTTTTTTTATTCGTCCCAACCTTTTCATAATAATAGTACTCTATAGTAATAGAGAAGTTTCTTCTGGAAAACTTAAAACTATACTTTATGAAAAACGTACTTCTAATTTCGCTGTTATTCTTCGGATTTTTTACTCACGCTCAAAGTCCACAATTGAATGTAAAAGGTAAAGATTCTTCTTTAGTCCGATTAAATCAACTTAAAGTTGCCGTAAAAATTGTGGGCAATATCGCCTATACGACAACTGAAATGCATTTTTATAACGGAACTAATCGCCAGATGGAAGCCGAATTGATGTTTCCGTTACCGGAAGGCGTTTCGGTTTCAAGATATGCGATTGACATTAACGGGAAAATGCGTGAAGCAGTGCCGGTAAATAAAAACAAAGGAAAACAGGTTTTTGAAGCCGTTGAACATCGTCGTGTCGATCCGGGATTACTCGAAAAAGTAGAAGGAAATAATTTCAGAACTCGAATTTATCCTTTAATGCCGGGAAAAGAACGTATTGTAATTATTGGTTACGAGCAAGAATTAAGCAGTTTTGATGCATCACATTTATCGTATCAAATGCTGAGCAGTTATTCTGGGAAACTGGACATATTTGAGTTGAATGTCGCGGTTTTGGGGGCAACCGCGGCACCAACGATTGTTAATGATGAAGGAATTCTGGCGTTAGAAAACCAGAATCAGGCTTATTTGACTTCTATTAAAAAAGAAAATTATCAGCTTAAGGATAAATTAGTAATCACGATTCCGATTCGTGCTGAAATTCCGAGTGTTGTAGCTCAAAGCGTCAATGATCAGCATTATTTTTATGCCAATACAATTTTAGATAATCCTAAAATACTAAAGAAAAATCCAAATACTATTGGTTTGATCTGGGATGTTTCGCTAAGCTGCAAAAACCGAAATAGTAAGAAAGAATTGCAATTGCTTGCTGCCTATTTTAATCAATTGAAAAACGTGTCGGTTACTTTGTATTTTGCGGGTTACAACTTTGAAAAAAAGAATACTTATGCCATTCAAAATGGTGATTGGTCTGCTCTAAAATCCGTTTTAGAAAATGCGGTTTATGATGGCGGTACCCGATTTTCTAAAATCAAATTGCCGGTTCATGATGAATATTTATTTTTTACAGACGGATTATCTTCGTTGAGTGCAAACCTATTGGCTACAACGAAAAAACCTATTTATACTATTACTTCGCTTGGGGCATCAGATTATGCCTTTCTGAATTATAATGCGATAAAAACAGGCGGGAATTTCATCAATTTAAATCAGTTAAAAATTGAAGACGCGTACGATAAATTAATGTATCAGAGTTTGAAATTTCTGGGAATCAAAGAAAATTATCTGGTAACCGATTTATATCCAATGGCCGGAACACCGGTTTCAGGAAGTTTTAGCGTGGCCGGAATTTCACTGAAAAGCAAAAATGATGTGGTATTGCTTTTTGGTTATGACGAAAAACCTGTATTAGAAAAAACAATTCATATTGATGCTACAATTCCGGTTTCGGGAGAAATAAGCATCGAAAAATTATGGGCACAAAAGAAGATAGCGAATCTTGAAATTCAATACAAAACAAATGCTGATGAAATTGAAGCTCTCGGAAAACGATACGGAATTGTAACGCAAAACACTTCACTTATTGTTTTAGAAAGTTTGCACGATTATATTCAATATGATATTGTTCCGCCCGCAGAATTGAGAGCAGAGTTCGACAATATTATGAAACAGCAATTGGCCAGCGCACAGGCAAAGAAATTTAGTAATTGGGAAAATGTCGCCAGTTATTATGATCAATTAAAAACATGGTGGGATAAGAATACAAAATATAATATTCCGAAGCCTGTACCTGTGCCAAAGAATCCGAAAAATATCAGCAATATTAGTGGTAATGTACGAGGTGTTGTTTCAGATCAGAGTGGTATTCCACTACCTGGAGTCAATGTTTTAGTAAAAGGTACTCGTCGAGGTACTACTACAGATTTTGATGGCAAATTTGGTCTTGACGTCAATTCTGGCGAAAAACTTGTTTTTTCTTTTATCGGAATGGAAACTCAGGAAATTACAGCCGGAAGAACTAGAAATTATAGAGTAACGATGAGGGATTATACAGGCGCACAGTTAGAATCAGTTGTCGTTACTGGATATGGAACAAGCCGCAGCCAACGAGATGATGTTGAAGAGGACGAAATAGCTGATAGAAAAGAAAAAAGAGATTTGCCCGCTGCTTCTGCCATGATGGTACGTTCAGAGAGTGTTTCGGCTCCAAGTAACAACATTCAAAAATCATTGGCGGCAAAAGTTGCCGGTATTGCTGTTGGTTCTGGTACTGCAATTGTTGCTGATAATGCAATCCAGAATCAAAATGTGGTGGACTCCAATCTGGATGTTACTGTTGGTTATTCCAACTTTAACCAAACCAAAGTAAACACCTGGAATCCGGATAGAATTTATTTGAAAGCTTTAGCCAATGCTCCGGCAGAAAAAAGATACAGTGTATATCTTGAATTACGCGCCGATCAAATTAACAATCCGAATTTTTATTTTGATGTGGCTAACTACTTTTATGACAATGGCGACAAAGAAAAAGCTTTGTTAGTATTGAGTAACATTGCCGATTTAGGTTTAGAGAATCATCAACTATACAAATCACTGACTTATGTATTACGTCAATGGGAAACGTATGAAGATGCTTTGTTTACTGCCAGTCAGGTAGCAAAATGGAGAGAACAGGAACCACAGGCGCATCGTGATTTGGCTTTGACATTAGAAGATAACAAACAATATCAGGCCGCTTTTGATGAATTGATCAAAGCTTTAGAAGTAAATTATTTCGGCGAAATGAGCGGACAATATTCTGGTGTTGAAGATATTATTTTAATGGATTTGAACCGAATGATTCAGGAACACAGCGGCATTAAAACAGACAAACTAGACAAAAAATATTTAAGCAAAATGCCGGTTGCAATCCGCATTATCCTAAACTGGAATCAGATGGATACGGATATCGATCTTCACATCATAGAACCAACCAACGAAGAATGTTATTACGGACATCGCGACACCGAAATTGGCGCGCGTTTCTCTAAAGATTTTACACAAGGTTATGGTCCGGAACAATATTTATTGCGAAATGCAGTAAAAGGAAAATACATCATCAAATCAAATTATTTTGGTGAAAGAACCTTAACCGAAAACGGCCCAACAACGGTTATGGTTGAAGTTTATACGTCTAAAAACGGTGTTACAGAACGAAAACTGCAAACGATTCAGTTAGGTAAAATCAAAGAAAATCAAAACCTGGCAGAAGTTGTAATTGATTAATTGTATAATTCATTTTAGTAAAAAAGGCTTTAATTGACATAGGAAAGTATGTTTATTAAAACCTTTTTTTTGTGATGTATATCAGAATAAATAATAGCTAATCCCTCTGAAATTAATGCTTTTGATACTTTTTCAGAATAGTTCGAATAAATCAAAAATATCAAATAATAATTGAAACCTCATAAATAATAATTGATGTTATGATACTTGAAAACATATCATACATTTGTCTCATAACAAGCAAAATAAACTATAGTGAACCAAAAATTACGTGTAATAATTTTCTCTTTCTTCTTCTTCATCCAGACAATAGCCAATAGTCAGAATGTGCAGATTGATAGTTTGAAAAGAGTTTTGATTCATACTCAAATTGATACTTCAAAAGTTAATCGCTACAATACAATAGCTGATTTATATAAAGAAATAGATCCTGATTCTACATTGTTTTATGCTCAAAAAGCAACTGCAATTAGTCTAAAAACCGACTTTACTTTTGGGCTCGCAATGGCTTATGTAAACAAAGGAAATGCTTCGATTATTTTAGGGAATTACTCTGTTGCCTTAAAATATTTTAAAAGTGCTCAAATTGAATTTAAAAAAGCACTGGAGGAAGACCCAAATAAAAAAGAAATTAAAAGCGGATTAGCGCGCTCTTATGCAAGTTCAGGAGTTGTGTATTCTGAGCAAAGCAATCAGAGTCTGGCTTTGAAAAATTATGAAACTGCTTTAAAATTATATCAGGAAATTGATGAACAGGCAAACGTTTCAAAAGCTTTAAATAATATTGGAATCATTTATAAATCGCAGTTTAATTATCCTAAGGCTTTAGAATATTTAAAAAAAGCGTCCAAAATTCAATCTGTTTTAGGAGAACAGAATGCAGCGGTGACATTGACAAATATTGGTGTGATTTATTTTGAAACCGGACAAGAGAAAAATGCATTTTTATATTATGAGAAAGCCAAAAAGTTATTTGAAAAGAATAATAACAAACGTGGATTTGCCTTATTGTGCAATTATCTGGGAGATTATTATAA
The DNA here is from genome assembly GCF_058808175.1 of Flavobacterium sp. GW821-FHT11G01. Classification (NCBI taxonomy): domain Bacteria; kingdom Pseudomonadati; phylum Bacteroidota; class Flavobacteriia; order Flavobacteriales; family Flavobacteriaceae; genus Flavobacterium; species Flavobacterium sp. GW821-FHT11G01. The sequence goes on along the minus strand of NZ_JBXARK010000003.1, from coordinate 185,559 downwards.
AAAGCAAAAAAACATAAATCTGGCTGGAGATTATTATAAAAAATCGTTGGATTTATATGAAGAATTGCAAAACAAATTTGGTGCATCACTTTCTTTATATAATATTGGGATTCTACTCTTCGAACAAAAAAAGTATAAGGAAGCTATGCCATTTGCAGAGAAATCACTCGCCTATGCAAAAGAAATTGGCGTGCTTGATCAAACCTATCATTCTGAAAAACTACTTAGTGAATTGTATGAATCATTGAATAATCCTAAAGCAGCGCTATTTCATTATAAAAAATATGTTGATGCCCGTGAAAGTATAATAAATGAAAGAACAACTATGAAATTTGCTTTGGCAGAAGTGAATTATGAATACAAACAAAAAGAAGCCTTGTTGTCTGAAAAAAACAAAAGACAAATTCAGTTTATTATTTTTTCTATTCTGGGCACATTCTTGTTGATTGCATTAGTTCTGGTTATTTATAACAGAATGCAGGTAAAACGCCAACTGACATTGAAAAAAGAGGTAGCAGAATACGAACAAAAAGCATTGCATTTACAAATGAATCCGCATTTTGTATTTAACTGCCTGAGTTCGATTTCGAGTTTTATTGTTCAGAACGGAACAGATTCTGCTTTGAAATATTTATCTAAATTTTCAAAATTAATGCGCCTGACACTTGAATATTCTAAAGGTTCACTGATTCCGATTGACAAAGAAATTGAAAGTTTGCAGAATTATCTGGAATTAGAGCAGCTTCGGTTTCAGGATAAATTTGAATTTGAAATAAGATCAAGCGAAAGAATCGAATTTAATATGGGATTATCTCCTTTGTTGATTCAGCCATTTGTAGAAAATGCCATACTTCACGGCATTGTTCCTAAAGAAGGAAACGGGAAAATTGAGGTTGATTTTGATGCAAAAAACGGACAATTAATCTGTACTATCACAGATGACGGAATTGGATTATCTGAATCCAAACATTTAAAGGAAAATTCGGTAACGGCGCATAAATCAATGGCGTTGGAAATTACTAAGAAACGTTTGCAAATCATGGAATCAATTACTTCCAAATCGGCACAGATTGAAGTAACAGAATTAGAGTCTAATAACAAAAAAAGAGGCACAAAAGTAGTTTTGCGTTTGCCTGTTCAATATATATCTTAAATAAATGATAACAGCAGTATTAATAGAGGATGACAAACATTTGAGAACGGGTTTAAAAGCACTTTTAGACCGATACACAAATGATATTTTGATTATTGGTGAAGCAGAAAGTGTAAAAACCGGAATTGCCGTTATCGAAAAATTAAGGCCTCAGGTCATTTTTCTGGATATTCATTTAACCGACGGAACCGGATTTGATATACTGGAAGGATTGACCAAAGTAAACGGAAAACTAAATGCTCACATCGTGTTTATCACTGCGCATGAGCAATACGCCGTAAAAGCATTCAAATTTAGTGCTTTAGATTTTATATTAAAACCTGTTGATCCGGAGGAATTGCAATTTACAATGGCAAAAATTAAAGAGGCTGTTGGTAAAAATAATTCATTTGAAAACATTGATTTGCTTTTGGAAAACATCCGAAAGAAGGTTGATAATTTTAAACGGATTGCACTTTCTACCAGTGATGGCATTCATTTATTTGAAGTTTCGGATATTATCCGTTGTGAAGCAAAAATAAATTACACACAATTTTTTATCAAAAACCATAAACCAGTCCTGATTTCAAAAACACTTAAAGAATATGAAGAGCTTTTAGGAGAGCACGGATTTGAACGTATTCATCAATCTCATCTTATTAATTTGTCCTATCTCAAATCCTATATAAAAACCGATGGCGGCTATGTAATTATGGCTGATAATTCGAATATTCCTATTGCTCAGAGTAAAAAAGAAAAACTTCAGGAATTAATTAATGCCCTTTAACTCTTACCCCAAACTACTAAAAAAATAACCAATTATGAAAACAAAACTACTCCTATTTCTATTGTTTTTTACTGTAATAATAAATGCACAGGTTTTGACTTTTACAGATCCCACATTTAAGGCAATGCTTATAAATGGAGGTGCTGCAAATTTTACAGCTTTTTCCGGCAGTACAGCTGTAACAAGAATCGATACAAATTTTGACAATCAGATTCAGGTCTCTGAAGCTGCTTTAATTACCAGACTCTGGATTGAAGGTGCCAACGCTTACGCGGTTACCAATATACAGGGAATTGAAGGGTTTACAAACGTAACCGAATTAGGTTTTAACGGAATTAGCACAACATCTGTTAATTTAAGCGGAATGCCAAATTTGAAAACAATTTATCTAAAAAGTCCGACATTGGTTTCGGCAACAGTTTCGGGAATGAATGCATTAACTGGCGTTTCAGTTATGGAAAATCCACAAATGACAGTATTAAATATTTCAAATTGCCCTGTTTTATCTTCCATTGTGGCGCAACAAAATCCAGTTTTCTCCTCTTTAAATGTTAGTAATCTTGCTACTTTAAAAGAATTATATCTGGCGGACAATATTTTGACTTCCCTTGATTTAACAGGCTGCACGAATGTAGAATATTTTAATGCTGTAAATAATAAATTAACTTCAATGAATATTTCGGGATTAACAAAACTGACTACTTTTTTAATTGAGAATAATCCAACTTTAAATAGTATTAATGCTTCGGGTTGCACATTACTTAATTTTCCGCAATCAACATTTCTTTTCAGTAATACGCTTGTAACAGCTGATTTTTCGAATTGCTCAAGTCTGGAGTATTTGCAAATTCCTGATAATGCATTGACAACATTAAATCTTTCCGGTTGTAGTACATTGCAACAATTAAATGTTAAGAATAATGTTTTAACTTCATTAACACTTACGGGTTGTACAGCTCTTACAAATATAGATTGTAGTAACAATAAGCTTACGGCATTAAATTTAAGTTCTTCTCCAAATCTCGTACAAATTCTGGCAACTACAAATTCTATTTCTAATCTAAACCTGACTGGAACTTCTAATTTAAAAAATGCTTTTTTAAAATCGAATCAAATTCCGTCATTGAATCTTTCGGGAAATACAAATCTTGAAATTCTTGATTTGGATCTAAATCCAACAACAAATTTGAACCTTTCAGGATGTACAGGACTAAAGAATTTAAATATACCAAATACACCTCTCGTAACTGTTGATTTTTCGAATTGTAGTTCGTTAAAAAATATTAACAATATCAGTAACGCATTATCATCAATAAATGTTCAGGGTTGTGCTGCACTTGAAGTACTTTCGATCAGTGGGGAATTACTTCAAAAAGCGCCCTTAACAACATTAAATGCTTCCGGTCTTTCGAATTTAAAGATTCTGGATGTTAGTTACAATAACCTGACATCATTAAACCTAACAGGTTGTACTGGTTTAACTAACTTATTTTGTATTGATGCGCCTATAACAACTTTAGATTTTTCGAGCTCACCTAATATCACAGTTTTGAATCTTAGCAATACTAGTTTGCAAAATATTGATGTTTCGGGTTTATTAAATTTCCAATCATTATCAGCCAGTAATAATCCTAATCTTAAAATGGTTTTTGCTAAAAACGGAAGAGATGAAGATTTCTTTTTAAATAATGGAAATACCGGATTAGTTTTTGTTTGTCAGGATGATGCTTACATTGGTAAAACAAAAAGCTATTTACTAGGTTTAGGACTATCAGGAGCTGTTGTGAATTCGTATTGCAGCTTTATGCCAGGTGGAAATTACAACACAATTACCGGCAAAATTGCATTTGATGTTGATAATAACGGATGTGATATCAATGACGCAAAACAAGCTAATGTAAAAGTTAATTTGAATGATGGTTCAAGCCAAAGTTCAACATTTACAGATACAAATGGTAAATATACTTTTTATACAACCGCTGGAAATTTTAATATAACTACAGCTGTTGAAAATCCAACATTCTTTTCGGTTTCACCCACTACACCAACAATCACATTTGCTAATACCAACAATAATACTGCAACGCAGGATCTCTGTGTGACTTCGATTGGGGCTAAAAGCGATGCTGAAATAGTTATTGCACCAATTTATCCGGCAAAACCAGGATTTATGGCCTGGTACGAGATTGTCATTAAAAATAAAGGAAATCAAACCCTTAACGGAGTTGTTGATTTTACATACAATAAAAATTTACTACATTATGCATTAGCAACTTTGGCACCTAATAGCCAAAATCCGGGAACAATGACTTGGAATTATACTAATCTCCTGCCATTTGAGAGCAGAAGTTTTTATGTAGGATTAAATGTAAATACTCCAATGCAAACTCCTCCAGCCAATCTGGGAGATATCCTGAAGTTTACAGCTACTATAAATCCAATTGCTGGAGATATTAATCCTTCAGACAACCAGTTTGTCTTTAATCAGGAAATCATCGGCTCATACGATCCAAATGATATCACTTGTCTTGAAGGCAAAAATGTTTCTCCTTCAACTATTGGTGATTATTTACATTATGTTGTCAATTTTGAAAACACAGGTACGGCCGAAGCTGAAAATATAGTAGTAAAAATTGTTATTGATGAAAGTAAATATAATGTCAGTTCATTGCAACTATTAAGTGCTTCACATGCTGCAAAAGTTACTGTGAAGAAAAATGTAGTTGAGTTTGTTTTTGAAAATATCAATTTGAGTATGTCAAAAACTCCACCTGTTGGGGGGCATGGAACGATACTTTTCAAAATTCAAACACTAAAATCACTCTTAACAGGCGATGAAGTTGGAAAAGAAGCAAATATCTATTTTGACTATAATGAAGCAGTCGAAACTAACAAAGCGGAAACGATCTTTAAAGCTTTAGGAAATAAAGATTTTGAACAAGATAAAAGTGTAAAAATGTATCCAAATCCAACGAAAGGAGCTGTAAATATTAATTGTGATACTACAATAAAATCTATTGAGTTATTTGATGTTCAAGGCCGAATATTGCAAAAAGTAATAGAAGATAAAAACAATTCAAAACTTGATATTTCTAATAAATCAAATGGATTGTATTTCTTGAGAATAACAACTGATAATGGAGTTAAAGTAGAGAAATTAATTAAGGAATAAATTTACTCCTATTTGTTCTATATAAAAGCCTTTTAAAGTCACTGATTTTAAAAGGCTTTTTTCGAAACATTTATTATTTCTTATATTCGTTAAAAAATAAGCACTGCCTAATCTATTTTGGAAAATGATAATCAGGCATTATTTTGTAGTTATAATAGAAACAATAATTCACATACTTATAAAACATTGAAAAATATGGAAAATAAAAAAGTAGTAACATTTATTTTTTGGATTGTTGCAATCATATTGGGTGTAACATTATTCAAGCAATTCGACTTTGAAACTTTAAAATTTGAGAAGCCGGCCTTAGCCATTATTTACCTACTGTGTTTTGCGTTTGCAGTTTTCATTTTAGTGAAGAATTCTAAAAAGGGATCTGAAAAATAGAAAACTGGCCAATTATTTGGGAAATTAATTCTACTTAAAAAGATATACAAAAACCTAATTCATAATGAGATAGGTTTTATAATTTTGTAAAACGACACCTAGTATTACAGATAATAACAGTATAAAAGATTAATCCAACCAAATATTTAACATTATGAAAAAGTTACAATTCAAAGTAAGCATCAGTGCCCCTGTAACCAAGATATATGATTTTATGCTTGGCATTAACAGTAAATCAACTTATGAAGAATGGGTCTCCGTGTTTAACCCCACGTCTACCTATGAAGGAAGTTGGGAAAAGGGAAGTAAAATTCTATTTGTTGGTACAGATGAGAAAGGAGAAAAAGGAGGTATGGTTTCCAGAATAGCTGTAAACATTCCCAACCAATTTGTTTCTATTCAACACTATGGGCTTTTAAAAGCGGATCAGGAAATAACAGAAGGACCAGATGTAGAAAAATGGGCAAACGGATTTGAAAACTATACCTTCGAAAAAAACAACGGAACCACAACCGTTACTGTTGACTTAGACACAACAGAAGATTTTGTAAATTATATGAATGAGACCTATCCAAAAGCTCTTGACAAGCTGAAAGAAATTTGTGAAAAGTAGGAATTAATAAAAAGCTTGAGAATATATGTTCTCAGGCTTTCCTTTTTTATTGTGATTCTGATGGTACAAAATTCGAACCTTTTATTGTGAGATTTGAAGATTTTGAATAATATCCAACTTTCAAATTTTCCTGCTACTGCAAAATCAAAAGCCACTTAATAAAATTTGACAAACTTTTTTTTTGTGTAAATCACTTAATTATTATCGTGAAGCATTCAAATATCTAACCAGATTATCTGGGATTATTATAATATCTTAAAAATACGAATTTTGATTTTCTCTGTTGTTTTTGTTTGCATGACCACTCATATAAATACCAAAGCACAGCACACATATCTACCCAAATTTAGATCGCTTTGTGTGATTTTGTCACACATATAAACAAGTTAGCGGCAAGCAATCAATCTTACGTAACATTCAAACTCGACAAAATACAGGCGACAATTTTTTCCATAATGTCGTTTTCAGTAAACGAAAGTACAGGTTATTTTGCCGACAATATTCATACCGCAAGACGTTGCTGGATTCATTGAGATATGAAATAAATTACGAAATTTGTAAATAAGCAATTTGTTTAAGGATACAATCGTTAGTAAATAAACATTAATAACCTAAAACCAAGAAGATGAACCGTAGAAATTTCATTAAAACAACTGGTATGGGAGCAGCGTCAGTACTTTCTTCTACTTTACTTCAATCGCTATCGACAAATCCTGAATCAGTAGTTAGGAAGCTCTTTGTTTATGGTGGAGATTTTGACAGAGGTTTTGTAAAATATGTTGCGTCATTAACAGGCAAGAAAAATCCAAAAATTTGTTTTCTGCCCACAGCAACAGGTGATGCACCCGGTTATGTCATGAGATGGTTTGAAACTTGTGGCGATTTACCAATAAGATCTTTTGTCCAACGCTCCTTTATATCTTCTTACAGTCAAAAAGATTCATTCGAAAGTATTTTTACTGGTATGGATGCCATTTTAGTAGGAGGAGGTAATACTTTAAATATGATGGCTATTTGGAAGGCACAAGGAATGGATATTGCGTTGCGCAAAGCATGGGAGAATGGAGTTGTTTTAGGCGGTGGAAGTGCTGGGATGCTTTGTTGGTTCGAGCATGGAACTACAGATTCTCGTCCTGGAAAATTGAGTACTGTAGAAGGATTGGGGCTAATTAGTGGTAGCAGTTGTCCACACTATCATGCTGAAAGCGAACGAAAGCCACTTTATTGGTCAAAAATAAAAAATGGCGAATATAAATCAGGCTATGCTTGTGATGACAGAGCTGGAATCTATTTCGAAAACGAGCAAGTCAAACAAGTTGTTTCTCTTGATAAAGACAGTAATGCGTATTTCGTGAGCTTAGAGGGGAATGAAATTAGAGAAACCGCATTTCAAAAAGTTGTATTGCCGCCGGCTTGGCCATAAATTACCTGAATTCATCTCTTTGTAAAGATATTGGTCTCAACAGCCAATTGGGATTATTTCTCTGATCATTTTTACATTCTAATCGCCAGTAACAAGCTAAAAACTAGATGTGCGAACTTAAACATAGAGTTCAAGTTTGGAGCTGAACCTTAACTTTAGAACCTGAAAGCGAATCGTAAAACTTAACAGATCCATGATGGGGTTCGAATCAAAATCTCCTTTAAATATAGGCATTTTCAAAACCAGAAGAAAATGTTGAAAATTTTCGAAACATAAAAAAAGCCTGAGAATCTACATTCTCAGGCTTTTAAAATTCATAGTGACCGCGGAGGGGTTCGAACCCCCAACCCTCAGAGCCGAAATCTGATATTCTATCCAGTTGAACTACGCGGTCGTTTTTATTGTAGATTGTTTATTTTAGAGTTCAGATTCAATCTAAAATCTGAACTCTAAAATCATAAATTCTTACACTAAAAGTTTCTTCACAATTGCAGAAATGGTTTTTCCTTCAGCAGTTCCACCTAATTGAGCAGAGGCTAATCCCATAACTTTACCCATTGAAGCAATTCCTGAAGCTCCGGTTTCAGCAATGATTTTTGCTACTACTGCCTCTACTTCTTCTTCGCTTAATTGCGCAGGTAAGAATTTCTCGATTACAGCAACCTGAGCCAATTCTGGTTCAGCTAGATCAGGACGGTTTTGCTCTGTAAAAATTCTCGCGCTTTCTTTACGGGTTTTAACAAGTCTTTGAAGCAATTTAATTTCATCGTCTTCTGTTAATTCTTCTTTTGATCCTGAAGCTGTTGCAGCCAATAACATTTCAGATTTGATAGCTCTTAATGCTTCTAATGCAACGGTATCTTTAGCTCTCATGGCGGTTTTGATCTCGTCCATGATTAATGTTTGTAAACTCATTGTTTTATTTTATTTAAATAAGCCAGGCTTATATATTGATATGACTATTTTGAATTATTCCCAACTTAACTCGAACTGATAATAAGATTCACTTTAAAAGTGTATTAAAGAAGTCAAATTTTAAAATTCTGTGCGAAGATAAAAAAAATAACCCGAAAATTAAATCCAATTTTCGGGTTATCCTAATATTATGAATGTAAAATTAATCTACGTTGTCGTGCAAAAATGAATTGTTTGAACGCAATTGTAAATCGTTATTACTATCAGTACCAACAGATATTCTTGAATTGGTTGTATTCGACTGATTGTTTGAAAGATCGATACCTAATCTTTTGTAAGCAGGCTCTTTTTCAAGTTCATCAATTCTCGAAACATTATTATGGAATTTATAGTTAAATTCTTTTAGTTTCTTTCTTCTTTCTTCCGCTCTTAAACGTAAAGTTTCTTCGATAGTTAATTCCATTGGAGAAACATTAGAAGTTGTTGAAAAATCAGCTTCCTGAGCAAAATCAACCTTTTGTTTCAACTGAATATTCAATTCAGCTGGAATAACATCTTCTACCACTTTTTCAACTGGTTTAGAAGCCATTAAATTGTCCTCAACCTCCATATATTCTTCCAAAGAATATTTGATAACTCCATTTTCAGCAACTTCTGTTACCGGTACAAATTGTACTGGATCGTTAACTTTGATATTACGTGTTTCGTTTGATAATTCGAATAAAATTTTAGTCTCCTCAACAACCGGTTCTTTTTTCACCTCTGGCTCAGCTCTGAAAAGAGGTAAATCAAAAGAGAAAGTTGTTTGTTCTTCTCTTTCAAAAGTTCTTTGCGGAACTGTTTTTACTTCCTGAACAAATTCTGCTGCCGGAGCTGAAATAGTAAAATCGATATCTGTAATTGGCGAAACGATTTCAAAAGTTACATCAAGATTTTTAATAAACTCTGACATTACCACTAATTCTTCCTGATTGATAGTTGGAGCAACTGCAACTGGAGCAACAGGAGTTGGAACTACAGGACTATGAGTATTAGCAAAAGGCTCATCTTCCATTAAATCAAAAACAACTTTTTCTTCTGATTTCGCAGTAGGTGTTTCAGCATTTAAGTCAAAAGAGGTAACCGTTTTATTTGTTAAATTATGAACACTTCTTTGCTCATCTTCTAACGTATGAATGATTTTTTTAGGTTCTGTATTTACAATTTCATTTTGTTGTTCAACATCAAAACCAGTCGCAATAATAGTTACTGCAATAGCTTCACCAAGAGTTTCGTCTTCACCAACTCCCATGATAATATTAGCGTTATAACCTGCTTCTGCCTGAATATGATCGTTGATTTCTCCAATTTCATCAAGTGTGATTTCATTAGATCCAGAAACGATAAGCAACAATACGTTTTTGGCTCCTGTAATTTTGTTGTCATTCAATAACGGAGAATCCAAAGCAGAAATAATCGCTTCTTTCGCTCTGTTTTCGCCTGTGGCAACAGAAGATCCCATGATCGCAGTTCCACTGTTTGATAAAACAGTTTTTGCATCACGTAAATCGATATTTTGAGTATAGTGGTGCGTAATTACTTCAGCAATACCTCTTGAGGCTGTTGCTAATACTTCATCCGCTTTAGAGAATCCTGCTTTAAACCCAAGATTTCCGTATACTTCTCTTAATTTGTTATTATTGATTACGATTAACGAATCGACTTGCTTGCGTAATTTTTCGATTCCTAAAAGAGCTTGTTCCTGACGAACTTTTCCTTCAAACTGAAACGGAATTGTTACGATACCAACCGTTAAAATCTCTCTTTCTTTTGCTAATTGCGCAATTACCGGAGCTGCACCTGTACCAGTTCCACCACCCATACCAGCGGTAATAAATACCATCTTAGTACCACGATCCAACATTTTTTCAATATCAGCGATACTTTCAATAGCAGATTGTTGCCCTACATCAGGATTTGCTCCTGCTCCAAGACCCTCTGTTAAGTTCATCCCTAACTGAATTTTATTTGGTACAGCACTATTTTGAAGTGCTTGCGAATCTGTATTACAAACGATAAAATCTACCCCTTTAATACCTTGTTTAAACATGTGGTTGATTGCGTTACTTCCGCCTCCTCCTACACCTATTACCTTGATTACATTTGATTGGTTTTTTGGTAAATCAAATGAAATACTTCCAAATTCTGAGTTGCTCATCATCTTTTTGGTTTTGAAATTCTTATTAAATACATTTTTTACTTCTTGACTTGGGGCAAAAAGTAATCCTTTTCGTTTATTACTAATTTATTCTGCGTTGTCTAAAAAATCTTTGATTTTATCGACATAGCGATCAAAAAATGACCTTCTTATTTTTGTTTCAGTAGATTCTGCTTCAACCTTAGTATTATTTCTAACTTCCCTTTGTTGTTCAATAGTTTCTACTCTTTCAACGTAGTTTTCTTCAACTTCGTATCGTTGTTGTACCGGCTGTTGTGCCTGAGGCGGAACATTTCTGTAAACCACTTTTGGCTGTTCGTTTACAAGTTCCATTCTAACAGCACTTTGTGTACTATTTTCAATGCTGTTCATTACCAAACCAACTGCAGTTGCAAACAACGGGCTAGAAATTTCTTCGCTTGAATTTCCTGCTAAATGCTCATTTGGATATCCAATTCTGGTGTCCATTCCGGTAATGTACTCTACTAATTGTTTAATATGTTTTAGCTGAGCTCCACCACCTGTAAGAACGATTCCGGCAATTAATTTTTTACGAGGATCTTCGTGGCCATAAGCTTTAATTTCTGCAAAAACCTGCTCAATAATTTCCACCACACGGGCATGGATAATTTTCGATAAGTTTTTAAGCGAAATCTCTTTTGGCTCTCTTCCTCTTAGACCTGGAATAGAAACAATTTCGTTGTCTTTATTTTCTCCTGGCCAGGCAGATCCGAATTTTATTTTTAAAAGCTCTGCTTGTTTTTCAATAATTGAACATCCCTCTTTAATATCTTCTGTAATAACATTTCCTCCGAAAGGAATCACAGCAGTATGACGAATGATTCCATCTTTAAAAATGGCTAAATCTGTTGTTCCTCCACCAATATCGATCAATGCAACACCCGCTTCTTTTTCTTCCTGACTCAAAACAGCATCTGCAGAAGCCAAAGGCTCTAATGTCAATCCCGATAATTCAATTCCTGAACTTTGAATACATCTTCCAACATTTCTGATAGAAGAAGCTTGTCCAACCACAACATGGAAACTAGATTCTAGTCTTCCACCGTACATTCCGATTGGTTCTTTAATTTCAGATTGCCCGTCAATTTTAAATTCTTGAGGCAAAACGTGAATAATTTCTTCTCCTGGTAACATGGCCAGTTTATTTACCTGGTCAATCAAAAGCTGAATATCTTTTTCGCCAATTACTTCCTCCGGATTACTACGGCTGATGTAATCTGTATGCTGAATACTTCTAATGTGTTGTCCGGCAATACCCACAACAACATCTTTTATTTTATAACCTGAATTGTTTTCTGCTTCTAAAATAGCTTGTTGAATTGATTGAATAGTTTGAGTAATGTTGTTTACAACACCTCTCGCAACACCCAAACTTTTGGATTTCCCAATACCCAAAATTTCCAACTTGCCATACTCGTTTTTCTTGCCTATCATGGCAACGATTTTGGTTGTTCCAATATCTAGACCTACTGCAATGTTATCTTTTTCCATTTTCTATTATTTTGTGCAAACTACTTGTTCCGTAAACCTAAGGTCAATTTTTTTGTATTTGTATAACGAACTATCTAAAACTGCTTTTTGAAAAAAGGCTTTATAGTTATTAAATTTCTTATCAACATTCATCGTTCTTCCAAAATCGATGAAGTAATCATAATTTCGATTAAACATTTTTAGGCTGCCATTAGGCATAATTTGTATTGCAATGATGTTTTTTTTCAAAAACGCATCGTCATAAATTGTGCGAAATAAAGCAGCTAAATCTTCGTTATTTTTTTCATTTATTGCCCCCGAAACAAGAGGAACACGAGCTGTAAAATTGTCTGACAAAGGCATTTTATGTCCTTCATAGTCAATATAAAAAGAGTTATCACCATCATAAACTCTCGCTATTGGTGTCTTCTGTTTTACTCTCGCTTTTAGAACGCCATCGATACTTACAAAAACGTCTGACTTCTCAATCATGTCTTGCGTATCAAGGGTTTTTTCTATCTTATTCAAATCTACTTCATCTTTTCGGATACTGGAAGCGTCTCTTTTATTTTCTATTAACAATTTATTAACCGATTCCGGCTTAACAAACAGCGTGTTTTCTCCTACAAAAACAACCATAGATTTCTTCAATTTTCGATCTCCATTTCGATGTTGAGCGAAAGAATATAAAAAAAGCACAAGCCCAAAAATGAGTACTAATCGAATATTTGTCCAATTAAATATTTTCATTCAGCATTTTTTTAATTGACGGAACCATTTCACCAATATCACCAGCTCCTATTGTTACAATTATTGGCGCATTACTGGCTTTGATTTGCGCTAATAAATCATCTTTTGCAACAATTTTTTTGTTCGAATTTGTCATTTTCCCCAACAACCAATCCGATGTAATTCCTTCCATCGGCAATTCACGTGCCGGGTAAATATCCATCAAAAATGCTTCATCGAATTGTGATAGACTTTCAGCAAATCCATCAGCAAAATCTCTTGTTCTGCTGAATAAATGGGGCTGAAAAATTGCCAAAACTTTACGTCCAGGATACAATTCTCTAACAGCTTGATGTACAGCATTTATCTCTGTTGGATGATGTGCATAATCATCTATATAAACTAAATTTTCAGATTTAATCTGATAAGAAAAACGTCTTCTGATTCCGTTGAATGAAGCAATGGCTTTTGCAATGGAGTCGGTCGGGGTGCCAAACGTTTTGGCCATTGCAATAGCCATCAATCCATTCATTAAATTATGTTTTCCAGGCAATCCAAAATGCAAATCTTTCATGATTTCTGATGGCGTCTGCACATCAAAAACATAACTCCCATCTTCAATTCGAACATTGAACGCCTTATATACAGCATCTTCATTTATAGCACATTGAACTCCTTCAAGAGGCAATTCTTTAGTTATAAAGAGCTTACTTTTATCTTCGACTTTAGAAGCAAATTCTACAAACGAAGCCTCTATAGCATCACTGGTTCCGTAAATATCCAAATGATCGGCATCCATAGAAGTGATACAGGCAATATTTGGATGTAAGTGTAAAAATGAACGGTCAAATTCATCAGCTTCTACAACGGTTACCGTTTTTCCGGTTCCAATTAAATTAGAATTGTAATTCTCCACTATTCCACCCACAAAAGCCGTTACATCTGCCCCACTTTCATATAAAATATGCCCCAGAATACTTGATGTTGTTGTTTTTCCATGCGTTCCCGCAACTGCGAAACTAAACGTGTCTTTGGTGATAATCCCTAAAACCTCGGCACGTTTTTTAATCTCGTAATTTCTTTCGATGAAGTAATTCCACTCTGAATGTGTTTTTGGAACAGCAGGTGTAAAAATCACCAATGTATTCTCTACAAAATAATCACTCGGAATCAAATTAATATTATCTTCAAAATGAATATCAATACCACTTTCAATCAATTCACTAGTCAACATTGAAGGCGTTTTATCGTAACCTGAAACCTGTTTCCCGATATATTTAAAATAACGGGCCAGAGCACTCATTCCGATGCCTCCTATGCCAATAAAATAAACGTTTTGTATTTGATTTAAATTCATTTTAATTTTATTTTTTGAGCTATTTCTCTACTAGATTTATTTGTAAAAAACTAGTAATTAAGCTTTTGTATTTTCTCTTCTTTTAATAACCCAAAATGCCTAAAATAGCATTCTGATTTCTTTTTCGTGTTGTATAATTTCAGACAAAACTTATATTATAACAACTTTTTAATTTGCTCTACAATAACTTTCGTGGCATTTGGCATAGCCAATTTTTTAATGTTATCACTTAATTGTTTTTGTTTTCCCTGATCTTTCAATAAAGCTTCAAAAACAATACTAAACTGACTATCTAATTCTTGTTCTTTTAATAAAATCGCACCTTTTGCATCTACAATTGCCTGCGCATTTTTTGTTTGATGATCTTCGGCTACATTGGGTGACGGAATAAAAATTACTGGTTTCCCAACAATGCATAATTCCGAAACTGATGATGCCCCTGCTCTTGAAATAATTACATCTGCGGCAGCGTATACAAAATCCATTCTTTCAATAAAATCAACAACTCTTACGTTTTGCTGATTGTGTTTTTTATAATCTTCAAAATATAACTTCCCGCATTGCCAAATGATCTGAACATCTTGCGAAAGCATATTATGCAATTCTTTTTCGATTAATTGATTGACTCTTCTCGCTCCTAAACTACCTCCTAAAACCAACAATGTTTTTTTATTCGGATCCAAACCGTAAAAAGTGATTGCTTCATCACGTTTGCTATCAATGTCAATCAAATCCTGACGAACCGGATTTCCTGTCAAAACGATTTTTTCTTTTGGAAAAAAGCGCTCTAAATTTCCATAAGCGACACAAATTGCATTGGCTCTTTTGCTCAATAATTTGTTTGTAATTCCAGGAAATGAATTTTGCTCCTGAATCACTGTCGGAATTCCTGCCTGACCTGCAGCTTGCAATAAAGGCCCGCTGGCAAAACCACCTGTTCCTATAACTGCATTTGGTTTGAATTGTCTGATGATTCTTCTTGATTCTAATAAACTTGTTGCCAGTTTCAATGGAAACATCAAATTCTGCAATGTCAATTTTCTCTGTAAACCTGCAATCCAAAGCCCTTTTATTTCATAACCTGCCTGAGGCACTTTTTGCATTTCCATTTTATCCTGTGCTCCTACAAAAAGGAATTCAGCATCAGGAAATTGTAATTTTAATTCATTCGCAATCGCAATCGCAGGATAGATATGTCCTCCTGTACCACCACCACTTAATATGAATTTATAATTTGTCATATTTTTAAAAGTTTTACGCTATAAAACTATTTTGTTCTTAACTTATTTATTTAAAACTGCATTCATCGGGTTTCTCGAATTATCCTCAATTGAATACATCAATCCTTCCTCTTCATATATTTCGTCAGCTGGTAAATCTTCCTCTGACAACTCTTTATCAATTAATCTTTGAAGTGCTTCTTTTCTTCTTTCTTTCTCTTCTTTTTCTTCAACAATTTCTTCTTCTTTTTTCGTTACACTGATGATAATTCCGAGAGAAAAACAAGTCATCCAAATCGAACTACCTCCACTACTAATCAACGGAAGCGTTTGTCCTGTTACTGGCAATAATTCAACTGCAACCGCCATATTGATCATCGCCTGAAATATCATTGGAAAACCGAGCCCGACGACGACTAACTTTCCAAATAACGTAGTAGCTTTATGTGATGCAATAACGAATCTGAATAATAACAATAAATACAAAATCAATATCGAAACTCCTCCAACTAAACCATATTCTTCAACAACAATGGCATAAATAAAATCGGAAGAAGATTGTGGTAAAAAGTTCTTCTGAACGCTTTTTCCAGGCCCTAAACCTCCTAATCTTCCGGATGCAATCGCAATTTTTGCTTTTTCAATTTGGTAATCATCTTCATCCGGTTTGTCTGTTGTAAAGTTGGCAATACGACTTTCCCAGGTTGATACCCTGCTAAAGAATCTTGAATCCGGAAAAGCTTTAGCAACCAAAAGGAAGAACGCCAACATTGCGATTCCTGAACCTATAATAAAACCAATATACTTTAATGGATATTTACCAATGAACGTTAACATCATTACCATAGCAAAAATCAAGGCTGTAGTCGAAAAGTTCGCTGGTAAAATAAGTGCCAATGTGATAAAAACCGGCAACCAAAGCTGGATCAATGAAACTTGAAAAGGTTCGTTTTCTTCTTTTGTTTTAGACAAATAACGCGCCACAAAAATAAACAGAACGATGGAAGCCAAAGTCGAAGTCTGAAATGTAATTCCGATAAACGGAACCTGAATCCAACGACTTGCATTTGCTCCTGCAATGACAGTTCCCTTTAGCAATGTATAAAGCAATAAAAACCAAACAATTGGCAAAGCAATTTTTGAAATCGCTCTGAAATAATGATACGGCACTTTATGAACCCAATAAATAATCAAAAATCCAATACAAATATGAGCGAGATGTTTTACCAAATAACCCAAAGTGTTTCCGGTTCCATGACCAATGTATGCCAAATTACTACTCGCACTAAAAACAGGCATAAACGAAAATAATGCTAATAAAGCCACGAATGACCATATTACTCTATCTCCTTTTAATTTGTTTACCAATTCTTTCATAGTGCTTTGTTTCAGGTTTTTCAGGTTTCAGGTTCTCCTAACGTGAAACCTGAAACTTGAAACTATTTTTATAGATTATGAACTGCTTGTTTGAATTGTTTTCCTCTGTCTTCGTAGTTTTCGAATAAATCAAAACTTGCGCAGGCCGGAGATAATAAAACGGCATCGCCTTTTTCTGTTAATCTTTGTGCTGTTTTTACAGCATCGTTCATATTATTAACTTCAACCATAATATCAACCACGTTGCCAAAAGCTTCAATAATTTTGCGATTATCGATTCCCAGGCAAATAATTGCTTTTACTTTTTCACGAACTAATGACATCAACTCGTTATAATCATTTCCTTTATCAACTCCTCCAACAATCCAAACTGTTGGAACGTTCATACTGTCTAAAGCAAAGAAAGTAGCATTTACATTTGTTGCTTTAGAATCATTGATGTATTGAACATTCTGAATTTTTAATACTTTTTCTAAACGGTGTTCAACACCTTGAAAATTGGATAAACTTTCGCGAATTGTTGCATTTCTAATTTGCATCAATTTTGCTACAGAGCTTGCTGCCATTGCGTTTTTCATATTATGTTTTCCTTCTAACGCAATGTATTCTGTTTCCATTGTAAACTCTTCTTGGTTGATCTTTATTTCCATTTTGTTGTTATTTATAGAAGCCCCTTCATCGAATTTTTTAGTCAGCGAGAAAGGAATTAATTTTGCTTTTGTTGTGTTATTTTTTAACCATTCTGCGCTTGCCTCATCGTCTGCATCGTAAATAAGGTAATCGCTTTCGGTCTGATTCATTGTTATTCTGAACTTTGAATCGATATACTTTTGATATTTATATTCGTATCGGTCTAAATGATCCGGACTAATATTTGTAATTATGGCAATATCCGGCCGGTATTCTATAATTCCGTCAAGCTGAAAACTACTTAACTCCAGAACATACGCATCGAATTTATTTTCTGCTACCTGCCAGGCAAAACTTTTACCGATGTTTCCCCCCAAGCCTACATTCAAACCAGCCGATTTCAATAAATGATATGTCAGCATTGTTGTTGTTGTCTTACCATTACTTCCTGTAATTCCAATTGTAAGTGCTTCTGTGAAAGGTTTTGCAAATTCAATTTCAGAAATCACTTTTACTCCGGCTTCAATGAGTTTTTTTACTATGGGAGATTTCTCTGGAATTCCCGGACTTTTCATTACCACATCGGCATTCAAAATCAGGTCTTCGGTATGTTTTTCTTCTTCCCAGGCAATTTTATTAATGATAAGAACTTCTTTATAACTCTCTTTTATTTTTCCAAAATCTGATACAAAAACATCGTATCCTTTTTTCTTCCCCAGAATAGCGGTACCAACACCACTTTCTCCTCCTCCTAAAACTACCAATCTCATCTATCTAAGTTTTAAAGTAACGATTGATAATATGGCTAACATGATCGCAACAATCCAGAATCGGGTAACAATTTTACTCTCATGATATCCCTTTTTCTGATAATGATGATGAAGTGGCGACATCAGGAAAATTCTTCGTCCTTCACCGTATCTTTTTTTAGTAAATTTGAAATAACTCACTTGTAAAACCACTGAGAAATTTTCTACTAAAAAGATTCCACACAATAACGGAATCAATAATTCTTTACGAACTGCAATGGCTAAAACAGCAATGATTCCTCCAATTGTTAAACTTCCTGTATCTCCCATAAAAACAGATGCCGGATAGGAGTTGTACCAAAGAAACCCAATTAAGGCTCCCACAAAGGCAGATATAAACACCGTCATTTCCCCTGAATTTGGGATGTACATAATATTCAGATAATTCGAAAAAATAATATTCCCCGAAACGAACGTAAATATTCCGAGTGCGAGGACAGAAACTGCAGACGTTCCCGCCGCAAGTCCATCAATACCATCTGTTAAATTAGCTCCGTTAGAAACTGCTGTGATAATAAAAATTACTACCGGAATAAAAATCAACCAAGCCCATTTTTCATATCCTTCACCTGTCCAGGCTAATATTTCAGCGTAATCAAATTCATTGTTTTTCACAAATGGAATTGTAGTAGCTGTCGATTTCTCCTCAATAGGAGCTGGCAAAACTACCGTTGTGTTTGTTCCGGTTTTATAAATATCTGTTCTTCCCGTATCCGTTCTCACCGTTACAGCAGGATTGAAATAAAGAACTGTTCCAACAATAAGTCCCAAACCAACCTGGCCAATAACTTTAAAAATCCCTTTTAAACCTTCTTTATCTTTTTTGAATATTTTAATATAATCATCAATAAAACCGATTGTTCCCATCCAAAGTGTGGTCACAATAAGCAATACAATATAAATATTATGCAAACGGGCAAACAACAAAACTGGCACAAGCGTTGCAAAAATGATAATCAATCCTCCCATTGTTGGAGTTCCTGCTTTTTCGTTTTGCCCTTGAAGACCAAGCTCACGAACCGTTTCACCTACTTGCTGATTCCTCAAAAAGTTGATGATTCTTTTTCCGTAAATAGTTGACAAAAGCAACGAAAGCATTAATGCTAAAGCCGATCTAAAAGTGATATACTGAAAAACTCCTGTTCCCGGTACATCTAATGTTTTGTCTAAATATTCAAATAAATAGTATAGCATATATCTTGGTTTATTTGGTTAATTGTTGATTTGTTTATTCGTTAGTTTTGACTTAATAATTATTCGTTTAAACGAACAATCAATTCACCGTTTAAGCTTTATTTTTGTAATTGATCTAAAATTTCTTTTACCGTTTCCATATCATCAAAATGATGGCGAACACCATTTATTTCCTGATACGTTTCATGACCTTTTCCGGCGATTAAAATAATATCATTTGGCTGAGCCAATTGACAAGCGGTTTTTATGGCTTGCTTTCTGTCAGTAATTCTCAATATTTTTTTATAATTATGAGCTTCAACTCCTTTTTCCATTTCATCTAAGATCACTTCCGGATCTTCGTTTCTTGGATTATCAGAAGTTAAAATTGCTTTATCACTCAAGTCTGAAGCAATTTTAGCCATAATTGGTCTTTTTGTTTTATCCCTGTTTCCGCCACAACCCACAACTGTAATCAATTGCTCGTTCTTTGTACGGATATCGTCAATTGTTTTTAATACATTGTCTAAAGCATCTGGCGTATGTGCGTAATCTACAATCGCGGTAATGTTTCCTTCTGAAACAATATACTGAAAACGCCCCGAAACACTTTCTAAATCAGACAGTAAGCGCAACGCTTCCAAACTATCCATTCCTAGTTCGATTGCAGTTCCATAAATTGCCAAAACGTTGTAAGCATTAAAAGTTCCGATCAGTTTTACCCAAACTTCATTGTCGTTTACTTTCAATAATAAACCAGACAATTGACTTTCTAAAATTGTTGCTTTAAAATCAGCATACGATTTTAAGGCATACGTAAATTTTCTGGCAACCGTATTTTGAAGCATTACAGTTCCGTTTTTATCATCGATGTTTGATAAAGCGAAAGCCGTTTTTGGCAATGAATCAAAAAACGATTTTTTTACGTCTCTATATTCTGCAAAAGTTGGATGATAATCTAAATGATCGTGCGAAAGATTCGTGAAAATTCCACCTACAAAATGCAAAGCTTCTGTCCTCTTTTGATGAATTCCGTGCGAACTCACTTCCATAAAACAATGCGTTACACCAGCTTCAATCATTTCATTCAAATAATAATTGATTGTAATTGAATCCGGAGTTGTATGCGTTGCTTTATATTCTGTTTCATCAACCATAATTTTTACTGTTGATAATAAGCCAACTTTAAAACCTGCTTTTTGAAACAATTGAAATAATAATGAAGCAATTGTTGTTTTTCCGTTTGTACCTGTAACACCAACTAACTTTAATTTTTCAGAAGGATTTCCGAAAAAATTAGCTGCCATAAAAGCCAATGCGGTATTTGTATCTTTTACTTTGATATAAGTAATTCCTTTTTCAATAGTTGAAGGTAAAGTATCGCAAATAATAGCAGTCGCACCTAACTGAATTGCTTTTTCGATATAATCATGCCCATCAGAAAGCGAACCGCGAATAGCTACAAAAGCATCATTTGCTTCAATCTTTCTTGAATCAAAATCAATTTTGTGTATGTCGATTTCTGTCGAACCTGTTACAGATTCAATCGCTACTTTATATAATATGTCTTTCAGTATTTTCACGATAATTCTAATACTATAGTTGTGTTTTTACTAATAATTTGTCCAGGCTGAATAGACTGTTTTTTTACCTTCCCTACACCAATAACTTTCACCTTCAAATCAAGATTCTCCAGTAAAGCAATTGCATCCATTCCTGGCATTCCTTTTAAATTAGGAATCTGATTTGATTTTTTATTTACTTCAGTAGTATACTTCTCATAACTGGTATCTTGTTTTGGAATTCTTGAATCCAGTTTTTTGATTTTATTTGTTGAAGGTGCATCTGTAAAAATCTTTTGAGCGATTCTTTTAAAAACCGGTCCTGCAACATCAGCTCCATAATAATTATTTTTTAATGTATTTGGCTTGTGAACTACCACAATACAAGAGTATTTTGGATGATCTGCTGGAAAATATCCCACAAAAGAAGATGCATAATACAATCCTTCTTTTCCTGCTTTTCCATAATTCATCTGAGCCGTTCCTGTTTTTCCTGCCATCGAAAAATCTTTCGAATACAACTTAGAACCTGTTCCTTTTTTTACCACATTTTCTAAAACTGCTTTTACTTTTTTAAGCGTCTCAGGCGAGCAAATCTTTGGATTAATTACTTCTACATCGAATTTCTTAATTGTTTTATTCCATTCTTTAATTTCAGATACAAATTGCGGTTTTACCATTACGCCATTATTCGCAACCGAATTATAAAACGCCAATGTTTGCATTGGTGTAACTGAAACTGAATATCCAAAAGCCATCCATGGAAGGGAAATTCCCGACCAGCTTTTACCTCCTGGATGTGGAATAATTGGTCTTCCTTCTCCTTTAAAATGCAATCCTAAAGGTTTATCTAAACCAAAATTTCTAATATGATCTACAAATTTTGACGGATTGCTTTTATAATTATCATAAACCGCCTGAACCATTACCGTATTTGAAGAAAGTTCAAAGCCACGAGCCAATGAAACTTTTCCATAACCCCCATTATGTGAATCACGAACCGAACGTCCGTAATATTTAACTATACCGCCATGACTATCATAAACCGTACTTGTATCAGCAACTTTATCTTCTAAAATTGCCATTAAATCAACTAATTTAAAAGTCGATCCTGGTTCGTGAGACTCTGCTACTGCATAATTTGTAGTTTCAGTATACAATCCATCTTCACCTCTTCCCAGATTAGAAATTGCTTTTATATAACCCGTTTCTGTTTCCATTACAACCACACAGCCATGATCTGCTTCATAATCCTGAAGTTGTTTCAATAAAGCGTGATGTGCGATATCCTGAATAAATACATCAATTGTCGAAATCACATCGTAACCATCAACTGGATCTACTTCGTTTACGTCACGAATTGGTTTCCACTGCCCTTTTGCAATTTTTTGCTTAAGAATTTTTCCGTCTTTTCCGTTCAAATAACTTTTAAAAGCCCATTCAATTCCTTTACCAACTTCAATTCCGGTCGCCGGATCAATTCGATCGTAACCAATTGTTCTTTCTGCAATTTGCCCTATCGGATGTTTTCTAACTGTTTCTTGTTCAATTATGATTCCACCTTTAAAAGCGCCTAAATTGAATAATGGAAAACCTTTAATTTTCACATAGTCAGTGTAACTCAATTTGCGGGCAATCAAATAATAGCGGTTTTTATTGGCTCTGGCTTTTCTTAATTCCTGCTCGTAATACCCTCCTGGTCTGTCTAAAACTGTAGCCAATGAATCTGATAATGCCTTTACGTGCTTTTCAAAAGTTTCTGTTTTTGGCGCTTTTGCATCAAATCTAATTTCATAATTAGGAATTGACGTTGCCAGCAAACTTCCATCAGCCGAATAAATATTTCCTTTGTTTGCCGGAATCACAAAATTTCTAACGGTACGTTGTTTCGCCAGTTTTCTGTAATAATCTCCTTCAACCCATTGAATATTGGTTAATTTAACGACAATAGCAATTGCCATCACGAAGATGAAAACTGCTACGAGGTAAATTCTGTAGGATATATGTTTATCGTCTACTGCCATATTCTTTTAAAGAAACTTTTTTCTTCTTCTTTTTTAACTTCTATTTTTACTGGAGGAACTGTCGATGGAAAAATCTGTTTTTCAAGCATTTTATCCGATATCGTTGATTCCATTTTTAATTTCATTAATTCTGAACGTCGGTCTACAAATTCAGATCGCAATTCTTTTACTTCATTGTTCAGTTTTGCAATTTCAAAAACCTTTTGTTCGTATCGCTGTGTATTGGCAATCATTATAATGGCAAGCAAAATGATAAAAACAATGAATCGCCAGTTTTTGACTGCGTCATCATTTATAAGAAATCTTGCTTTTAATATGCCAAATACTCCACCTTTCATTTTTATACCTTTATATTATATCTTTTCAGCAATTCTCAATTTTGCACTTCTTGCTCTATTGTTGATTTTTATTTCAGCGTCATCCGGAACAATCAATTTTCCGATAGTTTTAAATGGAACTGAAAAGTTTCCATAAAAATCACGTTCCGGTTCTCCTTCAAACATTCCGTTTTTAATGAATCTTTTAACCAATCTGTCTTCTAAAGAATGATAAGAGATCACTGAAAATCTTCCACCCGGATTTAAAATCTCTAATGACTGCTCAATAAACTCTTTCAAAACATCCATTTCCTGATTTACCTCAATTCGAATCGCCTGATAAATCTGAGCCAGTATTTTATTTTTAACTCTTTCAGGTAAATATTTTGCCAAAACCACTTTTAATTCATCTGTAGTTTTGATTGGATATTTTTCTCTTGCTTCTACAATTGTTCTTGCTAAGACTGGTGCGTTTTTCAACTCCCCATAATCAAAAAAAACACGACGCAAATCCTGTTCTTCATATTCATTAACCACCCGATAAGCATTTAAATCATTTTTTTGACTCATCCGCATATCTAATTCGGCATCAAATCTTGTTGAAAAACCCCTTTCCGGAACATCAAACTGATGTGATGAAACTCCTAAATCTGCCAAAATTCCATCGACACTTTTTACTCCGTGAAAACGTAAAAACCTTTTTATAAATCTAAAGTTCTCATTAATTAAGGTAAACCTTTCATCCGGTAATGCATTTGCAAGCGCATCTTCATCCTGATCAAAAGCAAATAATTTACCGTTTGGCCCTAATCGTCTCAAAATTTCTTTTGAATGCCCACCACCTCCAAATGTAACATCTACATAAATGCCGTCAGGTTTAATATTTAAACCATCAACTGTAGGATGAAGTAAAACCGGATTATGATATTCCATTGTCGTCGTCATTAATATTTCCCATTACTTCTTCGGCTAAATCTGCAAAATCCATATCTTCGCCGCTTATTGATTTTTCATATAAATCTTTATCCCAAATTTCCACAATATTAACCGCAGATGAAAAAACCACATCTTTAGCAATACCTGAAAATGCCACTAAATCTTTTGGCACCAACAATCTTCCTAATGCATCAATTTCTACCATTTTAACTCCGGCAGTAAATCTTCGAATGAAATCATTGTTCTTTTTTACAAAACGATTCAGCTTGTTGATTTTTTGCATCATCAGGTTCCATTCTTCCATTGGATACAATTCTAAACACGGTTGAAAAACAGAGCGCTTCAAAACGAATCCGTCCTGAAGAGAAGAAGCCAATTGCTTTTTCAAGGGCGCAGGCATCATTAGCCTCCCTTTAGCATCGACTTTACACTCATATGTTCCAACAATTGTGTTCAAGAAAAATCAATTAATATGTTATAGGACAAAAATATAAAAAATTTTACCACATTTTACCACAATATACCACTTTGTTAATAAGTTTAACCACTTTTCTACCACTCCACCTAATTAACAACCAATCAATACCTTAGCTAATTATTACTCAATTTCCAATTACACTAATCAATTGAAAAAAATATGCACCATTTTTCTTAAAAAAATGTCTATTCATCAGGTTTCTTAACATTTGACAATTCCACCAAAAACACCTCTAAAATCTGATTTTTAACCACTTAGATGTTCTACGAAAATTATCTAGTTAAAAAACGGTAGCAAAAATTCATTTTTATTTATTAAACCCTATATTTGTCCAAATTGAAATTGGCATTAAATTAGATGGACAAACACTACAAAAAAGAAGGTAAATACAGCTATTATGAAGCTGGAGAAGGAACTCCTATCGTTATTTTACATGGCTTAATGGGAGGCCTTAGCAACTTTGATGCTGTAGCCGAATATTTCCCAACAAAAGGATACAAAGTTGTCATCCCTGATTTGCCAATATACACTCAAAGCATTTTAAAAACGAACGTAAAAAGCTTTGCAAAATATGTAAAAGACTTCATTACTTTCAAAGGTTTTGATCAGGTAATTTTATTGGGTAATTCATTAGGCGGACACATTGCACTTTATCACACAAAATTATATCCAGAAAAAGTAGCCGGACTTGTAATCACCGGAAGTTCTGGTCTTTACGAAAGCGCTATGGGAGACAGTTACCCAAAAAGAGGAGATTACGAATACATCAAAAAGAAAGCTGAAGATGTATTTTATGATCCTGCAATTGCCACTCCGGAACTTATTGATGAAGTTTACGCAACGGTCAATGACCGCATCAAATTAATTAAAACTTTAACGATTGCCAAGAGCGCAATTCGTCACAATATGGCTAAAGATTTACCAAAAATGACAGTGGAAACCTGTATTATTTGGGGTAAAAATGATGCCGTTACGCCACCAAATGTTGCCGAAGAATTTGATAAATTATTGCCTAATTCAACTTTATATTGGATAGACAAATGTGGACACGCTGCTATGATGGAACATCCTCAGGAATTCAACAAACTTCTTGAAGAATGGCTCGTTAAAAAGAATTTATAGCATCTAACTTTCGACTTTAGGAGGTTTTAAAAACAAAGAACATGAAAATTACAACCGCCGAATTTATTGTCAGCAATTCTGAAGTTGCAAAATGCCCCGCAGAATTTTTGCCGGAATATGCTTTTATCGGAAGATCAAACGTAGGTAAGTCATCGTTGATCAATATGCTTACCAATCATAAAAATTTAGCAAAAACTTCAGGAAGACCTGGAAAAACACAATTAATAAATCACTTTAAAATCAACAATAATTGGTTTTTAGTAGATTTACCGGGTTATGGTTACGCGAAAGTATCCAAAAAGACCAAATCTGTTTTCCAGCAATTTATTACTGATTATTTTGAAACCAGAGAACAATTAGTTTGTGCTTTTGTTTTGATTGATATTCGCCATGAAGCTCAAAATATAGATATTGAATTTATGTCGTATATGGGTGAGAGTGAAATTCCGTTTTGTATTATTTTTACAAAGGCAGACAAAATCAGCAAAACAAAAATTGACTCTCATATTGCAGCATACAAAAAACAAATGTTTGCCAACAACTGGGAAGAAATGCCTCAATATTTTGTAACCTCATCTACGGAATCAACCGGAAAAGAAGAACTTCTATCTTATATTGACGAAGTAAATCAGGAGGTATTTAAAAACAATTCTCAATTTTAAATTTCAATACAAAGAAATAATAAATATAAAAAATCCCAAATTCCAAGCTTACAATTGGAATTTGGGATTTTTATTTTAAAGAAAAATCTTAAAAATATTTTTTTAGTTTATATTTGAAGCAAATCAAGTATAATCTATGAGCAATTTTAAATCGATTAATTTCACACTTTGTTTTGTTTCTTTTTTTATTTTATTTTCCTGCCAATCATCTCATTATATGTTCACCACGGGACAAAGAACCGGAGTTGATTTTACTTCTGGAAAAAAATGGCTTTTAAACGAATTAGATTGTCCCAAAAATTCTAAAGATAAGCTAACCGAAGAATCTTTGGAATTTTTCAAAAAGAGGTTAGGAGACCGAATTTTTTATATTCATGATGTTAATGGATTACTTGTTACAAGAAAAATTAATTTAAATCCTAACAGCATAAAACTAAAAGAACTAAAAGATGGAACTGGCTTTGATTTCTTTATCAATATTTCTACTAAAAAAGACAGAAGCGATTTATCATCGGTAGAGCTTTATCAGGACGAATATTCCACACAAAGAAATGAAGCTTCGGTCACTTTAGAGATATACGATTTAAACTTATGCCAAATTATTTACTCACAAAAAGTTATAGGCATAACAAACAAAGGAAACACAAAATCGATGTGGGAAACCGAAAAATCGAGCAAACTTATAGACAATATAACGCTCTATAAAAATTCAGACAACTTAATGACCGGAGCTTTAAAGCGAATTTTTAAAGATTTAGAAAAAAGATCTGTAAAATAAAAACAGCAAAAAAAATCCCAAATTCCAATTTCAAAGTTTGGAATTTGGGATTTATCCCGAAGCTTGGGGATTAGAAATTTCTATTGCTTTGTAAGTTCCAGTTTTTCTGCAAAATAATCACAGAAATCTTTCATTGTGTCTGACATTTTTTCGTCGTCTGTTGCACGTTTAAAAGTATCTGACATAGCAACTAAAGTTTGGTGAAAGAAAATTTTCATTTCATCAACCGGCATATCTTTTGTCCATAAATCAATACGCATTGTTTCTTTGGCTTTGCTGTCCCAAATAGACAACATAATCGCTTTTGCTTCTTCAGCCTGAACTCCGCCGTCTTGTGCGCTCCAAGTTAATTTTTCCGGAACACGGTTTTCGTCTAATTCTATATTGAATTTAATTTCTGAGTTTATTGTATCTGACATTATTTCTTAGGTTTATATTTTGACTTTTCAAAAATCTCTTTATTATTTGTTTTTAATAATTCCGGCAAAGTAACATTGTTACTCTTCATATACGAACGTACTATTTGCCATCCAATCCATGCCCCAACTCTTCCTGGGGTATCATTATCTATTTCCAGATAAAATTTAGAAAACGGTGCCGGCGTCATAAATCGGGTTGTTAATTTAGGATCATCGCTATACAGCATTTCTTTTTCCAGAAAATAACGCCACATATACGCTTCATTTTCTTCGCACCATTTTATCTGTTCAGGTGTATAACCAATTTTATCAGCATCTGTATATTCTGGTAATAATAAATCTTTTGCATACAATTGTTTTCCTTCAAAAATCATTTGAGAAACTAAATTCCTATCCGGGAAAGCCGGAATATTTCTGTAAGCAAAACTTGAAACTACATCTGGCATAATTTGTTTCTCTTCAAAATTTTGCTTCAAATAATTCGGAAACTCATAAAATTTATGATCTTTTCCTAAATACAATTCCAAAGCTACAATTACCAGACTATCTGCATAAATTGCTTTGGCATTATAATCCATTTCACCAATTACTGTAATTACTTTTGGCGTTTTGGTTTTTGGAAAATAATATTTGACGTGTTGAAAAAGCGAATTAAATTCCTGACGTACAGGCTCAAAATTCGAATATTTTTTCTGCACCTCTTCATATACTTCTCTCCAAATTGGTTCCTGCATTTTTTTAAGCCAAACTGAATCGTCATTGCCTGCCGGAAAAAAGAACGGATACTGTCTTTTTACTTTAGCTAAATCTTCTGGCTTTGTTTCAAAAAACACTTTATCAAAACGTTCTACTTTAATATCAACCGGAATTTCTTCCACTTCTTTTTCGACTTTGCTTTTTTGATCACAAGACAAAAAAAACAGGGACAGAACCACTATAAAGCGATATATTTTCATTTTATTTTAATTAGATTTGTGTTGCATAAATAAATATACATATACTTAAAAAATATTTGTGCAAATATACATCCCTGTATCTTAAAACTTGAACTATTATGGCTAAAAAAAGTACAATTCAGACAGAAAAAGTAAATACCCACATTGTAGATTGGTTAAAAAATTATGCTAACAATGCAAAAGTAAATGGTTTTGTAATTGGAATTTCCGGTGGAGTGGATTCTGCCGTAACTTCAACATTATGTGCCCAAACTGGTTTACAAGTTTTATGTGTTGAAATGCCAATTCACCAAGCCGAAAGTCAGGTTTCGAGAGGAAGAGAACATATTGAACAATTAAAAAAACGCTTTCCAAACGTTTCAAGCACAGAAACTGATTTAACGGCTACTTTTGAAGCTTTTAAAAGCTCCGTTCCAAAAACAGATGACGAGGCTAAGGTGAGTCTGTCTTTAGCTAACACACGCGCTCGTTTAAGAATGACATCTTTATATTATTTAGCCGGTATTCACGGGCTTTTGGTTGCCGGAACCGGAAATAAAGTAGAAGATTTTGGAGTAGGATTTTATACCAAATATGGAGATGGCGGAGTTGATTTGAGTCCAATTGCTGATTTAATGAAATCTGATGTTTATGCTCTGGGAGCGTTTTTAGCAATTCCGCAATCAATTTTAACAGCAGCTCCAACAGATGGACTATTTGGTGATAACAGAACTGATGAAGATCAATTAGGAGCAAGTTATGACGAACTTGAATGGGCCATGTTGGCAGCGGAGTCAGGAAAGACGGCAGCTGACTTCAATGGGAGAGAAAAATCTGTCTTTGAAATTTATAAACGTTTAAACACCAGCAACAAGCACAAAATGGATGCTATACCTGTCTGCATAATACCAAAAACGTTAAAATAAAACTTTTTAACATTTACCTTCGATTAATTACAGAATTTATTTATTAATTTTACAGCTCCAAAAACATGATAAAACAATTCTAAAAAGGTAAAAATTATGATTAAAGTATGTCTTGCAGACAATCATCCTGTGACTCACTTTGGCGTTAAGTCTTATTTTAAAGACCACGATCAAATTTCAATTGTTGCCAATGTAGGCAATTTTTCAATGGTTAGAGATATTCTTCAAACGAAGGAAATTGACATCCTAATTCTAGATTTAGAGTTAGAAGGTCTTTCGAGCATCTTTGAAGTTAAATCAATCCTGAAAAACTTCCCAAAAACAAAAATTGTCATTTTTAGTGACCTCGCTGAACAAATGTATGCTCCAAATGCAATTAAAGCAGGAGTTTCCGGGTATGTACACAAAACTGAAAAACTTGAAACTTTAGGTCTTTCAATTATTAAAGTACATGAAGGAAAAATTATCATCAACGAAACTGTTCGTAAAAACATGGCTCTAATTGCTAAACAAAGCAAAAGCGAACGTTTGTACAGAAAACTGTCAAATCGCGAGATTGAAGTTTTACGTTACTTAAGTGATGGTAAGAAAAACAATGAAATCTCTAAAATCTTAAACCTGAACGAAAAAACGATCAGTACTTACAAATTAAGATTATTGACTAAATTGAATGTTACTAATTTAGTTGACTTAGTTAACAAAGCGAAGACTTTAGAAATTATTTAATGGTATCTCGACATTACTCTTCCGAGTTTTTTCGAGAATGAATTAACTAGTTTTGAGTAATCGACAACCATAGACAAAAGCTCTATATTATCTGAATTATCAGGTTGTATAGAGCTTTTTAATTCTTCTATAATTTTATCTACCAAAAACCAACGCATAGACATAATTGTTTCAGTAACATATTGCGCAATAGTTTCGTGTTTCATCTTTGAAAAAATGTTCTGCCCTTCCCAATTGTGAAGTGCCAATCTTTCATCTTCCATTAAAATATCCGTTACTTCCTGAGCAAAATCAGGCTGCAAACGCATTAAATATTGCTCCAGACTAAATTTTTCATTTTGATGATAGAACGAAATTAAATCTGTAAAAATATCACGAAATAAATTATTTGAAAGCTCTACTTCATCTTCCTGCAAACTCAAATAAATACGCTGATAGACCTTATATTCTCTTCTTTCCGTAACCGTTTCTATTTCGCCTTCTTCATTATTTTTCAGAAGAACATCTTCAAATACTTCCGTTTTATCACCATAAAGCAATAGAATTTCAATCACTTTTCGCTCTAAACGATATAATATATCAACTTTTTCAGCTTGTTGCTGTTGCTGATATTCTGACTCTCCCGGATACCCCTCAGGCGGCCCTGTTCTTGGATCTTCCGGGTCTCCTCCTGAAAAACCAGTATTTGGGTTTTGGTTTCTAAAAACCTGAAAAGGTTTTTGTTCCTGCTTTTGCTTTTTATTGGCTTCTGTAAGATCTTTTTGAATCAACTGCGCTAACGTACTTACCAAAACCTGCTCCGAGATATCCATTATTCGGGCACATTCCTGAGTATAAACTTCACGCTGAATACGATCCGGAATTTTAGAAATACTAACAACCATATCGCGAATCAAATCGGCTTTTTTTATAGGATCGTTTTTAGCCTCTTTCATTAAGAGGGATGCTTTGAACTGTATAAAATCTTTACTATTTTCTTCTAAATAAGCAACTAAATCATCGTGCGAATTTTTTCTGGCAAAACTATCCGGATCTTCTCCGTCAGGAAAACCACAAACTCTTACATTCATTCCTTCCTCCAAAATCAAATCGATTCCACGAATAGAAGCACGAAGTCCTGCAGCGTCACCATCAAAAAGCACCGTAATATTTCTGGTCAGACGATTGATTAATCGAATCTGATCTGGAGTCAGGGCGGTTCCAGAGGACGCCACAACATTCTCAATTCCGGCCTGATGAAACTGAATTACATCGGTATATCCTTCAACTAAATAACAATTATTTTGTTTGGCGATAGATTGCTTGGCCTGAAAAATTCCATAAAGGACTTTACTTTTATGGTAAATATCACTTTCTGGCGAGTTTAAGTACTTCGCCGCTTTTTTATCATTCGTTAAAATACGTCCTCCAAATCCCAAAACACGTCCCGACATACTTTCAATCGGAAACATCACACGTCCTTTAAAACGGTCAAAAGGACGATCTTCTCTCGGAATTGTCAAACCGGTACTTTCTAGAAATTCCAATTTATATCCTTTACCCAAAGCTTCTTTGGTTAAAGCATCCCAGGTTTCTGGAGAATATCCCAAACTAAACTTTTTGATCGTTTCATTTGTAAAACCTCTTTCTTTAAAATACGAAAGTCCAATTGCTTTTCCTTCCTCTGAATTTAAAAGTGTTTTATGAAAATAATCTTTTGCAAATTCTGAAACCAGATACATACTTTCGCGAATATCTGTATTTGCTTTTTCAGCATCTGTTTGTTCCGTTTCTTCAATCTCAATATTGTATTTTTTGGCTAAATACCGAATGGCTTCCGGATAAGTAAATTGAGAATGCTCCATCAAAAATTTAACCGAGTTCCCTCCTTTTCCTGTACTAAAATCTTTCCAGATTCCTTTTGCAGGCGACACCATGAACGATGGAGAGCGCTCATCTGAGAACGGACTCAAACCTTTAAAATTACTTCCGGCACGTTTTAAATTAACAAAATCACCAATAACCTCCTCTACACGAGCAGTTTCAAAAACAGAATCAATTGTACTTTGTGAGATCAAAACGTAAAATATTTTTAAAGTTGAGAGCTTGTAAAAATACACAAATCCATCCTGAAATTTGTCGATTATTTTCATAAAAAAAGCGCCTCTATCAAAGCGCTTTTTCCACTAACTAAACTCAAACTTTATCTTAGTTTAAATCGAAACGTAATCCCAGGGAGATATTTTTTTCATCCACTAAATTATCCTGAAACAATGGATTCAAATCGTATTTTAAATACAAACTCAAAGCTTTGTAACCTACATAAGAACTTAATCCGTAGATGAAATTATTTACATTATAATCTCCTTTAATTGTCGTTTTATAATCTAAATCGTCCTGATCGTATTTTAGGATTTGTTTTGATTTTACGTTGATTCCTGCATAACCTCCAATTCCGAAACGGAAGCTTTCATGTGTTCTAAAATACGTTTTTCCGTTACTTACTTTAGGTTTTGTAAAATCAAATTCTAAGTGAACCGGCAATACAATATATACGTTTCGAAAACGAGATTCATCCAGATTTATAGCATTTACTTCTAAATTTGTTTGTTCGCCATTGACTACAAAATTGCGATTGTCTGTTGGACGAATGTTATTGTACATTAACGAAAGACCGTATTTAGCATGTAGTAAATTGTCGTTTTTCATTAATCTTGAATTATAAGTAAACCCCCATTCGTAGAAATGCGAACCTATAAAACTATAATTTGAATCCTGAAGTTTTCCGTCAACCATCATATTATTCAAACCTGTAGCAAAAACAAATTGTGAAGTTGTTCTTCTTTCACCTCGAATCGAATCTTTGCATTTTTTATTATTCCAGTCATTTTTATCCCAGTAAATAACAACCTTACCTTTCTTTGTCGAATCCTGTTCTTTGATTTTTCCGTCTACTTTTTGCTGAACCAAATCGTTCAATTCGTTTTGGGCTAAAGTCACTTTTTCTTCGATTATTACTGCTCTGGCTTCGGCTAATTCTTTTTTACGTTTGTCTGCTTGTTCCTGTGTAATTTTCCCTTCAGATAATTGCACATTTACAGCTTCAACTTCTTGTTTTAAAGTTTCTTTTTCTTCTTTGGTAACTTTCTCGATTTTATTGGCAATTTTCTTTGCTCTCGATTCAAAAGTTTCCTGACCTAAAACCTTACTTACAAATAAGAAAATTAGGATTACGAGATGAATTGTAATGTTTTTCATGATTGATTTTTTAAATTGATTGTTGATTGATGATTTTTAATTGTGAATGGTGAATTGTGAATGCTTTATTCCTTTTCCGTCGGGTTAAAACCCCACGCTACAATATGGATCGTTACTCCGGAAATAAAAATCTATATTATATTTCTTGTCTCTTTACTCTTGCTTCTTTGTTCTTTATTCCTGTTGATTTCTGTTTGCCAAAGCCACTTTTACCGTTTGGTAATTTTTATTGACTTTCGTTATTACTTTCTCTCTGAACGAAAGTTCTAATTCGCCGTCAACCTGATTTAGTAAATCATTTGCATTAACTCTTACTTTTGATTTTGGCTTAGCCGAATTTTCTGCAACAACTGTTTTTTCGGCTGAATTAAGCAATTGAACTACAGTTGAGTTTTTAGGATTTTCAACAACTGAAGTTTGATTGTTGATTGATTGTTTTTCGGGATTGTTTTTGATGATGATTGAAGACTCCGCTATTTGATTTGATTCATTTTTAATGGTTTTATTTGTGTTTTGATTACGATTTATCTTTTTTACAATTGAAAATTTTGTTGAAGTCTGAGTTGTATCTTTTTCAGAAACAGCAATTTCCGTTTTAACTGAATCTATTGCATTCAATGCCGGTTTTACTACAGAATCTTTTTTAATGTTTTCTTCAAATACAACTGAATCTTTAGGGTTTTCGATTGCTTTTTTCTGATTAAAGAAGAAAGTTCCAACCAACAAGAATCCAACAACACTTGCTGCGATATACAACCACTTGTTTTTCTTTTTTGGTTTTTTATTTTCAGCAACACTCAACATGGCGTCTAATCGATCCCAGGCTTTATTGCTTGGTTCAATTTTGCGTTCGTTTAGTTTTTCACGGAAATCCTTTTCAAAATTATTCGGTTCCATTATCTTGTTTTTTTAAAATAGTAATTTGTGTTTGCAGCATTTTTCTGGCGTGCGATAATTGCGATTTCGATGTTCCTTCATTAATTCCTAACATCTTTGCAATTTCATTGTGTTTATAACCTTCAATGGCGTATAAATTGAAAACCATTTTATAGCCATCCGGTAAAGCATCAATTAAAAACTGAATCTGATCTATTGAAAACTGACTGTCAATTGCATTAAAACTTTCTTCAATAAAAAATTCATCTTCAGCAAATTTTACTTTTTTCTGAACTCTTAAATAAGAAATACATTCGTTGATCATAATTCGGCGAATCCATCCTTCAAAACTTCCTTTGTGTTCAAATTTGTTTAAGTTGGTAAACACTTTCATGAAAGCTGTTATCATTACATCTTCTGCCAATTGAATGTCTTTTATATATTGTCGACAAACACTTAACATTTTCGAAGAAAACCGACTGTAAATTTGCTGTTGCGCCTGTCGATTGTTCTCGACGGCCAACTTTATAATTTCGGTTTCTTCTTGATGTAAATGAATAATTTTCATTTATAAGCTTTTGGTTTTTGGTTTTAGAAACAGACTTCTATTAGCATAGACGATTGTCGATTCGAAATGGTTGCATGAGAATTAAAAAAATCTGATAAAAATATTTTCAAGGCTAAAAAACACTATTTTAGCTACAAATAATTTATTCTAAATGGCTTTAGAAACTAATGAAAAATCATGCTAAACAAATATAGTTTTATAATTTTTATTCTTCTAACCATAAACATTGCCCAATCTCAAGTTAACCCTAACGAGGTTTTTGTAAATGGCTACACAAAAGATAATGGTACTGTAGTTGCTCCTCATTACAGAACCGCCCCAAACAGCACTAATATTGATAATTTTTCTACTCTTCCAAATATCAACCCACATACATTAGAACCTGGATATATTTTACCAGATTCCAAATTGAATAATATTAATTCAGAGACATATATACCTGACTATACAAATTACTATTCAAATCAAAATGAATTAAAAACTGATTATTCATATGAAAACGAAAGAATAGTAGAAAAAATAAGAGATTTAGAATATCAGTATAATTCTCAAAAATCATCATACGAAGTACTTGATTCAAATGATCCATATTACTACAATCAAAACACTATAGAAGATCTTGATTATAACACTTCCATAATAGATTCTAGTGCTGCATCGATTGATTCAAGTTTAGTTATTAAAACATCATCTTTTGAAAGTTCTCAAATCATTATTCCAGATAATAATTATGACAACAAGAAAACTAATTTTACTAATAACATTATTAAACAAGAATCTGATATTTCAAACTTCGCAAAAATCTGTGCAATCGTTTTTATAATATTAATTTTAAAGAAAATACTTGCATAAGCGGATCAATAAAGCCTTTGAGATTGACTTAATCCTTATTTTTTTCTTTCAATAACGTAGTTCACCATTAAAATAAGGGCATCTTTAAACTCAGAATCTTCGAAATTTTGAAGTAACGAAAGAGCTTCTTGTTGGAATTCTATCATTTTGTTTTCGGCGTAAGCCAAACCATTATTATCTTTTACAAAAGCAATAACTTCTTTAACACGCTTTTTGTCTTTGTTGTGGTTTTTGATGGAGTTTATCAGCCACTTTTTTTCTTGCGGAGTACAAGTATTTAAAACATGAATTAAAGGCAAAGTCATTTTTTGCTCTTTAATATCGATTCCGGTTGGTTTACCGATTGCTTCTTCACTATAATCAAATAAATCATCTTTAATTTGAAAAGCCATTCCGATAAGCTCACCAAACTTTCGCATATTCTCCACCTGAATATCATCTTCAATTACCGATTTTGCACCAAGCGCACAACAAGCCGCAATAAGTGTAGCGGTCTTTTTTCGGATGATTTCGTAATAAACGTCTTCGGTAATATCAAGTCTTCTGGCTTTTTCTATCTGAAGTAATTCGCCTTCACTCATTTCACGAACGGCAACTGAAATGATTCGGAGTAAATCGAAATCACCATTATCTATCGAAAGCAACAATCCCTTAGACAATAAATAATCTCCAACCAAAACAGCAATTTTATTTTTCCACAGTGCATTGATTGAAAAAAATCCGCGACGGCGATTACTATCGTCCACAACATCATCATGAACCAAAGTTGCGGTATGAATTAATTCAATTACAGAAGCTCCGCGATATGTTCTTTCGTTTACAATGCCTCCGGAAACCATTTTTGCTGTCAGAAAAACAAACATCGGACGCATTTGTTTTCCTTTTCGATTTACGATATAATACGTGATACGGTTCAGCAATGCCACCTTTGAGGTCATCGATTCATGGAACTTTGTTTCAAAAAGTTCCATCTCGTTAAAAATGGGCTGTTTTATTTGAGAAGTAATATTCATTTCGATTCCAAATATACTATTTTAAATAAAAATACGTTATCTATTTTAAGTTAGTATATCAACAAATGTGTACTAATTTAAAAAATCACCAAAAAAACATAATCTGATTAAAGCCTAATTTGAATTCATTATTTAAAAGTAAATCACGAAATCGAATTATTATGAAAACAAAATTTTTATTTATTGGAACATTAGTGGCTTTATCTTTTTTTATCAGCTGTAACTCTGATGAAAAAACAAATGACGGATCATCTGCAGCAATTACAAAAGATGAAATAGTTACAAATTCTAAAATTGACGCCTCAATCGATGATGTAACAAATATTGCTGAAGATCAATTTAGCGCACAACAAAATGTAACGAGTAAACCTAGCGGTCCGATAAAAAATTTCCTTCCGAGTTGTGCTACAATAACAACAGTTTTAACTAATAATACCTGGACCAGAACTGTCGATTTTGGAGTTGAAGGCTGTACATTGGAAAACGGAAATACAGTAAAAGGAAAAATGGTTATTTCTTTTTCTAATGATTTTTCGGCTTCAACACAGACTATTAGTTATACTTTTGATGGATTTTATCACAACGGCAAAAAACTTCAAGGTAGTAAAAGCATAGTACGAACTGTAAAAACAACTGATTTATTAGCGACAGCACATCCTGTTTTAACAGCCGCAATTGACCTGACGATTACTTTTGATGACGGAGGTGTTTATACCAGAAAAGGCTCTTTAGTTAAAGAAATGGTAGAAGGTTATGATACCTGGTTCAATTGGGAAGATAACGCCTATTTGGTAACCGGAAGCGGCACCACTACTTTCCCAAATGGAGATACATTTTCAGCAGAAATTACAACACCTTTACAATTTAAAGCAATATGTAAAAAACCATTTGCTGTAAAAGGAATTGTAACGGTAACTAAAAATGGAGCTTCGGCAGTTATAGATTACGGAGACGGAAGTTGCGATACACTTGCTAAAATTACAAAAGACGGAGTAACGGAAGAAATTGATTTGAAAAAATAAGAATCCTTTTTGCCCAGAAAAAAAGCATTAAGAACAAGAAGATCTCTCGTTTTTAATGCTTTTTTACATTTCAAATGTTTTTATGGAACATCATCGCCATTATCAATATTTTTTTTCTACAGATGAGATATTCCTACGGAATATTACATTTCTGCTTCTTTGTTAGCTAGTTGACCGCAGGCAGCGTCGATATCTTTTCCGCGACTGCGACGTACTTTTACTACTACTCCAATGTTTTCCAAAGCTTTTATGTAAGCCATAATCGATTCTTCTGAGGCTTGTTGAAACTCGCCGTCATCAATTGGGTTATATTCAATTAAATTGACTTTACAAGGCACGTATTTACAGAATTTCACCAAAGCATCAATTGAAGCTTTGTCATCATTAATTCCTTTCCAGACTACATATTCGTATGAAATTTTACTTTTGGTTTTTCTATACCAATATTCTAAAGCCTCTCGTAATTCTGATAAAGGGAAATTTTTACTGAAAGGCATGATTCGCGCACGAATTTCATCAATAGCCGAATGCAACGAAACTGCTAATTTGAATTTTACATCATCATCAGCCATTTTCTTAATCATTTTCGGAATTCCGGAAGTTGACACCATAATTCGTTTTGGCGACATTCCTAAACCTTCTGTTGACGTAACCATATCAATCGCTTTAATGACATTATTATAATTCATTAAAGGCTCTCCCATTCCCATAAAAACAATATTAGAAAGAGGATGATTGTGATATAAACGGCTTTCTTTATCGATTGCTAAAATCTGATCGTAGATTTCCCCTGGCTCCAGATTTCGCATTCTTTTTAATCTTGAAGTTGCGCAGAAATTACAATCTAAACTGCAACCCACCTGACTAGAAACACAAGCTGTTGTTCTGGTATCAGTCGGAATTAAAACCGACTCCACTACTAAACCATCATGAAGACGAACTGCATTTTTTACAGTTCCGTCACTACTGCGCTGCATGGTATCAACCTTAATATGATTGATAACAAAATTATCTTCAAGCATAGCACGTGTTGTTTTAGCAACATTCGTCATATCCTCAAAACTGTGTGCTCCTTTGCTCCATAACCATTCATAGACCTGATTTCCACGAAAAGCTTTGTCATTATTTGCGACAAAAAAATCTCGTAATTGATCTTTTGATAAGGCTCTTATGTCTTTTTTCTCGATTTGCATGGTGCAAAGTTACTAAGTATTTATGGAAACCTCTTAATTCTGAAAAAACTTTAGGAGTAAACTTTATAAATTATAAATTTTGGCACGAGAATTGTCTTCCAATCAAAAGGAAAATAATCTTACAAAGCGCGCAATCATTTTAAAATTTGTATCTTTATTTTTCAGCTTTATAACCTTTAAATTTTATAACCTAAAAAAAATTGATTCATTATGAAAAAACAAATTTTAAGCTTAGCTGTAGTTGCTTTGTTAGCATTCGCTGTTCAATCTTGCGAGAAGAAAGAACCAAAACCAGGAGAAGATGAATTAACTCTTGGAAACAAAGTTGACACCTTGACTACAGATATTGAACAGGCAAAGGATAGCGCTGTAATTAAAGCTGAAAATGCTGCTGCAAATGCAAAAGAAGCTTCTGAAAATGCTGCTCAGGATGTAAAAGACGCTACAACCAAAGCTGCACAAGATGTAAAAGAAGCTACTAAAAAAGCTGCAGACAAGGCAGAAGCCGCTGCTAAAGCTGCTAAAGACGGAACAGTAAAAACTGCTAAAGACGTTAATGAAGCATTGAAAAAATAATTGCTAAAAAAATTAAGACTGAAACCATCCACTTAAAGGGATGGTTTTTTTATGCAAAAAAGTAAGCGGATATTTTTTGTATTTTTGTTTCAAATTAGAAGATACTAAAAGATGCATTTTATTTCACAAGACTTAGAAGATTATATCGAACAACATTCTGAAAACGAACCAGAATTGTTAGCAAAACTTAATAAAGAAACGTACCAGAAAATTCTTTTGCCAAGAATGTTGAGTGGCCATTTTCAGGGTCGTGTTTTGAGTATGTTATCTAAATTAATTCGTCCTGTAAATATTTTGGAAATTGGTACTTATACTGGTTATGCGGCTTTGTGTCTATGTGAAGGAATGCAGGAAAACGGAGAATTGCATACAATAGATATTAAAGAAGAATTAATCGATTTTCAACGCAAATATTTTGACGCTTCACCTTGGGGAAAACAAATTTTTCAGCATTTAGGAGAAGCCATTGATATTATCCCTACTTTGGATGTGAAGTTCGATTTGGTTTTTATCGATGCCGATAAAGAAAACTACTTAAATTATTGGGAAATGATTGTTCCGAAGATGAATAAAGGCGGCATTATTTTATCTGACAATGTTTTATGGAGCGGCAAAATTTTGGAGCCTGTTCACCCGAATGATCTTAGTACGAAAGTGCTTTTAGAATATAATTTACTTTTGAAAAATGATCCCAGAGTGGAGACGGTTTTATTGCCGATTCGTGATGGGTTGACAGTAAGTAGGGTGCTTTAAAAAAAGTTACTAAAACTCTAAGACACTAAGGTTCTAAGTTTTTTTTTTAGAATATGTCATTATATAAAATTTGATCTCAAAATGAATTTGTTAAACGAAATAAATACTGAAGGTTTTACAATTATAAATAAAGTTTATAGTGAAAATGAAATCGAAAAATTGATTTCGTTAATTGAGAATAATACCGAAAATAAAGCAGACACTTCTACTTATAGAAAATCTCAGGATTTATTTGCTATCAGGCAATTTCATAAAGAAGTTCCTGAAACTTTGCCTTATATCTTCAATAAAAATCTACAAGATATTATTCAATCTAATTTTGGAGAAGGTTACTTTATAACTAAATCCATTTATTTTGATAAACCGGAAAAATCAAATTGGTTTGTAGCTTATCATCAGGATTTAACAATTTCAGTTGATCAGAAAATTGAGATTGAAGACTTCGAAAACTGGACTATAAAACAAAATCAGTTTGCAGTTCAGCCTCCAAAGGAAATTCTGGAAAATAATTTCACCATCAGAATTCATCTTGATACTACCACAAAAGATAATGGAGCTTTAAAAGTCATAAATAATTCGCATTCAAAAGGAATCTTTAGAGTTGAAAACCTGGAAATTGAAAATGAAACTATTTGTGAAGTCGAAAAAGGCGGAATTATGATCATGAAACCTTTACTGTTTCATGCGTCAAACAAAACTACCAATAACGAAAGACGACGAGTTATTCATATTGAATTTAGCAATCAGGAACTTCCTTACGGATTAGAATGGAGCGAGAAAACAATTCTTGAAAACTAAAAACCTTCTTTTGAAAATAAGTGCTTTAATAAAAAAACTTAGAATCTTAGTTCCTTAGAAACTTAGCACCTTTATAAATTATCCCGGAAAATATTGTGGTTTTAATTTTCGGTAAACCAAATAAAGTAAAGATCCGAAAAGTGCTCCGAAGAAATATCCCGTAAGAATATCTCCAGGGTAATGCAAACCTAAATAAATTCGGCTGTAAGCGAAGATTAACGGCCATAGAAACAAGAATCCTAAATACTTGAAGTGGCGTTTTAAAATCAAATATAAAAAGGTTGCAACAGCCATTGTATTAGCCGCATGGCCTGAGAAAAAACTAAAGGATTTACGAACCTGAACAACACGAATAAATGAATTTATTTCGGGATTATTACATGGACGTAAACGTTCAAAAGTATGTTTGAATAAATTAGTCATCTGATCTGTAAAAGCAATCAATACTGCAATGAAAAGAAGAATATACAAGGTTTGCTTTCCACCTATTTTTTTATAAATAAGAAAAAACAGGAATAAAAAAAATGGCGTCCAATACAATTGATTGGTAATAATCAACCAAAGTTTATCGTATGTTTCAGAACCCAGACCATTAAGATACACAAAGAGATTGGTATCTAATTCTTGTATTTTTTCAAGCATAATTACATTTGGCGTTTTACAGGTCCGGAGATTGAATCGATGTCTTCTTTTACTTTGTCTATTTCTGTTGCAGTATCACCTAATAAATTACCTGATAAACTGGTAGTATCACCTAAAAGGTTCGATTTTGCATCGTTAATCTGGGCATTAATATTTCCTGTGATATCCGTCAAAGATTTTGTATCA
Organism: Flavobacterium sp. GW821-FHT11G01; assembly: GCF_058808175.1. Lineage (NCBI taxonomy): Bacteria > Pseudomonadati > Bacteroidota > Flavobacteriia > Flavobacteriales > Flavobacteriaceae > Flavobacterium > Flavobacterium sp. GW821-FHT11G01. The sequence continues at coordinate 143,546 of NZ_JBXARK010000003.1, read as the reverse complement.
AGACCATTAGCCTCAGCTCCTTTTTGAATTTCACTTTTAATGTCGTTGGTTGCGTTTTTTAATTGCGCCATCGCTTTTCCCATTGTACGAGCAATTTCAGGCACTTTATCAGAACCAAAAAGCATTAATACTATAAACAGTATAAAAACTAATTCTCCTCCTCCTATACCAAACATATCTTTTATTTTTGTGTGCCACAAAGATATTAAATTTTGTAGCCGACTGTTTTAAAATTTACTTAAAAAAAAAGACTCTTTTCGAGAGTCTTTTTTAGTTTTATCTTTAATCAAATTTTGATTTTTCTTCTACTTTTGGCCACGAGTTATTGGTTACATCAATATCAGCGGTCATTAATTTTGGATCTATCTGAATGCTTTTGATTGCTTTTTCAGTTGCATAAACCTTCTTAGCCGTATCATTATTTTTTCTCCAGATTTGAGCCGGATACTGGAAGTTTTGTTTTGAACCATCTTCGTAAGTGATCTCAACCAAAATTGGCATGATCATGCCACCCGGTTTATTAAACTCAACTTCGTAGAAATATTTAGGTGATTTTAAACCTGCTTTTTCTTCAGCCGTAAAACTTTGATTTACATAATCTGCTAATAATTTTACGTCATCTACTTTCAATGCTTTTTTCTTTGAGGCATTAACTTCTGCATTATCGCTTGCTACTAGGTAAACGAATGGACCTTTGTCTAATCCAAAACGTCCTTTTCTAACTTTTACATCTTTTAAATCAGCGGTTGGAGTATCCGAAACATAATATTGTTTTACTTCCTTAATTCCGATATCTACAAAATCAGTTGAGTAAAACCATCCTCTGAAAAACCAATCCAAATCTACGGCAGAAGCATCTTCCATAGTTCTGAAGAAATCTTCAGGAGTCGGGTGTTTAAACTTCCATCTGTTTGCATAAGTTCTGAATGCATAATCAAACAATTCTCTTCCCATAACTACTTCTCTCAGGATGTTAAGACCTGTAGCTGGTTTTCCGTAAGCGTTGTTACCAAATTGTGCAATCGTTTCAGAGTTAGACATAATTGGCTCTAAAAACTTTTGATCTCCACTCATGTAAGGAACAATATTTTTTGCCGGTCCGCGTCTTGAAGGGAAGTTTGGATCTAATTCCTGCTCTGCCAAATATTCTAAAAATGAATTCAAACCTTCATCCATCCACGTCCACTGACGCTCATCTGAGTTTACAATCATCGGGAAAAAAGTGTGTCCTACTTCGTGAATTACAACACCAATCATTCCATTTTTAACTTCTTTACTTGTCACCCCGTTTTCATCTGGGCGACCAAAATTCCAACAAATCATTGGATATTCCATTCCCTGATCTTCAGCCGAAACTGAAACTGCTTTTGGATAAGGGTAATCAAAAGTATGAGAAGAATAACTTTTTAAAGTATGAGCCACTGTCATTGTAGAAGTTTCTCCCCAAAGCGGATTTGCTTCTTTAGGATAAACAGATTCTGCCATAACGATTTTACCACCCAATTTTACAGCCATTGCATCATAAATGAATTTTCTTGAAGATGCAATACCGAAATCACGTACGTTTTTAGCACTAAATTTCCATGTTTTTTTCTTTTCAGAGAAACCTTTTTCAGCCGCTTCAGCTTCCGCCTGTGTAACAATTACAACTGGTTTGTCAAATGATTTTTGAGCTTGTTCGTAACGTTTTACCTGTTCTGCTGTAAAAACTTCGGCTCTGTTTGTTAATTCTCCTGTTGCGTCAATAACGTGATCAGCAGGAACTGTAATATTTACATCGAAGTTTCCAAAAGGAAGAGCAAACTCTCCGCTTCCCCAGAATTGCATATTTTGCCATCCTTCAACATCGTTGTAAACTGCCATTCTTGGATAGAATTGCGCAATTACATATAATTTATTTCCGTCTTTTTCGAATAATTCATAACCTGAACGTCCGCCTTCTTTTCTATAATTATTGATATTATACCACCATTTTATAGCCAATGAAATTTTTTCACCTGGTTTTAAAGGAGTTGCCAAATTAATACGCATCATCGTTTCGTTAATGGTATATGACATTGCGTTTCCTTTTGCATCTTTTACTTGATCGATGTTAAAACCACGCTCCAAATCTTTTTTCAAATATTTACTAGAAAAACCATCTAATGGCAATACCTGATTTATTTTTTCACTCTCAGCCAATGGCGCCTGAGTATTTGCTTTAGCCTGATTCTGATCTAACTGAATCCATAGATATTCTAAACTATCCGGAGAATTGTTTGAATACGTAATCACCTCAGATCCTGTCAATTTTGAATTTTTATCGTCTAATTCGATATCAATTTTATAATCTGCCTGTTGTTGGTAATACGCCGGACCAGGTGCTCCGGAGGCAGTACGAAACATATTTGGTGTTGCCAGCAAATCATACATTTGACTAAATTTGTTGGTATCGTACTTACCTTGTTGTTTTGGGGCAACTGTGGTATTTTTTTCCTGAGCCATTAACAAGGCAGGAAAAATTAATAATAATGAAAGTTTTTTCATAAAATGTAATAGGTAATTTTATCAGGGTGTGAAAATAACAATTAAAATGATAATTTAATCCATTCATTAATACTTTAACACTTCTTTCCTTGATGATTCTGTAAAAAGAACACTCTTTTTAGTACCGAAAGCTGAAATATGTGTAATGTTTTGCTGTTCAGCATTCCAATCTACTAAAATGGTGTTTGAAATCTCAAGCGTTTTAAATTTATCGACATCTTTTATTCGGGAATAACAAACCAATACATCACCAGCCTCAATTTCTTTAGATAAAAAAGCAATTTGTTTTGGCTGACCGTTTATTTTTATTGTGAAATTTTCTGAAAGATACTTTTTAAATAATTCTAAATCTTCAGGCGTTTCTTTTTCTGTTCCGACAAAGGTTTTTTTATGGTATTTCTTCTCCATTCCGTTATTTAAATCGTCAATAAAAATACGGGATGTAATTTGAATCATTTTCTTTTCAGCTGCGTAATTGACCTGAAAAACGCCCATGTAAAATTTGTGAAAAGCAAATGAGGATAACGATAAAAATAATACCCCAATTAAGGGGTAGATTAATTTATTTTTCATTTTTGGAAACAGTAATATTCTTAAAATCTTTATTCTTGTTAATCATGAAATCGATTAACTGAAATTTATCATCTGGTTTTAAATATCGCTTAGATTCTGGGTCATTAGAACAATACATTAAAAACAGTTCTATTTCATCATCTTTTAAATTCAATGTTTTATTAAAAAAATCTGGCGTAAAATTATCTCTGGCATACGCTGTAAAGGCAATATCACTTATAACCTCTTCCTGAACATCATCATTTTTACGCAAAAGCTTTTTAACATCCTTAAATATTCGAACAAAATCGGTTCCATATTTAATTGTCTGATCAGAATACATTACAGTATTTTTTGCTGTTGATTGTTTATCATCCTCAAACTGCATATCAACTATTTTCTGAGAACTACCTCCAAGTGTTTTATCCTGAAAATCTTTATGAACCAAAACTTCTTTAAGCTGATTATTTACTAAATCTAAAGGAACAGTAAACAGAATTTGCGAACAATCTTTTTCGGTCAAAACAATCTTTTTAGACTGAAATGCCATTCCCGTAAATACCAAAGTATCTTTTGGCTTTGCCATAATATCAAACAATCCACCAGAACCAATAAAAGTTCTGACATTGGCATTTATATTCATTACATACCCACTTTCAATAGCAAGTGAGGCGTTGGTCACTTGTCCGTGTAATGACTTCCTTGTTGCATTCTGTCCGAATGAGATTTGACAAAACAGGCACAAAACGAGTATTCTTAGGCTATTTTTCATTTTCGAGGATTTTAAGATATTTTCTGGCTAATTCGGTGATTAAAAACATACTCATTGTTTTGTTTTTACTATTCAAAGATACGGCAAATTCAGAATCTTCTACACAATATAATTGAAATCCTTTAATATCTTCTAGTGAAATCCTTAATCTTTCGGTGTAATAATTGTCATCAAAAAGATATTCCAGTTTCCTGAAAAGCATTTCCTTTTTCTCTACATTCACTTCTTTTTTTAGCATCGCCGTGCGTCCGGAAATCCCATTAATTATTTTATCTACCGAAGTAGATTTTGCTGTGTATAGCTTTCTTTCAGCAGGCGTATATGTCTTTTGACCATAAGGAACAATTCCGAGATTTTCAGCCGTAATACCTGCGTTATCATTCACAACAACCTCTTTCAGCTCGATTTGTTTTGCAGTCATTTTTATCTTAAGTGTAGGCGAAGTCAAATCTTCTGCAGTAATTCTAAGTTTTAGTGGTTCCAGATTAACAGAAGAAAAAACCAAAACATCTCCTTCTTTCGCTACAATAGAAAACATTCCGTTTTCATCTGAAACGGCAGTAATTTGCGTATTATTGTTAATAATATTCACCCCTTCAACAGAAGACGATTGCTCAAATACCTGTCCCATAATTTCTTTGGCACCAGAAGCTTGTCCCAATGAAATTTGAGCTATTAATAAAAATAGAATTAATAAAGTATTATTTGTTCTCACTTGCTAATATTTCCTTGTATTTCACAGCCAATTCAGCTAATAAGAATTCTGTTGAAGTTTTATTTTTAGAATTTAAAATGACCGTAAACTTATCATTCTCTACGGCATAATATTCGAAGCCTTTTACATATTCATTGGGTATTTTTAATCGATTCACAAAATGATCAAGACTGAACATATTCTCTAAAAGCTTCATAAAAAATTCCTTTTTTTCTACAACCAATTCCTTTTTAAGCATTTTTGTTCTTCCTGATAAAAAATTCAAAAAAGGGTCCGCAGAAATTGAACCTCCAGCCATTCCGCTCGCACTTGCTGTTGCGTCTAAGGCCGTAGCAGTACGTAATTTTCTTTCACTTTCTGTATATGTTTTTTGATTTCCCTGAACAATTCCTAAAGCCACGGCATTGATATTATCATATCGTTTTATAATTACTTCCTGCAATTGATGCATTACCAAACTGAGTTTTACAGTAAAATTAAGATCTGTAAAATTTTCACTGGTTAACAAAACCCTATTTTCTTTGAATTGAATAGAAGAAAAAACAAGTGTATCTCCAGGTTTAGCCAGAATAGAAAAAGATCCATCAGCAGTTGTAGTTACCATAACTTCAGTTTGTGCATTTACCACATAAACACCTTCCAAATCATTTGTATTCGAAACGATTTTGCCGTTTATAATAGCACGATCCTGATCTTGAGACCAAGCAGTGTGACTCAAAACAACAACCAAAACACATAAAACTTTGTTGATCAAAATGAAAAAATTAAAATTACCGTTAAAAGTGTAAAAATATCTTAATGTGTTCCAAAATTAGTATTAACGGCTTGGTAAAAATATGTTAATTAAACTCTGATTTTCTCGTCTCAAAAAAGAGTTTTTAATACCTTTAACCTTCACAATTTGAGTATATAATTTATGAAAAGCATTATTATTGCCAGCACCTCTACCCTTCACGAGGGCAATTATTTAGAGTATTTATTGCCTAGTTTACAAGTACATTTTAAAAACTGCAAAAGCATTTTATTTATTCCATTCGCTCGTCCCGGCGGAATTTCACATAACGATTATACCGAAAAGGTGTCGCAGGCATTTACAACCATTAACATTTCTGTAAAGGGAATTCATGAGTTTGAAAACCCTGAAAATGCCATAAAAAATGCAGAAGGAATATTTACCGGTGGAGGAAATACTTTTTTATTAGTTACTCAATTATACAAACACAATATCATGCAGCTTCTTTCTGAAACTGTTAAAAACGGAACTCCTTATTTAGGAACCAGCGCAGGAAGTAATATTTGTGGTTTATCAATGCAAACAACGAATGATATGCCAATTGTTTATCCACCAAGTTTTCAAACTTTAGGATTGATTCCTTTCAATCTGAATCCACATTATTTAGATCCGGATTTGCAATCGAAACACATGGGCGAAACCCGCGAAACCAGAATTAAGGAATTCCATGCTTTTAATTCCATTCCCGTTTTAGGCTTAAGAGAAGGAAGCTGGCTTGAGGTAAAAGGAGAAAAAATCACTTTAAAAGGAAACCTGACGGCACGTTTATTCAAACAAAACCAAAGCCCGACAGAATTGGAAACTGAAAGTGATTTGAGCAACTTAAAATAAAATTTCCCAATTTTTTAAATCCCAAATTCCAATTTTAAAAACATTTTTATACAAAGATTGGAATTTGGGATTTAAAAAATTGGGATTTAATTCGGTCTAAAAACAAAAAATCCCCAAACAAATTGCTTGAGGATTTTGAAGA